>CALLJK010000016.1 GCA_938091745.1 Candidatus Bipolaricaulota bacterium
TCGATCTCGACGACGTCGCCAGGCTCGACAGCCTCAGAGACCAGCACGTACTCAGCGACGTCCGCGCCGTTAGCGAAGAACGTGCCATCAGCGTAGACATTCCCCGTCGCCCGCTCAATGCGAAAGAGCGCCGCAGTGTTACATACCCCAGCAAAGAAGCACCGCAAGACAGCCTCGGCAGGCTTGTTGTGCGGCGTGTAGGATGTATCAGTCGGGCCACCTTGGTTAGGGTCTGTCTCCCAGACCCAGATGAACAGCCCCTGCATCCAAGAGAGATCCTGCACTACCGTAAAGAGCGCCTGATAGCAATCAGCTTGCTCTTGCAGATCAACCGGGCCTGGGGTCTGCCAATCCCATGGGGCCATGTTCGCGCCGTCGACGCTGCGATAGCCCACTTCTGTAAAGATAATGGGCTTATTCCATTGTCGGCTCAGCGCCTGAAGCTGGGCTAACGGCGCTTGCCAGCCAGCGATCAGCTCTTCTACGGAGGGATCGGTCTTATTTGTCAAGGGATAATACGCATCAACGCCGATAAGATCGAGGGCATCCCAGAACTGAATCGTCCAGTATTCGTCTGGGGGATTCGCCGCATAGACCAAGGGGCCGTTATAAACAGCCCGCACTGCTGCGATAACGTGGCGCCATTGGGCCTCGCGATGGGTCGTCCCTTGGAGTTCCGTGCCTACACAGAACTGATCGACGCCGTGGGCTTGGGCGAGCTGCGCATAATGCACGATAAAGTTCTGATACGACGCGAACCACGCCGCCCACGCAGCTTCGTCGTTGCCAAAGTTGATATCCCCGCGCCAATGATCCGGGTCGTTATTGAGATCGATATGGGGCTTGAGCATGACTTTCAGCCCGAGGCTCTTGGCCTTCTGAATAGCGTGTATGAGATCAGCGTCGGTGGGGGTGCGCGAGTCGGTCAGACACTGGATCTGTGTGGACGAGACGGTCTCTTGGTAGCACGTCACGATGAGGCTAATCCATTGGGCACCTGTTGCTGCGAGGGCTTCCAGGGCTTGATCGGCCTCGGGGCTGGAGTATTGATCGCGCCACCATGCCACAAACGAGATCCCGCGCTGCCAGTGCGCACTCAGTGTGCAAGGCTCCATCCACGCGTCCAGACTGCGATGCTTGAGGATAGCACTGAATCTCAAGGCGTTGGCTTGCGGACAGAATTGATCACGAGTCATGCCCTCTTCGGTGTATTCAATAGAGAAGACAGCCTTGCCCGCCTGGATAAACGGGACCATCTGATTGCACCACCCATACTTGAAACAGCTCTCAACAACAGCCCATTCAAAATACGGCAGAAGATCAGGGACCTGATCGGGATCGTTCTTCAGGCCGATGGAGAGACCACGGGCGTGCGCTTCGTTGGCCAACCAGATGTTATAAGCCAGCTGGTCTTGGTAAGTCAATGGGAAGCCTGTGTCGTTCTGGTAGCCATCAAGATTGTCAGGATCGACGCCGTCAAAGCCCTTGGCTTTGCACAGATCCAAGCGGGCGCGCATGATTGGGGCGAGCAGATCAATGCGTCGGATGTCGAGCCACTTTTCGCCGGGCCAGCCGGCGTAGTCATTGCCCAGCACTTCTGGAGGGAACTGATCGGCATCGGGACGCCAGCTCTCCCATGCCCCAGCGTTGATGTAACAGATGACTTTCCGCCCTTGGGCGTGCAGAGCGGCAACGACATCTGCATCGTTGTCGAACAGATCAATATCGTAGACCTGGACGTCAAACGACTGATCTATGGGGAGATCTGTAAACTGAATCTGCCACGTCGTTCCCGGTGGAGGCGTCCAGAACCCGCCTTGAGCTCCTGAGATACCGTGCACTACCAGCCAGATGAGTCCAAGCAAGCTAAGGACGATGATGCGCATTGTCTCCCTCCTCCCTTGCACGCTTATCGCAGGCCCACGCTCAGCTGCACGATCCAGCCGTTGAAGTTTGCTGGCGGTCCTTTCAGGGCGCGACCCTCTTGATCCCAAAAGCCGTTGTCGAACGTCAGGACGTAGCCCGCAGAGAGCGTGAGCAGGAGCGCATGAGATTTCTCGAACGTGATCACGGGAAAACTCGCGCTGAGCTGTGGCCCCACAGTAAAGAACCAACGCGTGAAGAAGGTCGCTGCGGGGCTGCGAAGGGCTTCTGAAAAGCTTGCTGGGCGATGGTCCAACACTGTCAGATTGGAAACCCCGACCCCTACAGCGAGGCCGGCTCGTAGCTCCCAGGGCATGAGCGCAATCTGTGGCAAAGGATGCTCAGCTATGCCTCCAAACCACATCAGCGTGAATCGCGTGAGCTTGTCGTCTCTCTGTACTGCTGTACTCCCGTACCAGTTGGAGACTATCAAGCTATACTCCCCTAGCACACCGGAGGGCAAAGCCGTGTTCCCGCCACCCCACATGAAGAGAGCCTCGGCTAAGGCTGGATACCCTTGGGTTTGGAGCGCTTCATTCAGCTGGGCAATATCTAGCACTATCCAGCCCACCCCGAAAGATCGCAAGGTCTGTGCGCTCTCTTGCCCGAAGACCGAGAACACGCTCCCAACGACTCCAAGCACGACCAGCACAAGACCGCGCGCCATACCCTAGACCTCCTCTCAGCAAGAGTTAGAGATTTTCGATCTGCACCGGCTCGACAGCGTCAGCGATCTCAAACCCGAAGACTTTAGCGTAGAAGTACAGCTCGGCTTCGAGCGCTCTCTTGATATTTTCGGCCTTGCGGAAGCCATGCTGCTCTCCCTCAAAAGCTATATACGCTACGGGAATGCCCCGCTTGCGTAACGCTTCGACCATCATCTCAGACTGACTTGGGGGAACGACTCTGTCTTCTAAGCCTTGAAAGAAGATCACCGGGCAAGAAATCTTATCAGCAAAGTGCAGGGGCGAGCGTGCATAGTACAGGTCGCGTCGTTCGGGATACGGCCCGATGAGACTGCGATTGTAGCGCGACTCAAACTTATGCGTGTCTTTGTCGAGAGCTTCGAGATCGCTGACACCAAAGTAGCTTGCCCCAGCTTTGAAGAACTTTCTGAAAGTCAGCGCGCAGAGCGTCGTGTATCCGCCGGCGCTGCCCCCACGAATCGCGACGCGCTCGCCATCGACAAGCCCTTGCTCGATTAGATACTTGGCAGCGTTGACGCAGTCATCGACGTCTACGACGCCCCACTGGCCCTTGAGTCTCTCTCTGTACTCGCGCCCATAGCCGGTGCTGCCCCCATAGTTGACGTCGACGACGGCGAAGCCGCGGCTCGTCCAGAACTGAATCTCTAGCTTCAGAGTCGACGTTGTGGCGCTGGTCGGCCCGCCGTGACTGAAGACGAGCAACGGCGGCTTCTCGCCAGATGGGGCTTGGAAGTCTTTATTCTTTGGGGGATAGAAGAACGCATACGCTCTCTTTCCGCCCTCGGTAGGGAACTCGATGGGCTGCGCACGCGACAGATACCCCTCATCAAGGGTCAGATCGCTGGAGCGTCGCAGCACTTCATATCTGTGTGTTTTGGGATCGAGTCGCACAATAGAGAGCATCTCGGTTGGGGAGCCGCCGCGAAAGACGATATGCGAAGAGTTCGCGCGCACGTAGCTGATCTCCATATACGGCGTCTCGATCTCTTCGAGTTTCTTCGTCACCGTGTCCAAGCGCGCCAAGTGCCAAACGCCTTGCTGGTTGTAGGCGCAGACGATCTCGCGCTCGGAGATGAACGCATACGTCGACATGCCGAAGCCCCACTGGGGCTGGCCGAACTCAGCTCTGAGCTGGGTGAGGCCCTCACCCCCGACCCCTCTCCCGTGATGACTCACGGGAGAGGTGTGCCGCAGGCGGGATGAAGGCCAGCGATATAAGTTCCACCAACCCGTGCGATCCGAGACGAAGTAGAGCGTGCCGTCGGGTGCCCATTCGGGCTGGAAGACAGATTCTGTTGGCCCACCCGCGACTCTTTGAGCGTTTGTGAGCGAGCCGTCTTGGGCGATCTCCGCGACCCACAGCTCCGTGCCATCCCAGGGCATGTTCGGATGATTCCACGTGAGCCAAGCGAGCTTGGAGCCGTCGGGGCTAAGTCTGGGTGACGCGTAAAAGTCATTGCCGGAGACGAGCACGGTGCCGCCGTCGGGATCGCCGTCGAGCTTGACGCTCACGATCGTATTGACAGCTTCGCGCCCGGCAACGGTGTGATCTTCACGAACGCAGATCAGACGATTTCTGAGAGGGTCTATCACAGCGTCGGCGTAACGAAACGCCTTCTCTGGGGTGATAGGCTGGGGGGCAGCGCCGGGCTTGTGCACATAGAGCCGTTGATCTGTGAAGTTCGAGAAATAGACGGTGCTATTGTAAACGACAAAGTCGCCGCCGCCGTACTCGTGAACGGTTGTGCGGACGTAGAAGGGGGACGGAGTGACGTCGGACCTAACCCCCTGGCCCCCTTCCTTCCCGCTTTGGGGAGAGGTCCACTTGACGATGACGTAGCGACCGCCTTCGGCGGGGCGCGATTCGAGCCAATAGATATCCTCCCCGTCGAGGACGACCTGCATGAGGCGCACTGCGCCGCGGGCGATCAGCTCTGCCGTGATCGGCGACTTCCAAGAACCGTAGGGGGCGATTGTGGGCATAGGGGGTCACTTCCCTTCAATCCGCACTGTCTCTCTCTTCTTGGGCATGAGAATGTGAATCGCCTTACCCAGCGCGGCTTCGGCGGCCTCCATCAAGCCCTCCGGCAGCGTCGGATGCGGATGGACGCTCAGCGCTAGATCTTCCAACGTCGCGCCCATCTCGATCGCTAAGACAGCTTCGCTGATCAAGTTCGAAGCTTCTGGCCCGACAATCTGCACACCGAGCACGACTTTTGTCTCAGCGTCAGCGATAATCTTGATGAACCCATCGGTCTCGCCCATCGTCAGCGCCCGCCCCAGCGCCGCAAACGGGAATTTCCCGGTGATAGTCTTATAGCCCGCTTGCTGGGCTTCAGACTCGCTCATCCCCGCATAGGCGATCTCCGGGTCGGTGAAAATAACAGCAGGCACGGTCTGCCAATCGGCAGCGCTCTTGTACCCACAGATCGCTTCAGCAGCGACTATTCCCTCATGAGAGGCTTTGTGCGCCAACAGCGGCGGCCCCGCGACATCGCCAATCGCGTAGATATGCGGGACGCTCGTGCGCATCTGCGAGTCTGTCTTCAGAAAGCCCTTAGAATCGGGCTGCAGACCTAATCTTTCCAGACCCAGCTCCGGCGGCGTGTTCGGCCTGCGCCCCACGCTCACTAAGACTTTTTCAGCTTCGAAGCTCTTCTCTCCCTCGGGAGTCTGAACCGTAAGCTGCGCGCCGTCCTTGCCCTTCTTGAGCTCTTTGGCTTGAGATTTGAGATAGACGTCCATTTGTAGCTCCTTGGCTTTCCGAACAACCAGGCGCGTCAGCTCCGGGTCAGTCCCGGGCAAGAGATTCTCTAACATCTCGACGACTGTGACTTTGCTGCCGAACTTCGCGTAGACCATCCCCAGCTCCAGCCCAATATAGCCACCCCCGATGACGATCAGCGACTCAGGAAGTCTCTTGAGTGCTAGTGCGCCCGTTGAGTCTATGACAACCTCGCCGTCTATCTCGAAGCCGGGGATCGTCATGGGCACGGACCCCGTCGCGATGATACAGTCTTTAAACTCAATCGTCTGGGTACCGTGCTCGCTCTCGACTAAACATTTTTTCGCCGAGATGAACGTCGCTTTGCCCTTAATCACATTGACGCCGTTGCCCTTACAGAGTTGCTCGACGCCTCCGGTCAATTTCTTGACGACGCTCTCCTTCCACGCCTGCAAACGCTCCACATTTATCTGAACGCCCTTCACAGAAATCCCGAGCGTCTCAGCACGCTGGATCTTCTCGTAAAGATACGCTGCGTAGATCAGTGCTTTGGAGGGGATGCAGCCGATATTGAGACACACTCCACCCAATTCGTCTTTCTCGACGAGCGTGACGTCCTTACCCAATTGTGCTGCTCGGATAGCCGCGACGTAGCCCCCCGGCCCGCCGCCCACAACTAAGACTTCTGTCCCTGTAGCGATCTCGCCCACGACCATAGAAAATCAGCTCCCTTTGTCTGAATCACGGAAGGCACGGAAGTTCCACGGAAAGCACAGAATAGGTCGTTCCCGTGTAATCTGTGATTCCTCCGTGCTTTCCGTGATTCAAAAGCTCAGCACCTTCTCGATGCCCTTCCTCACCCGCCCGGCATCGGGCAGATAGTACTGCTCCATGGTGAGATAGGGGATATGGGTATCATAGCCCGTCACGCGCACGACCGGCGCTTGGAGCTGCAAGAGCAGTCTCTCGGTGATGAGCGCTGTCAGCTCCGACGCCAAGCTGCACGTTCTGGGAGCCTCCTGAACGATCACGGCCCGGCCGGTCTTGGCCACCGAGCTGAGAATCGTCTCAATATCCAAGGGCGCCAGCGTGCGCAGATCGATCAACTCGACGCTGACACCCTCAAGTTGTTCAATCGCTTGCAGACAGATTCTCACCATCGCGCCCCAGGAGATCACCGTGACGTCGGTGCCCTCACGCACAACGCTCGCCTTGCCGATAGGCACGATATAATCGCCCTCGGGGACTTCTTGACGGAACGCGCGATAGAGCCTCTTCGGCTCAAAAAATATGACAGGGTCAGGGTCTCTGATCGCCGCGATTAGGAGCCCCTTGGCGTCGTAGGGGTTCGATGGGATGACGACTTTCAAGCCCGGCGTATGCACATAGTACGCTTCAGGAGCTTCAGAATGGTGTTCTAGAGCGCGGATCCCACCGCCATAGGGCACGCGAATGACTATAGGGACATGATAGCGTCCCCGCGAGCGCCAGCGAATCCGTGCAGCGTGCGAGACGATTTGGTCAAACGCTGGAGGCAGAAAGCCGTCAAATTGAATCTCCGCGACGGGCTTCAGCCCATTCAACGCCATCCCAATTGCCGTACCCACGATCCCCGACTCGGCCAGAGGGGTGTCAATGGCGCGGTCCGGCCCAAACTCTTGGTACAGACCCTCCGTAGCTCGGAAGACCCCGCCGTTGACCCCGACGTCCTCACCCATGACGATAACAGTTGGGTCGCGGCGCATCTCGGTCTTCAGCGCGTCGTTGATCGCTTGAATCAATGTCATCTGAGGCATACAAGATCACTCTTTCAGTAGCTCAACACTCTCTCTATGCTTCGTAGACAGCGCCCGACATCGGGCAGATAATAGTCTTCAAGGCGCGCTTGGGGGATGACCGTATCGGGACCGGTCACGCGCACAATCGGGGCTTCCAGATACTCAAACGCTTTGTCGTTCACCAACGCTGCTAATTCCGAGCCAAACCCACACGTCCTTGGCGCTTCGTGGACGATGACGACCCGCCCGGTCTTCTTGACAGACCCGATCACGGTCTCGATATCCAGAGGAACGAGTGTGCGCAAGTCAATCACTTCGACGCTGACGTTCTGAGCGGCCATCTTCTCAGCAGCTTGGAGCGCGATGGGGATCATCGCTCCCCACGCGATCAGCGTCACGTCAGAGCCTTCACGAGCTATACGCGCTTTGCCAATGGGCACAATATAGTCTTCTTCAGGGACTTCAGCGCGGAACGCGCGATAGAGTCTTTTGGGTTCTAGATAGATCACGGGATCAGGGTCTCTGATCGCCGCGATCAACAGCCCTTTGGCGTCATAGGGGTTTGACGGAATAACGACTTTCAAGCCTGGCGTATGGGCATAATACGCTTCTGGGCTCTCCGAGTGATGCTCTGGGCCGCGAATGCCACCGCCATAAGGGGCACGAATCACTAAGGGCACGTGGAAGCGTCCCCGTGAGCGCCAACGAATCCGTGCCGCGTGCGAGATGATCTGATCAAACGCTGGAGCCATGAAGCCATCGAATTGAATCTCGGCGACGGGCTTCAGCCCATTGAGCGCCATTCCAATGGCTGTGCCCACGATCCCTGCTTCAGAGAGCGGCGTATCAATTGAGCGATCCGGCCCGAATTCTTTATACAAATTCTCTGTGACTCGAAAGACGCCGCCGTTGACCCCGACATCCTCGCCTAGGACAAGCACCGTCGGGTCGCGACGCATCTCAGTTTTGAGGGCATCGTTGATCGCTTGGACGATATTGAGCTGGGGCATAGTTATTCTTTCGGCAAGTCGCCGCCGTGCTCTGCAAGATATTCTTTGAGTTCTTGCAGCTGCTCTTTGAGATTCCACGGCATCTCAGCGTACATATACTGAAAGATATCTTCGATGTCGCGCTTGGGCAGGGCTTCGTATTGGGCGACAGCTTGTGCGATCTCGGCCTTGGCTTCTTCTACGAGTTTGGCTTCGTCTTGCTCGCTCCACAGCCCTTGCTTTTCTAAATAGAGTCTCAATCGCTTGATGGGATCTTTCTGCTTCCACATTTCGACCTCTTCGGCAGGACGATAGCGCGTCCAGTCGTCGGCCGTCGTGTGATGCGTCAGACGATACGTGACGGCTTCGATCAACGTTGGCCCGCCGCCTTCGCGCGCTTTTTCTAAAGCATCCTTGGTCACCTTATAGACAGCGAAGACGTCGTTGCCATCGACTTGGACGCCTTCAAACCCGTAAGCGAGAGCTTTCTGAGCGATCGTCTCTGAAGCCGTCTGGCGGGTTCGCGGCACAGAGATCGCATATTGATTGTTCTGGCAGAAGAAGACTACTGGGACTTTGAAGACCCCTGCGAAGTTCAGCCCCTCGTGAAAGTCTCCCTCGGATGTGGCACCGTCGCCAAAATACACAATAGCACAAGATTTTTCGCCCTTGAGCTTAGCGGCCCAGGCAGCTCCAGTCGCATGGAGAATCTGGGTCGCAATAGGGACAGAGATCATAAAGTTTCTGATGCCCTCGGGGATGCGGTTGCCCTCTTCGTTGCCGCCCCAATACGTAAGAAGTTGGACCCAGCTCTGGCCGCGCATAGCCAAAACCACGTGCTCCCGATAGCTGGGGAAGACCCAGTCTTCGGGCTTGAGCGCGTAGGCGCTGCCCACTTGGGCCGCTTCTTGCCCCAACAGGGGCGCGTAGGTTCCCAAGCGCCCTTGTCTTTGGAGCGCTAACGCGCGCTCGTCGAACGTGCGCGCCAGCACCATCCAGCGATAGAGCGCTTTAAAATCATGGGGTTTCAACCCCAGCTCGACAACATCGTTAGGATTGGCCATGCCGTCAGGCCCCAAGATTTGAATAAACGGAACCAACGATTCACGCTGCAGAGTAGCTTTCGTTGCCATGATTAGGGTCTTCCTCCTTGGGATCTAACTCCCCCTCCCTCTTCAAGGGAGGGGTTGGGGGAGAGGTTCTTGAGCAGGCTCCTGACGAAAAACTCGCCAGCGCGATAACTGCTACGCACCAACGGTCCAGAGGCGACGTAGCGAAAGCCCATGGCTTCGCCGATCTCCTTCCATTGAGCGAACTTGTCGGGGTGTACGTACTCGACGACTTCTATATGTCGTGGGCTGGGGCGCAGATACTGCCCGATAGTGAGAATGTCCACGCCGACGGCACGGAGATCCCGCATCGTCTGGAGGATCTCTTCGTCTGTTTCTCCCAACCCGACCATGATCGAGGATTTCGTATAGCGTGTCGGATCGAGCTTCTTGACGTTCTCTAAGACAGCGAGTGACTGACGATACATAGCGCGGCGATCGCGGACTCTCGGAGTGAGTCGCTCAACAGTCTCAATATTGTGATCAAGGACGTCAGGCTGCGCTTCTACGACTTTTTTCAGGGCTTCGATATCCCCGCGAAAGTCAGGGATGAGCACCTCGACGAGCGTCTTTGGGGTCTTCTGTTTGATCGCTCTGATAGTTCTAGCGAAGTGCTCCGCCCCGCCGTCGGGGAGATCATCGCGGGCGACGCTCGTCAAAACTATATAGTCTAAGCCCCACTCGCTCACGACCTGGGCGACCTTCCACGGCTCCAGCGGATCGAGCCTTCCGTTGGGATGCCCGCTGGTGACGGCGCAGAAGCGACACCCGCGAGTGCAGACATCACCCATAAGCATAATTGTAGCCGTGCCGCCGCCCCAGCACTCGTGGACGTTGGGACAATGAGCTTCTTCGCAGACGGTGTGCAAGCCGTGCCTGCGCAGCGTCTCTTTGATCGCAATATAGTTCTGGCCCGCTGGTGGCCGTATCTTGAGCCACTCTGGTTTGGTACGTGTTGTGACCGCGATAGCGCCTCACTCCTTTGGATAGCTAAGTCTCACGCATTATAGGGGATGGGAGAAAAGGGCGCAAGCACATGTGCAGATACGCGTTGTCAGCTCCAAAAGTTTGAGCATCTTGCCCTTGACGTTCCCAGTGTGGTGCGTCGGTCGTGGGAGAGAAGGAAGTCTTGAAATTCTAGTAGCTTTCTCTTCGATCGTGAGTTAGAATAACAGCGGTGACTTCTTATGAAGGCCTTACAGCCCAAGGACAAGCTATTAGAGCGTGTTACCGTAAATCCGAAAGTCCTGCTAGGCAAGCCGACAATTCGGGGCCTACGTATCAGTGTGGAGCAAATCTTACGTGCTTTAGCTGCAGGTGTGCCTGAAGAAGACCTTCTGAAAGACTATCCTGAGCTAGAACCTGAGGATATCCGAGCTGTTTTGGCTTATGCCGCAGAACGTATAGCTGAAGAACAAGTCTTCCCTGTTTAGGATGAGCAGTGAGAATTCTTATCGATGTAGGTGTAGGTAAGGCTGTTGAAGAGTGGTTAAAAAAGCAAGGCTATGACGTTCTAGCTGTACGAGACTTGGATCCGCGCTTGCCAGATTCTGTTATACTTCACCGAGCAGTCATAGAACAGCGACTTGTGATCACAATGGACAAAGATTTTGGGGAGCTAGTCTACCAGTCAGGGCAACCTCATGCTGGAGTGCTCTTGCTGCGGCTAGAGGAGGCCGATAGCCGCAAGAAAGTCAGCATCGTTAAGAAGATCTTTACACGCTATGTCCAGCAGCTTGTAGGGAGTTTCTCCGTTTATCAGCGAGGTCGCTTGCGCATCCGGCATTAATGTATCATGATATTTTGCGTATCTATCGTCAGCTTCTTGCTCACTACGGCCCGCAGCACTGGTGGCCCGCAGATTCGCCCTTCCAAGTGATCGTCGGCGCAATATTAACCCAATCTACGAATTGGCAAAACGTCGAGCGCGCGATCGAGAATCTCAAACAGCACAACGCCCTCACGCCCGAGAGACTCTCCAAGCTCTCTGAAGAAAAACTCGCGGAACTGATCCGCCCCGCTGGATATTTTCGTCAAAAAGCCAAGAAACTGAAAGCGTTCGTCGGGCATCTGTACGCTCACTATGATGGCAATCTTCAGAAGATGCTCGCCCAGCCCACGAAGAAACTGCGCGCTGAGCTGCTGTCGCTCTGGGGTATAGGCCCTGAGACAGCAGACTCGATCATGCTCTACGCTGCGCGCAAACCCATCTTCGTCGTAGATGCTTATACGAAGCGCATCTTCTCGCGCCTTGGGCGTGTCAGCCCAACGATCTCTTATGACGAGCTGCAGCGCTTCTTTATGAGTCAGCTCCCCAAGAGCGTGAAGCTCTTCAATGAATATCACGCGTTGATTGTGCGTCACGGCAAAGCAATCTGCCGCCCAAAACCCCGATGCGCCCAGTGCGTGCTCGCGCGAGATTGTCAGTCTTATCGGCGGAGCTCTTCAGCTTGTGGCAGATAGAGCGCTGCGCCATTGAGCGCGCGCAGCGTCTGCTCGGCTGGCCCGCGCTCATCAAAAGTCAGATCAACCCCTCGCTCGCTTGCACCCTCTGTGTCCATAAGACCAGCGTCTATATCGTATTTGGCGCTCAAGGGCACATAGACATTAAAGAGCTTGCGCAGCTCATTCCCGCGCTTGTCGTAGACCGTCCCTTGGTAGATTACGAATTGTAGCTTTGGGCTCCAGAAGCGATACCCAAACTCGACTGCTACTTTCGCGTAATTGCCCTCGCTCGTCTTGACGTAGATGACCGTGCCCTGAATCTTGCCGGTGTCGCTGTTGTGAGCATCTAAGTTGGCGCGCGTTAGCTCCGTCTTCTCATAACCAGCGCGCTGCAGCATAGCAAACGTGATCTCATCGAAGCTGAGTTGGTCGGCAAGCAAGAGCGATCGCACCAACGCGATCACGAGCGCCAGCGCGATCGCTGCTCCAAGCACGACCAGCAAGCGTCCATAGGTGAGGCCCTTGCGGCGCGGTTGTTCCATGAGCTACTTCTTCTCAATGCGCACAAATTTTTCGGTCACTTCGGTGACGACCCCATCAATGCTCGCATGGTGCGCCACGCTCAACAAATTAAAATCATTGATGGGACCATCTAACGGCTTGGCGATGGGATCGCCGATCTTCACTCTGTCGCCGACTTTGACTGTCGGGATACTAGGCTTGCCGCGCGGACCATCTTGGTGCATAAAGATCTTGACGCGCGTGACTGTATCGCGAATGTCCAAGACGTCTGCAGGTGTGGGGTGCCAGTCCAAGTAGCGTTCGAGGCCCAATTTCTTCATAGCTTCGGGAAGGGTGTCGTCCCATGTGGGAGCGGGCTGGCCCGGCAACGGACGTAAGCTCACTTGATCGGCTACATACTTAGCTGCTTCAATAACTAAAAATCCGTTGGTCTTCTTGGTGACGGCGTGCTCGCCCACGTTGACTCTATCGCCCATCAACGGGCCGCCGTCGAGCACCGCTAATTTATTATATCGCGTCGTGTCCACGCCGATCATCGCTAAGATATCTATCAGATACGTGCCGACGGGGGCGAGCACCACAGTTTGCTTGGCGACCTCCCCATAGACGTTAAAGTATTTTTCAGTGACGGGCTTGCCCTGAAAGAGCGCGCGGTACATATTGTAGACTGTCTCGACGTTGTTGACCGTCACCCCAACGTGCAGAGGGATCTTCCCCGGCGGCACTTCCAGGCCCGTCACAGCTTTGGTGAGCCATTTCTCCTCACCCATGCCATAGATACTGGGCGTGTAGCGAATGTCAAAGCCGTATCTCTCTCGTAACGGCTCCAAAAGATTTTTATCTTTCTCTTTCGCCCCAATGAAGATCTGCTCAAAGCCGAAGATCTTCTTGAGCGCGTCGAAGACCTCGACGAACGCGTCGGCCTGGCTTATTAAGAGAATCTTATCGGCTTCGTAGCCGGGTTCGCCCTCTTCGGCGTTGACGATCAGAATCTTCGTCGGGGTGAGATACTTAAAGTAGGTGGGGAAGCCGGCGCCGCCAGCACCGATCAGCCCCATCTCGCGGAAGAGCTTGACAGCGTCCTCTCGTGTCTGCACCGTTGTGGCCATAGCGTGAGATCACCTTCCTTCTGGGTGTGGCCCTCACCCCGCCTGACGGCACCCCTCTCCCGTAGTGACCTACGGGAGAGGGGCTGGGGGTGAGGGCCCTCAGAGCCACTAGCTAGGATAAAAGAAACTGAATGCGTTTTCAAAGTTCAGCGCGGGATCTTTGTGAGCACTGCGCGCGCAGCAGTGAGTGCCGCGTTTTTGAGCGTCTCAGCGTCAGTCTCGCTCTCTCCAGGGGCACTCACGAAGATCGCGACAAAGAGCACACTATGCTGCCAGAAGAGCCCGACACCATCAGGCTCAGGAGCCAGCTCCACCGTGCGCCCGTTTATATCAACAGATTCCGTCTGGGCGCCTTGGAGCAAGAGCTCACGCGCTTCAGAGATCTTCGTTGGGTCTTTGAATTTAAAGATCGTCAGGCCTACGCGCTCGATCTTGCCGCTCCAGGGGCCGCCCGGCGCGGGCGTGTAGAACGCATGGGATGAGTACTCTTCGCCAGGGAAGGCCGGCTCAATGCGGGCTTCTTTCGCGACCAAGATAAAGCCTTCAATCGCGTCAGGGATGAGCATTTCCGGGGCTGGCCCGGCAGGCGGGCTGGGCCCCATCACCAAGAACAGCCCTACGGCGACCACCGCGGCAAGAGCCATGAGCACCCAAACAATGGGATTGTTCATCATGCCTCCTTCTTCTCTTGCTTGAACGCCTGTGCTGCGTAATCTCTCAAGGGCTCGAGAAAACGTTCAAACTCCATAGGGAAGACAAACTTCGTCGCGGGGCTGGCGCCAAGAGCCTTTAGCGCTTCGAGATACTGCAAACTGAGGGTCTTGACGTCTACACCCTTGGCGACATCGTAGATCTTCTGCAGCGCGAGCGCGAAGCCTTCAGCTCGCAGGATCGCGGCTTGGCGATCCCCCTCGGCTTTTAAGATCGCTGCTTGCTTTTCGCCCTCAGCGACCTTGATCGCCGCCTCGCGCTTGCCGTCAGCTTCGGTCACCATAGCGCGGCGGGAACGCTCCGCCGACATCTGGCGCGTCATCGCGTCTTGCACGTCTTTCGGTGGAAGAATCTCTTTAATCTCCACACTCGTCACCTTCACGCCCCACCGGTCCGTTACTTCATCAAGCTTGGTCCGCAAGACTTGGTTGATCTGTTCGCGGCGCGCCAGGACGTCATCCAAAGGGATATCCCCGATCACCGCGCGCAGGGTCGTCATGGCGATACCCGTCGCTGCCCCGGCGAAGTCCGCTACTTGGATAACGCTGTTGATGGGATCGAAGATCTTCCAATAGATCAGAAAGTCTACGGAGATCGGCGCATTATCGCGCGTGATGCACGTCTGAGGCGGCACGTCGAGGAAGCGCTCGCGGAGATCAACCCATACGGGGCGATCAATGAACGGGATGAGCAAGACGAAGCCCGGCCCCCGCGGCTGCGGTAGCGCCCGCCCCAGCCGAAAGACAACTAATCGTTGATATTCCGGCACGATCTTGATGGCCATCGCCGCCAGAAGCAGCACGACGCCAATGACGATCAGCCATATGATTACTTCCATGACCTCACTCCCCTTCTTGTTCTTTTGGTGATGGTTCTGCGACGACGCGTAACCGCAACCCATGCGCTTCGACGACGCGCACACGCGCTCCCTCAGGAATTGGCTCATCAACAGCTTCAGCAGTCCAATCCTCTCCCCGGACATAGACTGTGCCGTAGGGGGTGAGCGCGGTCTTGGCGATCCCAATCTCACCGACTAGGTGCCCAAGCTGGGCCGGGGGCACACGATGAGCCCGCCATCCCCCACGCACAACAATCAAAAAGAATCCCACAAGCACAGCTGTCATCGCACCGATGGCCCACGGGCTCACCGCGAGAGTCGGCGTCACAGCCTCGGGCAGCCGGAACGGCCGGAAGAGCAAGAGCGACCCTAACACGAACGCGATCGCCCCCACAATTGAGAGCGCATAGCCTTGGACGTTCAAATCGATGACGACAAGAGCTAAGCCCAGCGCTACGAGCGCCAAGCCACCCCAGTTCAACGGCAAGCTTCCCAGCGCGACAAAAGCTAACAATAATAAAATAGCCCCGAGGGTTCCGACAATGGGCTCCCCAGCGTAGAACGCCGCGATCAGCGCATAGATCCCCAGCGTCAGTAAGATATACGCAATTGTCGGATCCGCGAGTTGATGGAGAAGCTGCTCCGGCAGGCTCATACCCCGACGCACAAGCCGTACTTGGTGAGTGTCCAATGTACGAGTCTCATCCCCAAGGTGCACTCTCTGCCCGTCGAGCTGCCGGAGCAGATCGTCAAGATCAGCAGCAACGAAGTCGATGACACCCTGCTGGAGGGCTTCCTCAGCAGTGAGAGAAGCGCTCTTGCGCACCGCGTCTTCAGCCCACTGGACGTTGCGGCCTCGCTGAGAGGCAAGAGCGCGAATGTACGCAGCAGCATCGTTGACGGCTTTCTCGGCCATCGTTGGATCCATCTCGCCGCCGATAGCTACAGGATGAGCTGCACCGATGTTGGTCATGGGGGCCATGGCAGCTTTATGCGCGGCCAGCGTGATGAAGACCCCAGCCGAGCCCGCTCGCGCCCCTTTGGGAGTCACATAGACAACGACGGGCACAGAAGCGTTGAGTATCCCTTGGACGATCTCGCGCATTGCTGTATCTAAGCCGCCAGGAGTGTTCAGCTCAATGATGACGGCTTCCGCGTTGATGGCCTGGGCTTCTTCTAGACCGTTCACAACATAGCGAGCGGTTACCGGATCGATCACGCCATGGACAGTCAAGACCACGATCACGCTACCTTGTGTGGAGATGCCCCCACTGAGCAAGACCCCTAGAGCCCCTACGAGTAACCAACTGTTCATGGCAAAGTTTATTATATGCCGAGCGACCGCTTTTTGCTAACGGAGAGAGTTCTCGCTAAAATTTTTGGTCAATCATCATGAACCATGAACTCGCGTGGGCTGTCTTACTTGTCTGTTTGGTGGTAATCTGGCTTGCCGGTCGCAGCTTGACCCGTGCTGCAGATATCATCGCTGTGCAAACAGGGTTTGGGCGTGTCTTTATCGGGAGCGTCTTGTTAGCTGCAACGACGTCACTGCCCGAAGTGGCTACCGAAGCTGCCGCAGCCACACTGGGCTTGGTCAACATCGCGCTGGGGGATCTGTTTGGGAGCAATATCTATAATATGACTATTCTCGCTGTGGGGGGGATCGTGTGGGGGCGTGGGTCCCTGTTGGCTGTCGCCTCACAGTCGCATCTGGTAACAGCGTTGCTGGGGATGATCTTGGCGGCCATTGCGGCCTTGGCACTCCTGATCAAACCCGATATTGGGTTTCTTGGCGTTGGCATGGAGATTTATATTATCTTGGGCGTTTATCTTGCAGGGGTGATGGCACTCCGTACCAAAACTGATCCCCCGCTGGGAGAGCATGCCGAGGTCCTTTCCCACCAGAGCTTAGCCTTGGTATGGATGCGCTTTCTTATCTCCGCAGGCTTCGTCATCGGGGCAGCGATCTTCCTGAGCAAGGCTGCCGATGTGATCGCCACGGCGACGGGCTTGGGGGGCACCTTTATCGGGACAACAGTGGTAGCCTTTACAACCTCAGCCCCGGAACTCGTCACAAGCATTGCCGCTATCCGAATGGGATCTATTGATCTTGCCGTGGGGAATGTCCTGGGCAGCAATATATTCAATATGAATATCTTGGTGATCTCGGACATCTTCTATCGCGGGGGCTATATTATCTCTGCGGGCAGCCCCACCCATGCGATTACAGCGCTTGTTGGGCTTCTGTTGAGTGGGCTTATCGCGTTAGGGCTTCTTGCTCCTCTCCCTGGCCGCATCGGAAGAGTCAGCACAGAGTCTCTCGTTATCCTTATGGTCTATTTCCTTGGGGCTTATCTGGTCTTCCTGAATCGCTGAGGGGGGCCAACCGTGCCAAGCTTCATAGCGCTAGCAGTCTTTGCCCTTGCTTACGCGCTCTTTGTGATTTTCCCCAAGAATCGCGCCTGGGTCGCCGGCGCGGCAGCCGTCATGCTCATGGTCACGGGAGTTGTCTCACCAACGTTAGTCTTCTTGGGCGAGGGGGGAAAAGAATCTCTGATCAGTTGGAACGTGATGGGGATCTTTGTGGGCACGTTGATCTTAGCAGACTTATTTATCTGGTCGCGCGTGCCGCATTACGTCGCCGAACTCTTAGTGAATAGATCGCGCAGCGTCTGCTGGGCCATGGTCAAGGTCTGCGCGTTTTCAGGGTTTCTCTCGATCTTTGCGGAGAACGTCGCTGTAGTCTTAATCGTCGCGCCGATTGCGTTTGCGCTCGCCGAAAAGCTCAAGACCAGCCCGGTGCCGTTGATCATCGGAGTCACAGTATCGTCCAATCTTCAAGGGACGGCGACGCTCATCGGCGACCCTGCGAGCATGATCTTCGCTGAGTACGCTGAGGTGTCGTTCAACGACTTCTTTTGGTACAAGGGTCAGGGGCTTGGAGTGTTTTTTGCTATTCAGTTTGGGTTTCTCACGTCGCTGCCCGTGCTCTATGGGGCGTTTCGCCATCTCAATCAGAAAGTTGAGCTGGTCGCTGAAGAGAAAGTGATCAGCTGGGGGCCGACGGTATTTCTTGCGACGATGATGCTGGCGCTCGCGATAGCGTCATCGCTGCAAGCGCACGATCTTCTGGGAGCGATCTGTATGATCTGGGGACTGGGTGGGCTGATCTGGTACGAGCTTTTAGGACGCAATGATCGCGAGCGCTTCCCCGATACGCCCTGGCAGATCTTAAAGAGACTCGACTGGGACTCGGCGCTCTTCTTGATGGGTGTCTTCACGCTTGTCGGAGCACTCGTGGAGAAGGGCTGGATCGATCTCTTCGCTGATTGGCTCAAGTCAGTGCTCGGTGCGAATCTGCTCGTCTCGTATATCGTCATTATCTTTCTCTCGATGCTCGTGTCGGCATTTGTGGATAATATCCCGTACTTGATGGCGATGATCCCCTTAGTCATGAAGCTTGCGGCTCCGGGGGCCGGGCAAGAAGCCCTGCTCTTTGGGCTTCTCATAGCGGCGAGCCTGGGGGGAAATATCACGCCCATCGGGGCGTCGGCAAATATTGTCGGGGCGGGGCAGTTGCGTGCTCGCGGGTATATTCTGGGCTTTCGGGAGTTCGGGAGAATCGGGCTGCCGTTCACGCTCGCGGCGACGATCCCCGCCGCGATCTTTCTGTATCTCCTCTGGGTGATCTTCTAGGTCATTTCTCGGTAAAATAAAGACGCTATGAACACTCCATCGCTTGGTCGGCGGATCTGGCATCATATCTATTCGCGAATGCTGACGGGCGTGGTCTTCGTTGTTCCCCTCATACTTACTATCTGGGTCTTGCAGTTGCTTTATAATCTCTTAGACGGCCCGCTGCGCTCGCTGCTCAACGCCGTGCTCCGGTACACCTTGAGATGGGAGCTCCCCTCTGGCGTCGGATTAGTGCTGACGCTGCTTGCTCTTTACATCACAGGCATCTTAGCGGCGAACATGCTGGGACGAAGATTTCTGGAGTTCTGGGAGTCGCTGCTCCAGAAGATGCCCATTGTCAACAGCATCTACAATGCTGCCCGACAGGTGGTGCGCACGCTCTCCCAGCCCCAAGAGAAGTCATTCCAGCGCGTTGTTCTGATCGAGTTCCCATCCAAGGGCCTGTGGACGATAGCGTTTCAAGTAGGCATGATCCAGACGAGTGACGGGCGCGAATGGGTACGGGTCTATGTGCCCACAACGCCGAACCCCACGTCGGGCTATCTACAGTTTCTCCCAAAGGAGAACGTGCAATTCACGTCGATCCCGGTGGACGAGGCGCTCAAGATGGTCGTGTCCGGGGGGATTTTGGCGCCGGAGCGTTTGGACGTAGGGCTCTCCAAGATCGATCAGGGGAGACCATGAGTGTGATCGAACGCCTTGCACACAAACCATCTCAAGCGTATCTAGTCGTCGGTGCGACGGCACCAGAGTTTGCCAAAAAATTCGCGCAGCATCTCTTCTGCCCAAAAGAATGCGAACACTGCCCGCACTGTACAAAACTGGCTCACGGCACCCACCCCGATTTCACATGGGTGAGCAAGTCGGGCAAACGCATTAGCATCGACCAAGTCCGTGATCTCCAACAGAAAGCTCTGTATCCCCCCGTCGAAGCCCCAAAGAAAATCTATGTGATAGAGAGCGTCGAAGACCTCAGCCTTGAGGCTGCCAACAGTCTCTTAAAGATCCTCGAGGCCCCACCGAGATATCTGATCTTTATATTGCTCGCCAAAAGCACCAATATCCTGCCTACGATTCTGTCGCGCTGTCAGGTCGTGAAACTCCCCACGCCGCCACGTGCCCAGATCGAACAGAGCTTAGCCGAGCGCGGCCTCAGCCCCCAAGAGATCGAGTATCTACTGAGCATCACCCACGGGGCAATGCCCGATGAAACAGCACTCCATACGGTGAAAGATTTCTTTGCCAAACGCCCACAGCTCCACAAACAGCTCACAGAGCTTTCTGATAATGAGCTCTGGGAGTCTCTCACCGAGAAGAATCTCTTCGCACGCCATGAAGCAACTGTAGAACTTCTAAGACGATTAGAACACTACTCCAGCGCCCAAGTGCTCTCTCTTGCGGCAGCGCTGAGCAAGGGTGATCAAGATACAATCGAGTCTTTCATTCAAGAAGCCCTCTATTGGTATCGCGACCGACTCACGGTGCATAATACCCACGCTGTATACGCCTTGGAGACAGCTCTCTGGAAGCTCCAGCGCAACGCAAATGTGCAATTGCTTTTGGAGTCCTTGCTCTTCACACTGCGACAGGGGCTGCACGCAGCGCCTGCATAATGCAGCGCTTCAGCTCCTCCAGCCCTGTCCCATCCCGTGCTGAGATCACCACAGCGTTGGGGATCGTGGAGAGCGCCAGCTCAAGGCGTTGCCGATCTTCGAAGGTCTGTACCCTATCAGCTTTGTTGAGCACATTAATCAGAGATGGTCGATCCCCGTTCTTGAAGATATCGTTGAGCACCTCGATGATCGTACGCCAGTGGTCAAAGAGATTGGGATTGGAAACATCAAGGACATTGATCAAGAGATCGGCATCTCTGGCGGCCTCAAGCGTCGCCGCAAACGCGGGGATGAGCTCATGGGGGAGCTTCTTAATAAACCCAACCGTGTCGGTAACGACGACGAGGCGCCCATCGTCCAGAGAGAGCTTGCGTGTGAGGGGATCGAGGGTTGCAAAGAGCTTGTCTTCAACGAACGTCTCTGCACCCGTGAGGGCACGCAGGAGCGTCGATTTCCCAGTGTTAGTGTACCCGATCAGAGCGATCTGTGGGATCCTGCGGCGCTCACGGAGCTTCCGGCGTACAGCGCGTTCTCTCTCAGCTTTGACGAGCTGCTCTTTGATCGCGTGCATGCGCTGACGGATCGCGTGGCGTTCTTGGGCGAGTCGAGTCTCGCCGGGGCCACGCGTGCCGATCCCCGCACCAGGCTGTCCTAACGCCTGCGCCCACCCGCGCAACCGGGGTAAGAGATACTCTAACTGCGCCAGCTCGACTTGGAGCTTCGCTTCTTTGGAGCGCGCCCGCTGCGCAAAGATATTCATAATCAGTTGTGCGCGATCTATGATTTTCTTCTGAATTCTCTCTTCGAGGTTGCGCGCCTGCGCGGGCGTGAGCGCATCATTGAAGACGATAACATGGGCATCAGACTTGGCAGCAAGCTCTCTCAGCTCGTCAGCTTTGCCCTTGCCGATAAAGAACGCCGGATCGGGTCTATCGCGCTTTTGGAGAACCGTCCGTAAGACCTCGAGTCCTGCCGTCCGCGCGAGTTCTATCAGTTCTTCGATGGACTCGCGCTCCTGCCATCCTGCCCCTTGCCCCAGGTCCAACCCCACTAAGATCGCTCGTTCCCCAGCGAAAACCCGCGCCCGCTCTCCTAGTCGGTCCTCTATAAGCTGATTCATCGAACCTCGCTACTGACAACCTCCTTCTCTTCTGAAGTCTCTTCTATTATAGCAGCTCCCAGACGATTGAGCTCGCCGGCTAAATCTCGATGCCCTCGCCGAATGTGCTCATCCCGATCGACGATGACTGTCACACCTTCAGCCACTAAGCCAGCTAATGTCAACGCTGCGCCAGCACGCACATCGTTCACAGATACGTGCGTTCCAGAAAGCCTCATAACCCCCTCGAGAAACGCCGTCGAGCCCTCCAGACGGATCTGCGCCCCCATGCGGGCCAACTCCGCCGCATGGGCGAAGCGACTCTCCCACACAGTCTCTTTAATGACACTTGACCCACGGGCGACGCTGAGCAGCGCCATCATCTGAGGCTGCAGATCCGTAGGGAACCCTGGATAGGGCCGGGCTTCGATCCTTCCCCCGCAGAAGCTTCCTGGCCCATCACTGACGACCCGCACGCTCTCCACATGCTCCTGAACAGTAATACCCAGTTCGTCGAGTTTGCTCAAGAGCGCCTCCAGATGAAGAGGCTGACACCGGCGCACGGTAATATCTCCCCCCGCGATCGCCCCAGCGATGAGAAATGTCCCGGCATTGATGCGATCCGGGATAACTGTATGCGTGGTGCCCTGTAAGCGTGTGGTCCCTTCAATGTGGAGCCGCCCGGGCTCGATCATAATCCCTGCTCCCATCTTGATGAGCAACCGAGCGAGATCGTGCACCTCAGGGTCTTGGGCAGGGTTGCTGATGACCGTCCTCCCCGGAATGAGCGCTGCCGTCATCATGATCTGCTCCGTCGCGCCTACAGACGGATAATCTAAGTGAATCTCTGCCGGGTGGAGCTGCGCTGCAGAAGCACACCAAAACCCACCTTGCGATTCGATCTGGGCTCCCAGAGCCTTCAGACCCTTGAGATGGAGATCGACGGGACGAACGCCGATGGGGCAGCCGCCAGGCAAGGGCAAGTGACTTACACCACGCCGCACCATCAATGGCCCCAAGAGCAAAAACGACGCGCGCAGCTTGCGCACCAACGAGTCCGGAGGAGTACTTGTAAGCTCTCTCTCTGGGCGAATACGGTAGACATCAGGTTCGAGGGCCTGGACACGCTTGCCTACACTCTCTAACAGCGCGATCATTGTGCGCACGTCCCCGACGTCGGGGACGTTCTCTAAGATCACTTCGTCATCGGTGAGCACCGTCGCAGCCAAGAGAGGGAGAGCTGCATTCTTCGCCCCGTCAACCGCGACTTCCCCAAAGAGCCGTCGTCCTCCGTAGACTGTGAGCCTCATGGTGGCAAGAGCGCCAGGGGGTTGAGCGGCCGGCCGTATTGCACGATCTCAAAGTGCAGATGCGGACCGGTCGAGTTCCCCGTGTTGCCCGAGCGCCCGATCGCTTGACCTCCTTCGACAAATTGTCCGCGATAGACTCCAATCCCCGACAGATGCCCATAAAGCGTACGATAGCCGTTACTATGCTCTAACACGATATACAGCCCATACCCACTGTGGCGCCCGGCGACGATCACCCGTCCGGCACACGACGCGTAGACGTCCGTTCCTTCTGGGACTTCGATATCGATCCCCTGATGGAAGTCAGGTTCCCCGCTGATGGGATGAATTCTCGGCCCAAAGCCCGACGAGAGCACGCCACGCACCGGCCAGGCAAAGAAGCTCTTCCTGCCTCCGGCCATCTGCAGATGCGTAAAGAGCGGCGATGTCACAGCCCCAGGGATGAAAAACTCCTCACCCGGATAGATATACTCTCGATCCTCGAGGCGATTAGCGCGAACGATCTCGGAGAGAGAAACTCCGTAGGTGCGCGCAATATCCGTAAGAGTCTGGCCGCGCTTGACGGAGTGCAAGACCCCGTTCTTGACGATCTTTAAGACCGTCCCTGGTTCAAGAGCGTGCAGATCGTCCAGAATATTGGCGTTGCTGCCCACGAGGGCTTCTAAAGAGACGCCAAAGCGAGCTGCAATCTGCTCTAGCGTTTCCCCCAGCTGCACTTCATACTCGACAATATCAGGAGCTGGCACAAGAGAGAGGGCTTCATCATCGAGAGTGGGACCGCCTTGAGCGTGGAAGCTTTGAGACGGAAGCAGTGGGCCCTGGTGCGCCCACCACGCCCACAGGAGCAGGCCCAACCCGCCCCATATCGCAGCTATTCTCAAAGATCTATTCATTGCGCATAAGCTCTAAGAACTGCTCGTTGTTCTTCGTCTGCTCCATCCGAGAGAGAATCCATTCGAGGGCTTTCTGCTTGTCGTTCATGTCGCCGATCATCTTACGTAAGACCCAGACGCGCTTGAGGACCTTATCGGGCAGCAATAGCTCTTCTTTTCTGGTGCCAGAGACTTCGAGATCGATAGCTGGGAATATACGCTTATTCGCGAGTGTTCTGTCGAGCACTAGCTCCATGTTGCCTGTGCCCTTGAACTCTTCAAAGACGACCTGGTCGAGGCGGGAGCCCGTGTCGATGAGCGCCGTCCCGATGATGGTCAAGCTGCCCCCGTCCTTGATGTTGCGTGCGGCGCCAAAGAATTCCTTGGGCTTATACAGGGCCGTGGGGTCCATGCCCCCAGAGAGCAGCTTGCCGCTGGGAGCGATCGCCAAGTTATACGCGCGCGCTAAGCGCGTGATCGAGTCCATCAAGATCACGACGTCCCGCCCCATCTCGACGAGTCTCTTCGCTTTCGCGATGACCAACTCCGAGATGCGACAGTGGATCTCGGGCTTCTGGTCGAACGTCGCGGCCACGACCTCGCCCATCGTGATCGACTCGCGAAAGTCTGTGACCTCCTCCGGGCGCTCGTCGACCAAGAGAACGATCAAGTAGACTTCGGGGTGATTCGCCGCGATCCCGTGAGCAATGTGTTTTAAGAGCGTGGTCTTGCCGGCCTTGGGGGGCGAGACGATCAATCCACGCTGGCCCTTCCCAATGGGCGCGAACAAGTCTATAATGCGCGTAGAGAACTCGTTGGGATCATGTTCAAGCCTGAGCTGCTCCCGCGGGTGATAGGGGATGAGATCCTCAAACGCTTGACGGTTGCGGACGACCTCAGGGTCTTCATAGTTAATCGCTTCGATCTTCAACAGCGCAAAGTACTTCTCTTCTTCTTTGGGGGGACGCACGACGCCGCTGACGATATCTCCGTCTTTCAACCCGAACCGCTTGATCTGCGACGGGGAAACATAGATATCGTGGGACCCCGGCAAGCATGAGCTATCGCGTAGAAAGCCGTACCCATCGGGGAGAATCTCTAATACCCCGTCCTTGAAGTGCAGCCCCTGCTGTTCTGCTTGGGCCTTCAAAATAGCGAAGACGAGATCTTCTTTCTTGATGCGACCGCGCCCATTGATGCCGAAGCGCTCAGCTAGCGCGCGTAGCTCCGACATGTCCTTGGATTTGAGCTCTGTAATATCGAGCAATTCACCTGTGGGCTTCTCTTCTCTCTCTACATCGGCCATAGCGTTGGCGGGCACCTCCTGATAGGGAAACTCTCTTGGAAGTTCCTCTCATTGAGCTTCGTTGTACGTCCTACTTCTGACATCTGGGCAGCGTCGGGCCTCCCTTCTTCGTTCATGGGAAGGAGGAATCACTATGACGAGCTGTCACAGAGCAGAAGAGAGAATAGCGCATTTGGATTTGGTAACTTTATTATAGCACGTGTCATCTCACTTGGCAAGTCCCATCTCCACCAACGTTTCGTAGAGAGGGAAGCGCTCGCAGAGCTGGCGGACCCGCTCCCGCGCTTCCGTTTGCGCGGCTGGTGAGCGCTCCCGCAGTACCTGCGCAATAATCCCAGCGATCTCTGTCATCTCCCTTGGCCCCATCCCCCGCGTGGTCACCGCTGGGGTGCCCAGACGGATCCCGCTGGTGACCGTGGGCTTTTGAGGATCGAAGGGGATGGCGTTCTTGTTCACCGTCACTCCGACCTCTTCTAAGAGGCGCTCGGCCTCGGCTCCGGTCAAGCCGTGAGGGCGCACGTCCACCAAAAGCAAGTGCGTATCAGTACCCCCGGAGACGATGCGCAAGCCCTCGTTGGCGAGAGCTTGTGCGAGCGCCCGGGCATTCTCGACGATCCTCTGCTGGTACTCCCGGAACTCCGGGCGCAGGGCCTCACCGAACGCGACGGCTTTCGCCGCGATCACGTGCATGAGCGGCCCGCCTTGGCTGCCGGGAAAGACCGACTTGTCAATGAGCTCCGCAAATTCTTTCCGGCAGAGTATGGCGCCGCCGCGCGGCCCGCGCAAGGTCTTGTGTGTCGTGGTCGTCACGAAGTCTGCCCACGGCACAGGTGACGGATGTACCCCGCCCGCGATCAGCCCCGCAATATGCGCTACATCCGCCATCAGATACGCTCCGACTTCGTCAGCGATCTGGCGAAATCTCTGAAAGTCAATAATTCTCGGATAGGCGCTTGCCCCACAGACGATCAGTTTCGGTCTGTGTTGAAGGGCAAGCTGTCGCACTTCATCGTAATCGATCTGCTCGGTCTCACGCGAGACCCCATAGTGGACAGCTTTATAGAGCTTGCCGGAGACGCTCACGGGATGCCCATGCGAAAGATGTCCCCCGTGCGCCAGGGACATGCTCAAAATAGTGTCTCCTGGCTGGAGCACGGCGAAGTAGACAGCCATATTGGCTTGGGTGCCGGAGTGGGGCTGCACGTTGGCATGTTCAGCGTTAAAGAGTTTTTTCAGGCGCTCACGCGCTAACTCTTCTATGACGTCCATCCATTGGCAGCCGCCATAATATCTCTTTCTGGGGTAGCCTTCAGCGTATTTGTTCGTTAGGACGGACCCCTGGGCTTCGAGCACCGCGCGTGAGCAGAAATTTTCAGAAGCGATCAGCTCTATCGAGAAGCGCTGGCGCTCCAGCTCCTTCTGGATCGCATGATAGACTTCAGGGTCTAGGCGGGCAAGTTCGCTCTCACTCATAGTTGAGCACTTTCCTCCTGGGCATGGATCTTCTCGAGGCGGCGCGCATGGCGCCCCCCGGCAAAGGGCTCGTTCAGCCAGACAGTGACGATCTCCGCGGCGAGCCCTGGGCCAACCACGCGGCCACCAAGACAGAGAATATTTGCGTCGTTGTCGCGACGACTCATCTTGGCTGAATACACGTCACTACAGGTCGCCGCACGAATCCCTTTCACTTTATTCGCTGCTATGGCCATACCGATCCCGGTCCCGCAGATTAAGATCCCGCGCTCGCACTCCCCCGCTGCTACAGCACGGGCGACCGCAAACGCGATGTCGGGATAGTCTACCGACTCCCTTGTGAAGACGCCGAAATCTCGCACCGTATGGCCTTGTAATACGCTCTGCACCAAGGCTTCCTTGAGGGCTACCCCATTATGGTCAGCACCGATGGCAATGGTCATTCTGTCACGCGCGTGAAGACTGAGCGGACTATATCTCCGTACATTTTGAAGCGAGAGGCCAGGCCCCGAGAGAGCCCGAATTTCTCCTCTTTCATCACGTGGGTCACGCCGTCGAGCTCCACAAAGGCTTGGGCCCACCCCTCTTTGAGCGCGAGCTTCGTCAAGGCAATCTCTACGCCAAACTCGAGCTTATGCACCTTGCGCCGGAGCTTCCTCCATATAGATTTGCTCAAGACCCGTTGTCCCGACAGATATGGGGCTATCGTCTGGGCGAGATCCGTATTGAGCCGCCCCCCACGAAAGACCCCCACGACCATATCGCGCTTATCTTCACAATACACTCGAATCATGCGCTCGATATGATCCGGACGCAGCCCCACCAAGTCAGCATCTAAGAAGAGCAACGTCTCATATCGGGCTTTCTGTACCCCAAGGTCGAGGGCAACGGATTTGCCGCAGTTGACGGGCAATGAGACGACTGTGACGCCAAACGACTGCGCGACGTTGGCTGTCTCGTCAGTCGAGCCGTCGTCCACAACGATGACCTCGCCGACCGACGGGGCGTGCAGGAGTGGCCAGAGCACGGCACCGATCCGTTCGGCTTCGTTATACGCCGGAACGATGGCTGACACTCGTACCATGCTATGAGATTCGCTCATGGCTCTAAGAATTGTACGTGGTGGTGCAGCGCAAGTCAAATCTCGGTGCACGAGAGCGAAGCCCTGTAATGAGGGGAGGGGGTCTTGACAACGAGGGGGTCTTTGTGCTACAAGAATAAGTCCTAGAGGAGGTTGGCCCTTCTAGGGCAAGAAGGAAGAGCTTGGCTTGCGGCTCGAGCCGCACTACGAGGGCCGCTGGGGAAAAATCCCGCCGAGGCTGCGGGCAAAACCCTGGACAACCCCCCTGAGGGCGTCACGCCCAGCCAAGCTCTTCGCTCTTTAGGAGGTGTGCGAGGAGTCTCAAGCAATACTTAGCCCTTCCCCCCATAAGAATGAAAAAACCCCTTTCCCGCAGGTTGTTTAAGGAAAACACTTGAGAATCTCTCGCAATACTAGACATCCCCTCTCACCTTGCGTTTACCTTAGTCCTGGTCTCTTTAACAGATCAAGGACCTCCATCACCAGAGAGGGTGATCTTGATCACCTACAAAGGGGCGAAGCGGGCGATAAAATGCCGCAGCGGCCCTTCGCCAAAGACCAGCTTCACTCCACGGATCGCGTCCCGCTGATCTCGTATTGTCTTGAGAGTTTCGACAACGTGATCGAGATGCTCTTGAGTGTAGACACGCCGTGGGATCGCTAAGCGTACTAATTCGAGCTTAGGGTAGATCTCTTGGCCCGTCTTCTCGTCGCGCTTGGCGAACATTGTGCTGCCGATCTCGACGGCCCGCACCCCGCCCTCACGATAGAGCGCGATCACCAACGCTTGTGCAGGAAATTCTCTTTGGGGAATATGGGGCAAGAATCTTAGGGCGTCTATATAGACGGCGTGGCCACCGATGGGCTCGATGATCGGGATCTCTTCGGCTTTCAGGCGCTCGCCCAGATAGCG
This sequence comes from Candidatus Bipolaricaulota bacterium, assembly GCA_938091745.1. GTDB lineage: Bacteria > Bipolaricaulota > Bipolaricaulia > RBG-16-55-9 > DRXL01 > JANXCC01. Next base: position 28,220 of record CALLJK010000016.1, read on the forward strand.
CGTCTGCCCAATTCTGTCATGTAGATAGTCTTCATCTAGAGCTTCGTACAGTCCCACAGCAATCGCTTCCAGGTCGCGCCCGGCCAGCCCTCCATACGTGGGAAAGCCTTCAAAGAGAATGAGCTTCTGCACGCAGCGCCAGTAGAGATCTTCATCGTTCATCGCCAAGAGACCCCCAATGTTAGTGATCGCGTCTTTTTTTGCTGAGAAGGTCATGCCGTCGGCAAGTGAAAAAATTTCGCGGGCGATCTCAATGGGCTTTTTGTGCGCATATCCTGGTTCGCGCTCTTTGATGAAGAAACAGTTCTCGGCAAAGCGACAGGCGTCAAGAAAGAACGGGATTTTATACGCTCTTGCGATCTCGCTGACGGCACGGATATTTCTGAGCGAGACCGGCTGGCCTCCCCCTGAATTATTGGTGATCGTCAGCATAATCACGGGGATGCGCTCACGTCCGTGCTTGCGGATAAGAGTTTCAAGAGCGTTGACGTCCATCTCGCCCTTGAAGGGATGCTCTTTTGTTGGGTCATATGCGTCTTCGATGACGAGATCGATGGGCTCCCCCTTCGCAGCGAGCACGTTCGCTCGCGTCGTGTCGAAGTGCATATTGTTGGGGACGATGTCGCCGGGCTTGATGAGCGTCGAAAACAGTATATGTTCAGCGGCGCGCCCCTGATGCGTGGGCATGAAGTATTTAAACCCGAAGATGTCTTTGACAGCTCTTTCTAGACGATAGAAGCTTTGGGCGCCGGCGTAGGACTCGTCGCCCTGCATCAGGGCGCCCCACTGGGCGTGGCTCATCGCACCGGTGCCAGAGTCTGTCAGTAAGTCAATATAGATATCTTCGGCACGGAGTCGAAAGACGTTATAGTCGGCTTCTTTGAGCTTCTGTTCACGCTCGGCACGCGATAAGAGCCGGATAGGTTCGACAACTTTGATCTTGTACGGTTTGAACACTGTGGGCCTCCCGGATCTCTAGTATCTGAATTCTCTAGAAGACTTTCGTGTCTTTGCGCGCTTTCGGTCCTTCTTTTTGTAATCGCTCATACTCTTTGAGCAGCATTAGGCGCTTCGTCTGGCCCAGATAGTCAATAAAAAGCACGCCGTTGAGATGATCGATCTCATGCTGGAGGACCCGTGCGGCCAGCCCGTCGCGCTCTAAGAGAATCTCGTTGCCGTCGGGGTCGAGTGCGCGCACGGTCACTTGTGCCGGGCGCGGGAACTCGGCTTCAATTCCGGGGATGCTCAAGCACCCCTCGACCCAGATCGCCGTCTCGTCGCTCTTCTTTATAATCTCCGGGTTGATGAGTGCGTAGAAATCGTCTTCGACGTCAATAGTGATAATGCGTTTGAGCACGCCCACTTGCGGGGCAGCCAAGCCATAGCCCTTGGCCAAGACCATCGTCTCGATCATAGCGTCGGCGAGACGTTTGATTTCATCGTCAATGACCGAGATCTCTTGGGCACGCCGCCGCAAGATCGGGTCTGGATACTTTCGGATTCTCAGAGCCATAGGCTTCAATTATACGGAAGCCCAGGGCATCCCTGCCAGCTCCGTCCTTAGAGTGTGCACGAGAGCGTCCAGCCCCTGCCGTGGGATAGCAGAGATGAAGAGCTATGTCCAATGGCTATGATCGGGTCGGATTGCTCTGATCCCCCACCTAGTGATCCTCCCCCTATCCCTTAGACAGCACTGATTCCATGAGATATACTTAATCAGGAGGTGAAGGAGCAATGCGGATCTGGATGCTTATCTTGCTCGCCTTACTAGCTATAGCAGGATTGAAAGAGACGCTACCTTCTGCGCCGCTCTTACAAGAACCTCAAGCTTCTCCTGCAGTCCTCAGGGTCTGCTGGGGGTGCCCCTACTATAGTTCTATCCAAGCTGCTTTGGATGCTGCTCGACCAGGTGATATCATTGAGGTCGAACCCGCACCCGTGATGCTGGGGTTTCCTTTAAAATACTCTTTGCCATACTACATCTCCATCTCCATCTTCCAAGATGGGATAGTTATCTCAAAACCGATTACTCTCCGGGCTAAATCGTCTGAATACGAAGATCCCCTAGTACTCCCCAAAGTCTACATCACAGCGGAGAGTGGTCAGGTACTTATCGAGGGCTTCGTCTTCGAGAATGCAGACCTCTCGTGGTATAGCGGAGCTGACCTTATCTTAAGGCGCAATCGCTTCATAGACACAAACCCCTACACCACATTAGAAGTAAGCTTGGGAGGCAAGGGGCAAGCTCAGCTCATAGATAACGATATAATAGATTCCTTCGTATCCGTGTTTGAAGCCGCCCATGTTCTTCTTACATCCAACCGATTCCTAAGATCGGATATCGATCTTCGCTCCTCAAGTCGGGTGATCTTAGAGCACAATGTTATTGAAGGGGCAGGTGTCGAGATCTTAGGGCCAGGTGATTATTCCCTTGAAGGCAATGTCTTGATAGGTAGTGTGAGGCTGGATCAGCGGGAGAACTTGATTGGAGTTGAGGTCTACTTGGCAGCGCAAGCCGATCCCATCATAGTCACGGCAAATCGAAACATTATCGCACGCTATGAAAAGGGTATAGCCATAGGAGGAAGTCTCTGTGAAGTAGGCCAAGAGGAGTGGCTTCAATTGAGCGGCCAAGGGAACGTGATCGAGCAAAACGACCAAGACCTCTGCCCGTCTGACTACCCCTGGCCGCCGGGATTCAGGAAGTGGACGTCTGGCACCTAAGTTGGCAGCAAAAAGCCAATCACTGACTGTCCCTATTTCTATCACGCTTGACATGACAAAGGCTCTGCCCTCTGGCATAATAGCTACATGGAGCGCTTGCTTGGCATCGAGACCGAATACGGCATTCTCATAGAGGGCGTGGATGTTACAGATTTAGTCGATGAAGCTCGCGTCCTGGTGCAGAGCTACTCTGAACTCTCGGCCCAGCCTTGGGATTATCGCGACGAAGACCCTCTGCGCGACGCCCGCGGCTGGCGCGCTCCGACTTTAAATGTTAATCCCAAAGACGAAGTCTACGAAAAACCCTCGCGCAAGCAATTAAGTGCTTCCGAGGATCACGTTGACAAGGTCTTACCCAACGGAGCTCGCTTCTATCACGATCATGGGCACCCCGAATACAGCACCCCTGAATGCCGGTCACTTCGAGAACTTATCGCTCACGATAAAGCCGGCGAGCGCATCGTCTGGGACACAGCGCAAGCTTATACTCAGAAGACGAGCCGTGCTGTGTCGATTTTTAAGAATAACATAGATTATCACGGCATGAGCTTCGGCTGCCATGAGAATTATCTCGTCTCGCGCTCGCTCCCGTTTGAGAAGCTGATCGCCGGGTTGATCCCGTTTTTGGTGACGCGTATTCTCTTTACGGGGGCCGGTCGCGTCGGGGGCGAGGAGAGCTGGGTCGACTTCCAGCTCTCGCAGCGTGCTGACTTTTTCACAGAGCTGTGCAGCGTGGACACGCTCGACCGGCGTCCACTCATCAATAGCCGTGACGAACCCCACGCTGATGAAAGACTCTACAGAAGACTGCACGTGATCTGCGGCGACGCAAATCTCAGCGAGTACGCAACGGCGCTGAAGGTCGGCACGACAGCGCTGGTTCTCGCTACGCTGGAAGCGGGCTACGGTCCGCCAGGAACGCTGAAAGACCCTGTCAGAACCCTTAAAGAGCTCTCGCGCGATCAGACTTATAAATGGCTTGTCGAGCTCGAAGAAGCAGGGACTATTTCAGCCCTTGACGTCCAGCGGGCGTATCTCAAAGCTGCTCAAGAAGTCTTTCGCCATCGCGACGCTGAGACCAATTGGCTACTGCAAGAGTGGGAGTCGGTGCTCGATGATCTCGAAGCTGATCCCATGCGTTGCGCCGACCGGCTTGATTGGGTCGCCAAGCACCGACTGCTCCAGACTTTTATCGAATCTGAGAAGCTGAGCTGGCGCGACGAGATTGTGCGCAGCTTAGACTTAGAGTATCACGCTCTTGACCTCAATCGCAGTCTCTTTTATGAGTTACAGAATCAGGGAGCAGTGCGCCGCATTGTCACAGAAGACGAGATCGCGCGCGCGATGCGCCAGCCCCCCACTGATACCCGCGCCTACATCCGCGGGCTGTGTGTCCGAAAGTTCCCGTCGATGATACGCGCGCTCAATTGGGGGCGGATCACGCTTTGTCAGAACGGCCAAGAGTTTGCGCTCGATCTGCGATCACTCGTAGACAGTCGAGTTGGGGCGTTCAGGCGCTCTATAGAGGGGGCCTCGACGCCACGTGAGCTTTTGGGTATCATACAGCAGACTCTTCAAACGAAGGAGTGATAGCCAATGCCAGAGCGCATTACAAGACCTATGCCGCAAGACCCACTGACTAGGCCCGAAGACGAGGGGCCGCGCACGCCCCGCGTGCCCAAGCCGGACACCGAGAGACTTCTCGAGCGGATGCGCCGCGTTGACCCACGCCAAGCCCAACGCTACCGTCAGCGCAGCGGGGAGTAGTTCTCAATGAGTCACGGCGACTTCGCCAAGCTCCTCGAAGCCTATGGGGTGCCAGACTTCGTCTGGACTGTTCGCCTTCGCCGGCCAGAGGCCAGCGAAGATGAAACCCACGCGCCACGTGGAAGCGAAGTCTGGGTTCATGGCACGACCGTGATCGCGGTGAAGTTCGACAAGGGGGTCTTGAACGTCGCTGACCGTCGTGCTACTTCAGGAAATGCGATCTTCTCTGAAGAAGCTGAAAAGATCCTAAAGCTTGATGACGAGACGCTCATCGCCATCGCCGGCTCCTACGCCGCAGCGTTTGAAGCTGTACGCTTCTTGCAGCACTCTTTTAAGTATTACGCGCGCAGCCAGCTCCAAGAGATGAGCTTAGAAGGCAAACTCTCTGAAGTTTCGCGGGTGCTCTCGCGCTCGCTCCCCGGCGCTCTTCAAGGGATTGGGGGATTTCTACCCATCGTGAGTGCGTTCGACAAGGAGAAGAATGAAGGACGCATCTTCTTCTATGATGTGATGGGGGCCCGCTTTGAGAGCCGTGAGTTTGGTGCTGCCGGCTCCGGCGCGGAGCGCATTCGCGGGGCGTTTGAGTACATTGTGCGCACCAAGGGCCCATTTCACAAGATGACACTCGAAGAGGCCCTGCATGAGACACTCTTACTGTTAGAGATCGCTGCATCGCTCGACACCGCGACTGGTGGGATTCGCCAATCCTTGCCCCTCGCTAAGACCGTGACTGCTGAGGGCGTCTCCGACGTTCCCGAAGAGACTTTGCGCTCTATTCAAAAGACTCTACTGAAAGAGTGAGTATGGCGTTTACTCCCTATGACTGGCAACAGACCCTCAGACAGAAAGCTGACTACGTCGAAGACCGGCTGCGTGAGGGCAGCCCCGTTGTGGGGCTCTCGTGTCACGAAGGCGTTCTGTTAGTGACGGTGCGCCTCGCCCAGCAGCAGAAGATCTTTGAAATCTATGACAGATTGGCGTTTGCGGGTCTGGGCAATCAGTCTGATCTAGAGACGATCCGTCAGATCGCTGTAGACTTTGCGCATGCTGAAGGGTTTGCGCGTAGCCCACAAGACGTCTCGATTCAGCGGGTCGTAGGCGTGGCGCTCAGCCCAGCCATGAAGCGCAGCTTCAGCGATCCGTTGCGATTGCCCTTGGTCGTGCGCGGGCTCTTTGCCCAGCTGGGCGATACCCCTGAGGGCGATCTCTTCTATATGCTCAACTATGACGGAGAGTTCTCGCTTGGGCATCGTTTTGGGGTCGCCGCGGGGACGGAGAGCGCTCGTGAGGCGATGGAGCGCGTGCTCTCACAGTTCAAGATATCCAAGCGCGATGCAGCTTTGGAGAAGGCTCTGGAAGCCTGGGCTGTGGGACGTCGGGAAGCTTCAGGGACAAGCGAATCCGACTGGCGCGCGGTCTTAGCAGCAGCGCTCAAGATGGGCACAGTAGAAGCAGCGTTGCTCGAGCGCGTCTCGCAGCGCGAGCGGCGCTTTCGGTTTTTGCGCGAAGACGAACTGAGGCCGCTCTTGCCAAGATAGTTCTAATCAGCTAATGTAGGAATGAGGAGCGTGAACGATGCAGCATCGGGTTGTCGGACTAGAGACAGAGTTTGGGTGTCTCGTGCGCGACCCTGGCCTTGGGCCCTATGAGGAAGTCGTCGAGCGAATCAAAGACGCGGTTTTTCGCAACAAGCGCTGGGGCTTGCTCGATCTGCACACCCGTGATATGTACTTTGAGCCCGCTGAAGCCGGCGGGTTCTTAATTAACGGCGGCCGACTCTATATCGATGCTGTGGGCTCGCACTTGGAGTACGCCACCCCGGAGTGCCGGTCGCTGCGCGACCTGATCGCTTATGAACGTGCCGGGCAACGGCTTATTCTGAAGATATTGCGCGAGCTCCGCCTCCAGGACAGAGTCAGTTTTTATAATAATAGCGTCGATCACTTCGCGGGGCACACCTTTGGGTGCCATGAGAATTATTCTGTTGACCCGGAGTCGCTCTCCTGGCGCCATGCCCTCGAGAAATTAGTTCCGTTCTTGGTCACACGCCAGATCTTCGCGGGAGCCGGACGAGTCGGCGGCCACCGCCTTACTACAATGTGGCAGACCAAATCCCGCCACACTGCTGATACGGTCTTTGTGGACTCAGCCTATGGGGTCGAACCTGATCCAACTGTAGACTTTCAGCTCTCCCAACGCGCTGATCATATCTTGCACACGGTCTCTGGGCGGGTCCGCTTCAGCCGCGCGCTCATTAATCCCAAGTGGGACCAGATGTACGAACTCTCTCGGAGCCCTCGGTTGCACCTGCTCTTTGGCGAAGCTAACCCATCTGAATACGCGACGTTCTTGAAACTGGGCACGACGATCTTGGTCTTAGATCTCTTAGAGGAGCAAGCAGTTCCCTCGGGAGTGGAGTTGGCCGCGCCGCTGCGCGCCCTCAAAGAGATCTCTCGCGATCCCACTCATCAATGGCTCGTCAGACGCGACAATGGCTCAACGATCTCTGCGATTGATCTCCAGCGTCTCTATCTGCAAGCGGCACAACGACACTTTGCTGGCCGCGACCCTGAGACCGACGAAGTCCTCCGCGAATGGGAAGAGACTCTCGACACTTTAGAGCGTGACCCTTTGGAGCTTGCGGACCGGCTTGATTGGGTCGCAAAATTCACAATGCTCCAGCTCTTCAAAGACGCTGAAGGGCTCACCTGGCAGGATGATACCCTGCATAGCTTGGATTTGGAGTATCACAATATTGACCCGGAGCAGGGACTCTACTATGCGCTCGAATCGCGACGGCGGCTCGTAAGCGACTCCCATATTGAGCGAGCTATCGAAGAACCCCCTGCTGATACGAGAGCTTATGGGCGAGCGCTGATCGTGCGTGGCCTGCGCGGGCACGTCGTCGGCGAATATATGATCGAATGGGATGGGGTCTTCGTTGAGCCCAAGCGCACCCTCGTACTGGCTGATCCCTTTCATTCTTATAAAGACGAAGCCGAGCAGTTCTTACGGCGTCTCTAGGGGAGAAGTTCCTACTGTCCGTCTCGGGGGCGGATGGTGAGGCGTCCGCTGGGCAACTGCACGACCGTGAGACGGTCAGCGACAAGCTGCTTGAGGATCTTGCTTGGGTAGAAGCGCGGCATAGCCTTGCTTGGGACGGTAATGAGCTGATGGGTATAGCGATGGCTACGCTGGGTGGGACGGCGTGGGCGCACACAAAATGTCCCGAATCGCTTCAGTCTGATCTCCTCTCCACACGCCATAGTCTCAGCGATCACAGCTAGCGCTGCGTTCAGAGATTTTAATACTGTCTCCTTGGGCACGCCCGTCCGCTGCGCCACTTGGGTGACTAGGTCGATCTTGCGCATGGTCCCCTCTCAGTGGGGTTTTGGGTTTAGTGTAACGAGTCAAGAGGGAACTGTCAAACTCATCGCTGAGAAGTATGAATGCTCCTAGGGTGATCAACGTCACAGTCCTCGTTGCACTGTGGGGTATCGTTTGAGCTCTTGCTTAGGTAATCTTAAGGCGAGAGCCAAGGAGATGAGATCATGAGATTTGCCCCTATTGCGTTTGCTCTCTTGATGCTGCTTGTAGGGTGTACTCAGCCTATCCCCATTGGGGAGAAGCCGGATCAGCCCCCTGTTGCCGTGATCGCTCTGGAGTGTTCAAGCTGTCAAGGGGAGCGCACAGGTGTTGCTCCCTTGAGAGTGATCTTTGACGCGTCGTCGTCGAGGGACGATCATGGGATCGTGCTCGTCCATTGGAAACTGAGTGATGGCCGCGAATTTACTGGGATGCGGATCGATCCGATCTTTGATAAACCCGGAAAGTATACGATTCAGTTGGCAGTCTACGACAAGGCTGGCCAGGTCAGCACTACTAGCACGGAGATCACGGTGCTCGCACCACCGCCTCCGGAGTTTCGCGTCGAGCGCGCGGAGAACGATCTCGTTATTGTCGAGCGCATTCTCCCTAACCGACCCCTGCAAGTCGGTGAGACCCTGCAGATCAAGATCAAAGTGACAGCGAAGCACGACATTGAGTATATCTACTGGCGGGAGATCCTGCCCTATGCCCTCAGCTCGCCCGAAGACTTAGAGTTCATGATCTTGCAGCTCCAGAAGGGCAGGTCGCACGAGTGGGTCTACACGGTGACGGTGGAGCAGTCGGGGTCGAGCAAGCTGGAGGGGCTCGGCCGAGCGGCGTACTTGGCGAACTCGACGGAGCTCTCGCTGAGCACAGTTCTCGAGGTGCCCTAGAGTACAGTGCCTACCCAAGGGCAACCACGGGGGTTGCCCCTATAAGGCGCTTGCGCCTAAGCTTTTATGCGTCATATCAGGTCATGACATGACGCAGATCATTTGCAGGGCGCTTTTCTTGCGTTATAATTCGGATATCAGGGTCTTAATATCTGAATTATGCTTTACTCCAGTGCTGCCGGATATGCGATCCGTGCGCTGACGCAGCTGGCGCTCCAGCACTCAGAGTCGGGGCGCCCCAGCCCGGTGAAGGAGATTGCCGAGCGCGAGAGGATTCCCCAGCACTTCCTGGGCAAGGTCTTTCAGGTGCTGGCGCGCGCAGGGATTCTCTCTTCGACGCGTGGGCCGCACGGGGGATTCGCCCTCGCTCGTCCAGCTTCCCACATCACGCTCTATGAGATCGTGCAAGCCATTGACGGCACGACGGCGCTGGAAAGCTGCGTGATCGGCCTTGCTAGCTGTAATGACCAGCACCCCTGCCCCCATCATTATCGGTGGAAGCCAGTGCGCGACCAAATAAGAGAGTATCTTCAGGGGACGACCCTGGCGGACCTCGCTCACGCGCTGCGTGAAACCACTCAACACCAAATTCCAAGGAGGAGATAGCCTATGCGAAGCTCTATGACGGTCGTCGTTCTTGCTGTTCTTAGTCTCTTTGTAGCGAGCTGTGGCGGGCCGGCGCCCAAGACGGCTCAGACGCCCCAAGCGGGATTGCCTGAAGATGCGCTTCGGATCGCGCAAGCGCGCGGGCTGACCCCGGATGACATCACGGCGGCTCTGAAGACCTACGTCCCCTCAGGCAAACTCGATGAGTATATACTGTTTGCTTCAGGGGGACACTCCGGACAAGTGCTCGTCATCGGGGTTCCGTCTATGCGATTGTTGAAAGTGATCGGCGTCTTCACTCCCGAGCCCTGGCAGGGCTATGGCTACGGCGAGAAAGGGACGATGGAAGTTTTAGCAGGAGGCACACTCAACGGCAAGCCCATCCTCTGGGGCGATACGCACCATCCCGCGCTCTCCGAGACCAACGGCGAGTATGACGGGCAGTTTCTCTTCATCAACGACAAAGCGAATGCCCGGCTTGCCGTGATTGACCTGCGCGATTTCGAGACCAAGCAAATTCTAAAAAACCCCAACGCCATCAGCGATCACGGCGGCGGCTTTGTCACCCCCAATACAGAATACGTCATCGAAGGCCCGCAGTATGCGACACCCTTGGGCTTAGAGTACGCGCCGCTGAACGAGTACAAAGAGAAGTATCGTGGGGTTATTACGTTCTGGGCGTTTGATCGCGCTCGAGGGCGCGTCGATCCCGCGCGCTCGTTCCAGATAGAGCTCCCCCCTTATTGGCAAGACCTGTGCGATTCGGGCAAGAGAGTCTCTGACGGCTGGGTCTTTTGTAATTCGTTCAATTCCGAGATGGCCACCGGCGGCATCGAAGAGGGCAACCCACCCTTCGAGGCCGGCACAGCCAAGAACGAGATGGACTATCTCCACATCATCAATTGGAAGAGAGCCGAAGAGATCCTCCAGAACGGACAATACGAGACGATTAACGGGATGCGCGTCATTCGGCTCAAGACAGCTGCTCAGTCTGGGATACTCTTCTTTGCCCCAGAGCCGAAAAGCCCGCACGGCGTGGATGTCACCCCCGGCGGGGAGTATATCGTCGTTGGGGGCAAGCTCGATCCCCATGTGACGGTCTATTCGTTTGAGAAGATTCAAAAAGCTGTCGCTGCCGGAACGAGCGAGCGCGACCCTTACGGCGTGCCCGTGCTCAAGCTCGAAGACGTCGTCGAGGCCCAAGTCGAACTGGGCTTAGGCCCCCTGCACACGGTCTACGACGAGAAGGGCTATGGGTATACGTCGATGTTTCTCGACAGCGCTGTGGCCAAATGGTCGTTAGGCGGGCCGTATCGCAAGGACGGGAAAGAGCCGTGGAAGCTCGTCGAGAAGCTTCCCGTGCACTACAACATTGGGCACATCGCTGCCGCCGAGGGAGACACGGTCTCCCCTGACGGCAAGTACGTTGTCGCGCTCAATAAATGGTCTGTCGATCGCTTCGCGCCTGTGGGGCCGCTGCATCCCCAGAACTTCCAGCTTATAGACATCAGCGGTGAGAAGATGCAATTGCTCTACGATATGCCCATTGGTTTGGGCGAGCCGCACTACGCCCAGATGATCAAAGCTGACAAGCTCAAGCCCTTTGAAGTCTATCCTGAAGTGGGGTGGAACGCCGTCAAGATGTCCAAGGACCCCAACGCTGCTGAGCCGGGGCGCGAGCGCGTTGAGGTGCGCTTCGAGAACGGCCGCCGCATCGTAGAAATCTGGATGACTGCGGTGCGCAGCCATTTCTACCCGGAGCGCATCACGGTGAAGAAGGGCGATCACGTGATCTGGCACATCACGAACATCGAGCGGGCGCGCGACGCCTCGCACTCCTTTGCTTTGGGTGGGTATAACATCCACATGAGTTTGGAGCCAGGCGAGACAGGAACGGTCGAGTTCGACGCGGACCAGAGCGGCGTCTTCACGTTCTACTGCGCTGAGTTCTGCTCGGCACTCCATCTCGAGATGGTCGGGTACTTCCTAGTGGAGCCGTAGTGCTATGACCAAGCGATTGCAAGCATGGCTGGCAGAGGACCCCTTCCGGTTCCCGCGCGCCTTCTTCACCGTCGCGTCGTGGCTCTTGCTGCTTTCAGTGCTCTTTCCGTATTGGAGCCTGACGCTCATGGCGCCACAGTATCCAAGAGGGTTGCAAGTCTTCGTCTACGTGACACACCTTGCTGGAGACGTCGCGGAAGTAGATAATCTCAATCACTACGTGGGGATGAAGAAGCTCAACCAAGCCGCGCAGGTCGAGAAGTTCTTAGCGCCCTTGGCGATTGGCGCGGCAGCGCTTCTTGCGAGCACGCTCGCGTACACACGGCGGCGTTGGGCCGCGGTGCTTGCCATCCCCGCGATGCTCTTCCCCGTGATCTTCCTTGGGGATATGTACTATTGGCTCTATCGCTATGGTCACAATCTCGATCCGAATGCGCCGTTGCGCATCCCGGCGTTTACACCGCCGCTCTTTGGCGTGGGCACGGTGGGACAGTTCAAGACGGTCGCGCAGCTTCAAGTGGGCTTCTGGCTCGCCGTAGCAGCGTCGCTCTTAGTCGCTGTGGGGCTGCATTACCGTCGGGTTATCCGCCAGGCTCTCGAGGGCAACAGTGCCCTTCGTATCGGGCCGATCACGATCTTTCCCGGAGGCGCCACGTGAAGCTGACTAAAACGCTGGGTGTGCTGCTTGTGGGTGTAGCTCTTCTCGCTCCCCTCTCCCGTGGCTTGCCCGCGGGGGAGAGGTCGGGAGTGAGAGCCTTACAGGAGCTCATCGCTGCTGCGCCGCCGGGAGCAACCGTGCGTGTGCCCCACGGGGTCTACGCCGGCCCAATTCTCATTGATAAGCCCTTGATCGTGATCGGAGAAGGAGCCGTGCTCGACGGCCAAGGGCAGGGCACTATCGTGCGCATCACTGCTCCGGATGTCACACTGAAGGGCTTTGTGCTCAGAAACTCCGGGCGTAGCCTGGCCCACGAAGACTCGGCTATTTTGGTCGAAGCCCCGCGCGCGCATATAGAAGAGAACGCGCTCTCTGATGTGCTCTTTGGCATCTATCTCAAGAACGCCCCGGAGAGCGTCATCCGCCACAATAGAATCACGGGGCTGAGCGTTCCCGAAGCCGAGCGCGGCGACGCTATTCGATTATGGTACAGCTCCGACGTCACCATCGCAGAGAATCAGACTCAGAATGCCCGCGACGTCATCGTCTGGTACTCGCGCCATGTGCTCCTGCATCAAGAATCGCTTCGCGGGCGGACGCTACGGCATCCATCTCATGTACGCCAAAGAGATACGCATAGAAGAGAATACGCTGCTGCAGAACTTCGTAGGCGTCTACGCCATGTACAGCCAAGGCATTACTATACAGAAGAATCTCCTGGCGGGTCATCGCGGCCCCAGCGGCTACGGTATTGGCCTTAAAGATACTGACGACGCGCTTATCTCTGAGAACGCGATCGTCGGCAACAGCGTAGGAGTCTTTGTTGACAATTCGCCGTCGTCTTCAGAGACGTCGGTGTTCTTCCGAAAGAATCTCTTTGCGTACAATGAGACGGCCGTGATGATGCTGCCCTCGGTGCGCGGCGACGTCTTCACCGAAAACAGCTTCATAGAGAATTTTGAGCAAGTCGGCATCGCTGGCGGGGGGCAGCTTGAGGGCAACCTCTGGGCGAAGAACTTTTGGGGGGATTATCTGGGCTATGACGCCGACGGCGACGGCGTGGGCGATCTCCCATATAAGTCTGAGAGACTTTTTGAGCAGCTCCTAGACCGACACCCACAGCTTCGACTCTTTCTCTACAGTCCGGCGATTCAAGCGCTAGAGTTTGCGGCGCGGGCGGTGCCCCTCTTCCAGCCGCAGCCAAAGCTCACCGACCCACAACCGTTGATGGCCCCGGTACTGCCTGCGCTGGCTTCCGCAAACTTGAGAACTTCCAACGCCATGCCTCTGGAAGCGGTGACAGGAGGGTTGATCATCATCGCGCTAGGGGCGATTTTCGGCTTCAGATGGGGATTTTCGCGCTTGCTCCCCCTTACCCCTTTCCCTCAGAGGGAGGAGGGGAAAGGGGGAAGGGGGCAAGAGAGGGGTGAGGGGCAGATCGCTGTGCGCAATCTGACCAAGCGCTTCGGCCCTGTCACGGCTGTTGATGATCTCTCGTTCACGGTGAACGCTGGGGAGGCCGTTGCGCTGTGGGGGCCCAACGGCGCAGGGAAATCTACCGTCTTGCACTGTCTTTTGGGCTTGGTGCGCTATGACGGGACGATTGAGCTTGGCGGATACGATCCGCGCCGCTATGGGAAAGAGACGCGACGCTTGATAGGCTTTGTGCCTCAGCAGATTCAGATTCCCGACGGTTTCACGGTTTGGGAAGCGCTGACGTTCTTTGCGCGCCTGAAGCGCGTCTCTGCTGACGCCATTCCCAAGGTCATGCAACGCCTTGGGCTTGAAGCAGACGCGCATAAGAGGGTGAACACGCTCTCCGGAGGGATGAAGCAGCGCGTGGCGCTGGCTGTAGCGCTCTTGGGCGATCCGCCGATCTTGCTCTTGGACGAGCCGACCGCAAGCTTAGATGCCCAGACTCGCCAAGATTTTTTGCGTTTACTCTTAGAGCTGAAACGCTCCGGCAAGACGCTGCTCTTCTCGTCGCACCGCCAGGATGAGATCTTCGCGATAGCCGACAGAGTATTGGTGTTGGAGCAGGGGCGGCTTGCGCGTATCGAGCAGATTGAGGGCTCCTCTCTTGCCCCCCTCAGATTTTTATGAACACCATGCTTTTCATGCACAGGGAGTTGCGCGAGGCGCGACGCAATAGATGGCTATGGCTCTACGCACTGGTCTTTGCCGCGCTCTCGTCAGCACTGGTGTGGCTGGGGCTGAGCGCGGTAGGGCACTATGGCGCTGCGGGCTTTGGGCGCACCGGCGCAAGCCTCATCAATCTCATTCTCTTGATCGTCCCGCTCATGGGCCTCAGCTTAGGGGCGCTCAGCTTAGCCGGGGAGCGCGAGCGCGGCACGCTGCTCTTTCTCTTAGCACAGCCCGTTAGCGCTCCTGAAGTGCTCATCGGGAAGTATCTCGGCCTGAGTTTAGCTCTCATCGCGGCGCTGAGCGCGGGCTTTGGCGTCAGTGGGCTTCTTATCAGTTGGCAAGGGGGCTTCGTCCAAGGCGATCTCTATCTTGCCCTGTGGGGCTTGACGGTATTGCTCGCCTTGGTGAGCTTGGCGTTGGGCTTTTTGATCTCGGCGCTGGCGCGCACGGGAGCACCAGCGATGGGCACGGCGCTCTTCGTCTGGCTGCTTTTGGTCTTCTTGAGCGATCTTGGGGTCATGGGCACAGCACTCGTGCTCCGGCTCAGTGTGGGACAGCTTCTGGGTTTGGCACTGCTCAACCCGCTGCAAAGCTTTAAGCTCTTAGCGGTCTTGGTTATTCAGGGAGACTTAGAGATCTTAGGCCCAGCAGGGCTGTACGCGCTGCGCGCGTTCGGAGACGCGCTTGTGCCATTCTTGCTCGCTTTACTTTTAGGATGGACAGCGATGGTGCTCGCGCTCAGCGTCATGATCTTTCGTCAGCGAGGCGCGCTCGAATGACCCGCAGAACGTTTCTTGTCTTAGTGCTAGGATTGAGCGTAGCAGGATGTCAAGCGTCGCGGGAGCACCCCCCACAGATTCGCTACGGGCGCGACGTCTGCGCCCAGTGCGGGATGATCATCAGCGAGGCGCGCTTCGCTGCAGCATATATCACGAAGCGGGGCGACTGGCGCTTTTTCGACGACATCGGCGACATGCTTGAGTTCTCTAGAACTCACAGAGAAGCCGTGGCCGTCTTCTGGGTGCATGATTACGAAAGCGACGAGTGGCTCAAGGCCGACAGCGCTTTCTTTGTGCACAGTGTGCAGCTGCGCACGCCGATGGGCCATGGCATCGTCGCCCTGAGCAGCCGTGAGCGTGCTGAACAGCTCGCACGTCAAGTTCAGGGACAAGTCTTGCACTTCACAGAACTGCTCGATGCGCGCTAAGATCACGTTGGCTCTTGCTCTGTTTACTCTAGGGCTTGGACTGTGGGCAGGCTTGCTTCGCCTAGGCTGGGCACTCCCCGCTTTCAGGGCCCTTCCTATTGCCCACGGCTCGCTGATGATCTCAGGCTTTCTCGGAGCGCTCATCGGGCTGGAAAGAGCTGTGGCATTGCGTAAACCTTGGGGACACCTCGCACCGATCTTCGCTGTCTTTGGAACGTTATTGTGGGCGTTTGGTATTCTGTGGGGAGCGTGGGGAGCTTTCGCTGCGAGCATCGTGCTCAGCGCGCTCTATCTTGTCGCAGCGCGACAGCAGCTCTCTTGGTCTGGAGCAATCATGGGCACAGGGGCGCTCTGCTGGGGCGTGGGCAATCTCTTGTGGGCATGGGGAAGAAGCTTTGCCCAGATCACGCCGTGGTGGGCGGCGTTTTTGGTCCTCACGATCGTAGGGGAGCGCCTGGAGCTGGCACGGCTCCAAAAGCTTTCTGGCGTGACTCGCGTGCTCTTTGCCCTGAGCGTGATCCTCTTTGTGGGAGGGGTGCTCCTTGCTCTGGCGCATCGTGATCTTGGCGTGAGAGTCTCTTCTGTGGGGATGCTCGCGCTGGCACTCTGGCTCTTGCGATCCGATGTTGCGCGACGCACCGTGCAGCAGACGAGGCTTGTGCGCTATATCGCGATCACTCTTCTCTTGGGGTATCTTTGGCTGGGCATCGCGGGGATTTTGGGGGTGATCTGGGGCGGCGCTTCAGCTGGCCCTTACTATGACGCGCTCTGGCACGCGCTCTTGGTGGGCTTTGTCTTCTCCATGATCTTCGGTCACGCGCCGATTATATTTCCGGCGCTGCTGAAGCTCCGTATCCCCTTCTCCGCGAGTTTTTATGGTCCCCTAGCCCTGTTGCATCTCTCACTGATTGTGAGAGTCCTGAGCGATCTTGCGCCATGGGCCGCTGGACGGAGCTGGGGTGGACTGCTCAACGCCCTTGCAGTTCTCTTTTTCTTTGTCAACACAGCGCGGACAGCTCTCATCCACCGCCGCTCACTCCAGCGATGAAGCCCCCTTGGGTCATCTTGCGCACGTCGAGCACTTCGTCGAGCTTTTCCGGGGTTAAAAGCTTCATCTCCAAGACGACTTCGCGGATCGTCTTCCCTTGGACCAGCGCTTGTACGAGTGGGTGTATACAGTGACAGTAGAGCAATCAGGGTTGAGCAAGCTCGATGGTCTGGGGCGGGCAGCATACTTAGCAAACTCGACGGAGCTGACGCTGAGCACAGTCCTCGAAGTGAGCGAATAAGCAGAAAGAACTCTTATCGTCTATTGGTCCAGCGGGCGACGACTTGACCACAGTGCGGACAGTACGTCACTTCTCCGCGATAGAAGCTTTTACAGTGCGGACATTGATGATATTCGCTGCCCTTCAAGCGAGCGAGCATAAAATAGCGCGCTCCCAAGAACAGCAATCCGCCAAAGATTACCAAGACTAGTAAAAAGCGCCAGCTCATAGAGTATTATTATCATAGCTCATAAGAGGCCCTGGCACAAGCTCGATGTCTGCTAACTAAGGTGATCAATTTCCCGCAAAATCTTTGGCGCGTCTCCCTAACGAACAAACCTTTGTCGCGCGCTCCATCTGACTATACGCCGTCGCATTGCCTCAGCGGTGCTGCGCCAAAATCCCCTTTAAATCAGAGTTCTCAGCAATTCTCCCCCCAACACTTGGACTTGACAACGCCCGGCGATCTCTGCTATGCTGTGGACACCTACCAGCACCAGGGGTTAGCGAACAATGCGATCAGAACAAGCTTCGCTTGACGAAAATCTGGCTGTTGTTCCGACGCTGCGCCCCGAGTATACGTTCACGCGTTTTGTCCGTGGCGAGAGCAATAGATTAGCATACGCTGCTTCCCTTGCGGTCGCGGAGAACCCCGCACGTGCGTATAACCCGCTCTTTATTTATAGCGCCTCAGGCTTGGGCAAGACGCACCTGCTCCATGCTATCGGCCATGAGATCGCGCGACGCTCCCCGTGGCTCAAAATTCTCTATGTCACCTGCGAGCGCTTCGCGACCGAGTTCTATCGCGCGTTGCACGAGGGCAAGACCGCGCAGTTCCGAAAGGCTTACCGTACTGCAGATATTCTGTTATTAGATGACGTGCACTTCTTGCGCGAGAAAGCCGCCACCCAAGAAGAACTCTTTCACACGTTCAACGATCTCTATCAACGGGGCAAGCAGATCGTGCTGACGTCGAACCGTCCTCCTGAAGCTCTGCCCCATCTCCATGAAGGTCTGATCTCGCGGTTTCGGTGGGGGCTGGTCGCGGATATCCAGCCGCCGGATCGAGCAACACGACTGGCGATCTTGCGCGCCAAAGCTGAAGAACTCCAGCTTGATCTCCCTCAGAACGTGCTCGAGTACATCGCGGAGCGGGTGCGCTCGAACGTGCGCGCCCTTGAGGGGGCGCTCGTGCGCTTGACCGCTACGCTCTCTCTCAACGGCCACGAGCTTTCCCCAGAAGCCCTGAAAGATTTGCTTCCCCCACCAGAGCGCCCTAAACTCCTCACGCCTGAGCGTATCAAGAGTGAAGTCGCGCGGTACTATCAGATCAGCGTTGAAGATCTCGAGGGCGAGAGTCGGGAGCGGCGCGTCGTCTGCGCGCGCCAGATCGCGATCTATTTGGCACGCGAGTTGACCGATCATTCCTTTCCTGCACTAGGGATGATCTTCGGTGGCCGTGATCACAGTACGGTCATGCACGCCTATCGCAAAGCGAAAGCCCTCGCTGAGAGTCCGCTCTTCTCCGGGGAGATCGCTCACTTGAAAGCCCAGCTCCTCGCATTGACCGAGCGAGCAGAGTAAAATATCTTCGGGATGAAGATCGAGCGTCTGGCGCTCTATAACTTTCGCAATCTCGCACCTACAGAGCTTGTCCCCGATGACAAGCTCAACCTCATCATTGGGCCAAACGCTGCGGGCAAGAGCAATCTCTGCGAAGCGATCTATTACGCTGCTAAAGGCTGGCTGCTCAAAGGCGAGCGCCAGCGCGACGTGATCACCTTCGGCCAGCACGAGACGGCGATTGAGCTCTCTGTGAACGGCGACCAGATCCGGGTGCATCTGAACGGACGAGCGCGCGCGAAAACTATCGAACTCAATCATGAGAAGAAGACCCAAAGTGAGCTGAGCACGCGCCTGCGTGCCCTGCTCTTCACCCCCGACGAATTACAGATCATTAAGGGTCGTCCAGAGCAGCGTCGGCGCTTTCTCGATAGGAGCATTGCTGATCTCTCCCGTGAATATCGTCATGTTTTGCGCGAGTATGAACAAGCGCTCCAGCGCAAGAGCGCCCTGCTGCGTCAAGAAAACCCTGATCTCGAGGTTCTTGAAATCTTCAATCACGAGTTAATAGACCGTGGGAACTGGCTTATCACAAAGCGACGCGAATATATGAGAGAGCTGAACAAGACTCTTCCCGAACGCTATCGAGCGATCTGCGGGCAGGAGAGCAAGCTCGTGTTGGTCTATGAAGGGTCTTCTGTTCCTCTGGCTCAGCTCATCCGAGATGCGACTTCTGAAGAGATCCGGCGCGGCATGGTGCTGGTCGGCCCGCACCGCGACGATTTGCGCTTTGAGCTCGACGGCCACGACTTGAGACGCTTTGGCTCCCAAGGCGAACAGAAGTCTGCGCTCTGCGCGATCTTGCTCACCCAGCTCGATCTCTTCTATAAGCGCTTTGGGGATTACCCCGTATTGATCTTGGACGACGTGCTCTCGGAGCTTGATCGTCCCCGGCTCCAGCGGCTCTTGCAGCTCTTGCCCAAAGATATTCAGATCTTTCTCACCCACACTGTCACCGATATTGATGAGCTCTATCCTGAAGTGCGTGCGGCGGCTCGGCGCATCTTCTCGCTGGAGAACGGTAAGCTCTCGGTGATCGTATGATCGAGCCTGCGCTGCTTGAGAAGGTGTTACGCAAGTACGGGCTGTTAGAGGGGTATCGTGAGCAGGAGCCTGCGCTCCTATGGGACCGTGTTGTTGGAGAAAGAATCTCACGGTTGGCGCGACCGATCTGGGTACACGAGGGTGTGCTCTTCGTCGCGGTGCCCAACCACGTTGTCCAGCACGAGTTCAGTGTGATGCGAGAAGAATTCAGAAAGAGACTCAATAGCGCCTTAGGGGCAGAGCGTGTGAAGGAGATTCGCTTTAGAGTCGAGAGCTTTCCAAAGCCGCGCTCGGCGCTCTCGCTCGACGCCATCGAGCTTAGCCCCGAAGAAGAACACGAGATCGAGCAGCTTGCTGCAGATCTCCCTGACCCGACCTTGCGCTTGACCGTGATTCACCTTATGCAGAAAGCTAAGAAGATAGAAAAAGCACGACACCAGTTGGGCTGGAGGCCCTGCCCGCGGTGCGGCTTGCTCTGCGAAGAGCATTTCTGTCCAGTATGTGCGCAATCGTTTGAGGAGGGATCGCTGTGAGAATCGGGATCTTTACAGACACATTCACGCCGCAGATCAACGGTGTCACCAGTATTCTCCAAGAGTTAGATCGCGTGCTGACGCGTCAAGGCCATGAAGTTTATATCTTTGCTCCTGCGTACTTTCGCGCTCAACGAAACGAAAATGGCCGAGTCTTTCGGTTCCCGGCACTAACAGCATACTTTCACAAAGATAGTCGTATTGTCATCCCCTATGATCGTCGGGCGTTTGCTGTCTTTCCCAAGCTCGACGTCGTCTACAGCCACACCCCGGTCTCGATGGGGCTGTTAGCCCTCAAAGTCGCCCGAACATATGGGCTTCCCCATGTGCACACCTATCACACGCTTTTTACGGAGTATCTGCACTATCTGCCCAGATTGATTCGTCCCACGCGACGCATGGCTGAGCGCATGAGCGCGGCGTTCTGTAACAGATGCGACGCGATCACGACTCCATCCCAAGCCATGAAAGAAGAGCTCCTGCGCTATGGCGTCCACAAGCCCATCTATGTGCTCCCCTTCGGCGTGGATAGAGAGCCCTTCGAACACCCTGTGAGGATCGACGCGCGACGTGTTCTGGGGCTTGCCCCTGATGAGTTCTTCTTGCTCTACGCAGGGCGCCTGGGCACTGAAAAGAACCTGCACTTTCTGCTTCGGGCGTTCCGCACACTCTTAGACCGTTGGCCAGGGCCACAACCTGTGCGGTTGGTGCTCGCCGGTGGTGGCCCGCATCAGCCGATCTTCGAGCAGTATGCCCATGAGCTGCAGCTTGGGGATCGCGTGATATTTACGGGGTTCATTCCTCGTGAGGATTTGGTCGATTACTATCGTGCTGCGGATTTATTTGTCTTTGCTTCGAAGACCGAGACCCAAGGCTTGGTCTTAATGGAAGCGATGGCAGCAGGATTGCCGGCGGTCGCTGTGCGCGCCATGGGCGTCACCGATGTGGTCTTCGATGGCGAGACGGGCATACTCGTCCCTGAAGATGAACAGATCTTTGCTCAGACAGTAATAGAGCTTCTGCAAGACGCGCAACGACGGAAGTGCCTAGCAGAAAACGCCAAGGAGCGTGCGTGGAGCATTCAGCAGTCGGTGGCCAAGCTGCTCGAAATCTTTGTTCAGCTGAAGAGACTCTAAACGCATACGGAAAGGAGGCACCAATGGTGCGCATCGGTTTAGTAGTCTTGCTCATCGTCGGAATAGCGCAGGCCCCGATTGTCTTCGTCACGCAATGGGGCCAGCAAGGCAACAAACCTGGGCAGTTCAACACCCCAGAGGCCATCGCTGTAGACGCCCAGGGCAACGTCTACGTCGCGGACACGGAGAACCATCGTATTCAGAAGTTCGATTCAGATGGGAAATTTCTCGCTCAGTGGGGTTCCAAAGGGGCCAACAACGGGCAGTTCGAGAGCCCCGGTGGCATTGCTCTTGATAGCGAGGGGAATATCTACGTTGCAGACACGTTCAACCATCGCATTCAGAAACTCGACAAAGCCGGAAAATTCTTAGCGAAGTGGGGCACACCGTGCGAGCTCTCATCAGGCAAAGGGTGTATCGATCCTGACGGGCCTGGCCCGCTTCAAGTAGGCGATGGGCAGTTTTACTTTCCCGTCGGCATCGCTTTTGATAAGGAGGGCAATCTTTATGTCGCTGACGCATTCAACCATCGCGTGCAAAAGTTCAGCCCCACAGGGAAGTTCTTAGGGAAGTTTGGCATCTTCGGTTCAGAAGACGGGCAGTTCAACGTCACCGCGGGTATCACTCTAGATGGCGATGGCAATATCTACGTCTCGGACAATAAAAACGACCGGGTGCAGAAATTTGACCCTACAGGGAAATTCTTGGGCAAATTCGGTGGCCCTGGCATAGCTGACGACCAGATGCGTAGGCCGTATCATCTTGCTATAGACAAATTCAATCGCATCTATGTTACGGACCAAGGGCACAACCGCATCCAAGCCTTTGACCCAACAGGAAAGCTCGTGTTTGCCTGGGGCAAGGAAGGGAACGCTCCTGGCGAGTTTCAGAATCCAAGGGGCATCGCGATTGTCGGGAACTTTATCTATATCGCTGATTCGGATAACCATCGCGTGCAGAAGTTTGCGCTGCGCTAATGCGTTGTTTGCGAGTGCAGACCCTCATCGTTAGAATAGCTCTGTGAGCACGTACATACACGGTACGACTATTTTAGCGATTCGCTCGGCGCAGGAGCGCCGCGCGGTGATCGCTTCTGATGGCCAGGCAACGCTCAATAATGTTGTGCTGAAGAGCACCGCCAAGAAGGTCCGCAAAATCTATAACGATCAAGTCTTGGTGGGGTTTGCCGGGGCGACCGCGGATGCGATCACGCTCTTTGAGCGCTTCGAGAACAAACTCAAAGAGTTCGGCGGCAACTTAAAACGCGCTGCCGTCGAACTGACGAAAGATTGGCGCACGGATAGAGTCTTGCGACGCTTAGAAGCCATGATGGCCGTAGTCAATTCTGAGGCGTTGTTGCTCATCTCCGGTGCGGGTGACGTCATCGAGCCTGACGACGAGATGGTCGGCCTGGGCTCTGGGGGGGCGTATGCGCTCGCTGCAGCCAAAGCCCTGCGACAGAATACGAAACTCCCCATCGACGAGATCGCTCGCAAGGCTTTGGAGATCGCGGGATCGCTCGATATCTATACGAATCAACACATCTCGATCGAGACGCTGGAGTGGTGAACGATGGCCGATATCGTCGAGATCAATACAATAGAGCATAATCGGGAGCTGGCCCTCTCCCCGCGGGAGATCGTGGCCGAGCTCGACAAATATATTATTGGGCAGCAGGAGGCCAAGCGCGCCGTGGCGATCGCCCTGCGCAATCGCATCCGGCGCATGCGCGTGGCCGACCCAATCCGCAAAGAGATTCTCCCTAAGAACATCTTGATGATCGGTCCCACAGGGGTGGGCAAGACCGAGATCTCGCGGCGCTTGGCGAGCTTAGTTGGTGCACCGTTCTTGAAGGTCGAAGCGACCAAGTACACCGAAGTGGGCTACGTGGGACGCGATGTGGAGTCGATGGTGCGCGATCTGGTTGAAGTGAGCTTTCAGATGGTGCGCCAGGAAGCTATCGAGAAAGTGAAGCATGAAGCGGAGCGCGCGGTAGAGGAGCGCCTCTTGGATGCGCTTATCGGGGCAGCGCCTCCGAGCAGCGCCGACGAGGAGCGGCGCGATTCGTGGCGCCAAACCCGAGAGAAGCTGCGCGAGAAATTGCGTGCCGGCTCGCTTGAAGAACACTATATTGAGATTCGCGTCAAACGTGAGTCACCCTTCTCACAAGTGGGGTTCTTCACAGCTGAAGGTGTGGAGCAGCTTGGCGTAGATTTGGGCGAACTTTTCGAGAAGCTCAATCCCTTGGGGTTTGGCTACACCGTCAAGCGTATGAAGATCAAAGAGGCTCGTGAGCTGCTCTTCAACGAAGAGGCAGATAAGCTCATCAATCTTGACGAGATCAAGCGCCAGGCCGTCCAGCGCGCTGAAGAGATGGGCATTATCTTCATAGATGAGATCGATAAGATCGCTGCAGGAGGCCGTGAAGAGCGCTATGGTCCAGGGGTTTCGCGCCAGGGGGTGCAGCGCGATCTGCTGCCCATCCTCGAGGGCTCGACCGTGCGCACCCGCTATGGCAACGTGCGGACTGACAATATTCTGTTTATTGCTGCGGGCGCGTTCACGATGGCCAAGCCGTCAGATCTCATCCCGGAGTTACAGGGGCGGCTGCCCATTCGCGTTGAGCTGAAGCCCCTGGGCAAAGAAGACTTTCGCCGAATTCTCAAAGAGCCCGAAGACGCGCTGACGAAACAATATCAAGCCTTGATGGCTACGGAGGGGCTGCGTCTCGAATTCACTGACGACGCACTGGACGCGATTGCCGAGATCGCGTTTCGACTCAATGAGCGATTAGAGAACATTGGGGCGCGGCGCTTGCACACCGTGATGGAGAAACTGATGGAAGAGATTGCGTTTGAGACGTGCGATCTCCCTGAGCCCAAGACGTTCACGATTGACGCCGCGTATGTGCACGCTAAGCTCAAAGGGATCGTCGAAGACCTCGATCTGAGTCGATATATCTTATAAAAATCTTCCGCTGCGGAGGTAGACGTGAGACTCTCTGACCTTGTGGGCGCTCTCTATTTGGGAGCGATTACGGCGTTCATCGTCTTTCAGAACGAGCTCTTTATCCGGCTGACAGAGACATATCCCTATCCGATGGGGTTTGCCAAGATCGCGCTTTTAGCGACATTTGGAGAGTGTTTGAGACATCGCTTGACAACAGGGCATTGGATCCCCGATAAGATAGCTGTGCGGGTTCTCGTCTGGGGGGTCTTTGGGCTGTGGTTCACGGCGGCGTTTCCGTTTGTTGCCGGTGGAGTTCAAGCGATCTCGGAAAATCACTTATGGGTTCCGGCCAATCCGTTCTGGATGAGCGTGTGGATCAATCTCATTGGGGGCTATGCGTTCTTCATGATGTTCACGCACTATTGGATCGACACGATGATTGTTCAGGGATTTTGCTGGCCCTGGGAGGTCTTAGGCAAGCCAGAGACGCATCGCTGGGCCAAGATCGTCTTTATCTCGCTCATTCTGTTTTGGATTCCCGCTCATACGATAACGTTCTCGTTACCGCCAGCGTTGCGCGTCACTAGTGCAG
Source organism: Candidatus Bipolaricaulota bacterium (assembly GCA_938091745.1). Taxonomy (GTDB): domain Bacteria; phylum Bipolaricaulota; class Bipolaricaulia; order RBG-16-55-9; family DRXL01; genus JANXCC01. Next base: position 52,735 of record CALLJK010000016.1, read on the forward strand.
CGTATCTCTCTATCGCGCTTGGGGTGATTCTTTCGTGTGCTGCTCGGCGGGGGCGTTAAATCTGTTCATTACTGTCTCAATGTCTGTTTGTATAAAGCACTCTATCGCATTGGCCGCGCGGGTTAAGATTTCCGGCAGTCTCGCTTGCTCTTCTTGAGTAAACTCACCCAAGACGTAGTCGATTAAATCTGACAAGGGTTGCTCTGTCCCAATCCCGATGCGCAGTCGGGGAATCTCTTCGGTCTGGAGCTCGGCAAGAACAGATTCCATACCGTGATGGCCTCCGGCGCTGCCGCGCTTGCGCACCCGCAGCTTCCCAAAAGGAATCGCATAGTCATCGTAGACAATGAGACACTCTTGCGGCGTCACCGGGTAGCGTTCGCAGATCTCTTTCACGGCGATCCCGCTCACGTTCATATAGACCAACGGTTCGACGATGAGGGCGAGGTCACTCAGACGATAGACGACTGAAAAATCGTTCTCTGTTCTGGGTAGCTGAGGGCAGCGTTCAAGGAACGAGCGCACGGCCAGACGGCCTATATTGTGGCGCGTGCGCTCGTAGTGTCTCCCTGGGTTGCCTAAGCCAATGACGGCCTTCACAGTAATTATTTCTATTTCTTTTCGGGCTTCGCTGGAGCAGCAGGAGTGGGAGCTGCCTCTTCTGCTGCGGGAGCAGCGCCCTCGGTTGGCACCGCACCTTCAACACCAGGGACCGCGGCCGCAACAGCGACCTCCTCCTTGCGCGGCGCCACGATCGTCACAATCGTCGCCTCCCCTGGCGTCAGTATCTGCACACCTTCAAGCTTCAATTCGTTGACATGCACTGCTTGCCCAATACCCAGATGGCTCACATCGATCTCAATGATCTCCGGGATGGCATTCATGGGCCCTCGGACTGTGACGACGTCACGCAGGAGCTGGAGCACCCCGCCCTCCTTGCGCCCCTTCGCTTCCCCGCGCAGCCGCACTGGGACTTCTATTGTGACCGGCTGGTCCGGTGCAGGATGATAGAGATCAATGTGAATGACACGATCCGTCAGTAGATCACGCTGGATCTCTTTAATGAACGCCGGGAGCTTTTTGCCGTCTAACTCTACGGTGATGCGAGAGCTTCGGGTGATGCGGGAGAGCAACGCCTCGAGCTCCCTCGCACTCACCATGATATGCTGATGAACTTCGTGCCCATAGAGCACGCCGGGGATAAACCCTGTGCGTCTGAGCGCCCGGGGATTGGGCTTGGGTCCACGGGGCATTGCTTTTATGGTGTACTCCATAAGAATCTCCTCCATTCTGAGTTTCTAATAATGTGGGAACATTTCGCTGACAGACTCTTGTGCGTGAATGCGCTTGATCGTCTCTGCAAGCAAGGCCCCAACGGAGATCGTATCGATCTTGGGGCTTGTGGGCGGGGGAATCGTGTTCGTGACGACGATCTTCTTCACTGGTGAAGCCTCTAATTTTCGGACGGCATCACCGGCGAAGACCCCATGAATGAACGCCCCCACGACTTCTTGTGCGCCGCATTCTAATAATAGCTCTGTCGCTTCGATGACCGTTCCGCCGGTGGCTAAGATATCGTCGACTAAGATCGCACGCTTGCCCTTGACGTTCCCGATGACGTTGAGCGCGCGCACTTCTGTCGGGCTGATCCGGCTCTTTTCGACTATCGCTAAGGGGAGTTCGAGGCGCTCTGCCACGGCACGGGCGCGTTTGGCTGCCCCGACATCCGGCGCAACGATCACTGTGTTCTCTAAGTTCTGATGGCGAAAGTAATCAGCTATGATTGGGTCTCCACGAAGATTATCGACGGGGATATCGAAAAAGCCCTGAATCTGTCCGGCAGGCAGATCGAGCGTGAGAACTCTGTCGGCCCCCGCGGTGACGATCATATTCGCGACGAGTTTTGCGCTGATGGGCACACGCCCGATGTGTTTTCGATCTTGACGGGCGTAGCCATAGTACGGGATGACCGCCGTGATGCGCTCTGCCGAAGCCCGCTTGAGCGCATCGATAATCAGCAAAAGCTCCATAAGATTATCGTTTACAGGGGGACACGTTGACTGTATGACGCAGACATCTGCGCCCCGGACGGTCTCTTTGATGTGCACGTTGATCTCGCCGTCGGGGAAGCGTCCCACCTCGGCTGCAGTGAGCTGAATCCCTAAATGTGCGCTGATCTCTCGTGCTAACGCGGGATTGGCATTCCCCGTGATGAGCTTCAACTCGCCTTGCACGTCTCACTTCACCCTTAGGCTCTCTCTAGTAGCTAACGAGAGAGGAGATAAGAGCTAACGGAATAAACTACTATAGCAAATTCACGGTGAGCCTGCAATCAGGCGATGGATTTCGTCCAGTGGGCGAGTGTGGGGCTTATGGATAATAGAGTGTAAAGAGCCGCCGCCGTCGCCGGGAAAGCGCGGAATGATATGAAAATGCAAGTGAGGGATGGCCTGGCCGGCGGCGCGCCCATCGTTGAACCCAATGTTGAACGCCGGAGCACCAAGCGCGTGGGCAAGGCGCGCCGTGACTTTTTGTACTGTTTGGAAGAGCTTACCGGCGAGCTCCGGGGGCAAGTCAGAGAACCGTTCGGCGTGCAGCTTGGGGATGACGAGCGTATGACCGTCGGTCATGGGGTAGATATCGAGGAACGCCAAAGTCTCCGAGTCCTCATATATTTTGTGCGCAGCGAGCTCGCCACGCACGATCTTGCAAAAGATGCAGCTCATAGTCCTACCCCTTGAGAGAGATCTCCGCGAACGTGTGCTTGCCTACACGTACCAACGTCCCATCTTGTACAGATACGCTCTGATTAAACTGAGTAATTCTCTCCCCATTGAGCTCGACAGCCCCCTGCTCGATGAGGCGCTTGGCCTCGGAACGGCTCTTGCAGAGCGGCGCGATCAAGTCCACGACCCAGATGGTGCCGTCGGGCTTCAGAAGCTTTTTATCGAGATAGAGCTTGGGGACATCCGTGGGGCGCTCTTTCCGAGCAAAGACGCGCTCAAACTCTTCGAGCGCTCTATCGGCCGCTTCTTGAGAGTGATAGCGTGCGACCACAGCGTGAGCCATCTGCTGTTTTTGTTCCTTGGGATGGAGCTTTTTCAGCTCCTCCCAATCTAAGTCTGTGAGCAGCTTCACGTATTTTTCTAAAAGCGCGTCGGGGATAGACATTAATTTGCCGAACATCTCGTTGGGCGGCTCGGTGATCCCCACGTAATTGCCATAGCTCTTGCTCATCTTCTTGACACCGTCAAGACCCTCTAAGAGGGGCATGATGAAGCAGACTTGAGGCTCTTGACCGTAGCGCTCTTGTAACGCTCGGCCCACTAAGAGATTGAATCGCTGGTCAGTCCCACCTAACTCTACATCGGCTTCGATAGCTACTGAGTCATAGCCTTGGGCTAAGGGATAGAGAAACTCGACGATACTGATGGGATTGCCCTCGCGAAAGCGCTTGGCGAAATCGTCGCGCTCCAGCATCGCCGCGACCGTGTACTTCGACGCTAATTCTAAGAGTTTGGCAAAGTCCATCCTCTCGAGCCATTCGGAGTTATAGCGAAATTCTGTGCGATTTGGGTCCAAAATTTTGAGGGCTTGCTCTTTGTACGCTCTCATATTCGTTTCGACTTCTTCTTTGGAGAGCATCTTGCGCTGGCTGGCACGCTCGGAAGGATCGCCGATACGAGCCGTGAAATCTCCCACGATCAAGACAGCTGTGTGCCCTAGATCTTGGAAGTCGCGCAGCTTCTGCAAGACAACGCCTATCCCAATGTGAATATCAGGGCTTGTCGGATCGACGCCCAACTTCACTCTGAGTGGCTTACCGGTGCGGACTGAGCGCTCCAATTTTCTGATAAGATCGCCCTCAGGGATGATATCCACGGCGCGGCGCTTGAGAAACCGAAGCTGCTCATCGAGAGTCAGACGCTTCATAGACGTGGCGAGTTTAGCGAAAGGAACAAGGTGCTGCAACTGTTAGCATTCTTGCTATGGCAGAGCAAAGCGTGGCGGGGTGCCGAAATACACTAATCCCCGCAGCCCTCTTCATATCCACACCGACAGATCTTGTGACAGCCTACTATCACCGCGAAGGGCTTCTGACAGATGGGGCAGAGAGTAGGGTCCGGTGGAGGCAGAAGTTGCGCAAGCTGTCGCACCGGCTTCTTCTTAGAACTATTTCGACCCTGACGCCCTGAGGATCGCTTCTTGGCCATTATCATTATTATAGTATATAATCACCCATTATGAATACTTACGCCATCCGACTCGAACGGCTCCGCGATACCCTACGGCGCAAAAAGCTCGATGGGTTTTGTTTAGTCAACGTCGAAGGTTCCGACAGATCGAATCTCTACTATCTGACGGGGTTTTCTGGGTCGTTTGGGGTGCTCATCATCACTAAAGACCGTCAGATCTTTCTCACGGATTCTCGCTACATCACCCGCGCGAAGGAGACCGTCTTAGACTATGAGGTGCTCGAGCTGAAAGGGCGCGTGACGACCGTTGCTCCGAGAATCAATCGATTAAAGATCAAAAATATCGCGATCAACGCCCCGACGACGAGCACCTGGCTCTTTCACCAACTCCGTGACAGACTAAAAAAGACAAGACTTGTGCCCGTTGCGGGCCTGGTCGAGACGCTGCGCGTTATAAAAGACGACTCTGAGATTCAAGCTATCGAGCGAGCGATCCAGCTGACAGATAAAGCTTTTGAATTTATTTTAGGCAAGGTAAAACCCGGGGTGACCGAGCGCGAACTCTCTTGGGAGATCGAAAAATATATTCGCACGCACGGGGGAGATGGGCTGGCGTTTGAGAGCATCGTGGCAACTGGAGCAACGACAGCTATGCCCCATTACGAGCCACAAGATCGAGAAGTTCAGAAGGGCGATTTCGTGCTCTTCGATATGGGGGCGAAAGTCGATCACTATTGTGCTGATCTGACGCGCACGGTCGTCGTGGGGCGCGCCAGTGCAGAGCAGAAGAAAATCTATAAGATCGTTCTTGAAGCTCAAGAGCGCGCTATAAGAAATTTACGGGCAGGGCTGACAAGCAAACAAGCCGACGCGCCCGCGCGGGAGACGATTGCCCAAGCCGGATATAAGAAGAACTTCGGGCACGGTACAGGACACGGCTTGGGACTCGATGTCCATGAAAGTCCCAGACTCTCGCCCTTGGGAAAGGATAAGCTGCAAGCGGGCAACGTCGTGACAGTCGAGCCGGGGATTTATTTACCGGGCTGGGGGGGCGTGCGCATTGAAGACGTCGCCGTGGTCGAAGAGAAGGGCTGTCGCGTCTTAACTCAAGCGCCAAAGAAGAGACTAATCGAAGTGTAAGACGCGTTGCTCTACTGTGCCGTATTTTCTCTGGAAGCCCTCTGGAGTCATCGCGCGCACTTTGCCGAAGATCAAGCGCTCCGGAAAGGGGCGATCATGGAGGCCCAAGCACCAGCCGACTCCGGCGTAACTGTTCGGATCGCGCCCGTCCAAAGCGTACTTGTTGTTGAGATATAAGCCGATGCGGAGTGCTTCCTCCGGCCGAGCTGTCCAGACTAAAAGCCGCTTTCCCCAGTACATTCGCAAGTAGTTATGCATCCGGCCCGTCTGCGCCAAGGCAGACTGGGCAGCGTTCCAGATTGGATCGTCTGTTCGCGCTGATTCTAGCTCTTCCAAAGTATAGATAGCAGGACGTGGGTCGGCCACATGGGCCTGAAGCGTCTCCCGTGCCCAGCGAGGAAGCCCTTCCCAACGGTCATAGTCGGGATTGTACCAGACGAAATTGAGCGCTAGTTCGCGCCGAACGATCAACTCCTCGAGGAACGCATCCGCCTCAGGCCCGCCAACACGGGAGACTTCCAGGGCGATCTCCACTGGGGAGATCTGACCAAAGTGAAGATACGGGCTGAGTCCCGAGGTGACATCGTGGCGGGGGTCGCTGCGAAGATCACTATACCGAGGAAGACTCTTCTCCAGAAAGCGTTGGAGCCGCTGCCGTGCTGCGCTCGTTCCAGCAGGGAAGGAGACGGGTTTCACTGTCTGGTCTACTTCTAATAGCGAAAGAAGTCTCTCTGTGTCGGTCGGGTCCAGGGTGGGCTTGCTGAAGTTGGCCCGGATTCGAGGTGCTCGTTCCTGAAGAGGCTTGAGGAAGCGAGAGAGCATGGGCTGAATACGACGGCGCAAGACAGCTGCGCTCACCGCCGGGCGCGTATAAGCAATCTCTATTGGTACCACACAGTCCCCTTCTACTTCGACAACGAGACAAGGAGCACGCTCTGCTAAGGAGTGCCGCCACGCCCGCTGATGCCGTAGATACCCGCGGTCGGTCACTACGGCAGCAGCGTTCCGAGCCAAGTCTAGGGCCAAATCTGGCGGATGCCCCAGCTGCAGAACAAAGCCGATCCCGCGCTCCTGAAGGGCTTGTGCCGTCTCGCGAAGCCCTTCGAGCATCCAGGCATAATGGCGCAAGGTGGCCTCAGGATAGTGTGGGGTGAGGCCAAAACAGACAAGCAAGGGCAGTCTTTGCTCGTCCGCTAGGTCTACAGCAAACTCCAGCGCTGGGTTCCAGAAGGCTCTTTGGGAAGCTTGCATCCAGTAGAGGACGTACTGCCCGCTTGTGAGAGGCTGGCTATTGAGAGGGTGAATGCGTTCCGGTTCTATTCGTGTCATAGGACTCCTTCAAGTGCCAAAGCCTGGACTATTTCTAGTGCTTGGAGTGCGCTGCGCTCCTTGTCTTTGACCTCCAGCATCAGGTCAAAGTCATGAGGGCGGCTCTCCTCCAGGAACCGGCGGAAGTGGGCCTCGTCCAGCGCATAGGCGTGGCTCCCTGGACGACCCCCAGCTAGGGGGGAGGAGTAGTCTACCATCAAGGGGCCATCTTTAGGCCCCCAAGTCGCGGCTGCCGCCGCCAGCGCCTCTGGCAGTGTCCGCCCGTCCGGAGATATCTCCCAATGAAAGACGTCCAACAAGACAGGCAGGCCCGTTTCTTGGCTCACGGTCAGACAGTCGTCCAAGTTGAAGAGCCGCTCATCGTTCTCTACCACCAGCCGAGTCCGCACCGCTGGGTCTAGTCGCTTCACTTCCCTGATGAAGCGCGCCAGCGCTGCTCGTTTATCCCCGTAGAGGCCGCCAATGTGAATCTGAATCTTCGCCGTCTGATCCAAGCCCAGAAGATCGAGGACGCGAGCATGGTAAGTTAAGTCTCTGCGGGCAGCTGCCACGACTTCCGGGCGGGGTGAGTTGAGCAGGGTATACTGACCTGGATGCATGGAGATGCGCATCCCGGTGGCGCGGATGAACTCGCCGATGCGCGCAAAGTCTTGAGCGAAGACCTGATCCCAAGGGAATTCGTTAGCCGGATGAGAAGCTAATGGAATCAGGTCTGAGGTGATGCGGAAGAAGAGAAGGCCCTTGTCGGCGTTCCAGCGCAGGATGCGCTCCAGACAAGCGAGGTTTCCGGCGACCGTCTCCTGGAGGCGCTCCCAAGAGAGATTGGCCAGCCGGAAGGTCCGGCTGGGGCGGCAGTCGAGAGAGAGATTGATGCAAGGGTAGCCGATGCGCACTCAATCCCCTCCCTTCCCGGAATCGCTGAGGGAGACCAGCGCCTCTGGGAACGGCGAGAAGAAAGTCTGCACGGAGAGGTACGGCTCCCCAAAGCGGAGAATCCAAGCCCGCAGCACTCCTACTGGCGTGCTCAGCGGTTGTCGTCCCTCTCGGTAGGCAGTCAGCAAATCCAGAAAGTACCCTTTCTCCGTCGGGGTGAGGCAGTCAGAGAGGTAGCCCATGGCGTGCATGAGGACGTTGACCACGGCGGGGCGACGAGGCGGACGAATCAGCGCTGCCCGAAATCCGGCAGCGTATTCCGCCGCGATTTCACCAAAGGGCTTGTGCTGGGGGTTGGCGACGACCTGGCCCAGTTCTCGCAGGCGGGTCTGGTTATAAGCCATTAGCAAGAATTTGTGACGGGTGTGGAAGTCGACTAGTGCCTTCATCTGGCCTGATTCCACCACCTCTCGCAGCCGGGCCAGCGCGAAAACAGCAGTGAGAAAGTGCTCCCGAATGGCCCGGTTAGTCAGTCGGCCCTCGTCTTCCACGGGGAGGTCAGGGAAGCGGGAGAGGACCGCTCTGCCGAACATTCCTGGTCCGGCTCCCACTGATGGCGCCTTCTCCGGCGCCGCGTAGATTTTGGCGTCTTTGATCCCGCATGACGGAGAACGATTTTTGAGGATGAAACCGTCCACCGGCGGGAGTGAGTCTAGAAAGGATGTAGCGAAGGCCTGCATGGCTTCTGTCAAGTCCCGGCCGGTGTCAGGCTGGAGGAGACGGGGTTTGCCGCCGATGCGGACCAGTCGGACTGGTGAACGGGGCGCACCCAAGCCTAGTTCCAGCTCTGGGCAGACAGTGATGAACTCTACAAACTCCCGGAGGGAATCCACTACCGAGTCAGGGATGACGCTGCCGTCGTAGCGGCAGTGGTCAAACCCCAGACATTTGCTAATGACGATACGAGGTTTAGGCATAAGATACCTTTCCGCGGTCACCATCGGGAGTCACAAATCTAAGATTCCCTCACAGCCCTCCTCCCAGGCCTGCAGGATCGTCTGGGCGACTTGCTGAGGCGAGAGGGCGTTTGCAGGGATGCGGAAGGGAACCTTGTTCCAAAGAGGGGTCCTCACTGCTTGAGGCCGGACGACCGTGAGTGGGCGACGTGTCTCTTTCCGGATGACCTCGGCCAGTGCTTCCAGGCCGGCTTTGGCTGCGGCATACGCGCCCAGACCTGGGAGGCGCAGCCGTTCATGCTGAGCACCCAGCAGAAATAGATGGGCTCTTGGGGACAGATATGGCATAGCTGCTTGTGTGGCCAAGTAGACCCCAGTCAGGTTAGCGTCCAGAATCCGTCGCCAATCCTCTAGGCTCATCTCAGCGACCTTCGTCGAGAGAATGTCGCCGACAGCGTAGAGAAACACATCGAAAGGAGCAGCTTCTTCGGCAGCCCGCTCTACTGCTGCAGCAACTTCCTCCGGCTTAGTTACATCGCTCGTGACGACATGGGGAGTCACCGCCTCTAGCCCCTGCCAACTACGAGCCACGGCTACAACAGTATGGCCCTTTGTCACGAAGATTTCTGCTAATGCACGGCCGATGCCGCCGGCAGCACCCCAGATGAGCACATTGGCCATAAACTAAACCTCCTGATAAAGCTCAGCTACCACGAACTTCTTTTTTCGTCTTCTTAAAGAACTCTTGCACTTTCTCTTTTGGGACGTCGAGCCGCTGGGCAAGCTTTTCTATCTCTTCGGGAGAGACGTCCTCATCAAGCCATTGCTCTAATTTTGCTAAATCGACGCGCCAGCGGCCCTCGATCTTCTCCGCGGGCAGTTCTCCAGACTCCATCATCTCGTAGATTTTTTCTATGGGAATCCCCAGATACTGCGAGACCTGCCAGGGGCGCAGAAAGCCTCCGACGCTCTTGTCTGCGGGCATAAATCTCCTCCTACGGATTGAGTCGCGGCATCTTAATGCCCTTCTCCCGCGCGACTTTGATCGCTTCTTCGTAGCCCGCGTCGGCGTGGCGCACTACCCCTAAACCCGGATCGGCTGTGAGCACGCGCTCCAATCTTCTATCGGCTTCTCGTGTGCCGTCACAGACGATCACCATCCCGGCGTGAATAGATTTCCCGATCCCCACCCCACCGCCGTGATGCACCGAGACCCACGTCGCCCCGCAAACGGCGTTCAACAGCGCATTCAGAATGGGCCAATCTGCTATCGCGTCTGAGCCGTCCTTCATCCCCTCGGTCTCACGATAGGGCGACGCGACTGAGCCAGCATCCAAGTGATCACGCCCGATGACGATTGGAGCTTTCAGCTCGCCCTTGCGCACTAATTCGTTAAAGTACAGCCCGGCCTTGGCGCGCTCTCCATACCCCAGCCAACAAATCCGTGCTGGCAGCCCCTGAAACTTCACGCGCTTTTGTGCCATCTTGATCCAACGGGTGAGCGCTTCGTCTTTGGGGAAAAGCTCTAAAATAGCTTGGTCGGTTCTGTAGATGTCTTGCGGGTCTCCAGAGAGGGCTGCCCAGCGGAACGGGCCTTTCCCCTCGCAGAACAACGGTCGAATATACGCTGGGACAAAGCCTGGAAACTGAAAGGGGTCTGGGTGTCCGCCCCGTTGGGCTTGCCCACGAAGATTATTCCCATAATCGAAGACAACAGCTCCGGCTTTTTGCATATCGATCATCGCTTGCACATGCCGCACCATCGAAGCAAACGACAGCTCGATATATTTCTCAGGGTTCTCGCGGCGTAGCTTCAGCGCTTCGTCATAGCTCATCCCGCCGGGGACGTAGCCGTTCAGCTCGTCGTGCGCGGCTGTTTGATCAGTAACGACATCGGGGATGATATTTCTGCGCACAAGCTCCGGGTAGACATCGGCAGCATTGCCCAACAGCCCGATCGAGATCGCGCGCCCAGACTCTTTGTATTCTCTAACAAGATCGAGGGCTTCATCGAGGTCGTGCGTCCAGGTGTCAAGGTAATTTGTCTTCAAGCGTCGCTCGATCTTTTCGGGGTTGATCTCGACGATCAAGCCGACGCCCTCGTTCATCGTAATAGCTAAGGGCTGCGCGCCGCCCATCTCGCCCAAGCCTGCCGAGAGCACAAACTTGCCCTTGAGCGAGCCGCCAAAGTGCTTCTTCGCTACTGAAGCTAATGTCTCGTAGGTGCCCTGGAGAATCCCCTGAGTCCCGATATAGATCCAACTCCCAGCAGTCATTTGGCCATACATAATAAGCCCTTTGCGCTCGAGCTCTCTGAACTTCTCCCACGTCGCCCAGTGGGGCACTAAGAGCGAGTTTGCAATCAGCACGCGCGGGGCGTCGGGATGGGTCTTGAAGACCGCGACGGGCTTGCCAGACTGCACCAAGAGCGTCTCGTCGAGTTCGAGTTCTTTGAGAGTGTTGACAATTGCCCAGAAATCTTCCCACGATCGGGCAGCCTTGCCCGTTCCCCCATAGACGATCAAGTTCGCGGGGTCTCCGGCGACTTCGGGGTCAAGATTGTTCATAAGCATTCTCAACGGAGCTTCAGTCAGCCAGCTCTTGCACATCAGCTGTGTGCCGCGTGGGGCACGAATCTCAGTCGCAACGGTCATAAGATCCTCCTTGCAAAAGCATTATAAGCTAAGGGGAATCATCTTGGCAAGAGGGGCTTTGAATCACGGAAAGCACTGAAAAAGCCACGGAAGGCACGGAAAAGATCTTCTGTGTAATCCGTGCCCCTCCGCGCCTTCCGTGATTCAAATAGACATCCCTTCCCCGTTTGTGCTAGAATAAGCCATCAAGCGATCATCACGTAAAGGGGGAGTCATGAAGTCCGCGAAGATCGTGTTCGTGCTTGTTCTCTTAACAGCTCTTGCTCCAGTGGCCACGCGCGCGCAAGCGCCCACCGTACAACTCAGTCTCGAACTCTTTGGCCCGTGGGCCTTGTGTGCTCCAGAGCTTGACGATGCCCTCGCGTGCACGATGCGCCTGGGCCAGACGCTCCAAGTCTGGGTGCAAGCCCATAGTATCCCTTCATGGGTGCCTGTCAGGCTGATCGCAAACTGGCTTCCAGACAACGCCTCGTTCGAGTCGGTCTGGCGTCAAGGCGAAGCCGTCCAAGTCTTCACCTTCACGCCTACGGAAGCGCACGTCACCAAGCCCGAAGAGCCGTTAATAGTGCGCTTCATCGCGCGCACCGACTACGACAGCATCTCCAGAGAGCTCAGAATCTATGTGCGGGCCAACCAGCCCCCACAAGCCGTCACTAACCCCGATCAGACCGTCGCGCCGTATCAGCTTGTCTTACTGAGTGCGTTCGACAGCTCTGATCCTGACGGTGATGTCTTGTACTATCGTTGGGATCAGATCTCTGGTCCCCCAGTATTGCTCTTTGGCGCGGAGACGCTTTATGCGATCTTCTTAGCGCCATCAGAGCCGGCGACGCTTGTCTTTCGCTTGACCGTGAGCGATGGAGCGTTTAGCGTCTCCAAGGACGTTACCGTGACTGTAACGCCTGACTGTCCTTGCCGGGACCCCTAGAATGAGTCGGTGAGGTATTGAAGCAGTTTCGGCTCATCTATCCCTCAGTTTTGGTGTTTGTTGGGTTGCTGGCCGCATGGGAATTCTCCGTGCGCCTGGCAAGTGTGCCGCCATTTATTCTTCCTAGCCCAAGCCAGATCGCTTTACGGTTTGTCTCAGATTTTGGGTTGCTCGCTGAGCACTTTCTCGTCACGCTGGGCGAGATTGCGTTAGGGTTTGTGATCGCGCTGGTGAGCGCGTTCGCGGTGGCGCTCGCGATCTTTTATAGTAAGACAATCGAGCGCGTCTTCTATCCCATTATTATCTTCTTGCAAAACATGCCGCTCTTTGCCATTGCCCCGTTATTAAAACTTTGGCTGGGCTTTACGATCTGGCCTAAAGTCACGGTCGCGGCGATCATCGCGTTCTTCCCCATCGTCGTTAATACCGTAGATGGGCTTCGCGCGACCGACCCCGATCTGATAGATCTTCTCAGAATTTTCGGGGCGTCGCGGCGGCAGATACTCCAAAAAGTTCAGTTGCCCTCGGCGTTGCCGTTTCTCTTTTCAGGAGCGCGGGTGGGGATCACGCTCAGCGTCGTCGGTGCAGTCATCGGCGAGTGGGTCGGAGCGCAAGCGGGCTTAGGCTACGTGATGTTGCGCGCCAACGCGACGCTCAAGACTGACTTAGTTTTTGCAGCGATCTTCGCTTTAGCGCTCTTGGGCGTTCTGCTCTTTGGGCTCTTAACACTCTTCGAGCGCTGGGCGCTGCCGTGGCGCAGGCTCCATCATGCTAATCATGAGCTGTGATTTCATGCAAAATAGCCAAGTCTTGCTTCACGGTGAAATAAAACCGATAGTGCTTAAATCCCTCTAGCGCGATCGTAGAGTTTAAGATCAAGTGACGGGTGAGCTGTGTCTCTCAATAGAAGTCCTAGCTGCTTTCCAAAAGCTTTTTGTTATAGCCGGAGGCATAGCAGCGAAATTGCGCACAAAGTGGAGCGTCATTTCAACGCGACGGATAACCAGCATGAAGGCATAATTTCAAAGTGTAATACCCTGCAGCTTCTTGTTCAGCTCTCGCTCTGGCACATCAAGGAGCCAGCGCACTCTCTTTGGATCATAGCGCTTGCCTAATTTGGCAGCTTGACGGAGAGCTTTCTCCATAAGCACAAGAAGGTCTTGAGCGGCGTATAAAAACTCCATAGCGTCATGAGCGGTCTCAAAAGGACCGAAGACCCGGCCAGCCCGCTGCTCGGCTAGGGATTCTTCCAGACCTTCCTTTAGCGCCCTTGCTTTCGTTGTATATTTCGCCATGGCGAAGAAGAGTATAGCTAAGCAGAACTCTATCGTCAAGGTAGTATAAAGAGTTCTCGGAGTGCCACTGAGATCGCAAGCTTCTATGATGCCTCCTTAGAGTTACAATAGCTCGCTGCGCAACAGCTCCGCTGCTTGCTGAACAGTCTCTTCCCCGAAATCGAATCTCAGCCCTGCAGCCTCAAACAGCTCCGGCAGCGGGCGCGAGCCTCCCAGCGCCAACGCGCGCTTGTACGCTGTGAGAGCTTCGCGATGGTCTCTCTTCGAGAGCGCATAAAGCTGCAACGCTCCCAGCTGCGCGATCCCATACTCAATATAATAGAACGGGTGCAGATAGAGATGGAGCTGGCGCTGCCAGAAGTTTCGCTGCGCCTCTTCGTAGCCGGCCCAGCTCTCGATCCCGCCAAAGCGCCGTCGCAATTCTAGCCAATACGCTTCGCGCTCAGCGACTGTGTGATTGGGGTTCGTGTAGACCCAATGCTGGAACGCGTCAATCGTCGCGACCCACGGCAGTAGATTTACAATCCCTTCTAAGTGCTCGCGCGCAGATCGCTCAGCTTGATCAGAAGAGTAGAAGACCGTCAGATACGGCTTAGACAGAAGTTCCATGCCCATCGAGGCGACTTCGGAGAACTCCGTGGGCGCATGACGATAGCTTAGTAAAGATTCTGTGCGCGTGGCCATCGTATGAAACGCGTGGCCCGACTCGTGCAACATTGTTCGTAAATCTGCGTTGCGCCCCACAGCGTTCATGAAGATAAACGGTAAGCGACGTTCCGTGAGCGTCGCTTGGTAACCTCCCGGCGCTTTGCCCTTGCGGCTCTCAAGATCGAAGAGATTGAGCTGGGCCATGGTGCGAAACTGCGTCCCAAGTTCAGGGTCGAGTCTGTTAAAAATCTCTTGGCAGCCGGAGATCAGCTCTTGCGCAGTTTGGAATGGGCGCAGCGGCGGCCGTCCCTGCGGGTCAACGGCTAAATCCCACGGGCGCAGCTCCGCAAGCCCCAGCTCGCGCTGGCGCCTTCTCTGCAGCTCGCGCATCAGCGGGACTATGTGCTTTTCGACGGCTTCGTGATAGCGAAAACAATCTTGAGGAGTGTAATCAAAACGCTCAAACGCCTTGAAGACATAGTCGCGGTAGTTCGCAAAGCCCGCGTTGCGCGCGATCTTCTGGCGCAATTCGATCAGCTGATCATAAAGTTCATTGAGCTGCTCGCGGTCTTGAAGACGGCGCTCTTCGACCTTCTCCCAAGCGCTTTGCCGAAGCGTTCTGTCAGGCTCTTCTAAGTATCTGGCCATCTGCTGCAGCGTCTGCTCTCTTCCGTCAAAGTGCACCGTCTGCGCCCCAGAGATGACTTGGTATTTTTGCGCGAGCTTGATCGTTTCGGTCATCAACGGGATATTCTCTTCGCGGAAGATCTCGACTTGGGTGACCGTGCTGCGGTCGTAGACGAAATAGCGTTTTCGCGGTAAGCTCGTGCGCGCTTGGCTCTGCACGTACTTGACGTTGAGCCGATGGCCGTATTCTCTGAGCTTCGGCTGAATGTTCTCGACAAAGTGAAAGAACGCTTTGCGGTACTCTTCGTTTTCGGTGTCACAGGTCATGCGGATTCGTCTGATGGCACCTTCTTCGAAGACTGCTGCGCCCAGCTCTGAGCTGTCAAGCAACCATTGCTCAAGCTCTTGCGCACTCTTGATCGGGCGACGCTCTAGTTCGTCCAGCAATGGTTTGATCTGATCCCAATTGCCAAGATCAATATTGGCGGGCACAAATCTGCGCGGAAACTCCTGAGGTAGCTTCTCCAATAGTAAGGGCATAAGGACTCCTTTCTGGATCAGCATTGTAGCGGGAGTGGCACAGTCTAGCAAGGGTGTTGTAAACTAAGCTCTCTCATCTGAGCAAGGGAGGCAATGGTGACGATCAAAGCTGTAATCTTTGATATGGACGGGACGCTGGTGCAGTACGACGGGCCGTTTCAGAGCAGTTGGGACGCCATTGGATATGCCGCGGGCCTGAAAGCCGAGTGGGATCGCCTGATGGAGCACTATTTCCCCAAAAAAGAACTCTACTGGGAGTGGATGGATGCCAACGCACAGCTTCTGAAGGGCATCTCCGCTGAGAAGGTTCTTACAAAAATCTTGCCGCCGCCGTACACCCCCGGCGTGCGCGAGACCATTCAGAAGCTCAAACAGAAATACAGACTGGGGATTCTCACGAGCGGGCTTGATTTCATCGCCAAGTACATCTGCCAAGATTTGGGCATGGATTTCTATCTTGCCAACGGGCTAAAGGTGCACAACGGTGTCTTTATCGGCGAGTGCGAGAAGCGCGTCTATCTATGGACGAAAGATCAGCACTTGCGCGAGCTGTGTCAGCGTGAGGGCTTAGAACCAAAAGAAGTCTGCTTTGTCGGGGATCATCTCAACGACATCCCCGTGATGAAATCTGTCGGACTGGCGATCGCGTTTGCGCCCAAGAACTCAGAGCTTATCACTGTCGCGCACGCGCACACGGACGATTTTCGCGAGATTCCAATGTTGATCGAGAAGTATGTGTGATTACACCACCATCTCGCCGGCGCGGCGCTCACGGCTCTCACGCACCGGTCGCACTTCGACAACCTCTTCAGGGTCGTAGTCCAAGAGCTTCAGCCAGTCCTCTAAGTAATCCGTCTTGGGGAAGATCTCGCTCTCTTTGTACTCTTGGCGGATGGCTTCTTTGAGGTCTTCTAAGCTCACGCCCTCGTGATCGGTGTTCTTCTCGATGCACCGTCGGATGGCCATGTCTTTGGCACGCTCGACCGCCGACATAATGAGCGCGCCGCTCACTAGATCGCTCCAATAGAGGATCTCACGCCGCCCGCTCTTAAGTGCTACTTCTAAAAACGCCGTCTCGCGATCTCTTCGGAAGAGATAATCTGCTGCTTGTTCAACGAGCGCGCGCCGCGCTTGCTCAACGCCACCATACTCCTTCACAGTCGCTGGATCGAGCGGCACGCTCTCATTCAGATAGATCGCGAAGATATCGCGCGTCGCGTCACGGTTGGGACGACCTACTTTGACTTTTCTGTCGATGCGCTCCGGGCGCAAGATCGCCGGGTCAATATAGTCTGGACGGTTGCTCGTCAGCATCACTACGACGTTTTCGAGCGAGACCAGCCCGTCCATCTCCGCAGCAAATTGGGGCACCACTGTGTTCGCGATGTTTAAGTATCTCCCCGAGCTGCGCACCCGCAAGAGCGAGTCAGCTTCGTCAATGAAGATAAAGACCAAATAGCCCTCTTTGGCGCGCTCGCGAGCTGCAGCAAAGATCTCTCGGATAAAACGCTCAGTCTCACCGAGCCACATATTGAGAAGCTGCGGCCCGTTGATGAACATAAAGTACTCGCGCACGTCGCGCCCCGTGCGCTCGCGATACGCCTGCGTCAGATTGTATGCCGTCGCTTTCCCGATGAGGGTCTTGCCGCATCCTGGCGGCCCGTAGAGCAAGATCCCCTTCAGCGAGCGCTTCCCGAACTTCTTATAGAGTTCAGGGTAGAGCAGCGGGCGCTCGATCGTGTCGCGGATGAGCCGGATCGCTTCTTCCTGGCCGCCGATCTTCTCCCAAGGGATCTCGGGAATCTTCTCTAAGAAATACCCGCGCACCTCGGACTTCTGAAAGTGTTCGAGAGCTACGCGCATTGTCGGCTCCAAACGAACTTCATCCCCAACTTTCAGAGCCTTCTCTGAAAGATCTGACGAGCGCAACACGATCCGTCCGGAGACCATCTGCGCGTCCATGGCGATTCTGAGTCTGCCGTCAGGTAAGACTTCAGCGACTTTCACAATGGGGCCTTCGGGGTGATACCCAATATCGCCAATGACGGCAAACGCTTCGTTGATCTTAACGCGCGTGCCGACTTTCAGCTTTTTGATATCTAAGTTGGGGTCGACGTTGGCGTAGTATTCAGCGTCCCCGACAGCAATATATGCGATCCCATCTTTGGGGCTTCCCAAGAATGTCCCGATGCGATTGGCCGGAGCCGTCAGCTTCTCATAGGTCTCATTGAATTGTCGGATCATCTCTTGGGCTTCGCGCAGCTGACGCTCATCGGCGAGCAACTGCTCATAGAGCAGTTCGAGGAGCCCCATGCGCGGGTCGTTCTGCGGGGTGTATCTAAGAATCTCTTCTAAGATGGCAAGGGCGCGGATGCGGCCTTCGGGTCGGCCTGGGCCGGAAGGCTCAAAGGACGGTCGGTCTTCCCCGTTGCGTCGGTTGCGCGAGCGGTCGGCCATAGCTGTAGACACCTCACTGTCGCCCTCTACTCTAAAGCAAAGGGGTGAACTCTGCAAGACAAGATATTATAGGCCCTCACCCCAGCTGACGCTACCCCTCTCCCGTGGATGAACCACGGGAGAGGGGTTGGGGGTGAGGGCCTTCTCTCTCTGCGCTCTATTCAAACAGATTGATCTTGAGGATTTCTGTATCTGTCAAATCGTCGGTGCACGTCGCGGTGACGCGGACGATATAGCCCCCTTGGGTTGGATACGTATAGTTTGCTGAAGGCTCCTTGGTCACGGGAACGGCTTTGGCCGGCGTGCCATCACCCCAATCGACCGCGAAGCTCTTCACAGAACCCGAGTAATCCCACTCGATCTTCACCGTGCGCTTGGCAATGTCGAATTCAGCCAGCGCGAGATTGTCCACTATACAACTGCGTGCGCCTACGACATCGAACGGGTCAGCCGAGAAGGCCTCGATGAAGACCATGTTCCCCTTCTCGAACTTGGTCATATAGAGAATGGTGATCCCGCGACGGTCATCGCGACCATACGTGATGGGCGGCACAAGGCCCTCCGCGTCCCAGTTGGTAAGCGTCTCTAGGGCTTGGATGAAGCGCTCGCGGGTGAGATTGGGCCCGGCGCGGAAGAGCCCCTCGACGACCTGCATCGCGCCAACGTACGCGATCTCGTTGAACCCACTGGGCAGCTCGCCGGGGAAGTATTTCTGCAGGAGCGCGCGGAACTTCGCGGCCCCAGCGTGATTGGGCAGCGTGGGATCAGCCGCGAAGCCCGTGACAATGAGGCCTTCGACAGCGGAGACTCCAGCCAGCGAGACCATGCGAACATCAGCTTGGACGTTGGTCGCCAGCCACCTGGGCTTAAAGCCAACAGCTTCAGCTTCTTTCAAGATCGAGGCCGACGGCACCAGATACGTTAGCAAAATCACAGCATCGGGGTTAGCACCTTGGAGCCGCACGACATAGGGCCGAAACGCCGTCTCCGTCCCCGGATGGGGGACTGTCAGAGCGGGCTCTACTCTGTTGCGCTTCAGCTCAGCGACGACAGCCCCAAGCAACTCCTGGCCGAAGGCGTCGTCCACATAGAGCACCGCGATCTTCTTTGCTTTCAGGCGCTGCACGGCATAGCGCGCCAGCGCTGTGCCGAAGATCTCGTTGTTGGGCTGAATCGCAAAGTAATTGAACTTGACGGGCTTTGAGAAGGGCGTGTAGTTCGCATGGGGCGAGACCACAGGGACGTTATTCTTCATGAGATACTCCATCACGGCAGCGTGCGGCACCGTCCCTAACGAATTGACGATCGCGAAGACTTTGTCTTCTTCGACGAGTTTTTTCACACACGCGACGGTCTTGGTGGGATCGAACGCATCGTCGCACGTGATGAATTTGATCTTTCTCCCGTTGACGCCGCCTAAAACGTCATTGACATAGTTATAGTACGCCGTCGCCCCACGAACGACAGGGATCCCCACGCCCGCGAGCGCCCCCGACTGAGCGACAAACGCTCCTAAGACGATCTCATTGGCGGTCACGCCTGGCGTCTGTTGCGCCCCGCCGCCAATGCCGACCAACGCCCACCCGACCAGGGCTACTACGAAGAGCTTCTTCATCCCTATCAACCTCCTTTGTTGATAGCTTAGCTTTATGGACAACTGCCGCCGACACGCCCCGTATGACATATGTCGTGTCGGAACATGGGCCAAGGAGAGTTCGCTGCTCCTTGGCTGGTGCTGCTGAGAGCATAAAGAAAACCGTCATTGGAGCCGACGTAGATCGTCCCATTCTGAGCGATCATCGGGGAGGTGAAGACTGCTCCGCCGGTAGGCCGCTGCCAGAGTTCAGAGCCATCGGCCTTGAGCGCGTAGACTTCCCCTTTGTCCGAGCCGATATAGATCACCCCATCAGCCCCGATAGCCGGGGACGAGAAGAAGTATATACTGCCGATGCCCTTCTGCCACCGCACCGTGCCGTCGGGATTGATCGCATGGAGATTGCCATCGTAGCCGGCAACGTAGATCGTGCCATCTACCCCAACAGCAGGCGACGAGCGCACCGTATCTATCACTTCGTACTTCCATAAGAGCGAGCCATCGGGTTTGATCGCGTAGAGATAGCCATCATCGGAGCCGACGTAGACCGTGCCGTCCGCGCCGATAGCCGGCGAGGAGACGACTTTGTTCTGAGCAGCATACTTCCATTTGAGGGTGCCATCGGGATTGAGCGCGTAGAGATTCCCATCCCATGAGCCGACATAGATCGTGCCGTCGGCAGCGACCGCGGGAGAAGATTCGATCTCCCCATTTGCAGCGAACTTCCACGCAAGGGTGCCATCAGAGTTGAGCGCGTAGAGGTTCTTATCGCGCGAGCCAATATAGATCTTCCCGTCAGTGCTCAGAGCTGGGGAAGCATAAACCCCGTCTTGAGTAGTGAAGCTCCATTTGAGAGTCCCATCGAGATTGATCGCATAGACCTTGCGATCCAGCGAGCCGACATAGATCGTCTGATCAGGGCCAATCGTCGGGGAAGAGAAGATCGGACCATCTGTCTTGAAGGACCACTTTCGTGAGCCGTCGGTAGGACTGAGGGCCAGAAGCTGCCCATTCCATGAACCAACGTAGATCGTGTCACTCCCCACAGCTGCTGACGAGAAGAAGAACTGCCCGCCGCTGTGGATCTTCCACAAGACCGTCCCAGGGGTCTGTTGAGCTGGGCCAGAAATGACCAGACTGCTGATGATCGCGAACAGAAACACCAGCAGCCACCAACTGCGAGAAGCCTTCATGGCGCACCTCCCTCTACTCTTTTCTGATGGGTGATCCGAGCCTCATACAAATTGTACATCTCAGCATCCCTTCTGTCAAAGACGATCAGCTTGCGCCCACTTCAGCGCCCAGATAGAGCCGTTGGACCTTGGGATCGCGGCGGAGTTCTTCTGCGGGCCCCTCCAGGGCGATCTTCCCTGTCTCTAGCACATACGCTCTATGAGCGATATTCAAGCTCAAATGGGCGTTCTGTTCGGCTAATAACAGAGTCATCCCGTCACGACTATTGAGATCTCTTAAGAAACGAAAGAGCGCTTGCACGGTCATGGGGGCAAGCCCCAGCGACGGTTCATCCAAGAGCAAGACCTTTGGCCGAGCCATTAGAGCACGCCCGATGGCAAGCATCTGCTGCTCGCCTCCGGAGAGCGTCCCTGCTGGCTGAGAGAGCCGCTCCCGCAGCACGGGAAAGTACCCAAGCACCCGCTCCCAGTCTTCTTTGATCAATCCGTCGCGACGGGTGTAGCTGCCCATCCATAAGTTCTCTTTCACAGTTAAGTCAGGGAAGAGCTGACGCCCCTCAGGAACGTGCACGATCCCTAAGCGCACAATGCGCTCCGGAGAGAACTTTCTGAGATCGTGCCCTAAAAACTCTACTCTCCCTTGGATGGGGCGCAGCAGCCCCGAGATCGTTCGCAGGAGCGTCGTCTTGCCTGCGCCATTGGCCCCCAGCACCGCGACAATCTCGCCTTCAGAGACCGTCAGCGAGACCCCACGCAACGCGACAATCGGGCCATAGCGAACTTCGACGTCTTTAAGTGCGAGCAACGCTGATCCCCTCCCCCAAGTACGCCGCGATCACTTCGGGGTTCTGCTGAACTTCGTCGGCACGACCTTCAGCGATCACTCGCCCATAGCTCAGCACGATAATCCGATCACAGAGCCCCATGACAAAGTTCATGTCGTGCTCGACTAACAAAATCGTGATCCCCCAGTCGTGATTGATTCTTTTGATGAACTCTCTCATAGCGGCTTTCTCAGCGGCGTTCATGCCTGCAACGGGTTCGTCCAACAAGAGCACTCGCGGACGCGCAAGAAGCGCGCGCACCAACTCTATCAGCTTTTGGGTCCCATAGGGCAAGGCGAAGACGAACGCGTCTGCGAGCGCTTCCATCTTCAAGAATCGCAAAAGCCACAGGGCTTGGGCTCTACGATCGTGCTCTTGGCGGCGCGCGCGAGGCAATCCCAACGCAACTGCGATGGGGTGTGCCCAAAAGTCCCGATGCTCCCCAACCAAGAGATTCTCTAAGACGGTCATATACGGAAAAAGCCCCAATAACTGAAACGTCCGCACGATCCCACGCTCGACGATCTGATAGGGACGTAAGCGTAAGAGATCCTCCCCGCGAAACGAGATCCGCCCATCTGTCGGATCATAGAGCCGGCTGATGAGATTAAAAACAGTTGTCTTCCCAGCACCGTTAGGGCCAATCAGCCCAACGATCTCTCCTTCGTTCACGGTGAACGAGACGCGATCGAGGGCTTGCAACCCACCAAAGCGCATCGAGAGATCTTGCACGGTGAGCATACTACGCTCCTTTGGGGAAGAGCTTCTGTATCGCTGGGAAGCGATAGTACAGCCGCACAAAGAATCCCCAGACCCCATAGGGCATAAAGATAATCACAAGCACGAGTGCTGCACCATAGAAGAACGTGTAGAGCAGCTTAGCCTGTGCCAGCCAATGGGGCAAGAACGTGAGAAAGACTGCGCCCAAGATAGACCCTGGCAGCGATCCGATTCCCCCTAAAATCACCATTGCGAAGATCTCTATAGATTTTCCAAGGCCGAACTCCCCTGGACTGATATGCCCCACAAGATGGGCTTGCAATGCCCCGGCGATTCCCGTCAGAAACGCGCTCAGCACGAACGCATACGCTTTGTAGCGCGTCGGGTTGATCCCCAGTGCTTCAGCGGCAGCGGGCTTGTCGCGCAACGCAATAAACGCCCGCCCAATATACGAGCGCGCAACGTTCCACGAGACTATAAGCAACGCCACCACAACGACCAGCGTCAGATAGTACAGCTCCCAGTCTGTGTCGAAGACGAAGCCCCCAATCTGGGGTCTAGGGACTTTGATCCCTTGGTGTCCCCCGAAGATCGCCGACCAGTAGGGCAGGGGAATTAACTGCTGGACAGCCGCACCAAAGCCGAGTGTCGCGATAGCTAAATAGATGGCGCTCAGGCGCAGCGCGGGAATGAAGAGGATCAGCCCTGTCACCCCCGTGATGATCCCCGCTAAGGGGAAAGCAAGCCAAAACTCGAGCCCCAGCTTCGTCATGAACAGCGCTGACGTGTACCCCCCAATCGCTAAGAACGCGGCTTGCCCGATCGAGACTTGCCCGGCATAGCCCATTAAGAGATTGAGCCCTACAGCTGAGAGAATATTGGCCCCAGCTAAACTCAGAATATAGATCGTATAGCCCTTCAGCCCGAAGGGCAGTACTATCAGCACGAGAGCGATCACCGCGAGCCAAATATATCGTGGCATCTCAGACCCTCCGCTGGAACGGCTCGCCTAACAGCCCCTGGGGCCGGACAGCCAACAGCACAATGATCAAGACAAAGACCAAAGTCTCTTTGAGCTGATTCACAAGCTCAAATGGGACAGCGATAAATAAGCTCTCCAGGAGGCCAATCAAGAGCCCCCCTACGATTGCTCCCGGCAGGCTCGTGAATCCCCCCAACACAGCTGCTGCAAATCCCTTGAGCATCACGAAGACCATGACTACTAGGTCTAAAAAGACCAACGGTGCAATGAGCACCCCGGCGACCGCCCCTAACGCCACGCCCAGCCCCCAGCTCAACATATTTATTCTATAGACGGGAATGCCCAGAAGCTGCGCCCCCAATTTGTTCTGTGCTGCCGCGCGCATCGCCGTCCCGATCTTCGTGAACTTTAAGAGCGCAAAGAACCCTAAGCTCAACAGAATCGTCGTGCCGAAGATCACCAGATCGTGTCGGGTCAGGATGATATTCCCTAGCACCAGCGGTGGCCCGCTGATCGCATAGGGCAACGACTTGGGATCGAACCCCCAGATCCAACTCGCGATCGCGTTCAGCATCAACGCAACACCTAACGTCACAATCAAGAGACTGACAACGGGCGCTTCTTTAGCCGGCCGCAGCGCCAGACGTTCTACAGCGACTCCTAACAGAAACCCGAACGCGATCACGACAGGCAGCGCAGCCCAGAAGGGCCACCCCAGCCCAACTGTCAGAGTAAATCCCACATAGGCGCTGAACATGGTCATGTCAGCCTGCCCGAAGTTCACGATGTCAGTCGTCTTGAAGATCAAGACCATCCCCAGCGCCATCAGTGCATAGAGACTCCCTTGAGCCAGCCCTAACACGATATATTGCTCGATCATAATCCTAGGGTGTTTACCATAAGAACGCCGCCGCGGCCATCGCTGCCCCTCCCCCAGAGGTGCAGAAGACCACGAGATCTCCAGGCTTGGGGCCTTGACACTGTTCAATCTGATCGTCAAGGGCCATCAGAACACAGCCCGATCCCGTATACCCCCACTTGTCCATGACCCAATGAGTTCGCTCTAACGGCAGCCCCAGCGTCTGCATCACCGTCTTGATCGTGCTGAGATTGACTTGGGTGAAGTAGATTCGATCTATGTCTGAGACTTTGTAGCCGGCATCCTCAACGACTTTGGTGACGAGCTGTGGCCAGTGGGTCGCGTTGTACTCCGGAGGGAAGCGCTTGGCAAAGACGAGATAGTGTTCGCCTCGTTGGATGCGCTCTACTGTAGGCGGCTTGTATGAGCCTCCCACGTAGATGCCCATATAGTCATGATACTGCCCATCGGCCTTCATTCTAGAGCTGAGAAAGCCCGGCTCGTCGGCGACGCGGAGCACCGCTGCGCCAGCACCATCAGCGAAGACCGTCGCCGTCTTATAGTCTGCCCAATTGATGAACTTACTCATAGCATAGGTGCCGACCACCAAGACCGTGTTATAGTGCGGCTCAGTCATAATGAACTTACTGCCGATGATCAACGCGGTCACCGAAGCCGCACAGGCGTTATTGACGTCAAAGACGCCAGCGTTCACAGCCCCGATCTTATGCTGCACGACGTTCGCTGTCGCCGGGGAGAGATAATCAGGGGTATCGGTCGCAACGATGAGCAGATCGATCTCTTCGGGCTTGACGCGGGCTTTGGCGAGGGCATCGCGAGCAGCCTCAGCAGCGAGATCCGACGCAGCTTGGTCAGGAGCCGCAAAGCGTCGCTCCCTGATGCCCACGTTGGCTTCGAGCCACTGGCTGAGTGGGTATCCCTTCTGCACTCGATACTCTGGATATCGGGCGTCCATCTCCGCGTTGGTGACGACCTTTTCTGGGACGTAATGCCCCGTCCCAATAATTTTTGCGTAGCGCATAACTTAGACTGTAATCCCTCCGTCGATGCTGATCACAGCCCCGTTAATATAGTTTGCTTCATCTGACGCTAAAAACAGAAAGAGCTGCGCGACTTCTCTTGGCTCGCCCAGACGCCCCAACGGGACTTTTTCTTTCATCGCTTCTAAGATCTTCTCCGGGACGCTCTTGACCATCTCTGTACTGATAAACCCCGGACAGACGGCATTCACACAGATCCCTTTGCGCCCAAGCTCCCGCGCCCAGACTTTGGTCATCCCGATCACGCCGGCTTTGGCCGCAACGTAATTGGTCTGCCCGAAATTCCCATAGAGCGCGACAACAGAACTGACATTAATAATCTTGCCCTTGCCCTGCTGGATCATGATGGGAGCTACAGCTTGGGTGCAGTTGAAGACCCCTTTAAGATTGACTGAGATCACTTGGTCGAACTGCTCTTCGGTCATCTTCAGCAGTGTTGCGTCTCGCAAGATCCCGGCGTTGTTCACCAAGATATCTATGCGTCCGAACTCTTTGGCCGTCGTCTCGGCAAGGAGCTGGGCATCGGCTCTCTGGGAGACGTCAGCGCGCACGAAGATCGCTGTGCCGCCAGCTCGCCGGATCTCTGTAGCCGTCTGCTCTCCCAGCGCAGAGTCGATATCGCTGACGACGACCTTAGCTCCTTCGTGGGCGAAGAGCAGCGCTGTTTCGCGCCCAATCCCACGACCCGATCCGGTGATGATCGCGACTTTGTCTTGGAGTCTGTTCATAGTTCCCCCTTGAGAAATCTCTCTCTGAGAATCTTACGATTGATCTTCCCTGGCCCGCTCAATGGCAACTCGGGGACGAACTTAAAGTATTTAGGCACCCGGAAGCCGCCAAGATATTCTCGACAGAACTTTTTGAGCTCGTCTTCGTTGACAGAAGCCCCTGGCTTGAGCACGATCGCTGCTAAACCAACCTGGCCCCACTGCTCATCGGGCACGCCCACAACAGCAACTTGAGCGATCGCCGGGTGCTGGATGAGAGCACGCTCGACCTCTTCTGGAGAGATATTCTCGCCCCCAGAGATATACATATCGTCCACGCGCCCGACGATATAGACAAAGCCGTCTTCGTCTTGGCGCGCTAAGTCCCCCGAGTGCACCCAGCCTTCACTGTCTAAGACTTTTTGGGTCTTCTCTGGATCATTGAGATAGCCTTCAAACGTATGAGGTCCACGGAACCAAAGCTCGCCGATCTCGCCTACGGCGACAGGATGACCCGTCTTGGGGTCAACGATCTTGCAGTCGCAGTGAAACATGGGGAAGCCGATGCTTTGGGATTTCTCTTGGATAGTCTTCCAATCGCGCCCGACGGGGACGAAGAAGAAGTTCGACGGCCCGCCCTCAGTCAGCCCGTAGGACTGAGTGAGCTTGATCCCGCGCTCCCAGAAGGGGCGCATCACTTCAGCCGAGCACGGCGCCCCTGCCGACGAGACATACTCTAAAGACGAGAGATCCGTCTGAGCGAAGCGTGGGCTATTCGCGATCATGCGGAGCATCGCTTCCACGCCGCCAAAGTGCGTGATCTTTTCACGCTCGATCAGCTCCAAGATCAGATCAGGATTGAACTCGCGGATCAGCGTGACGTGCCCGCCCATATGAAAGACCGGCGTGACGGTGTTCCAGCCCCCAATGTGAAAGAGCGGGAAGGTTAAAAGCTCTTTCTGATTAATCCCGTGCTGCCCTCCCCCAGAGACGATGAGATTGAAAGAATTCCAGAGCATCTGACGATATGTGATGAGACAGATCTTGGGCAGCCCGGTCGTGCCTCCTGTGTGAATATATAAGTGTATATCGTTCATAGATTTGGGGCGATTGACGGGCTTGGGGGGCGCTTGGAGCACGACGCGCTCGTACTCTGAATCTTTGGTGCCGAAAACGATCTTGGTCTTGACTGACTTGGGAAACTCGAGCTTCTCGACCAAAGACTGAAAATGCTCTTCGTAGAAGAACGCTTTGGGTTGGATGCGCGACAAGAGATGATTGATCTCTGGGGCACCGAGTCGGTAGCTGAGCGGGGCCAAGATCAGGCCGATCTTGCCTGTAGCAAAGTAGAGATCAATGGGCTCGACGCGGTTGCGCGAGATGAACGAGACAACGTCGCCCTGGCGCAAGCCGAGCTGTTCTGTCAGATACGTGCCAACACGATTAGCTCGCTCGTCCAACTCAGCGTAGGTGAAGCGGCGGTTATCCGTAGCATCGTAGAGAGCTTCGCGGGTTGGCGTGAGCATGGCGCGCCGTCCTGACCAATCCCCGACCCAAGAGAGCTCGTAATCACGCATGGGGAGCACCCCCTTTCAAAAAATCTATAATAATTCTATTGACTTCGTCAGCACGCTCGACCACAAAGAGATGGCCCGCCCCGGGGAATGTCACGAGTTGGGCATTGGGGAGTTTCGCTGCTAAGAGTCGGCTGTTCTCGACGGGGACGACACTGTCGGCTTCACCAGCCATCACGAGCACGGGCATGGTGAGCTGATGCAACAAGGGCTCGCTATTGAAACTGATCGGGGCCATGAACTGGCGCAAGTACGCATAGCGCGGTTGGGGATTGCGGCGCATTCGCTCAGTAATCTGTGCGATCTCTTCGGGGTGCTTCGCCAAATATTCTGGGGAGAACGCCAACTCTATTCCGCGTTGAAACGTCTCTTTGCCCGCGCCGAAAGCCATAAACTGCAAGATCTCCCCCTTGGGGAGGATCATATTCGGCCCACCGTGCGACGTCGCACAGAGAATTAATCTATCCGCTATTTCCGGATGGTCGAGCGCAAGCTGCTGCGCGATAAATCCTCCCAAAGAGATCCCTAGGATATGGGCACGTTTCACCCCAAGGGCACGCAAGAGCTCATAGGCGTCGCTGGCTAAGAGCGGGACAGTATATTCAATATCAGGCTTGTCGGAGCGCCCGACCCCACGGTTGTCAAACGCGATCACAAAGAAATATTTCGAGAGCTCAAGGATCTGCTTGGCCCACAGCCATGTGCCGTAACCGATCCCCGCAATCAACAGAAGGGCTTCTCCCTGGCCGTAGGTCTCATAGTACAGTCTAACGTCGTTTACGCGCACTGTGGGCATGACGCACCCGTTTTATGACAGATGGTTCACTTCTCATATTATGAGTGTCCGCCAAGGGCGTTGTCAAGTAGGAATAAGGCCATGGAGGATAAAATTCATCATAGTGTCAAAGACAGAATTGGGGACAGCTCGCTTCTCCCAAAGCACCCAGCGGACCCCGATGAAGTGCCCAATCCCCATCAGGGCGTAAGCAAGAGCTTCAGGGTCTGAGCGCCGTATCTG
>CALLJK010000017.1 GCA_938091745.1 Candidatus Bipolaricaulota bacterium
CAAGAGGAGATCGAGAACGAGCTGGCGATGCAGATCGTCGAAAACAAGCTGAAAGCGGGCGACACGGTGCGCGTCGACGCCCAAGATGGGAAGTTCGTGATCGAGGTTGGCGTCCGTACTGGCCCTCACCCCCAGCCCCTCTCCCGTCGGTGACGACGGGAGAGGGGTGCCCCAAGGGCGGGGTGAGGGCCTCGATGTTGGAGTTTGACGCTGGCGCTCTTGTCTGCTAGACTCCCCAAGGGGGTATTATGGCTGTCCAGATCGCAAGGCGGCTCTTCACGGTGACGGAGTACTATCGCATGGCGCAGGCGGGCATCTTCTCTGAAGATGACCGGGTCGAGCTATTAGAAGGGGAGATCCTTGAGATGAGCCCAATCAGCAGTCGTCATGCAAGCTGTGTTAAGCGTTTGAATGACCTCCTTGTGAGGAAGCTCAGTGGGCGTTTCGTCATCAGTGTGCAAGATCCGATTCGTCTCAGCGACTACTCGGAGCCCCAGCCCGATATTGCTGTGCTGAAGTTTCGCGCAGACTTCTACAGCGCGGAGCACCCCAAACCCGAGGACGTTCTCTTGCTCATTGAAGTCTGCGAGACTTCTGCTGAGCTTGATCGACACGTGAAGCTACCCCTCTATGCGAAAGCGGGCATCCCTGAAGTTTGGCTAGTAGACTTAGCTCACAACCAGATTGAAGTCTATCGTGCTCCTTCAGCTCAGGGCTACGGGGAATCTCAGACGCTTGGGCGCGGCCAGACCCTCACAGCGCAGCTTCTCCCTCTAGCACTCACAGTTGAAGAGATCGTAGGCTAGAAGAACAGTGTGATCACCCCCAGCGTCGCGAGTGTCACTAACACCCCAGCGATGCTCACTCCCACAGCAATCAACGGGAACGCATACTTGAAGGGAATCCCAAAAAGATGCGCCACAAGCGCCCCCGTCCACGCTCCCGTCGCCGGGAAAGGCACGGCGACGAAGAGCACCAGCGCCATCGCTCCAAGACGCTCAATCATCGCACTGTGTCGCGCGCGCGTGCGCGCAAAGAGCCAGCTCACTAAGCGATCCCCAATCGCAGACCGCCGCAGCAACGCTGTGAGTGGCTCCAAGAGCTTCAATAAGATCGGCACGGGCAGAAGATTCCCCATAACTCCCAATAGATACGCCGTCACGGGATCGAACCCGTAGACCCCAAGAGCGACCGGGATCGCCCCACGCAGCTCGCTGATGGGCAACGCTGCTATCGCCAGAACTGTTACTATATGCTCGATCATAGGCTCTATTGTACTCGATCTCGCACTCGTATATAATAGACAAAAGCGAGCAGAGGAGGGATTGCTGTGAAGCTCGCGCTCACCTTCGATGATGTCTTGCTTGTACCCAAGTACTCGGCGATCCTGCCCCACGAAGTGGACGTCTCGACCAAGCTCACCAAGAATATCACGCTGAAGATCCCCATTCTCAGCGCGGCCATGGACACCGTCACCGAAGCCCCTATGGCCATCGCGATGGCCAAAGAGGGCGGCGTGGGAATTATTCATCGCAACTTGACTCCCCAGCAGCAAGCCGAGGAAGTCCGCAAAGTCAAGCGCTACGAAGCCGGAATTATTAAAGACCCCTGGACGCTCACCAAAGACGAGCCCGTCGGCCGAGCACTCCGCTTGATGGCCGAGCACAATATCTCTGGGGTGCCCATCGTCGATCCCAAGACAAGAGTCTTAGAGGGGCTGATCACGATCAGAGATCTGCAGTTGCAAGAGGACTTAGACGAACCCATCGCGCGCCGCATGACTCCCAGAGAGAGGCTGATCACGGCTCCGCCTACGGTCACGCTCGAACAAGCAAAGAAGATCCTCCAAGAGCATCGCATTGAGAAGCTCCCCCTCGTCGACGAAAAATTCAGGCTGTGCGGGCTGATCACTATAAAAGACATTAAGAAAGCCGAAAAATTCCCCAACGCGTGTAAAGATAGCCACGGGCGGCTCATCGTGGGCGCAGCCGTGGGCACCTCGCTCGATATGGAGCGCGAGTCTCTACTCATCGAAGCCGGGGTAGATATCTTAGTCGTGGACACGGCCCACGGCCACAGCTCGCGGGTGATCGAGAAGGTCCGGGCTTTAAAGAAACAATTCAAGATCGACGTCATTGCGGGAAATGTCGCCACGGCTGACGGCACCAAAGCGCTCATCGACGCCGGGGCCGATGCTGTGAAAGTCGGGATTGGCGGCGGCTCGATCTGTACGACTCGGGTGGTTAGCGGGGTCGGCGTTCCACAACTGTCGGCGGTGCTGGAGTGTGCCCAGGTCGCCCAAGCTGCGAAAGTTCCCATTATCTCTGATGGGGGGATTCGCTATTCCGGAGATATCGCTAAGGCGCTTGCTGCCGGGGCTAACGCCGTGATGATCGGGGGGCTGCTCGCGGGCACCGAAGAAGCCCCCGGTGAGCTCTTCACGCTCAAAGGAGAAACATATAAGACTTATAGGGGGATGGGGTCACTGGGAGCCCTCAAAGACGCCCCCAAGGGGGATCGACGCTACTTCTGGGATGAGTCCAAAGAACCCATCGCTGAGGGGGTCGAGGGTCGGGTGCGCTATCGCGGTAAGGTCGCCGATGTCCTCTATCAATTAGTTGGGGGCGTCAAGGTCGCCATGGGCTACTGCGGCGCTCCGGATATCCCGACTCTGCAGAAGACAGCAGAGTTCGTGCAGATCACCCGTGCAGCCCTCGTCGAGAGCCATCCCCACGATATTCAGATCACTAAAGAAGCGCCAAATTATCGGTTTGGGGATGAGGGGTGAAACTTTCAAAAGCCTCGGGTGTATAGTATAATAGAGCTAGCTGGTGGGCTAGATAACCTCCTTCTTTGGCGAGGCGACCCCGGCATGTACCCCTCTCTAGGGGTACATCGGCCGCCAGGGTTTTGCCCCGACTCTTGCCTCCGGAGCGGGGATTTTTCCCCAGCGGCTCTGAAGGGGTCGCCCCCCTCCCACTCTTGCCCAACGGGGTGATACCTCCCTCTCATCACCCCGTGCTTTTTTTCTAGGGAAGACTTGCCCGCTCCTCTCTCAATCTGGTACTATCCCTGTGTCGAAAGCCCTAGCAAAGCATGTACAATGAGCGGGGAGTGGGTGCTGATGACAGTCTTCATCATCTTGGCCGTGATTGGGCTGGTGCTCTTGCTCATCTCGGCGTTCTTTGGGGTCTTTGGCGATGATATCGAAGCCGCTCCCGAAGTCGAGGGCGGTGGGCCGCATTTTCTGAGCTTGCGTTCTATCGCGGTCTTCCTCACGGCGTTTGGGACCGTCGGTGCTATTGCGCGATATTATAATCTCTCAGCGATGCTCAGCTCGGTGTGGGGTGTGCTTGCCGGGGCAGCTATGAGTGGCATCTATGTATTAGCTATGAATCTGGTGCGCTCGCAAGAAGCAAGCTCGCTCATTGAAAGCACAGACTTAATTGGGCTGACCGGGCGGGTCACCGTCGCGATCCCTTCTGATGGCCTAGGTGAAGTCAGCTGCACGGTCAAAGCCCAGCTCACACGGCGCTTAGCGCGCTCCAAGACCCGCCAGGCGATCCCTGAGGGGGCTATCGTGAGAATTACCGAAGTCCAGGGGGACGTCGTCATCGTGGAGATGATCTGACCTCTCCCCCGACCCCTCCCCGGCGCGGGGAGGGGAGCTTTCCCCCTTCCCGTTTCGGGAAGGGGGCTAGGGGGTTAGGTCCGAAAGAGAAGGAGGAGAGACTATGTTCGGTTTCACAACGCTGCCGTTCTTGCTCGTGCTCGTCGCGTTGATCGTGCTTGTGGTCGTGATGACCGCGGTGCGCAATTATATTAAAGTGCCGCCCAACAAGGTCGCAGTGTTCTACGGGCGCAAGCACCGCACCCCAGACGGAAAGGTCATCGGGTTTCGCTTAGTGACCGGGGGCGCGGCCCTCAAGTGGCCCATCGTCGAGAACGTCACGTACTTAGACTTGACGATCTTCCCCATTGATCTCGAAGTGCGAGATATGCCCAACAAAGACGGGGTGTTGGTGAGCGCTCAAGCCGTGGCCAACGTCAAGATCCGCAACGACGAACAGTCTCTTATTGCTGCCGCGGAGAGATTCCTTGGGCGCAGCTTAGAGGAGATCAAGCAGATCGCGTATAAGAACTTAGAGGGGCATCTGCGCTCGATCATCGGGCGCTTAACTGTCGAAGAGATCGTGCGGGATCGCGCCAAGTTCAATCAGGAGGTCCTGACAGAAGCCGCTGCAGACCTAGCGAAGATCGGCCTTGGGGTCGACGTCTTAACGATTCAGAAGATCTGGGACTCTGAGGGGTATATCGAAGCGCTGGGCAAGAAGCGTACAGCTGAAGTGAAGCGCGATGCCCGCATCGGTGAGGCTGAGGCCGAGCGCGAAGCGATTATTAAATCGAGCACGGCCCTGCGCGAGGCCAAAGAGCGCGAGAACGAGAATCTGGCGCTCATCGCCCAAGCCGAAAAAGAGCGCGACGTGAAGAAAGCCCAATTCGAAGCGGAAGTTCAAGCCCAACAGGCCAAGGCGCGCCAGGCCGGCCCCTTGGCCGAAGCCGTAGCACGCCAGCAGGTCGTCGAACAGGAGGTCCAAGTCGAGCTGATCCGCACCAAGAAACAGACAGAAGTGGCCGAAGCCGAAGCGGTGCGGCGCGAGCGCCAGCTCTTAGCTGAGATCGTCAAGCCCGCGGAAGCCCAGCGCCAACAGATTATCTTACAGGCCGAAGCGACCAAACAGAAAGAGATCCTCGAGGCCGAAGGGCGCAAGACGGCTATTATAGTGATCGCCGACGCTGAAAAACAAAGATTAGCGATGGAGGGCATCGGCGAGGCCGACGCGATGCGCGCCAAGCTCTTAGCAGAAGCCGAGGGCACCAAAGCCAAGCTCTTAGCCGAAGCTGAAGGGACCAAAGCGAAACTCTTAGCTGAAGCTGAGGGCGTCAAGGCGAAGCTCTTAGCCGAAGCCGAAGGGGCGCTCAAAAAAGCCGAAGCATTTGCCAAGCTCGACGAGTCCGCTAAGACGATGCTCGTCTTAGAAAGACTGCCCGATGTCATTAAAGCCTTTGCGCCGGTCGCCGGAGCCGTCGCCGCGCCGTTGGGCAATATTGATAAGCTCGTCATGCTCGACAGCGGCTCCCCCGACGGAGCCAATACGCTCAGTCGGCTCGCAAACACCGTCCCCACGACGATGTTCAACTTACTGCAAGCGGCTCAGGCCCTTGGGATTGACATCAGCGGGCTGTTGGGCAAGATCGGGATCAAGTCCGAAGAGGAGAAGGAGAAGAAGAAAGAGTGAACGCGCAGCGTGCCCCTCTTCCGTAGTTCACCTACGGGAGAGGGGTTGGGGGTGAGAGTCAGCACCAGGGGGAAGATCTATGGCAGAGCCTATCTACACATCACAAGAGCCGTTTGTCGAGCATGAGAGCGCCGTCTTGGTGATTTGTTGCTCGAGCAATGCGTTCTTGCCCTACACCCAGGAGTTTCTCGAGAGACACTTAGAGCTTGGGCCGGGAAGCTACGATCTGTTAGCTGTGCCCGGCGGGCCGCAGTTCTTATTACTGACTGAGTACTTGCCCAAATTTGCGTGGGTCGGCCATAAGTGGGTGAAGTTCTTAGTGGAGCGCCATAGACTGAAAAGAGTCATCGTGATCTCGCACGAAGACTGCGCGTGGTATAGCGCGGAGCAGTTTGTCCCGCCGTTCCTGCACGCTGCGCGTGGGCTCCATCTTCGCCTGGCAGAGGCAGGCGAAGACGGACGGTCCAGGCGAAGCCTGGCGCAGCGCGAGGATTTGCGAGAGATCGTGCAGGCCCTGCGGAATCTGGGGCTGCCGATCTCCGTTGAAGCATACTACGCTGAGAAGAGCCCAGATGGAAAGGTGCGGTTTGTGAGGGAAGGGTGAAGGCCCTCACCCTTGACCTCTCCCCCAACCCCTCCCCGGCGCGGGGAGGGGAGCTTCTCCCCTTCCCGTTTCGGGAAGGGGGTTGGGGGTTAGGTTGGAGGGGGTGAGGGCCCCCCGGCCCGGCCTACGGCTTTAAGTTATAGAACGTCAAGAGCAAGATAATCTGCTTTTGTGACAGCAGATTCCTCCCTCGGCTGTTCTTGAGATTGACTAATTTGCTCACGGTCTCAATGGGCGCGGCTTTCTTGAGGGCTCCGAGTGTGCTCTCGCCGAAGTCGGGGAAGTACGCGATGCGCTGCTCGATCTCAGCTACCGTGATGCTCGTCGGCCGGTTGCCGATCTTATAGTACGCGACCATCGCGCTCGCGATATCCGCGGGGTTTGTCGGCTGCTGCGCCGTCCCCACCACCACCGTACCCAACACTCCCAGGGCCAGAACCGCTACGACCGTCCGCACGACCTTCGCTTTGACGAACATCTGTGATCAACCTCCTTTGTTTGAGTTTGTGTTGATGTTCGACGGCTGGAGTCTAGCAGCCCCGTGCAAAGTCGGTGCAAAGTGGGGACTTTGCAGACTTGTCTCGAGAGACGAGCACAGCTATAATCGAGGCCCTCACCCCCGGCCCCTCTCCCGTAGTCACCTACGGGAGAGGGGTGGCGCAGCCGGGGTGAGGGCCACTATACCTTATGATAAAAATCTTTCTCTTCGGACGGTTCTCCGTCGAGCGCGATGGGCAGGTGTTGCCACCGTCGGTGTGGAAGAACACCAAGACGAAATCTCTGTTAAAGATTCTCGCGAGTGAGCGCGGCCGGGTCTTCTCTGCCGACGAGCTGATCGAATACTTATGGCCCGGTGAAGAGCTCTCGTTGCGCAGTGCCGCGTCGAATCTACGGAGTCGCGTCGCCGAGCTGAGAAAGATTTTAGAACCTTCTCTCGAGCGCGGGGAGGAGTCGCACTATATTCTCACTCGACACGGAGGCTATACGCTCTCAGATGAGAGCGCCTGCTGGGTCGACACCGAAGAGTTCTCTCAGCTCGAAGAGCGTGGGCGACGCGCTCACCGTGAAGGGGATTTCGACGAAGCGATACGCTCGTTTGAGCAAGCCCTCTCGCTCTATCGTGGGGAGTATCTTGCCGAAGATCGCTACGACGAGTGGGCGTTCCAGACACGCGAGCGCTTCCGAGAGCGCTTTGTTGAAGTCTTGAGTTTGTTAGCGGACTCCCTGGCGCGGCGCGGCCAGTATCGTATAGCGTTAGAATATCTCGAGCGTGCTATGACGGAATCTCCCTTGGATGAACGGCTCTATCGCCAGATGATGGTCTATGCGTTCTGTGCGGGGGATAGGGCGCGAGCGCGCCGGGCGTATGAGCGCTGTCGTGCTGTCTTAGAGCGCGAGCTGGGCGAGCGCCCCTCATCGCAGACTGAGGAGATTTTCAGACAAATCCAAGCCGAAGATGTCCCTGGCGTGGAGAGCGTTTATCCCAAACCCATCGCAGAGAGAGCTCTGTTAGCTCTCCCCGCGAAGATCCGTCGCCCGCCCTTTGTCGGGCGGACTCGCGAATGGGAGCAACTTGCGTCAGCGTTCGCGAAAGCTCGCTCCGGCGCGGGGCACGTCGTGCTCATTCTCGGCGAAGCGGGGGTGGGCAAGACGCGTCTCGGTGAAGAATTTGCTCGCTGGGCCCAGGAGCACGAAGGGGCGCTCGCGCTGTGCGGGCGCTGCTATGAGCTGGAGAACCCCATGCCCATGCATCTGTGGGTCGAAGTCCTGCGCCAGGGGCTCTCGCACCTCCAGAGCGAGTTTCTGACAGGGGTGCCGTCGGCGTGGCTGGCAGAGCTCTCAGAACTGGTACCAGAACTCACTCGGGTGACGGGCGAGCTCTCCCCTGTAACGCTGCCCCCAGAGCATCGCCAGTATCGAATCTTCGAGACGCTATACAGAATTATCAGTGCTCTGGCGCGGCGCCACGTCCTGCTTGTGGTCTTCTTAGACGACTTACAGTGGGCTGACGACAGCTCGCTCGATTTTCTCTGCTATCTCATCGAGAGAGTCGCCAGTGAGCCTGTGCTCATTATAGGGGCAGCACGCTCTGAGGAACTCAGCCCTGGGGTGGAGCGCGTGCGGCATCAGGGATCACGCTTGGGGCGGCTCGATGAGATCGTACTGCACCGCTTGGGCGAGCGCGAGATTCACGATTTAGTGAAGGGTCTAGCTGACGAATTGGAGATAACAGCAGATTTTGGTGGGCGACTCTATCGTGAGAGTGTGGGCAATCCGCTCTTTGCGACGGCTGTGCTCCAAGCCCTCTTTGAGAACGGGGCGTTCGTTCACGAGGGGTCGCGCTGGCGCCTGACTGACCCCTCTCGGATGGCGCTGGCCCCATCAGCAGTGCAGCTGATCGAACGCAGGGTGAAGCGGACCAGCGCTGCAGCTCAGAGAATTGTACACTTAGTCGCCTGTGCTGTGCAGATCGAGCTTGAGGTCCTAGAAGCTGCATGGGAGGGGGCCTCAGAAGAGCTGTTTGCGCATTTAGCAGAGCTCACGTCGCAAGGGCTCTTGATCGAGCGTGGAGGACGGTACGAGTTCGCGCACGACAAGTTCCGCGAGGTCGTGTACGCCCAGCTTGAGGAGCCGCGACGGATTTGGCTGCACCGGCGGATTGCCCAAGCGATGGAACGGGTCTATGCCAATCCGGTAGCGGCGGGGCTGGCGGGCCAGCTGGCGGAGCACTATGAGCGGGGCAGGCAGCTCAAGCACGCGCTCACATGGTTGCTCCGAGCGATCAGAGAACATGAAAGACGCTATCACCTCACAGAAGGTCTGCAGTATATAGAGCGCGCTCTGCTCTTGCTCAACCGGCTTGTAGGGCATATGGGCGAGCTGGAGGTATTAAAGCAAGAATTTGAGCTCGTGCTGGAGCGCCTCGACTTTCAGCTCAGAGGCGGACAGGTGCACGCCGCTCACGAGAGTTGCGAGAGATTGCTGGTGCTTGCAGAAAGGCTCGACGTCTCTCAGAAAGCTCAAGCACTCCAGTGGAAAGCCCACTGGCTCATCCGTACCGCGCGCTATGAGGAGGCTCTCCATCATGCTCAGCGCGCCTTAGCCCTCAACCCTCCAGATCCGCTTACACAAGCAGCCCTCCTCAATCAAATCGGATTGATCTGGTTCTATCGCGGAGAGTACCGCGCCGCGCTCGAACACTCCCGAAAAGCCTTGGAAATATTCCAGACCCGCGATCCGCTCAAAGCGGCCTATACGTGGAATGACTGCGCCAACGCCTTGCTGAAGCTTGGGGAGTATCAGCAGGCGCTTGCCCATTACGAGACGGCGTTGCGGCTCTATCGCGAGCTTCACGAGCCCCACAAGATCAGCGCGATCCTCAACAATATAGGAGCTACCCTGCGCTACCTTGGAAGATACCCGCAAGCCCAAGAGTATCTGGAGCAAGCCTGCGCCCTTGACAGAACTCATGGCGACCGCCGTGGCTTGGGATACAGCCTGTGCAACCTTGCTCAGACATATCGACTCCTTGGGCTTCCTGCCAAGGCCCTCGAATTGAGTAGGGAAGCCTATGAGATTTTTCTCGAATTAGAAGATCCTCTCGGCCAATGCATGATGGAGCGGTGGCTCGGGGTCGTCTCTCGGGACCTCGGCCAGCATGAGCGCGCTCTCAGTTCTCTGTATCAAGCCTTGGAGCATGCGCGGGCCATAAGTGCTCAGGCTGAAGAGGGAGCGTGCCTGGTGGAACTTGCTCACACCTTGCTAGAGATAGGCCAAGACGCGCACGCAGCCTTAGATAAAATTCAACAGGCGCTGACATTGATTGAGCACCATGGGTGGAGTGGTGAGCTTGTGATCCGTGCCCATTATCTCTGCTATCGGGTTCTGGAAGCACTGCACAACCCCCAGGCTCGTGAAGCACTGCGCCAAGCTTATGAAGAGTTGCAAAGGATAGCGCATGGCATCGCTGACGCTTCCCTGCGCCACAGCTTCTTCGAGATCCCCCTGCACCGCGAGATTCTCGCTGCTGCCCAAACCCATCTGAGTTGACAGCTCGTCCCAAACTTGCTACGATACACGCGATCATACGATGAAACCCCTCTACGACGGCAAAGCCAAAACGCTCTTCCCCGGCCCAGACCCAAACACCGTCATCGTCTTCTTCAAAGACACTGTCACCGCCGGTGATGGCGTCAAGCGCGACGCCAT
The DNA here is from genome assembly GCA_938091745.1 of Candidatus Bipolaricaulota bacterium. Classification (GTDB taxonomy): domain Bacteria; phylum Bipolaricaulota; class Bipolaricaulia; order RBG-16-55-9; family DRXL01; genus JANXCC01. The sequence continues at coordinate 10,114 of CALLJK010000017.1, forward strand.
CCCCGGCAAGGGAGCGCTCGCCGCCCAGATCTCCTGCAAACTCTTCGAGCTGCTCCACAACGCCGTCCCGTCCCATTATATCAAACAGCGCGACGAGCGGAGCTTCCTCGCAAAAAGAGTCCAAATCATCCCCCTGGAAGTCGTGGTGCGTAACGTCGCGGCAGGTAGCATCGTCAAGAGATTGGGGCTGACGCGCGGACAAGTCTTCGATCCCCCGCTCCTCGAACTCTTCTATAAGTCTGATGCCCTCCACGACCCCCTCATCTGCGAGGCTCACGCTCTGGCGCTCCGTCTTGCTACCCCCCACGAGCTCTCCCAGATCAAAGACTATGCCCTGCAGGCCAACGCGATCTTGAAAGAATATTTTCTCGGTGTGGGCCTGAAGCTCATTGACATGAAGTTCGAGTTCGGCAAGACTCCAGACGGGGAGATCCTCTTGGCTGATGAGATCAGCCCGGATACGATGCGGCTCTGGGACGCCCGCACTAATGAGAGTCTCGATAAAGACGTGTTTCGTGAAGACAAGGGCGATCTGCTCACAGTCTACAGGGAAGTGGCACGGCGGATGGGCATTCTATGAAAGAATTTCTCGTGCGAGTCTTGGTCGAACCTAAGCCGGAACTCTTAGACCCCCAGGGGCAAGCGGTCGAACGCGCCATGATCGAGCTGGGACTGAAGAATATCTCTGGGACGCGCGTGGGCAAGCTCATCAAGTTCAGATTGAAAGCGATCTCGGCCCAGCAGGCCCGCGAGAGGGTCTCTGAGATCGCCCAGAAGTTCTTAGCTAACCCTGTGATCGAAAAGTACTCTATAGAGTTGGAGGAGCTCGAATGAGAGCAGCAGTAGTAGTCTTTCCTGGCTCCAACTGCGATCACGACACGTATTATGTCTTAAAAGATCTCTTGGGGATCGAGACGGATCTGCTCTGGTATCGCGAGACGAATTTAGAGAGATACGATCTGATCGTGCTGCCTGGGGGCTTTTCGTATGGGGATTATCTGCGAGCGGGGGCGATCGCACGGTTTGCTCCGGTGGTGCAGGCCCTCCCGGAGTATATAGAGAGAGGGCGTGGGATCGTGCTTGGCATCTGCAACGGCTTTCAGATACTGACCGAAGCGGGGTTGCTGCCGGGAGCGCTGACAAAGAACATCTCGCAGAGATTTATCTGCAAGACCGTGAAACTTCGGGTCGAGAACAACGCGACTCCGCTGACCCATCTGTTTAGGTACGGAGAGATTATAGAGCTGCCCATTGCACATGGGGAGGGGCGGTATATCGCGCCTCGCGAGACTCTCGAAAGACTGAAGCGCAACCGTCAGATTCTCTTGACATATTATGAAGAGAACCCCAACGGCTCGGTCGAGAATATCGCAGCGATTACGGACGAGACGGGAACGGTCTTCGGGATGATGCCCCACCCGGAGCGCAATAGCGAGAGGCTCTTTGGGACGGGGGACGGGCTGAGGCTTTTCCAAGGGGTGATGCAGGGCCCTGCGGGCACCCCTCTCCCGTGAGTCATCACGGGAGAGGGGTTGGGGGTGAGGGCCTTCACCTATGAGCAGACTGGAACTGGCCCTCCAGCACGGGCTCTCTCAAAGAGAGTACGAGACGATCTGCGCGAGCCTCCAGCGCGAGCCCAACGAGCTGGAGCTCGGGCTCTTCTCCCTAAATTGGTCCGAGCACTGCAGCTACAAGAGCTCGAAAAGATTCTTAAAGCTTCTGCCCACAGCCGGCAAGCGGGTTCTGCAAGGGCCGGGGGAGAACGCCGGGGTCTTGGAGTTAGAGAACGATTGGTGTGTGGCGTTCAAGGTCGAGAGCCACAATCATCCATCAGCCGTTGAGCCGTTCAACGGGGCAGCCACGGGAGTGGGCGGAATTATCAGAGATATTCTGAGCATGGGGGCGCGGCCCATAGCTCTGTTAGATTCGTTGCGGTTTGGGGACCTAACCCCCCAACCCCCTTCCCGACGCGGGAAGGGGGAGTGTCTCACCCCTCCCCGCTTCGGGGAGGGGCCGGGGGAGAGGTCCCGTCAGCTCTTTACGGGTGTCGTCGCGGGGATCAGTCACTATGGGAACTGCGTCGGCGTGCCCACCGTCGGGGGAGATGTCTCCTTTGATGACGCGTATACTGATAACTGTCTTGTCAACGTGATGTGTGTGGGGCTGCTGAAGAGATCCCAACTGAAGCGTGCTATTGCCCATGGTGTGGGCAATAAGATTCTCTTAGTTGGGGCGCGGACGGGACGCGACGGGATTCACGGGGCCACGTTTGCTTCGGAAGATTTGGTTGGCGAGACCGAAGCCAAGCGCCCCAACGTCCAAGTGGGCGACCCGTTCACCGCGAAGTCTCTGATCGAAGCGACGCTCGAAGTCTGTCAGTTTCCCGAACTGATCGGGCTGCAAGATTTGGGTGCTGGGGGGCTCTCGACAGCTCCAGCGGAGATGGCCGCGCGGGGGAACGTCGGGATCGCCATAGACATCGAAGAGATCCCGCTGCGCGACCCCACCATGACCCCCTATGAGATTCTCTTATCGGAATCCCAAGAGCGCATGGTGCTCTGCGTCAAGGCCGGCTCCGAGCAGAAATTCTTACAGATCTATCGCAAGTGGGGCTTGGAAGCAACTGTGATTGGGGAGGTGATCGCCGAAAGAGTCTATAGAATTCGTCACGAGAGTCGAACGATTGCCGAGGTTCCTATTAGTCTCTTGGTCGGAGGGGTGCCGGAGCCGGACCTCTCCCCTATCCCCTCCCCTAAAGAGGGAGGGGAATCCCCCCTTCCCCTTAGGGAAGGGGGCACAGGGGTTAGGTGGGGAGGGGCCGGAGGAGAGGTCGGAGGCAAGAACGGTAGATCCTGGCGCGAAGCGCTGAAACAGCTCCTGCACTCCCCAACGATCGGCTCGAAGCGCTGGGTCTACGAACAGTATGATCACACTGTGCAGACAAACACGGTGATCGGCCCTGGGGCTCACGACGCTGCGCTCTTGCGGGTGAAGGGCGAGCGCTTCGGTATTGCTGTCACGATGGGGGGCAACGGCCGCTATTGTCAGATAGACCCCTACGAAGGCGGCGCTCGGGCCGTCTGCGAGGCTGTGCATAATCTCTTGAGCGTCGGGGCTGAACCCATTGGGATCACGGATTGTTTGAACTTCGCTAATCCCACTGATCCCGAAGTCTTGTGGTCCTTCGAGCAAACGATCCGCGGGATGGCCGACGCGGCAAGAGCGTTGGAGCTGCCGTTTGTCTCGGGCAACGTCAGCTTTTACAATCAGTCCGAGACCCGAAAGATCTACCCCACGCCGATTGTGGGGATGGTGGGGTTGCTCAAAGATATAGAACTACGAGTGCCCATGGGCTTTCAGGGCGAGGGCGATCTGATCTATCTGATCGGGAAGCTCTCTGGGAAGGTTGGGGGCAGCGAGTATCTGAAAGTATTCTATGGGGATATTGGCGGGGAGCTGGAGAGGACCGACTTAGAGCTGGAGCGCCAGCTCGTCACGGTAATGCTAGCTCTGGCGGAGAGAAGGCTGCTGCACAGCGCCCACGATGTGTCCGAGGGCGGGCTCTTAGTCGCTTTAGCGGAGAAGAGCTTTGCGCGGGGGCTTGGGGCACGCTTAGAGCTTGACGATCTGTCAGAAGAGTATCTCTTTGGAGAGTGGCCCTCGCGCTTTGTCGTGACGGTCGCGCCGGAGCGTGAAGATGCGCTGAAAGAGCTTTTAGACGAGGCGGGCGTGCCGTATCAGCGAGTGGGCATCGTAGCAGGAGATGCGCTAGAATTGGGTGGCGATGGCGTCTCCGTCACAGAACTGCGCCGCGCGTATGAGACGGCGTTAGAACTATGAAACTGAAAGAAGAGTGCGGGCTCTTCGCGATTTATAGTCAATCTGCGGAGATCGCCGACGCGTTACAGATGGGGCTGTTCGCCCTGCAGCATCGGGGGCAAGAGGCCGCAGGATTCGCGATCTCCGACGGCAGAGAACTGCGCTGCTACAAAGACTTGGGATTGATCCAAGACGTCTTCGCCAAGGGGCACGTCTCGCTCTTACGGGGGCACATCGGGATCGCCCATACGCGATACTCGACTCAAGGGGAGAGTGCCCGGCCGGAGAACGCCCAACCCTTCGTCCTCAAGAGAGAAGGACGCTGGATCGCCATCGCCCATAACGGAAATCTTTCTAATGCCGCGCACCTGAGAGAAGAACTCGTAGCTGAGGGCGTCTATTTCAATAGCACCTCCGACACCGAGAGCTTGCTCCATCTCTACGCTCGCGTGCGAGGGGCTACCCCCTACGAAAGATGGGCAGCTATTGCTGCGAAAGTCTTCGGGGCATACTCGGTCGTGATGATTGATGGGGAGAAACTGATCGCGGCCCGAGACCCCTTCGGGTTCAGGCCCTTGGTGTTAGGCCGACGGGGAAACGACTACTATATCGCTTCGGAAACAGCAGCATTCGATATCCTCGGAGCCGAGCCCGTTCGCGAGATCGAGCCTGGCGAAGTCGTCGTGATAGATCGCGCGGGGCTGCACGCGGCGCGCTTTGGGGGGGGGCGCCCGCGGCAGCAGTGCATCTTTGAGCTCATTTATTTTGCCCGACCCGACAGCACGCTCTTTGGGCACAACGTCTATGAGTTTCGCAAGAGGTGTGGGGAGCGCCTCGCGGAGAAAGAGACGCGCGAGATAGAGATTGTCGTGCCCGTGCCCGATTCGGGCCTGCCCGCCGCGTTGGGGTATTCCCGAAGACTCAATAAGCCCTTAGAATTCGGGCTCATTCGCAGTCACTATATTGGGCGGAGCTTCATCGAGCCCTATCAAGAGTCGAGAATTCACAAAGTCCGGATGAAGCTCTTGCCGTTGCGGGATGTCTTGCAAGGCCGGCGCGTCGCTTTGGTAGACGACTCGATTGTGCGGGGGACGACGTCGCGGGCGATCGTGCACGTCTTGCGGGAGTTTGGAGCGAAAGAAGTCCATCTGCGTATTGCTTCACCGCCGTTGATCGCGCCGTGTTACTTTGGGATCGACATGCCCACGCGCGCGGAATTGGTCGCGTCAAGTCGGACGATCCCACAGATCGCGCAGTTTATGAACGCGGACTCGGTCGTCTATCTCTCTGTAGAAGAATTGCAGCAGTGCGTCGGGGACGCTGAGCATTTCTGCACGGCGTGCTTTACCGCGCGTTACCCGGAGGGGAGTCTCCCTGCCGAGCATCCGGCGCTAGAATATTTGCTGCCGAAGTGAGCTTTAAACCCATCCTTGCAAGAGTCTGGATAAAGCAATATAATTTGATACAATAGCTATGGAAGATCTCCTGAAAGCAGCAGAAAACTACCTGAAAGAGCATCCGGAAGTTGAGGAGTTGCTCAAGCAATTTCATCTATCGTGGGAGCAGTACCAGCGCTTCCTTGCCTCAATGCCACTTCCACAAGTCCAAAGTGCAAGCACCCTTACCAATCAGGGGAGCTTCAATGTCGGCATATCAAACTCTGCTCAATAACGTCAAGGATGGCAAGCAGCTCTTTGAGATCCGCTTACAATTAATGCAGCAGATTGAAAAGCTCACTGGGCGTAAGTTCATCGTGTATGCCGCCGATGAAAGAAAGCCCTCCCCTTTTAATTCCATCGAGTCTGAAGACATAGTGGGGTTTTCTGATCTCATTAAGGGTCTAGAGGGATATAGTCTAGACATACTTATCAACAGCCCTGGTGGCTCGGCAGAAGCCACCGCACAAATAGTAAACTTTCTACGCTCAAACTTTAGCAATATCCGTTTCATAGTTCCCTATATGGCCATGAGCGCCGCTACCCTTATGTGCTTGGCCGGAGATGAAATCGTTATGGATGACCGATCCGCCTTAGGCCCTATTGACCCTCAAATTCGGATACCACGCCCTCGCGGCTCTCAAGTTATTTACGAATGGTTCCCGGCTCAAATGATTATTGATGGCTATGAGAAGGTACGGGAGGAGATCCACCAAGACCAGCGAGCCTTGTCTATTTTCTTACCCTGGCTCACCGACTTTGGTCCCTATGTCGAGATATGCCGGAATGCCATAGAGCTCTCGCGAGAGCTGGCTACTCGCTGGTTGAAGAGTTATATGTTTTCTACTGACACACGCGGGCGCAGGAAGGTTAAAAAGATCGTAGATTATCTTCTTGATCATAAGTTGCATAAGTCGCACGGACGCCGCATTACAATTGATGAAGCGCAGCGAATCGGTTTAACCATTAGTGACCTGCGTCATGAACCACAACTGCGCGATTTAATTTGGCAGCTTTGGTGTGCTATTCATTTCCTCTTTGATAGAAGCCCCAAGAGCAAAATCTTTGAGAATGCTTATGGGGTGAATTGGGGACGGGATGTAATCGTCCAGCCAATAACTGCTCCATCACCTGTGCCTCCTCCATAACACTGCGTATGCGATACCGTGACGCCGGCGTCGATATCGCCCAAGCCGACAAGCTCGTCGAGCTGATTAGAAAGCTCAATCCCAAGGGCAGCTCACAGATCGGCCCATTTGCGGGACTGTTTGATCTCACGGAGATTCTCAAAGACTACACCGCCCCTGTCTTAGTGAGCTCCACCGACGGCATCGGCACCAAGACGAGAATCGCTCTAGAGTACAGAAAGTTCGAGGGCTTGGGCCAAGACGTAGTAGCCATGAACGTCAATGATCTTGTCTGTCTTGGGGCTAAGCCCTTGTTCTTTCTAGATTACTATGCGACAGCCCAGCTCGATTTAGAGATGAGCCGAGAGATCTTTGCGGGGCTGGTGCGGGCGTGCAATGAGGCACACTGTGTGCTGATCGGCGGGGAGACGGCGCAGCTGCGCGATCTGTTTGTGCGAGCTGACGACTTCGAGTTGGTCGGCTTTGTCGTGGGGATCGTCGAGCGCTCCAAGATTCCCAATCCCCAGCTTGTTGAGCCGGGAGATGTGCTTATCGGGCTTGCTTCCCGTGGGCCGCATTGTAACGGATTTTCGCTTATCAGAAAGATCATCGAGACAGCGAAGCTCGATTTGAGAAGGACCTATCCTGAAGCTGGGGAGCGCCCACTGGGCGAGCTCTTATTAGAGCCGATGCCGATCTACTCCAATATAGTGTTCAAGCTCTGTGAGAGATTCTCAGTGAAGGGTGCGGCGCACATTACTGGGGGCGGGATTGCGGGCAATCTCGTGCGGGCGCTCAATGAGCGAGTCGACGCTGTTGTCGAGCAAGGAAGCTGGCCGATCCCTCAGCTCTTTGGGGCGTTACAGCGCTGGGGGAGTGTCCCCGAAGAGGAGCTGTGGGAAGTCTTCAACATGGGCTTAGGATTTATCGTGATCGTGCCCAAGGAGCACGCCGAAGCTGTGCTCAAATTCTTAGCAGAGCACGGGGAGCAGGCCTATCGGGTGGGGGAGATTATCAAGGGAGCAGGGAAGGTCCATAGAGCGCCCGCACACAAGGGCCGTCAAGCTTGACAGAGTGCCAACTATAAGCTAATATCCAAGTGTACTCTTTCTTGTGCCGCCAGCGGCGGCACGGTGAATAGTCCAGACGAAGTCTGGGCCGAGGTGGCGGAATTGGCAGACGCGCACGTTTGAGGGGCGTGTGGAGTAATCCGTGGGGGTTCGAGTCCCCCCCTCGGCACCAAAACAGTTCAACAGTTAACAGTTATGAGTTCTCAGTTGAAGCTTTTTTGTTGTACTGGCTCAGCTAATTGCGCTGCTGCCCCAATCACGGCTTGCGCGATGCGCTTCGCGTAAGACAAATCTAATTTATCTAACGTATCTGCCGTCGAGTGATAATACGGGTTGAAGTCGTCAGTCTCGCCGTATTCGCTGTCTTCGATCACTAAGACAGCAGGATACCCGCGATTCCAAAACGACGCATGGTCGCTGCGGCCCGTCGCGCCGACTTCTAAGACTTCCGGGGCAAGCTTGATCTCGTAAGCTGTGAGCGTCTGCACCAGAAGATCAGCGAGCTTGACGGAGCCTTCACGGGTGCCTGCGTGAATCTCAAATGCACCATTGCTATCGCTGTCGTAGCCGATCATGTCCATATTGAAGACTCCAAGAATTTGGACACCCTCGCTAGCGAGTTTTCCCGCATACGCCCGGCTCCCTATCAGCCCTTGTTCTTCTCCCGTAAAGAGCACGAAGCGAATCGTGTGCTTGAACTTATATTGACTGAGAATTCTCGCGGCTTCTAACACAGCTGAGCTGCCGCTGGCGTTGTCGTCGGCCCCCGGTGCCATGCCTCCAGAACTGATACTGAACGTCGTGCTATCTAAGTGCGCCGTGATCAATACTGACTGTTGTGATTCCGTCCCCGGCAAGATCGCTTCGATGTTATGAGACAACCCCACACGGCAGTAGAGCGAGAAGGGCACGCGCTCGGCCTTCAGCCCTAGCTTCTCAAAATGCTGCTGCGCGTACTCTAAGGCGCGATCAATCGCCGCTCCGTCGCAGGCCCAGCGTGAGCCTTCAGTATTACAAAATTCCCCGCCGTCGCGCGATTGCAGATAACAAATATGGGCGCGCAAGTTCTCTTCGTTGACTTGCTGAATGATCTCATCGATGACGGTGATCGACGGCGCAAGAGCGGGCGTGCCGATCTCCGGCTTGAGCGAGAAGAACCCCACTATGACCGACAGGGAGACGAGAACTACTAATACTCTCTTCATGGCAAACTCCTTTATTCAGAGATTGGCGCTATTGTGCCCTGTTTTGATACAGAAGTCAAGGGCGGGAGCTAGAGTCATCGCGACGGCTGAAGAGTTGGCCTAAGCGCTGCGCATACGACGACTCGGCCAACGCTGTCTCGACGCGCTGATGAAAGAACTTCCACGCGAAGAAGAAAAAGATCAATAGCCCGACAGCGCCCACCAGCTCGAACATCGCCAAAAGATTGAACAGCCCGTGCGCGGCCATCGCCGTTACTAGCCCGCCATGGATGAGCGCTCTCTGTCGGATGGGGTCAGAGACAAACTTGGCTCTTCCCAACGCCGCGCCCCAGATCGTCGAAAAGAGCACATGCCCCGGAACAGAGAAGAAAGCCCTTCCGAGAAAGACCGGCGTCAGCATATCGTGACCTTGCGCTTGTATAAGATAGAGCAGATTCTCTACCGATGCGAAGCCCAGCGCAGCTGCTGCGGAGTAGACGATGCCGTCCATCGGCTCGCTGAACTCAGTCTGTCGGTAGACGGTGCGGCTGACGACGAAATATTTCGCGTACTCTTCGATGACCGGCGCGGCGATCACTATCAGAAAGACTCCAGACCACGCGAACGGGACTTCAAGCAATGCCGCGGGCAGGGCGCACGCCATGCCCAGCAAGAAAGTCTTGAGGACGAGCGCACGCGGCTCCGGCTCCCAGCGGTCTTTTTGATAGACGTACCAGAGCCAGAAGATTCCAGGGGCGAACGCTAGGACGACCAGCCACAGAATCACAGTTCGATACTCAGAATCTTATAGGTGCGCACGCCGCGGGGCGTTTGGACTTCGACGATTTGGCCGGGCTCTTTGCCTAAGAGTGCCTTGCCCACAGGAGATGCCGCAGAGATCAGATCATTTTCGGGGTTGGCTTCTGCTGGGCCGACGAGTTTATACTTAAACGACGCGCCGGTGAGCGTGTCTTGCAAAGTGACCCAGCAGCCGAGAGTCACGTGGCGTTCCTGCCCTTCGTTTGTGACGATGAACGCGTGGGAGAGCTTGTACTCTAGATCGCGAATCTTTGCTTCAAGTAGAGCTTGTTTTTCTTTCGCCGAGTGATATTCAGAATTCTCACTGAGATCGCCGTAAGATCGAGCACGCGCGATGATTTCAGCAATTTTCGGGCGCTCCGAGACCAGACGTTCCAGTTCAGCTTTGAGCTGCTGATAGCCCTCGGGCGTCATAGGGATTCGGTCGTCCATCGTGCCCTCCTTTCGTGGGTTGAAGTATAGCACACAGAGGGCACCGTGCCAAGAAGCCTCCGAACACAAATCCAACTCCTGATCCGCACGCGATTTTCGTCTTGTCCTCTTGACTTTTCTCCCCGTTGGTGCTGTGTAAAAGGTGATACGATACAAAGCTGCTCACTCCCACGTTCCCCCCCCGCTACCAACAAGCTCTAGCAGATTCAAAGGGCCAGACAGCAGCAGTGGGCTTGATCCGTCAAGGGCAGAAGACCCTCACCATCTCCGCGACGGGAGAGGAGCGGGTTGTGAGATTCCTGCCCCAGCAGAAGGTGGAGAAGCTGCTACGCAAGCTTCGAGAGAAGCCGAAGTTCCAAGAGTTTGAGGGGAAACTGGCGCAGAAGGGCAAGCGGGTGGGCAAGATACGAGCCCTGTTCGATGAGGCCAACGGAGTAGCGATTCTGGGGATAGCCAATGAAGGGAATGACGAGAGAATTGCCCATCAGGTGCGGATCAAGCTTAAAATGGACAAGGATGATGAGCCGGAAGATGATGCTGAGCCAGCGATCCAAGCGACGGCCTGTGGGCAGGCGAGTGGGGAAGCGGTGCCAGCGGGAATGAAGATGCAGCCCTTGGCCGCTCCTCCTGGGGAGGGAGACTTTGAGGGCGGCTACGAAGGCCCACAGATCTGCACCTCGCAGTGGGGCTATGACTACTTGTGTCTTAGCAGGACTCCAGCAATAAGTCTCTCTACGACCAGCTTAGCCCTGCCCCAGACGTTCATCAATCAGCAGGTGCAGGGGTCGTTTGTGATCTGGAACGGTGGGGGAGGGACGCTGAGTGGGACAGTGAGTGCGCCAGCGCCGTTTAGTATTGTGTCTGGGGCGAGCTTCAGTCTGTTGCCTGGGCAGCCGCAGGAGGTTGTGGTACGGTTCAGCTCAGCGACTCCAGGGAGCTTCTCCAAGAGCGTGAGCATCAGCAGCACTGGAGGGAGCAAGACCGTGACTGCGACAGGTGTGGCGCACAAGGTGAGCTTCTCCCCAGCGCAGGTAGACTTTGGCAGCGGGCTGCTGGT
>CALLJK010000018.1 GCA_938091745.1 Candidatus Bipolaricaulota bacterium
GCTGAGCTGAATCGTACCACAACTTCCTGGGGTTGCCCAGGCAACAGGCTGAAGCTCGCCCCAGACACAATACTAAACGGCGCTGGCGCACTCACCGTCCCACTCAGCGTCCCTCCCCCAGAGTTCCAGATCACAAACGACCCCTGCACCTGCTGATTGATGAACGTCTGGGGCAGAGTCAAACTGGTCGTAGAGAGACTAATCGCTGGAGTCCTGCTGAGACACAAGTAGTCATAGCCCCACTGGGAAGTGCAGATCTGTGAGCCTTCGTAGCCGCCCTCAAAGTCCCCTTCCCCAGGAGGAACAGCCAGGGGTTGCATCTTCATTCCCGCTGGCACCGCTTCTCCAGTCGCTTGCCCACAGGCCGTCGCTTGAATCTGAGGCTCAGCATCATCCTCCAGCTCGTCGTCCTTGTCCGCCTTGATCTTCACCCGCACCTGATGCGCGATCTTCTCCTCATTCCCCTCACTAGCTATCCCCAGAATCGCTACTCCGTTGGCCTCATCGAACAGGGCTCGCACCTTACCTACTCGCTTGCCCTTCTGCGCCAGCTTCCCCTCAAACTCTTGGAACTTCGGCTTCTCTCGAAGCTTGCGTAGCAGCTTCTCCACCTTCTGCTGGGGCAGGAATCTCACAACCCGCTCCTCTCCCGTCGCGGAGATGTTGAGGGTCTTGTTGCCCTGACGGACCAAGCCCACGGCTGCGCTCTGACCATTGGCTCTCGTCCAGACTAAGTGCGCATTCTCGCCAAAGGGAATTAATACTTGCTGCCCGCCGGCAAGCTGGACCGCTTGCGCTTCGTCAACATTGATGCCGAACCCGCGGCGCTCCAGCTGCGCTTTGACCGCTTGGAGCTGGGAGTCTGCTAACGCCTCTTGGAGCAATGCGGAGCGATCTGGCTCAAGGATTGGGCTGGAACAGCTGCCACCGAGAGTGCTTAACGGTTGGAAGTTGGCTTCAGAAGCAGAATCAGGCTTCAGCGGGGGGGGGGGTGACATGCTGAGACTTCAAGAGCGACGTACAGCCGACGAGGACCGAGATGATTCCAATGGCGATGGCGAGCTTAGCCAGGCGAGCCGTGTACATACTCTCCTCCTTTTGCGCTCCTTCCCCTGCTCCCTCAAGGCTTGAGGCGGGAGTGAGCGGCTTTGTATCTTCTCACCCTCTATATACCACAAAACGAGGAAAAAGTCAAGAGGGTAATACGAAAATCCTCTACAGATCGGGAGTTGGGTTTATACCTAAAGCTTGCACCGTGGCAATGGAAAGCGCTTTGTGGCTTCTCTGTTTCCCCCACTGCTCAGCCGCTGCCGACTATAAATTCTAGAAATAATACGGCCTAACGCGGCGTTTCACGAGCAAAGCGAGCAACGCGCCCGTGACAAACCCCCCAGCGTGTGCCCAATACGCTACACCGCCGCCTTCAATAGGGCTGGAAATCCCTCCCAGAAACTGCATCACAAACCAAAAGCCCAGCAGAAAGATCGCGGGAAGTTCGATCAACCTGACAAAGAACGGAAAGAGCGGCACGAGCGTCAAGACCCTCCCATAGGGGAAGAGCACAAAGTATGCGCCCAACACCCCAGAGATCGCCCCGCTCGCCCCGACCATCGGGATCACCGTGTTTGGATTGGTGAGAATCTGCGCGAACGCCGCGGCCACCCCTGACACTAAATAAAAGAAGACAAACCCAACGCGCCCAAAGACGTCCTCGATGTTATCGCCGAAGATCCATAAGTACCACATATTGCCCAAGATGTGCCAGAACCCCGCGTGCATGAACATCGCCGTCAGCAGCGTCAGCCAGACTGTGAATGGGATCAAAGGGGGCAAGTCAGCCCCACGCGTGATCTCGCAGGGCATGACACCAAAACGAAACGTGAACTCGTCCTCCGCAGAGATCACGGAGAACCGGCTGAGCAACTGGCTCGCTAGAGCTCTAGGGATCTCGCAGCCAGCTTGCTGCCAGGCGCGCACCCACTGGCGGGTGTTCTCCGTCGCCGGGGTAGTGCTGAGTGAGAACTGATAGAGAAAGACTAAGACATTTATAACAATAATCACGACGGTGACAACGGGGAACGAGCTGCTATGTCTATAGTCGCGCAGCGGGATCATAGAGTGAGTCTAGCACAAGATGCTCTTTGGGGCAAGCCCCTCTTGCACTCTCCTATCCTCATCTGTTATAACAGCTACAGAATATGGAGATGAAAATTTCTTTCTGGGACTATCTGATTCCCACGCTCATCCTAGTCGGGTCTTTGGTCGCTGGGATCATCGGGCGGCGCTATCTCTTTCGCTATCTGCACATCTGGGCGCAACGCACCACCTGGGAGTTCGACGATATTGTTATCACTGCCATGCGCGGGCCGTTCGTGCTCTGGATCGCCGCGCTGGGGATTTATTTAGCCCTAGAGTTCTCGAAGCTGTCGGACGAGCTTGTCGCGCTGCTGGGGAAGGTTTTATTGGCTTTAGTCGTGCTCTCGATGACGCTTGTAATAGCGAATATTGTCAGCGCTCTCTTCCAGCGGGCAGTCGCGCGAGGGGAGGTCGAAGCTCCAGCGACCAGCCTGACGAGAACTTTTATCAAAGTTGGCGTGATTATCGTTGGGCTGCTCGTGCTTTTGTCGACGCTGGGAATCTCCATTACGCCGATCTTGACAGCATTTGGGATCGGGGGTTTAGCCGTCGCACTGGCGCTGCAAGACACGCTGACCAATCTCTTTGCCGGGTTCAACGTCTCGATGGCTCGTCAAGTGCGCGTCGGCGACTATATCAGATTAGATTCGGGACAAGAGGGCTACGTGACAGATATCAATTGGCGCACCACGAGCATTCGGGATTTTTCGAACAATCTCATTATCATCCCCAATGCCAAGCTCGCCCAGAGCATCATCACGAATTACTATATGCCCGACAAGCCCGTAACGGTCCGCATCCCCGTGAGCGTCAGCTACAGCTCCGACCCAGAGCACGTCGAGCGCGTCTTATTAGAGATCGGGCAGCAAGCGATCACGGAGATGCCTCAGCTCGATCCCAGCTTCGCTCCCGTGGTGCGCTTCACAAATATGGGGGAGTTCTCGCTCGATTTTCTCTTAGTCGTGCGGGCTAAGACGTTCGACGATCAGTTCAGTGCGCAGCACGAGCTGCGCAAGAGAATTTTTAAGAGACTGCGCGAAGAGAAGATCGAGATTCCCTTCCCGGTGCGCACGATCTATCTGAGAGACGAAAGGGGATAAGCTTATGAAGCTTTTTCTCGGCATTCTCGGTGCTGCGTGTTTTTTCACTCTTGTGGGGTGCACGGTGTTGCCATCGGGGCCAGGAGCGGTTATCGGTGACTTCATGGTGACGCTTTCTGTGAATTACTACGAGCGCACCGCGCGCGTCTTCCAAGGTGACCTTGTCCGGCTCTCTCTGACTCTCGTCAATCGTGGTCGTCCTCGGACATTGCTTTTGACCCGACGTCCGGCATACGATTTTGTCGTGACAATGCCGGGCGGCATAGAGGTCTGGCGGTGGTCGTATGGGAAGGCTATTGAAGATACTTATAAAGAGATCGAAACTTGGGCGTGGGGTAGCACGCTCAAAGCACACACTACGTGGGATCAGCGCGATCTTGACGGTATCCCTGTCCCGGCGGGGAGGTATTGGGTGCAAGGGGTGCTCTATACTGACATTGGGGCTTTACAGTCCCAGAGGGTTGAGCTACGCATCCGACGTGGCTCGCCGCTAAAACTTGAACTAGAGATCCCTTCCCAAGCCCCTATCTCTCTGCGCGGGGAAGGCTATTGGAAGCTTGGGCAGCCTATTCCCCTCACCCTCAAGCTGAGAAACATCACAGAGCGATCGGTCGAGCTAACGCTGCTAGGGCGTCCTGCCTACGACTTCATCGTGACCACAGACTATAGAAGAAGAGAAGTCTGGCGCTGGGCGCAAGGGCAAGCGATCCAAGAGATCGCGGAGCTGCGCCGTCTTGCTCCAGGGGAAGCGATAGAGTTTTCCGGTGAGTGGGATCAGCGCGATAGCGTAGGCCAGCCCATCGCGCCAGGACGCTACTGCGTGCAGGGGATGGTGCACCTTGATCCTGAAATCAAGGACCAGCCAGTGAAATGTCTTTCAATTGGGCGTGGGCTGCCTGTGGATCTTGAGCTGGAGGTACCTGAGCGCGTCAAGCGTGGTGAGAGTGTAACGCTTGTGTGGAAGATCATCAACAAAAGTGCTTGCCCTGTGACTGTCGTCGATATCGGGTTAGACTTTATGGTGACCACTCCTGATGGGAGAGTCATCTTGTCTAGCATTAAGAGATGGTGGGGATTCATGCCACCTATAAAACCGATAGAGAGCACTGTTATGACGCTCCAGCCTGGCGAGATGAGGAAGTTTGAAGGAGGCATCTGGGATCAACTCGATGACGAAGGCTATCTCGTACAAGCGGGGGTCTATCTTGTGCGCGGCTTCTTATGGGCGAAGCAAGAGACGGATGCTCTAGATGTGATGCAGAGCGCGCCGCAGCAGCTCCTGATAGAGCCGTAACTAGACCCCACCCAAATAGACTTGCTGCACGTGCTCATCAGCACGAAATTCTTCGGGCGTGCCCGCTTTGACGATCACGCCCGTCTCTAACAGATAGACTCTATGGGCATGAGCCAGCGCAAACGGCACGTTCTGCTCAGCTAATAAAATAGTGACCCCGGAGTCGTTGATCTGCTTGAGTGCTTCAGCAATCGTTTTGCGCACGATGGGCGCCAGCCCCAGCGTCGGCTCGTCTAAGAGCAAGAGCTCCGGCCGGCCCATCAGCGCCCGCCCAATGGCTAACATTTGTTGCTCGCCCCCAGAGAGCGTCCGCGCCATCTGGCGCTCCCGCTCCCGCAAGATAGGAAAGAGCTGATAAATCTTCTCCAGCTCGCTCTCCGGATCAAAGTTTTTGAGGCGAAACGCGCCCATGAGCAAATTGTCTTTGACGCTCATCTCGGGGAAGAGATGGCGTCCCTCCGGGCAGTGGATCACTCCCAATTGCACAACCTTTACAGGATCACGCGGCAGCGGTGCCCCATTGAAGCTCAGCCGGCCTTGGCCGTCTTTGAGCCCGGAGATCGTGCGTAAGAGCGTGGTCTTGCCTGCCCCATTGGGGCCAATGATAGAGACGAACTCCCCTTGCGAGACCCTCAAACTGACGTTCTTTAAGACGTGCGCCTTGGCGTAGTAGACATTGAGATCTTCGATGACTAACACTTTAGAACCCACCGCCGGCGAGATAGGCTTCTTGAACTTGGGGGTTGCGCGCCACTTCTTCGGGGGTGCCTTCGGCGATCTTCTCCCCAAAGCAGAGCACGACAATGCGGTCTACCAAACGCATCACCCCGCGCATATTGTGATCGACCAAGACAATCGTTTGCCCTTCGTTACGAAGACTTGCGATCAAGTGAGAGATCTCGTCGACTTCCGCAGGGGAGAGCCCAGCAAAGGGTTCATCGAGTAATAAGAGCTCTGGATCGGTACCGATGGCCCGGGCGAGCTCTAAGCGTCTCAACCCGCCTTGGGGGAGCATCCCTGGCAGCTCCTCGCGGCAGATACAGTGATTCTCATGGGAAGAGTGTTCGCACAAGCCGGTGCGCTCACAGCTCTGCAGGGTCTTCGGCGTGGGATCGGGCGCGCGAGTGAAGATCTCGTTGGGGATGGCTGAGATCTCGACGTTCTCGTAGACGGTCTTTCGTGGGAAGTACTGAGCGATTTGGAAGACCCGCGCGATCCCCGCGTTGACTATCTTATACGTCGGCCAATGGGTGATCTCTTGGCCTTTGAAGAAGATCTGCCCTCGATCGGGCTTGAGTATCCCCATGATGAGATTGAAGACGGTGCTCTTGCCCGCGCCGTTGGGACCGATCAGCCCCACGATCTCCCCAGGTTCAACGTGAAATGATAAGTCTTTGACGGCCATCAGGCCCCCAAACGACTTGCGCAGGTTCTCTACGTGCAAGAGCGCCATAGCTTTAGCCTCCTCTGACCTCTCCCCGTCTCCTTCTGAAAAGCCCCGCGAGCAGCGGCAGCAACCCCTGTCGCGCAAAAAACAGCAAAATTATCAAGAGCGTGAAGAAGATGAGGGTGGCCCAGCGCTCCAGAAACGAGAGCGCCAGCCCTTCCGTGCCAATGGGCAGCTTCAATTGAGCGAGCTCTCGAATGACTTGCTCGCCCCCCCTGACTAAGAATCCGCCCCACAGCGCCCCGACAATTATCCCCATCCCTCCGATCACCGATGCGACGATCATCTCTAGGGATGTCGTCAACGACATTAGAGAATTAAAGAAGATGGCCTCATTGGCGTGCACAGAGAACGCTCCTCCAAGACCGACAACACACGCGCTGACCGCAAACGCAAAGATCTTATACTTCGCTGTATTGATCCCTGCAGCTTCGACCGCTTCTTCGTTCTCACGGATCGCTTCTAATATTTTACCGACGCGCGAGGTGCTTAGCCAGACGAGAAAGAGCCCCACCCCAGTCATCACGCCCCATAGAGAATAATAATTACAGTACTGATTGGCCTTGAAGTCTGGGAAGGGGCACAGAGCAGCTACACCGAACTTCCCTAGCTCTCCTCCTGTCCAGTCGGCTAAGATAATCACGAGGCGTGCCGCAGCCAGGGGCAAGATCAACGTGATCAACGAGAAATACGGGCCGCGTAAACGCAGTGCTGGCACGCTAAACAACAGCCCCGCCAGAACCGCCATCATCACTCCTAGGGGGATTGTAGCCCAGATGGGCCATTTTACGTAGAGATTGAGCAGCCCCGTCGTGTAGCCTGCTACAGCGACAAAGAATATGTGCCCGAAGCTGATCTGCCCGGTCATCCCGGAGAGAATGTCCCAGCCCATGGCGTAGACCGCGAAGATCTGGGCATAGGTGAGGGTCGTCATCCATTTAGAGGGCAGAAACGGCGCGACAACGGCCATCACGATGACCGTGGTCCCTAATATACTAAATCTCACGGCACGCGAGCTCATTCTGTCCTCCCAAAGAGCCCTTCAGGCTTAATGAAGAGAATGGCTATCAATACCAAGAGTGACGAGACCCCAACCCATGAAGACCCCAGAAACTCGAAGCATCTGAAAGAGAAGCAGACGCGAATCGAGGGAGAGTACGTCATGAGCACTTCTAAAAGCCCAATCAAATACGCCGCGACAATCGAGCCCTTCAAGCTCCCCAGCCCGCCTACGACTACTATAGCGAAGCTGATAATTAACGGGTCACGCCACATGAACGGGTCGATCTTCACCCATGAGGCGAAGAAGACCCCGGCGATCCCCGCTAAAGCCCCAGAGATCGCCCACGTAAGCGTGTAGACTCTTCTCACGTCAATGCCCACCAATGCTGCACCTTCGTGGTCTTGGGCTGTCGCTAAGATGACTTTGCCCCAGCGCGCGCGGTGCACGAAGAGCCAGAAGAGCAGAATCGCAAGCCACGACGCGCCAAACGCAATAATGCGATTCGTAATGACAGTCGTCTTATGAATCTCGATGCTGCCACTGATAAACGGCGCCAGTAGCTGGGTATTAGTCGTGAAGAAGATCTTTATTAACTCTTCGATGATGAGCGCGCACGCGAGGGTAGCGATCAAGGTGACGATGGGTGAGCGCTGGACATGGCGCACGAGCCCTTGATAGAAGACTACTCCCAACAAGGTACAGAGAGCGACAGCTAGCGCGAAGGCGCTATAGAGATTCCAATGGAGATACTGTTGGGCAAACCATGCCGTATACGCCCCGACCATCAAGAACGCCCCGTGCGCTAAGTTGAGTACTCTTCCCACCCCGAAGATCATGGTGAAGCCGAGGGCGACAAGAGCATAGAGGGCGCTAATCAAGACCGAATAGATGACAATGCGCTCTACGATGACGAACACTTGATCCATAATTTTTAATTTTTAGGGGCGAAGCATGCCGCCCCGCCCCTTATATTTCTACCCGACGAAGCATTTCGCGACGCTGCGCGCGAACGTCTGCCACGCTTCGAATCGTCCGCCCTTGGGCTTGCCCTTCTTCTTCCAGTCCTCAACAGCTGCACGATACTCTGCAGCAGCCTTGCTGATGCACGCGTCGATGCTGATAGGATTTCCTTGCTCGTCGGGGCGCAGACGATACTGCTTGGGCCAGATCACCACGCGCAATGGGTCCTTCTGCGGGTTGGCCTTCAACGGATCTTTGGCTAACGTCGTCCACAGTACCCACTTGGCCACGACGTACTCGGGGCCATACTTGGGGTCATGGGGATAGACGTCGTCCTTCCCCCGGAACTGCACCCGCCCCACTGTGCCGACATAGTCTGTCTTCTCCAGTTCTTCGACGAGCTTATCTGCGTCAGTGCCCTTGGCACGGTCAATCGCTTCTTTCAAGATAAACAATCCATCGTATGTGGTGAAGGCCGTATACAGCGGGCGGGACGGTGATGTCTCCCCGTAGCGTTCGACGTATGCTTGGAAGAAGGGGAGCGTCTTGGGGGTGAGCGGCGTCTCGCCGGTAGCAGCGTCCGCGTAGGCATGGCCCATGACGCGCCCGCCGGTGCTCTTCCAGTATTCGAACGCTTGGCCTTCTGTTATGATCCCGATAACTGGTGTGTCGACCTTGAGCTCATACGTCTGGCCCACGAAGGGCACTCCCGTATTGAACGCAAACCCGGGGATGATCGCATCGGCATCGGAATCCCCAATTTGCTGGAGGATCGCATTGAAGTCTGGGTTGTTGATAGGGAAGTTGATCGCTTTAGCGACTTGAACGCCGGCTTCTTGGGGAAGGCGCTCTTGTAAGAACTTTAGGTAATCTCGGCCGAAATTGCTGTCCTCCATGACCAAGGCGACCTTTTGAATGCCTAGCTCCTCCCTCATTAGACCTTTGGCCATGCCTACGGTGTCCTGGGCCAAGACCTCGCTGTTGAACATCAAGCGAAAGTAATATTTGTATTTTTCGTAGTCGCTCTTGACGAGCTCGCTGAACTGCTTCCCGCTGGTGCCGGTGTTTAAGAAGGGTTTCTTCAGCCGGGCCATCGAAGGGATCATGCCCATGACCGCTTCGTCGAGGAAGCCCCCAACGATAACTTGAGCGCCCTTCTCAACCAGCTCTTCAAAGGCTGCCCGAGCTACATCTCCCCGCAGGACTTGGTCGTCCCGAATGAGCCCGTCCATGGTGAGCTTGGGCGGCGGCAGCTTCTTCTCATCGACTAACTTATTGATCTCTTCTAAAGCCAACTGTGCCCCGCGTACCATAGCACGCCCCACGTCCAATAGATCGATAGGCCCAATCAGCCCGATCTTCACCGGTGGCTGCTGGCCCCAGCCCAACACCGAGCTCAGCGTCAGTGTCCCTGCCCCAACGCTGAGCACTTTCAAAAAGCGACGACGATTCATCCTCATAACTCGTCCTCCTCCGGCACTCCGTGTGCTTATCTTAGCCGTTTGACGGCCCTGTGTGCAAGTCAGCTCTTGGCGTAGCGCGCTATCGCGTCTTCATCGAGCTCGACTCCCAGCCCCGGTCCCAACGGCACTGAGATATAACCATCAGGGTCAATCGTTAACGGCTTCTTCAAGAAGAAGTCACGCGCTTGGGGCGTCCAGCCTGGGGGCTCGTAGGGAAACTCGGCCCACTCGCAATTGGGGCACGCGCCCATCACTTGGAGATTCGCAGCGAAGCCCAAGCCGCTCGTCCATGTGTGTGGGGCAATGCGCAGCCCGAACGCTTCTGCCATCCCCCCGATCTTCTTGGCTGTCAGAATCCCGCCGGAGAGTGTCGCGTCCGGCTGCAAGATATCTAATGACTGATTGAGAATCAGCTCACGAAATTCGTGTAGGTCTGAGTTCATCTCTCCACCAGCGAGCGCGATCCCGACTCTCTGACGCAGCAGCCGATACCCGTGATAATCGTTCTTGTCCAACGGCTCTTCGAGCCAGAGCACCCCCAGCTCTTTCAATTCTTCAGCCACACGCTGCGCTGTTGCCAAATCCCAATGGGGGGCTTCGCCTAGGCCTGCCACACGCCAACCCATGTTCGCGTCTACTATTAATTCTATCTTTGGGAAATGCTCGCGCACCGCGCGCGCGACTTTCATATCTTCACGCCAGTCGAGACTGTGAAATCTGAGTTTTACCGCGCGAAAGCCCAGCTTCTGAATCTGCTCGACGTACTCTAAGCGTTCTTCGACGCCCTTCAGCTCCCCGGTGCTGGCGTATGCCTTGATGCGCTCCTGATAGCCTCCTAAGAGTTTATACACCGGGACATTGAGAGCTTTGCCGATGATATCCCACAGCGCCGGCTCGACGTACCATAATCTCAGCCCAAGAAACGTCGCCGAGCGCAAAATCTTTATAATCTCTTCGACGTTAAACGGATCGCGCCCTAAGAGAAACGGCGCGAGCAGTTCTCCCAGCTTCAGTCCTTCTTGCCCAAATGCAAACCCCGCTGAGTAGCCTGTGATCCCCTCGTCGGTCTCCAAAATAACTAAGTTCACTCGGTGGAACGCTTGAGGATACCCCGGCAGCCACGCGGGATAGAACGGCTGCTCTAAGGGGTACTCTAAGAGCTTGACTGTGATGCCCGTGATGCGCATGAGGACCCCTCCCCTGGCCCCTCCCCGACACGGAGAGGGGGAATTTCCCTCTTCCCTTTAGGGAAGGGGCCGGGGTTAGGTCTGCACCCCCTTCTCCGCTAGGAATTTCTTATAGACTTCGACGGCTTGGGGCATAGTGCGCGTCAATTGCATGATGCCGCTCACCTTGCCCTTGGGCTGGATCAGCCTCTTGGTGAACGCGAGCATCGCGTTCTCTTGCCCCGTGTAGAGCTTGTGAAAGAGATCTGCCGTGAGCGTCAGAGATGCGCCCTCCTCGCCACCGGGATGAGTTTCACAGATCTGCATCCCTTCGCCGCGGGCATCCACCCAGAAGTCTATATCCGGCTGCTTGATGTGAATCCCAATGAGCATCTTGAGCGCTGACCAGCCCTCATAGATCTCTTTGACGTCCTTGAGACGGTTGGCAAACTCCAGCACGAACTCTTTAGCCTGTTGTGGGTCTGTGTAGGGAAAGCCCATGACAGCACCTCCTGCTATGAGTTATCAGCTCATCTGAACTCCCACAGAGGGAGAACCCACTTCTCTGGAACGCTCTTGATCAACCGTTCGTCAGCCGTGATGAGCTTCGTCTTCAAGTGCTCAGCCAACGCTATATATGTCGCATCATAAGTGCTCGGACGGTGATAAGCGAACGCCAACTCCAAGATGCGTCCTGCAAGATGGCTTGTCTCTTCTCGAGCGATGCGCAGGCTCTGAAAGAGCCTCCACACCTCGAGAGCCTCTTGAGCAGTCAGTCTGGAGGTGCGCCCTCCTTTGCCTCGCACAGCAATATATAAGCCGTTGAGGATCTCATCGGCGAGCAAGGCAGGCGCGCAGAGCTGCACCCGCCCCTCCTGATAGCGATCAAGCAGGGCATCGGCTTGGCCTTGATAAGGCTCCTCAGGCAGCCACGCGGCCAATATAGCGCTCGCGTCGATCACGAAGGTCTTCATGGGCGCTCCTCCAACAGCTTGCGAGATTCTTCATAGATCTCTTTAGCTTTGATCCCAGCAGTCTTCCAGCGTTCGCGCAATTCGCGCAGCCGCGCCACCGCCAGACGACGCTCTATCCGCTCATACTCAGCCTCTGCAATCAGTCGTGCTGCAGGGTGCCGATCCTTGGTGATAATGATTTGCTCCCCGGCTTCCACCTCACGCACAAGCTGCGTCAACTTGTTCTTCGCCTCAGCTATAGAGACGACTTTTGCCATAGCTATCACCTATGGCTAATTCTATAGCTGCAAACACCGGCTGTCAAGTTTCGGCTGAAGCTGCCAGCTTCTCACGGCAGGCAGACCTGCCCATCAGGCACACCGGGCTTGTTCCAGGGATGATCCCCTGGGTTGCCCATGCCATCCTGATTCCCCGCGATTTCAGCGCACCCGATGCGAGGTTCTAAAGCTCACATCTCAAAAGATCTTCTGGAGAAGCTCGCGCAGCTCCTCCGCGCTGGGCTGGCGCGGATTAAACAGAACTGAGCCGTCAGCTAGAGCCAGCTCAGTTATCTTGTCAAGATCGCTCTCGCGCACGCCTACATCTCGCAGGCGCAACGGCACGCCGACCTCGCTCATTAACTCGCGCACGCGCGCGATCCCATCTTCGGCTGCAGTAGCCCCAAGCGCTTGCGCGATCTGTTCGTATTTTGCTCGCTGAACGTCGAGATTGAACTCCATCGTCGCGGGTAACGCTAAGGCGCAGCACAGCCCGTGCGGCAGATCGTACAGCCCGCCCAAAGAATGGGCAATCGCGTGCGCTAGCCCCACCCAACCGTTATTAAACGCTATACCCGCAATGAGCGCTGCGTACGAGAGACTCGCCCGCGCCGTCATATCCGAGCCGTCCCTGACCGCGCGGGGCAGATGCTCAGTGATCAGTTTGATCGCCTGAAGAGCTAAGAGATCGCTGATCGGCTGCGCCGAGATCGAGACTAAAGTTTCGATAGCGTGCGTGAGCGCGTCCAACCCCGTGTGCGCCGTCACACTTGGCGGGAGCGTCTTCGTCAGCTCCGGGTCAATGAGCGCTAGCGTCGGAGCTAAGTAACGACTTACTAACGGGAGTTTCTGTTTGCGCTCCGGCACGGTGACCATCGCGATAAAAGTGACTTCGCTGCCCGTGCCGGCAGTCGTCGGAATAGCAATGAGTGGGCCACAGGGGCCGGGCACAGCATCGTTGCCCTCGTAATCTAAGACTGAACCGCCGTGCGTCTTGACGGCGTTGAGAGCCTTGGCGCTGTCGATGACGCTGCCGCCGCCGATAGCGATGAGCACATCACGCCCTTGAGCAAGAGCTAACGCGCTCTCGATGCACTGCACCGTCGGATTTGGGAGAATTCCGTCGTAGACGGCATAGTCGAGTCCCTCAAGCTGTGCCGTGAGTGCGTCGAGCAATCCGGCTTTGCGCACCCCGCTATCGGTGATCACAAGCACAGATTTCCAATTGCGAGTGTCCAACTCCAAGCGCAAATTGCCCAGAGCACCGACGCCGAAGAGAATTCTCGTGGGCAGCTCAAAGCTGAAGAAAGTCTCTTGCATTGTGCACTCCTTGCGTGGCCCTCACCCCGCCTGACGGCACCCCTCTCCCGTAGTCACCTACGGGAGAGGGGCCGGGGGTGAGGGCCTATCCCAGCTTACATAAACCAATCGAAGAAATCCGGGCTCATATCTATCTGCACGCTCTTGACTTCCGTGTACAGATCGAGCAGACACTGCAGCCCTGCCTCGCGCCCAAAGCCGCTCTTCTTGAAACCCCCGTAGGGCACGCCCGCCGGATGCATATTGTAACAATTCACCCAGATTCTGCCAGCCTTCACGCGATGCGCCACGCGCAGAGCTTTGCTTATATCTTGTGTAAAAATCCCGGCGGCTAAGCCATACTCTACTGAGTTTGCGATCTGCACGGCTTCATCTTCGCCATCGAAAGCGATCACTCCGACGACAGGGCCGAAGACCTCTTCGCACGCGATACTCATCGTCGGCTGGACGTCAGTGAAGACCGTCGGCTCGAAGAAGAAGCCGCGCGCAAATTCTGCTCCCTGGGGTTGCTTGCCGCCTAAGACTAAGCGCGCTCCCTGCTCTTGAGCGAGCTTGACGTAGTGCTTCACTTTGTCAAGCTGCGCTTGGGAGTGGAGCGTGCCGAACTCGGTCATGGGATCGCTGGGATCACCCATTTTAAGTTTTGAGGCGCGCTCGACGAACGCGTCTAAAAGTCTCTGATAGATCGGGCGCTCGATGAGCAATCGCGCCCCAGCAGTGCACATCTGTCCTTGAGCAAAGAAATTTGCCAAGAGCGCTTGCGCAAGAGTTCTGTCAAAGTCGCAATCAGCGAAGACGATAAACGGCGCCTTGCCGCCAAGCTCCAGCGAGACGCGCGTGATGTTGGGTGCAGCTAATTGCATAATTTTCGTCCCCGTCGCCGTCGAGCCCGTAAATGCGATCTTATTCACGAATGGGTGCGCGCACAGGGCGCTGCCCACGGTTGCCGGAGTCGGGTCGGTGAGCACGTTATAGACCCCCGGGGGAAGCCCAATGCTCTCCGTGATCTTAGCTAGCTCTAAAGTCGTCAATGGCGTTGTGGGCGCGGGCTTGATGACAATAGTATTCCCAGCGGCGAGCGCCGGAGCGATCTTCAGCGCTGCCAGCCACAGCGGGAAATTCCAGGGTGTGATCGCCGCGACGACGCCCAAGGGTTCACGCCGCGTGTATGTCAAATACTCTCCGGGGACGGGGATGGTCTCACCCATGACTGCCGGGCCGATCCCAGCGAAATACTCAAAGAGGCTGATCGTCGCGGGGATGTCGTGGGCTTGGATCTCTTTGATGGGGCGTCCGGTCTCTTGACACTCTAAGAGTGCCAGCTCATCAAAACGCTCTTTGAGAGCATTGGCGATAGCTCGTAAGAACTCGCCGCGCTCTTCATAAGAACGGGCGGCCCAATCAGGAAAAGCTTGCTGTGCGGCGCGCACGGCGCGATCCACGTCGGCTTCAGTGGCGACGGCGCACTCGGCGATGGGCTCTTGGGTAGCGGGGTTGCGGACTTCATAGTGCTGGGTGGTCTCTTGCCAGCGGCCCCCCATGTACAAGCCGTAGCGTTGCATAGGCTCCTCCTGCTGCCCCCCTGTGCAAATTAGAAGCCACCGCACCGAGAGTATACACGGCTTGGCAAGAGAAGACAAGATCGGTGGGCGTGGTGGAGCCGAGCGGATTCGAACCGCCGACCTCCCGCTTGCAAAGCGGGCGCTCTCCCAGCTGAGCTACGGCCCCGAAGGACAGTTTGACAGTTCTAAGTTACCAGTTTCCAGTTCAAAGTTCAAGGGTGAGGGAACTACTGCGCAGACTTTAGATATCGAACGAAGCCAGAGATTGCTTTGGAGGTCTCCTCGGCTTGTTGAGAAGCCCGATTAAATTCTTCTACATCAATGTATCCTAAATCGAGAGCAATGTAGAGCAAGCTTCGCACCTCTGCACAGGAACCACGTGCAATATGGAGAAAGTTCACGAACTCTCGGTTGGAGCCACGTCCAAAGCCTTCAGCAACGTTGGACATAATAGAAACAGCAGCTCGTTGAATCTGGTTGCTCAAGCCTGAGTCTTTATGGAATGGGATTTTGTTTGTAAAACCGTAAATCATCTTGACAAGATCTCTTGCGAGTTGCCAAGCCTTGATCTCCTCAAATCTTTCAATCTTTGCCACAAATCTAACTCTAAACTGTTTAACTGGAAACTTAGAACTATCCCGTGTGGGTCTAGGAAGAATCGAACTTCCGACCTCGCGCTTATCAGGCGCGC
This sequence comes from Candidatus Bipolaricaulota bacterium, assembly GCA_938091745.1. Classification (GTDB taxonomy): domain Bacteria; phylum Bipolaricaulota; class Bipolaricaulia; order RBG-16-55-9; family DRXL01; genus JANXCC01. The sequence continues at coordinate 15,374 of CALLJK010000018.1, forward strand.
GCTCTACCACTGAGCTATAGACCCTAACTACTTTTATATTAACATCATCGGCCTTGACTGTCAAGCTTGCCTTCATCGCCAATACTTATATAATTACTGTACTTTATCTCTGTGAGGTGAAGATATGGCTCCTCGAACTCTGTGGAAGTGGTCGGTGCTCGGAGCGGTGCTTCTGCTTGTGGGCTGGGGCAGCCATGCCCAACAATCAGCGTGGCAGTCAGTCGTAATCGCTGAAGCCGGCTTTGCCAGTGGCGATCTTGTCTATAATTCGGACTTGGCCGTCGCGCCCGATGGGACGGCCTATGTCGTCTGGGCCGATCTTGGCGGCGATATCATGCTCAGTGTTGTGCCCCCAGGAGAGGCCCTCCAACCTGGAGAGCCCATTAACGTCTCCGAAGGCGCTGGGGGAGATTGGCCGGTGGCGCCCGCCGTTGCCCTGGGCGGCGGCCGGCTCTGCATTGTCTGGGAAGGCTGGGACGGTCTTGGGGGAGATATCTTTATTCGCTGCTCCGACGATGGCGCCAAGACATGGTTGAGCGCTCCCGTCAAAGTTGCCGAGACTGATACAGCTTCGGGCCAACACGAACTCCAACAGGAATGGGACGGCAACGTGGACGTCTTCGTAGATGCGCAAAAGACCGTCTACGTCACGTGGCTTGAAGATTTCTCCAAGCTCGTCTGGAGCAAATCTTCTGACGGCCAGACGTTCTCAGAGTTTCAAGTCTTGCTCGAGACGTTCGATTATTTGCGTTGGCCCTATTGGGCTCAGGGGCCTAATGGCACGCTCTATCTCGCGTACACGCTCGCCCTCAGCAGCGATGAAGCCGATGTCTATTTCTTCAAGAGCGTTAACGGCGGTGCTACGTGGGAGGGGCCGACTCAAGTCACACAAAACCCCGGCTTCTCCGACGCCCCCGAATGGGCTTTTCTGAACAATACGATCTATAACGTCAACGACGACACCGAGCAAGCTGCTCCTGATAGCGCTGACATTATGCTGACAGTTTCGTCTGACGGTGGCAAGACGTGGGGTAAGAGCGTCGTCATCGCCCAAGATGGGGCGTTCCCATCTATCGCAACTGATGGGAAGAACCTCTACGTGAGCTTCTCTAGTATCATTGGAGATGAGCTGACGGGCTTCGTCTGCTCGACTGACGGCGGCCAGACGTGGAAGCGCGATGATATCCCAGATTCTGGCCCGAACTTCGTGTTCTTAAACCTGCGTGGCCCGGGAATTGATGCTTCTGAGACGGCTATCGCCGTTGACGCCCAGGGGAATGTCTACGTCGCTTGGGCGCGGGGCAGCCGCGAGCTGAGACAATCGCAGATCATGCTCGCCAAGCGCACGGGATGCTGAAAGCTGACCTCTCCCCCAACCCCTCCCCTAAAGGGGGATGGGAGTTCCCCCTTCCCGTGTCGGGAAGGGGGCAAGGGGGTTAGGTCTTCTCCAGCTCTGCCAACTGCTGCTCACGGTAGGCTTTGTCAAGCGCTGTGAGTAACTCGTCGAGCTCGCCCTCGAGAATGCGATCGAGCTGATAGAGCGTCAGATCAATACGGTGATCAGTGACGCGATTTTGCGGGAAGTTATACGTGCGGATCTTCTCGCTGCGCGCGGCCGTGCCAATCTGAATACGCCGTTGCTGCGTGATCTCCCGTTTTTGCTCCGATTCGTATTTTTCTTGGAGCCGGGCGCGCAGGAGCTTCATCGCTTTCTCTTTGTTCTTGTGTTGGCTCCGTTCTTCTTGGCACGTCACAACGATCCCCGTGGGCTTGTGGATCAAGCGCACAGCTGTAGCGACTTTATTCACATTCTGCCCGCCGGGGCCGCCAGAGCGAAACGCTTCAAATTCTATGTCTTCGTCGCGAATTTGAATCTGCACGTCCTGGATCTCTGGAAGCACGGCGACGGTCGCTGTGCTCGTGTGAATCCGTCCTGATGCTTCGGTCTCTGGGACGCGCTGGACGCGATGGACCCCGCTTTCGAATTTAAATTTCCCGAACGCTCCCGGCCCACTGACTTCAAAGACGATCTGCTTGAACCCGCCAAGGTCTGTCGGGTGTGAGTCGAGCACCTCGATGCGCAAATTATGCGCATCTGCGAACTTTTTGTACATTCGAAACAAGTCGGCAGCAAAGAGCGCAGACTCTTCCCCGCCAGCCCCAGCACGAATCTCTATAATTGCATTGCCCGCATCGCGTGGGTCTTCGGGGACGAGCAGGAGCCGCGCTTCGTCTAAGAGTTTAGCGCGCTCGGCCTCAGCACGCTCGAGTTCTTCTTTCGCGAGAGCACGCAGGTCCCCATCGCTCTCTAAGAGTTCGCGCGCTTCGGCTATAGATCTCTCTAAACGCTGCAAGCGCTCGTATAGCTCGATGGGACGCTTCAGCTGCGTATACTCTTGCGAGAGCTTTATATACTGAGCACTATTAATAATCTCCGGCTGGCTGAGCTGATGCTCAATCTCATCATATCTCTTGCGCAGCTCTGCTAAGCGATCTAAAAGCTTCTCCATGGCTCTTTACTACTTTATTTATAGCAAAACGCGAGCCCTTGCGCCAATACAGCATATATCTGTATAATAAAGCATGGCACGTGTGAGCGCTATAGAAAGCGATTTTCTCGTCATTGGGGCGGGGCTTGCCGGACTCTACGCGGCGCTACGGGCAGTCCAGTACGGGCATGTCTGCTTGCTTACGAAAACGAGCATTTCTGAGACGAACTCGGCGTGGGCCCAAGGGGGCATCGCCGCGGCTGTTGACGAGAGCGACTCTCCGCAACTTCATCGCGAGGACACACTGAAAGCAGGGCGGGGGCTGTGCGATGAGCGCGCCGTAGACGTCTTGGTGCGCGAGGGACCACAGTGTATCAAAGAATTAGATAACTTAGGGGTTGCGTTTGACCGGACGCCCTCGGGCTATGAGCTGGGGCGTGAGGGCGGCCACAGCCGCCGCCGCATCGTTCACGCCGGAGGGAGTTCTACAGGCCAACGTGTCGTCGCGCGGCTCTCCGAGCTCGTCCTGCAGAATCCCAATATTAAGCTTATAGAGCACACGCCGGTGATCGAGCTGCTGACGGCTGACGGGGTGTGCGTCGGCGCGGCAGTCGCGCCCGATAGAGTCGTGCTCGCTCGCGCGACGCTCTTAGCTACAGGGGGAGCCGCAGCGCTCTACCAGCGCACGACGAACCCTCCTGGGGCCACCGGCGAAGGAATCGCGCTAGCCTATCGCGCCGGAGCGGAGCTTGCCGATCTAGAGTTCATTCAGTTTCACCCCACGGCGCTGGCCGTTCCTACAGCACGGAGTTTTCTCATTAGTGAAGCCGTGCGAGGAGAGGGCGCGTATCTGTTAAACCCTGACGGGGAGCGCTTTATGCTCAAGTACGATGAGCGTGGGGAGCTAGCCCCGCGCGATGTCGTCGCCCGCGCGATCTTCGAAGAGCTAAGAAAATTCAAGACCGATCACGTCTTTCTCAGTCTGAGACATCTCAAACCTGATCTGGTGCGTTCGCGCTTCATCAATATTTATGAGACGTGTCTTGACTATGGGCTCGATCTGACGCGCGATCTCATCCCCGTCGCGCCGGCGGCGCACTACACTATCGGGGGCGTGCGCACGAATCTCTGGGCCGAGACGACCGTGAAGAATCTCTTTGCTATTGGAGAGGTCTCGTGCACTGGGGTTCACGGCGCCAATCGCTTGGCGAGCAACTCGCTCTTAGAGTGTCTGGTCTTTGCACGACGGGCGGTCGAAGCCGCTGTGCGACGAGCTAATCTCTCCCCTAGTCCCTCTTCTAAAGCGAGAGAGGAACTCTCCTTCCCTTTAGGGAAGGGGCCGGGGGTTAGGTTTGATATGCAGCACGGTCTAGATCGGATCAAGCGCGTGATGACGGAGCACGTTGGTCTGGTGCGAGATCGCGCGGGCTTAGAGCACGCTATCGCTGAGCTGAGTGGTCTTGAAGCACACAGTTCAGGGCTCTTGAGAGATCAAGCGCTGGTCGCGCGGCTGATCGCCCAGAGTGCTCTCTTCCGCACCGAGACGCGCGGGGTTCACACCCGTTCAGATTTCCCCAATGAGGACCCCAACTGGCAAGCGCACATTATCGTGCACAAAGATTGCCCAATACGCTTGGAGAAGTCTTTACAGTCGGAGTCGCCATGAACGAATTGAATACTCTTATCGTCCGCGAGATCATTGAGAGAGCGCTGCGAGAGGACATCGGCTCTGGAGACGTGACAACAGAAGCGATCTGTGAATCAAATCAGATGGGCAGAGCTGTCATTCGCACAAAAGAGCCATGTATTGTTGCGGGCGTTCCAGTCGCTCAGATGGTCTTTGCGGTTCTTGATGCTCAGATACGATTTATGTCGCGGGTGCGCGACGGCGATCGCCTCTCTGCTAGCCAGACCGTCGCTGAGATCGAAGGGCAGCTACGAGCTATCCTAATGGGCGAGCGCACCGCGCTCAATCTCTTGCAGAGACTCAGCGGGATCGCGACGCTGACCGCGCGCTACGTCGAAGCTGTGAGAGACTTTTCTGTAAAAATTCTAGACACGCGCAAGACCGCGCCAGGATTGAGAATCTTAGACAAATACGCTGTCCGAGTCGGCGGCGGGCAGAATCACAGAATCGGCCTGTACGACGGCGTGCTGATTAAAACCAATCACATTCGCGCTGCTGGCAGTATCACGAAAGCTGTCGAGCGCGTGCGACGCTCTGCCCCTACGACGCTCAAGATCGAGGTCGAGGTGAAGAATCTCGCAGAGTTCCAAGAAGCGCTCGAAGCTGGGGCAGATATCATTATGCTGGACAATATGTCGCTGGAAGAGATGCGCCAAGCCGTCAGGATCGCTAAAGGCCTCTCTCCTGAAGGAGGAGAGGAGACTTCCCCCTTCCCTTTAGGGAAGGGGGCCAGGGGGTTAGGTCCCTTGCTGGAAGCCTCCGGCGGTGTCACTCTAGAGAACGTGCGCGCGATCGCGGCAACGGGGGTAGATTTTATATCCGTCGGTGCGCTCACGCACTCGGTCAAAGCTATTGATATGCATCTGGAGGTGCTTGCGCCATGACCGTCGTCGAACAATTAGAGATCGCGCAAGAGATCAAGAAGCTCAAAGCCGAGAAGAACGCCGTGATCTTAGCCCATAACTATCAGATACCCGAGGTGCAAGATATCGCTGATTTTATCGGGGATTCGCTGGGGCTGTCGCAGGCTGCGGCCAAGACCGACGCTGATATTATCGTCTTCTGTGGCGTACACTTTATGGCCGAGACGGCTTCGATTATCTGTCCGGAGAAGCGCGTCTTGCTGCCTGATCTTGAAGCGGGCTGCTCGCTCGCCGCGACGATCAACGCTGAGCAGCTCCGTGCTTGGAAGGCCGAGCATCCCAACGCGGTCGTCGTCTCGTATGTGAACACGACCGCAGAAGTGAAAGCCGAATCAGATTATTGCTGCACGTCCACGAACGCCCTCAAAGTCGTGCAAGCGATTCCCCCTGATAAAGAGATTCTTTTCTTACCCGATATGTTTCTGGGCGCGTATATTCAGAAAGTAACGGGACGGAAGATGCACATCTGGCCGGGAGAGTGCCACGTGCACGCGGGGATTCGCCCCCGCGACATTGACGCAATGCGTATTGCTCATCCCAACGCTGAGTTGCTCGTCCACCCAGAGTGCGGCTGTTCGTCGTCGTGCATGTACTACCAAGCGACGGGGGATTTGAAGGGTGAAGTACATATTCTCTCGACTGAGGGCATGATCAAGCACGCGCGCCAGAGCCTCGCGAATGAGTTCATCATTGCGACAGAGATCGGGATCCTGCATCGACTCAAGAAAGAGACCTCGGGCAAGAGATTCTATCCCGCCAACGAGCGCGCGATCTGTGAATATATGAAGAAGATCACTTTAGAGAAAGTTTTACGCTCGCTGCGCGAAGAGATCCACGAGATTCGCGTGCCGGAGCCGACGGCAAGCAAAGCGCGCAGAGCGATTGAGCGGATGCTCGCGATTGTGTGAAACTGCTCTACTTAGACGTTGGCAGCTTAGGAGGTTGGATCTCGCTCCTGCGCTTGATGATATAACCCAAAGCACCAAGATAGCTAAGAACCAAGACGATCCGCATCCATAAATGCAATGGATTGGGGCAGTCATCACAGAATGGCAGAGTGTTCATTAAGCCATAGATAACAAAAACAGCGAATGCCGTAATCCCTACGATCCATGAGAAGAACCTTGCCGCCCTTGGGAACGTTGCCCTTTGTAGATTTGTTATGATCACAGCCCAATCCCACATAATCAAGCATCCGATTACAAACTGACCCCATATCGTGAATTCTTCAGCAATCATTTTTCTTGTGGCTTCGTCCATAACGATCACTATTGTACTTATAGCACTTCGCGCTCTCATTGTCAAGATGCGTTGAGAAGGCTCTAGTTTTGCTCTACAATGAGCTTGCTATGAGGCGCGTCTTAGTGGGCATGAGCGGTGGCGTGGACAGCTCTGTCGCAGCACTATTGCTGAAAGAACAGGGCTATGAGGTCATTGGCGTCACGCTCAACCTATGGTCGTACGAAGACCGCCAGGAGCCGTATAACGAATGCTGCTCGCTGGAAGTGCGCACCGTCGCACGACAGTTGGGCATCGAGCATCACTTTGTTGACGCGGGCAAAGAGTTCAAAGAGCGCGTCGTTGATATCTTTCTCGCCGAGCACGCTCAGGGACGCACCCCGAGCCCCTGCGGACGCTGCAATCGTTTGGTGCGCTTTCCCATTCTCTTAGAGCTTGCAGATCGCTTCGGCTGCGAGTATTTAGCGACAGGGCACCACGCCCGCATCGCCGTCGAAGACGGCATTTACTATCTCTTGACGAGCAGAGATCCCGTGAAAGATCAGTCGTACTTTCTCTACGGGCTGACGCAAAGCCAGCTCAAGAGAATTCTCTTCCCCGTGGGCGATCTCGTGAAGAGCGAGGTCTGGCAGATCGCCAAAGCGCATAATTTAGTCGCGGCGCGCAAGCCTGAAAGTATGGATCTATGCTTCATCCCTCGGGGGGACTATCGCGCATATTTAAGAGCGAAACTCGACGGCGCTCTGATGCAACCCGGCGATATTGTTGATACTTCTGGACGCGTCGTGGGGCGTCACGAAGGGCTGGCTTTCTATACTATTGGGCAGCGTCATGGGCTGGGAATCGCGCTGGGGCAGCGCGTCTACGTCGTAGGCTTCGATTACGAAAAAAACAGACTCATTGTGGGCGATGAGCGCGCGTTACTCTCTGAAGGGTTGATCGCGACGGATGTGAATTTCGTTTATTCTCCAGACCTAACCCCTCGATCCCCTTCCCTAGAGGGAAGGAGAAGCTCCCCTCCCTCTTTAGGGGAGGGGCTGGGGGAGAGGTCCATCACCGTCAAGATTCGCTACCGCAGCCCGCGCGTGCCCGCAACGCTAGAGCTGATAGATGACAGGCGCGTGCGCATACGCTTTGCGCAGCCGCAGCGTGCTGTTACTCCAGGACAGATCGCGGTCTTCTACGAAGGCGAGCGCGTCCTCGGCGGCGGGGTCATCGAGCGTGCCCTACGGCAGGCAGACGTCGCCGGGTCTATTGCTGAAGATTCTGTTTTGGTCGAGCACCGCTGAGCCGCGAAAATTATCTGAAAAATACCCGCACTTGCGCAGCTGAGCAGTTACTCCCCAGAGCCCGTTCTGGGTTATTTCGTTGGCGATAAGCTCTGTGTGAGACGCACCCACGAGCAAGACCCCAGAGCCTCGGTTTTGAGCGATCTCGCTGTCAGAGAGCGTGACAGTGCCAACGCTCTCGACGCCGGAGCGCCCGCTGGCTTTAATGAGAATTCTCTGCACAGAAGCTGTGCCCCAGATTTCAAGGCCGTTCTCGCGGCTGCGCTCGATTGCACTGTCGTGCAGCTCGACAGACGCATCGGGCGAGACGTAGACCCCCCAGCCGTTCTCGATGATCTCCGAATTGTGTACGGAGATATATGCTGAGTCGAGCACGTAGACGCCGACCCAGGGATTGCGCGCGATGCGAAGAGAGTGAGCAGTGACGCGAGCTGCCCCGCGCACTTGTAGCCCCGACGGGCAGAGCAGTTCGGGATAGAAGAGCGCGCACTCTTTGCCGTGCTGGGGATTGTCCGACGCTTTGAGCGCGTCCGCGAGCGTCAAGTTCTTGAGCGTCACGGTGATAGGCTGCTCACTCTGCACCAAGACGACGGGGAATCCCAGCTTCGCTCCCCGGAGTACTGTCTGGTCCACCCCTGCGCCCACGAGCGTGAGACTTTTCGTGATGACGAGATTCTCCGCGCAGACGCCAGGAGCAAGGGTGATCGTATCGCCGTAGCGTGTAGCGTTAATAGCTGCTTGGAGCGAGCTTGTCTTGCAGTCTATCGGCTGCTCCCTGTGGGGAATATATGCCCATACGAGGAGACTCAGCAATCCGAAGATCCCTAACGCTCTCATGGCGTCATTATACCCGATTTGCCTTAAGAGAGAAGATCGTTTATGATAGCGCCGGGGATGAGAGGAATGATTGCTACCAAACGTTGCCCACCCGCTGAAGGGCTCATAGCGACAGGGCTCTACTACGTGCACCACGGCCAGCGCAAGCTTGGCGAAGAATCTTTTCAGCTCTTTGAGTTACCTAACGGCCGAGGGTACCATCTGCAAAGTGTCGCAGTGCTGCAATGGCCACTATCCCACACCCAACGCGTCACGCTGGAGCTCGACCCTGCCTGGAGCTATCGCGTGGCTCATATCGAACTGGAAGCTGAAGGGCACCTCACGCGCGCGCGCTGCCACCGTGAGGGTGCGCTCATACAAGCTCGGATTGAAGCGACAAGTCAGCGTCCCAGGGAGCTCTCTCTCCCTGGGGATGGTGCCCTATGGGATTATCCGTCGGCGCTCTTTGCCATCGCGCTGTGCAAGAGAGTGCGGCTGGCTCCGGGTGACAGTGCTCCTCTCGATCTTGTTCGTCTCGTCCTGCCTTCCTTGGAGCCCACTCCCCTGCGCTGCATGTGCACGCGGCTCTTCGATCATACTCATACTTTCGAGCTGGGGAATTTCTTCGTGAAAGAAATTGCTGCGCTCTCTCAGTCGCAAGAGATCTTCCACATATGGGTTGACGAAGCGGGGGTCCCCTTGCGCATTGATCGTCTCGAGCAAGGGGAGCTTGTGCGCTTCGATCTCGTGCGCTATCGGCTCTTTCGGTTTTAAAAGGCCCAGATCAGTGCTCCTAAGAGCGCTAAGCTTGCTAACGCGACCCCATCACGCCAAGCAAGGCGCGGCTGGTAGAGCCGGGTGCGCGGCCGGTCGGGATCGTAACACCGAGCGGCCATGGCTTCGGCGAGGGCCTCGGCGCGCAAGAGCGTGTTTCTCAAGAGGGGTACTAAAATCCCCACGATCTTGCGCGCGCGCTCCGTGAGAGAGCCCTCAAAGGGGTCAATGCCGCGCGCGCGCATCGCCTTGATGATCATATCGGCTTCGTCGAGAATTAACGGGACGAAGCGCAACGAGACGCTGAACATCAGGGCGAGCCCGCGCACGGGCACTCTCAGTTTTGCTAGGGGCAATAAGAGCCCCTCTAAGCCGTCAGCGAGCTGCAACGCTGATGTGGTCACGCCCAGGATCGCGCTGATCAGCCCAAAGAAGATCAATCGAGCAGAGAGCATCGCGCCGGTGCGCAAGCCCTCATCAGATACTTTCAATGGCCCCCATTGCCAGATGGGGTTCCCTGGTGCGCCGAAGAGCTGTAAGAGCGCACTCAAGAGAATCAAGACAGTGAGCGCTTGCACGGCGCGTACCATCGGCCAGAAGCCGATTCGCCCTGCCCACACCGCCAGCGCGAGAAACCCCGCAAACAGTAAATAGTCCCAGAGAGACTGCAAGAAAAAAACAGCAATGGCGAGCACGAACGCTGCGAAGATCTTGGTGCGCGGGTCGAGCTTATGCAAGAAAGACTCTTTTGGCTGGTAGCGGCCGACGAGCTTGCGCAGGGTCATAGGGTCACCCTATCTTACGGAGCTTGCCGTCCCGACGCAAAGCGATTAGAATAAAAAAGCTATGCGAGCTTTGGCGCTCTCTCTCATCACGCTCTATCAGAAGCTCATCTCGCCCTTGTTACCGAACTCTTGTCGATTCTATCCGTCGTGCTCGGAGTACGCCAAGCAAGCAATTCACAAATACGGGCTTTGGCGCGGGGGCTGGCTCGCGATAAAGAGAATCAGTCGCTGTCATCCCGGCAACCCCGGTGGGCTCGATCCCGTCCCCTAAGTGCGCTATAATCACAAATGATGGGGACCCTAACGCACACCCAGGAGTTTCAGCTTGTTGCGCCCTTTGCACCCCGCGGCGACCAGCCGAAGGCTATCGCAGAGTTGACCGAAGGGCTGCGCGCGGGCTTGCAACATCAAACTCTTCTTGGCGTCACCGGCTCGGGGAAGACGTTTACGATTGCACACGTCATCCAGAACGTCCAAAAGCCAACGCTAGTCATCGCTCATAATAAAACGTTAGCCGCTCAGCTCTGTAACGAGTTTCGCGAGTTCTTCCCGAATAACGCCGTGCACTACTTCGTCAGCTACTATGATTACTATCAGCCTGAAGCGTACATCCCCCAGACCGATACGTACATTGAGAAGGACGCGTCAATCAACGACGAGATAGATCGTTTACGCCACGCAGCGACGAGCGCGCTCTTAGAACGTCGAGACGTGATTATCGTTGCAAGCGTCTCGTGTATCTATGGGCTAGGCACGCCCGAAGAATACGCGGCAATGACGCTGCCGGTGCGCACAGGCGCGATTATCTCGCGCGACGAGATCCTGCACAGACTTATAGAGCTTCAGTACGAGCGCAACGAGATCGGCTTCGGGCGGGGCACCTTCCGAGCTAAGGGCGACACGATTGAAGTCATCCCAGCGTACAGCGAAAACGCGATCAGAATTGAACTCTTCGGCGACGAGATCGAGAGGATCTCTGAGCTGGACGCGCTCACGGGCAAACGCTTAAGAGATTTAGATTTTACGGTGATTTACCCCGCGACGCATTGGGTGACAGGGAGGGAGAAGCTCGAACGCGCTATAGAATCTATTCGCGCCGAGTTGGAAGAGCGCCTCGCCGAGCTGCACCGCGCTGGAAAGCTCTTGGAAGCGCAGCGCTTGGAGCAGCGCACAAAATATGATTTGGAAATGCTGCGCGAGCTGGGGTACTGTCCAGGGATCGAGAATTATTCGAGGCATCTGGACGGGCGCAGGCCCGGCGAGCCCCCCTATACGCTCATAGACTACTTCCCCAAAGATTTCTTGATGGTCATTGACGAGTCGCATCAGACGATCCCGCAGATCCGCGGGATGTATAACGGAGATCGTTCGCGCAAAGAGATTCTGATAGAATACGGCTTTCGGCTGCCCTCGGCACTAGATAATCGCCCGTTAAAATTTGAGGAGTTCGAGCGCAAGATGCACCAAGTCATTTACGTCTCAGCGACGCCGGGGCCCTATGAGCGCAAGAGGAGCCAAAAGATCGTCGAGCAGATTATTCGCCCGACGGGCTTGGTCGACCCTGAAGTCGTCGTCCGGCCGGTGCAGGGGCAGATCGACGATCTCATCGGCGAGATCCGAACGGTCACAGCCCGCGGCGAACGCGTCTTAGTCACGACGCTCACCAAGAAGATGGCTGAAGACCTAACAGAGTATCTTACAGAGCTTGGGATCAAGGCGCGGTACTTGCACTCCGAGATCGAGACGCTTGACAGAGTAGATATTCTCTATGATCTGCGCGCTGGGGAATTTGATGTCTTGGTGGGGGTGAATCTCTTGCGCGAGGGGCTGGACCTGCCTGAAGTCTCGCTCGTGGCGATCTTAGATGCTGACAAGGAGGGCTTCTTGCGCTCAGAGACTTCGTTGATTCAAACAATTGGACGGGCGGCGCGCAACGTCCGGGGAAGAGTCATCCTCTACGCTGATGACGTGACCGACTCGATGGCGCGGGCGATTGCCGAGACGCAGCGGCGCCGTAAGCTCCAGCTTGAGTATAACGAAAAACACGGGATCACGCCGGAGACGGTGAAGAAGGCGCTCAAGGAGTTCATGCCGGAGCTCGCGCGCGAGAGCAAAGAGAAGAGAGCCAAGAAGAAGCTTACCGTGAAGACGCCAGCGGAGCTCGCTGATCTCATCAAAGACTTAGAGCAAGAGATGTACGCTGCTGCCAAGCGTCTAGAGTTCGAAAAGGCCGCGAGACTTCGAGATGAGATCAAAGAGCTCAGAAGAGAGCTGATTGGGATTGCGTGAGCTCAATACGTTACAATAGAGCGTATGGCTGTGCAAGTCTTATCAGAAGAGATCAAGCAAAAGATTTTGGCTGTTCTGCGCCGGCATGATGTTGTCCGCGCTGCAATCTTTGGTTCTTTTGCAACGGGACTGGCCAGAGACGATAGTGATTTTGATATTCTCATTGAGTTTGGTGGTGACAAGAGCTTGCTCGATTTGGCGGCTTTGAAAATTGACCTAGAAGAGGTGTTGGGCCGGGAGGTGGACGTCGTAACCTACCGAGGATTGCATCCGCGCATACGGCAGCGTGTGCTGCGGGAGCAGATGCCAATTTTATGAAAGATCCTAAGCTTTTTCTCGACCATATTCTTGAAAGTATTAGGTTGATTAAGAACTATACTGATGGGATTTCTGAAAAACAGTTTCTTTCATCGCTCCAGCTTCAAGACGCCGTAATGCGCAGGATCGAAATCATTGGTGAGGCAGTGAAGAACCTCCCTGATGAGCTCAAAACGCGCTATCCTGAAGTGCCTTGGCGCAAGATCGCCGGAATGAGAGATATATTGATTCATGAATACTTTGGTGTGGATATCGAACTTACATGGAGAGTAGTGCAGCGAGATTTGCCAGAGTTAGAGCAGCATATTCTCAAGATCATGGCAGAGATTTAGATGCTTATTGCAGGCTGAGTTGCATATCTTGTCTTGTCTTATTAAGATAATCCCAATTCCCGTAAAGATCTATCAGTGAGGAACCCAAGATGAGTGATGAGAAGCTCACCCCGAGAAGTCAAGATTTCTCGGCTTGGTACAACGAAGTCGTCCAACGCGCTGAGTTGGCTGACTATGCTCCCGTGCGTGGGTGCATGGTTATCCGTCCCTACGGCTACGCCCTGTGGGAGAACTTGCAGAGAGAACTTGATCGGCGCTTCAAAGCCACGGGGCACAAGAATGCCTACTTCCCGCTCTTTATCCCCCTAAGCTTCATTCAGAAGGAAGCTGAACATATTCAGGGCTTTTCGCCGGAGCTCGCCGTGGTCACCCACGGCGGTGGAGAGCAATTAGCTGAGCCCTTAGTCGTCCGCCCTACGTCAGAGACGATCATCGGGCATATGTTCAAGCAATGGATTAAATCGTATAGGGATTTGCCCTTGCTGATTAATCAATGGGCCAACGTAGTGCGCTGGGAGCTGCGCCCGCGGCTCTTTTTAAGAACTCTCGAATTCTTATGGCAAGAGGGGCACACCGCCCATGCCACGGAAGAAGAGGCTGAAGAAGAAGCTCTGAGAATGCTCAACGTCTACGTAGATGTCGCTCAGAACGAAGCGGCGATCCCTGTTATCGCCGGGCGCAAGAGCGAGAGCGAAAAGTTCGCTGGCGCCCTGAGAAGCTATACGATCGAAGCAATGATGGGCGACAGGCGCGCCCTCCAAGCCGGGACTTCTCATAATCTTGGACAAAACTTCGCGAAAGCGTTTGAGATTCAGTATCTCGATAAGAACAATCAGTTACAGTACTGCTGGACGACGAGCTGGGGCATGAGCACGCGCATGATCGGGGCAATTATCATGACCCACGGAGACGATCAAGGGCTGATTCTGCCCCCACGACTGGCGCCAATCCAAGTGATTGTCGTACCTATCTGGAGATCTGGCAGTGAAGACGAGAAGGCCAAAGTCTTAGAGGGTGTCGAGCGCATCAAGCGCGCCTTGGGGGAGAGAGTGAGGCTCGAGATAGACGCCCGTGAGGAGTACTCTCCGGGCTGGCGCTTCAACGAGTGGGAGCTGCGCGGCGTGCCCCTTAGAATCGAGATCGGGCCGAAAGATATCCAAAAGAACCAAGTCGTGCTCGCACGACGCGATACCAAAGAGAAGCTCGCTATCTCCCAGGATCAGCTGGCTGAGCGTGTCCCGATGCTACTAGACGAGATTCAGAAGAATCTCTTCGAGCGTGCTAAGAAGTTTCGAGACGAGAATACCGTCGAGCTGAGCGATTACGCGAAATTCAAAGAATTTATGGAAGGCGAAGGCAGTCGCGGCTTTGTGCGGGCTTATTGGTGCGGCGCGCGGGAGTGCGAAGCCAAGATCAAAGAAGAGACCAAAGCGACGACGCGTTGCATCCCGTTTGAGCAGCCCAAAACCCAGGGACGCTGTATCTATTGCGGCAAGGACGCCAAGGAACAGGCGATCTTTGCCAAGGCGTATTAGCTGCATTCACGAGGAGGAGATAAGAGTATGGCGCTTGCAGAAGGAACCGTTGCCCCAAAGATTGAAACGGTGGACCAGGACGGCAAGAGAGTGACACTTGACTTTCAGGGCATCACGGTGCTCTACTTCTATCCCAAGGACGACACGCCCGGCTGCACAGCAGAAGCGTGCTCGTTCCGCGATGATCTTCAAGAGTTTGTGCGACGGGGGATTAGGGTCTACGGGGTGAGCACCGATGATGCAGAGTCACACAAGAAGTTCGCGCAGAAGTACGGGCTGAACTTCACGCTGCTTGCAGACCCAAACAAGAAGATCTGTCGCGCGTATGACGTCTTAAATTTACTCGGCTTTGCTCAGCGCGTGACGTTTATTATCAAAGACGGCGTGATCGCGCGCGTCTTTCCAAAAGTTTCTCCCAATGGGCACAGCCACGAGGTGCTGCAGGCACTGGATGAGTTGTAACGGAAAATGTCAAGCCCCTACGCCCGGATCTCTTTAAAAAAGTCAGTTATATCCTTAAGGCCAATCGTCACCATTCTGGTAGCGTGACCAATCAGTTTGTTGGAAGGCTTGCACGAAGCTCTTTACGAATAGCTTCGCTGCTTGCTGAGGCAGAACGACTCGTAAGAGCTTCGTCTTAGAGGGGATGGACATCTGTCGAACGTTATGAACAAAGCCTGCATCTTTGGTGAAACACAGATCATACTGTTGAGCTACTTGGCGATAGAGCGTACTGTTATCTAAGCCTTTGAGACGCAAGCTGTTCACAGAATCCACGTCATACCCTAACTCTCGTAACGCATCCACTAAGGACTCAGGCAGGTTCTCATCTAGTAAGATTCTCATCGCGAAGTAACGAGGAGATCAGAATGAGCCAGCTCTTCTAAAACCCCGCGGATGGCTTCTTCACTCAAGCTCGGATACTCTTGCACTATCTCTGGGATCGTCATCCCACAAGCCAAAAGCTCTAAGAGCAAAGACACGGAAATCCGTGTATCGCGCACTCGCGGCGCGCCACCTAAATGATCGGGGTCTGAGACGATCCATCTTTTGTTCATAGTTATCTCGTTCACCCTATTCTAACGCACAACGAAGGCGCGCGCGACCCTACGCCCGGATCTCTTGTCTCTGAAAGAGCACATACCCAATCGCAAAGAGCACGATCGTCCCGGCGATCAGCCCTGTCAGCTGCGGCCAGACTAAGAGTAAGCTTTGGCTCAGCGGCAGCGGTGCCCTCACTCCCCAGCCCTGCAGTTGGAGAAATTGCAGGATTAGCAGTGGCCCTAATGCTCGCACTTCGGGATTCAGGATGGCCAAAATCGACTCGACGTAGAGCGTATGGGGGGAGAGCCGCGCTAAAAAGATCTCTAGCTGGATTTGACCAGCCACTCCTCGAGCCAGCCCTTGCGCGATCAGTCCTATCAGCATCCCCCAAAAGACCGTGAAGAAGAGCCAGACGCTAATAGCAGCCAAAGCCGCCGTCGCTGGCTGGCGGAATCTTACAGAGAAGACCATGGCTAGTCCAAGCCAAATCCCCCCATAAGCGATTGTCGCCAAGAGAAAGAGCAGCCCGCGCGCGACTTCCTCTCCCGTCGGCGGCACCCCCAAACGAAAGATCCCTAGCCCGATAATCATCAACCAGATCGCGGTCAGCACCAGGGCGAGCGTGAACAGCCCCGCTAGAAACTTGCCCAATAGTAAAGCGTCGCGATAGATCGGCTGCGCTAACACCCGTGAGAGCGTCCGTCTGTTGAATTCCCCATTGATAGAATCGAACCCCAGCGCAATCGCGATCAAGGGCACAAGAAACCCTAAAAAGCCCACAAACGCCGGCAAGGGGTCTCGCGAGATCGTAAAGAGCCTGAGAAAGAGAAACTCTCCCGACCCTGAGGGCAAATTCTGCAGGGCCATATAGAGCGTCACTGCAGCGGTCAAGAGCACGATGGCTTCTAAAATACCCATACGCACGCTCGTCAGATGATCGGCCATCTCTTTGGCGACGACAGCCCACAGCCCCCGCCATGGCGAACCTTCACGAGCGGGCTTTGTTATCATAAAGTGATCACCCTTTCAAGGACCTAACCCTCTGATCCCCTTCCCAATGCGGGAAGGGGGAAGGCTCCCCTCCCTCTTTAGGGGAGGGGCCGGGGGAGAGGTCTTGAAAATATCTTGTATAGACTTCATCTAAGCTTGGCTCCTCTAAGCCCAGCGCGAGCAGCTTCGCCCCCGCCTGCACGGCGACACGCGCCACTTCAGCACGCATATCGTCTTGGGCCTCGACTTGGTACACACTGGCGTCGAGAGCTTTCACGTTCACCACGCCAGGGATCTTCTGCAGGGCTTGCGTGAGATCCGGCCCGACAGCTCTCAGTTGCACGCGATAGGCCCCGCCTAAGACTTGGCGCGCCAGCTCGACCACCGTCCCTTCCAGAACTATCTTCCCTTGAGAGAAGAGCCCCACACGGTCACAAACAGCCTGCACTTGGTGTAACAAGTGCGACGAGAGCAGCACTGTGATCTTCTCTTCTTTGAGAGCACGAATGATCTGCAAAAACTCTCTAGCGGCCTCAGGATCGAGCCCCAGCGTCGGCTCGTCCAAGATGATCACTTGGGGGTGTTTGAGTAAGATCTCAGCGACGCCGAGGCGCTGGCGCATCCCGCGCGAGAACGTCCCCACCCGACGGTCAGCGACATCTTTCAGCCCCATGCGCTCCAACGAGTCTTTTATTCTTCGCTGAGCGACGGGGCGCGACAGACCGTTGAGCTTGGCTGTGTATAAGAGATTCTCCCTTGCGGTCAGCTCGTCGTAGAAGCCGACCTGATCGGGCAGATACCCCACGCGCGACTTCACTTCTAGCGGCTGGCGCATGGGATCGAAGCCGAGCACTCGCGCCCAACCGTCAGTCGGCTCGGTCAGCCCTAGGAGCATCAGAATAGTCGTAGTTTTGCCGGAGCCGTTGGGGCCGAGTATCCCGAAGACCTCGCCCGCGCGGATCTTCAAGTTCAGACCGTCGACAGCGACGATCTCGCCGTAGCGCTTGGTGAGATTCTGCGTCTCGATGACGATCTCGTTCATAGTTTATCTTCGCCCAAAGCGCGAGACAGCCCAGCCCACTGCCCCTAACGCGATGACGATAATCCCGATCCCGACAATGCCCCACAACGTCGAGGTCACGACGGTGATGCGAAACTCTGTAGAGTCGGAAGTGCCCTCGCTGCGCGCTGTGATCGTCATCATATAGTCCCCAGCGACGGTCTTATCAGAGGGCTTGATTTTGGCTGTGACTTCGGCGAAATTATCTGGGGCGATCTCAGCAATCGTCTTTGGGTCAAACTCGACGCTCCAGCCCACAGGGGGGAAGGAGCTCAGCTCGACGTCGCGCGCAGGCGCGCTGCCCCGGTTCTCTATCTTGAGTTTGAGGGTATTCTCTCGACCGGCGGTCGCCTGCGCTGATAAGCGCCCATCGGGGGTGGTGACATTCAGTTCGGCTTGCCCGGTGATGATTGCTCTTAAGGCGAGCACTGCCTGAGCTTGGCCGCCTAGCGCCCGCACGGTGATCGGGTACTCGCCGGCTTGGGCTTGCTTGGGCGGGCGCACTTCGATATCTAAGCTCTTAGACTCGCCGGCCTTGATGGGGAAGCTCGTGACTTCTTCGCTGCCAAAGCGCAGCTTGAACGTCACTTGGAAGCCCTCGGGAGCCTCGGCTTCGAGATTCACCGTCGTCTCTTGCTCGCCCTTGTTGGTGAGATTGGCTGAGTAACGAAAAGTCGTGGAAGGGGAGCCGCGGCGCGTGGGCAGCTCTGTCTCGAAGGAAAGTTGCGGGGGCAGCTGCGCTTCGACTGTTAATTCGATGGGCAGCTCGCTTGTGGTGCCCTGACCTTGAGCGCGCACAACGAAGCGATAGGTGCCTGCTTGCACGCCTGCGGGAGGCTCAAGCTTGAGATTGAGCGAGACCGAGTCGTCTGTATCGACATACACAGCTTGGACGGGGCGGCCTCCCCCAGTGAGCGAGGCCTTCCAGCCCTCGGCAACTTCTTTCACGCTCACACGCACGATCTGCGGCGCCAGCCCGCGATTCGAAAGCGTCAGCGAGATATTCACGGTCTCGCCGGCTTGGACAGACTGAGCTGGGTACGGAGTAGAGAGCGTCAGCCCGCGGGGCTTTTGCGCCAGGGCTGGAAAGACACAGAGTGCTATGAGAATCATCAGGATTGCACTGATAAATCGCTTCATTGATCTCCCTCCTCATATGGGCTTTCGCTTATTATATCAAACAGTGGGGCGGGGATTGCAACGGCAATGGAGATGTGGCAAACTTAACGAGATGCTTTCTCACGAGGGAGGATAACCATGAGCGCGGTCAAACAACAAGCGAAAGCCCTCATAGATGAGCTTCCTGACGAGGTCGTGCATAGCTTATTAGATTTCATGCAGAAGCTGCAAGAGTGGGAGGCCACGCGAGAGATTCTGGAGGATGAGGAGTTCTGCGCAGAGATAGAGCGAGGGTTGCGAGACGTCAAGGCAGGTCGTACTGTCGAATGGCGCAAGATCAAGCGCACGAATGTATAAAGTCAAGCTTTCGGACACAGCCAGGAAGACATATGAGCGTGTCGCCCGCAATGTCGCTGAACGGCTTGATCGTTGTTTCAAGATTTTGGAAGAAAATCCGTTTGAATTCACAAAGCACGATATCAAGAAGCTTCACGGGCGATTAGAGGGATTGTTTCGCCTTCGCCAAGGGAAATTGCGTATTGTTTATCGCGTGGATACGGAGTTCAAGCTTGTAGAGATCATAGCGATCAGGACGCGAGAGCACGCGTATCGCTCATGAGGGAGAGTATGGCTTCAGACAAAATCATCATTCGCGGCGCGAGAGAGCACAACCTCAAAAATATAGATCTCGAGCTGCCTAGAAATAAATTAATTGTCTTCACGGGGATCTCCGGGTCGGGGAAGTCGTCGTTGGCGTTTGACACGATCTACGCTGAGGGCCAACGCCGCTACGTCGAGTCGCTGTCGGCTTACGCCCGGCAGTTCTTAGGCCAGATGGACAAACCTGACGTTGATTTCATCGAGGGGCTTTCCCCAGCAATCTCCATCGATCAGAAGACGGTTCACAAGAACCCGCGCTCGACCGTGGGCACGGTGACAGAAATTTATGATTATTTAAGATTGCTCTTCGCTCGGATTGGTAAGCCCCATTGCTATAAGTGCGGCCGTCCCATCGCGCAGCAGACAGCACAGCAGATCGTAGATCAGATCTTGGAGCTGGGCGAGGGCACAAAGATTCAGATTCTTGCGCCCATCGCCCGCGGGCGCAAGGGTGAATATAAAAAAGTCTTTGAAGACCTACGCAAGGAGGGCTTCGCCCGCGTGCGCGTCAACGGCGAGATCAAAGATTTGACAGAAGATGAGATCGCACTCGACAAGAAGAAAAAGCACTCCATCGAGATCGTTGTAGACCGTATCGTCGTTCGTCAGGATAATAAGAACAGAATAGCCGACGCTGTTGAGACCGCGCTCAAGAAAGCGAACGGCTTAGTGCTCGTAGAGGCAAACCTAACCCCCAGCCCCTTCCCTGAAGGGAAGGGGCAAAGCGTTTCAGTGCGACTGCTTTCTAAAGAAGATGCTGCACCAAAACGCTTTGGGAGTTCCCCCTCCCCCTTTAGGGGAGGGGACAGGGGAGAGGTTACCTTGCTCTTCAGCGAGCAGTTTGCCTGCCCCGATTGCGGGATCAGCTATGATAAAATCGAGCCAAGGCTCTTCTCGTTCAATAGCCCCTTCGGGTCGTGCCCCACCTGCACGGGCTTGGGCTTCAAGATGGAGATCGACCCAGAACGGGTCATTGATCCAAAGAAATCGCTGAAAGACGGCGGGCTAATCCCCTGGGCGGAGCGCCAGAGCAAATGGCTCTGGGGGCTGCTCTTTGGCGTCTGCAAGATGTACAAGATCGATCCTGATAAGCCCTTGGGACGGCTGCCCAAAGAGCAGCTCGATATCTTGCTCTACGGCACAAACGGCATCCCCATCACGTTTCCCTATACGAATCGCTACGGGCGCACGCGCTACTTTATAGACTACTACGAAGGGCTGATTCCCGCTCTCGAGCGCGCCTACAGAGAAGCCGAGTCCGACTGGGCCCGCGAAGAGATCGAACAGTATATGAGCACACGCCCGTGTGTTGCGTGCAACGGAAAGCGCCTGCGCCCTGAGAGTCTCTCTGTGACTATTGCGGGGAAGAACATCATGGACATCTGCGCGCTCTCGATCAAAGACGCATATAAGTTCTTTTCTGAGCTGGAGCTGACAGAACGTGAGCATTTAATTGCCCACCAAGTTCTCAAAGAGATCAAGACACGGCTGAAGTTTCTTCTAGACGTGGGCTTGGAATATCTCACATTAGATCGCCCTGCGGGGACGCTCGCCGGCGGTGAAGCCCAGCGTATTCGCTTGGCAACACAAGTTGGATCTGGCTTAGTCGGCGTTCTGTATATCTTAGACGAGCCGAGCATCGGACTGCATCAGCGGGACAACGTCAGATTGCTTCAGACGCTCAAAGGGTTGCGCGACTTGGGCAACACAGTCATTGTCGTTGAGCACGACGAGGAGACGATACGAACTGCTGATTTCATTGTAGATATCGGGCCGGGAGCAGGCAAGCATGGCGGCTCTATCGTCGCCACAGGGACCGTCGAAGATATCTGCGCTCATCCCGACTCGATCACGGGGCAGTTCTTGAGCGGGCGTCGCCGGATTCCTGTGCCAACGAGACGCCGCACTCCGAAGGGCTTCTTAACCATCGTTGGTGCGCGCCAGCATAACCTCAAGAATATCACCGTGAGGATTCCGTTGGGGGTCTTCGTCTGCGTGACAGGGGTGTCGGGTTCGGGCAAGAGCACGCTCATTGACGAGATTCTCTATCGCGGCGTCGCGCACAGATTGGGCTACGTCACCGAGCGCCCCGGCGAGCACGACGATATTCTGGGCTTAGAGCAGATTAATAAAATCATCGAGATCGATCAATCGCCCATCGGACGCACACCGCGCTCCAATCCCGCAACGTACACCGGGGTCTTCGACGATATTCGAAAACTGTTCGCGCTGGTGCCCGAAGCCCGCGCGCGGGGCTACCAGCCCGGACGGTTCTCGTTCAACGTCAAGGGCGGGCGATGTGAAGCGTGCAAGGGCGATGGATTAATCAAGATCGAGATGCACTTTCTGCCCGACGTCTATGTCCCCTGCGAAGTCTGCAAGGGCCAGCGCTACAACCGCGAGACCCTCGAGATTCGCTACAAAGAGAAGAACATTGCTGATGTGCTCGCGATGACCGTCGAAGAAGCGCTTGCGTTCTTTGAGCACCATCCGGCGATCAAGAGAAAACTTCAGACGCTCTATGATGTGGGCTTGGGGTATATTCAGTTGGGGCAGCCGGCGACGCAGCTCTCTGGTGGGGAAGCGCAGCGCGTGAAATTAGCTACAGAGCTGAGCAAGCGCGACACAGGGCGCACGCTCTATATCTTAGACGAGCCGACGACGGGGCTGCACCTAGCAGACATCGAGAAGCTGCTCGACGTGCTCCATAGATTAGTTGACGCTGGGAATACTGTCGTTGTGATTGAGCACAACTTAGACGTGGTCAAAACAGCAGATTATATTATTGATTTAGGCCCTGAGGGTGGGGACGCTGGCGGCTGGGTCATCGCCCAAGGCACGCCGGAAGAGGTTGCCCAGGTGCCGGAGTCGTACACAGGGCAGTTTTTGAAGAAGATCTTAGCAGCGCAAGCTTCTGTCGGGACCAAAGTCAGAGATGTCGCGGATCGAGAAGTGACAGTCTGAGTTATGCCGAAAGTTTGACAGACGGGAAGAGGGAATGTTATACTACACACTAAAGTGAAGATGGCCATGCAGAACGTGGGTGCGGAAGGGGGGTTATGCCGCGATGTTGCGGTCTAGCGGATCTAGCAGGGCGGGCCTGCTAACCCGCACTTTCACCTGACAGCGCCCTCGGCGCTGCGGGTGATGCGCATATCGTTAGCCGCTTTTCCAAGCATGGGATATAATCAATCGCGAAGGAAGGAAGCAAAAGCGTGGATCTTTTCGAAAAGTTTCTGAGTGTCAGTGCTGGAGACATCGAATTTGAGCTTCGCGGATATGCTTCCGTTGAATGGCTCGACTTTGCGCTCAATCCTCGGCGTCTACGTGGCAGTGACTTCTTGATGCGCTGGTCGCAAGGCGTATGGAGCGAAGAACGTATCATTCAAGCCGTTAATAGCACAGATGAATTCTTTGCCATCCCCTATGGCCCGAGCGGAACTGCTCCTAGCGATGATGTCAGGGCTTTTGAGCTTTACTTTGAACGACTTGAAGCGGCCGGATTGGGAGAAAACAAGCGACCTGACTTGTTGGTTTTCAAGAAATCGTCGCAAGCAGTTGTAGAGGCTCTTGTTCGCTCTCTTGGTGGATTAGGTGAGTTGCCCTTTACACCAGAAGATGCCGATGCAATACAAGACCTACTGGCTAAAGCTCTACTTGCAGTAGAGTGTGAAAATAGCCTTTGGAAAGGCAAGCTTATGCCAGACTACGGCACAGAATTGAAACCCCAAAAGCGTATGGGGGGTAAACTCGGATTAAAGAAAAATGCTGTTGTGCCAACTTTGATATTGAAAGAAGAAGACCGCGAGCCGCTGCAACTATGGCAGGACACGAATAGAATTCCAATCCATATTTGGCACGTTTTTTATGACATGGCTTTTGGCATTTCTCTCGACAAGGCGCAAGAGTTGATCAAGCAAGGATTTATCTTGCCCACAAAGCAAGTTTTTCAAGCGCCCGGCGGTGCTACTACCAGAAAGGTCATCTACAAGATTTACTACCACTATACTTACCCTCTCTGCGATGCAATTCAAGAGCCGGAACTAAAGGCCAAATTTATCGTGGATAAAAATGGGCATATTTTGCCATATGTACACTTTGAAGGCGGAAGGATGGATCTGCGGGCGGAAGCTTTAGCAGTATTGCGAGAGGTTGCAGATGTTAAAGGCTAACTTATACAGGCTTCGTTCGTCTTGGGAAGCCAGAGAGCTTTTGAGAGAAAAGGGGCAGTTTTGGACCCCTGATTGGATTGCAGAGCCAATGACTGAATACGTCTTGGCCGACAAAGGCGGTCTCTTATTCGATCCCGCAGTTGGAACAGGAGCATTCTTTCGCGCGGCTAAAGTGGTAGCCCGTGAAAAAGGTTTAGCCGTTCGTTTCGCCGGAATGGAAATCGATCCAACGATTCTATCCCAAGCGCTGGAGTCTGGCCTGGAGCAAGACGATATTTCGTCGGTAAGGATTGCCGATTTTGTACTACAACCCCCGCAAGCGAAATTTCACGCCATTGTTGCCAATCCCCCTTATATTCGACATCATCGTCTTGCCCCAGAAAAAAAAGCACAGCTTAAACAAATAGCTATACAAATAATCGGCAGGCAGCTCGACGGGCGAGCAGGCTTGCACGTTTATTTTTTAGTAAGAGCATTATCATTACTTGAAGAGAATGGACGATTGGCTTTCATTATGCCCGCCGATACATGCGAAGGGAAATTCGCGCCCGACTTATGGGCTTGGATCACGACAAATTTCGCTCTAGATGCTGTTATCACGTTTTCCCCGGAAGCCACCCCATTCCCCAATGTTGATACAAATCCGATCATTTTCTTTATTCGCAAAGCGCCGCCAAAGCCTCAATTTCTATGGGTCAAGGTTGCTCGTCCGACGGCGGGTGCACTAAAAAGATGGGTAAGGTCTGGATTTGAGAATGTGTCCGAACCGGATTTATTCGTCATTGTGCGAGACTTGAAAGAAGGTCTATCTACGGGGCTTTCTCGTGAGCCGCTTCCTCACTACAATACCAAGTATGTGTTAGGTGATTTTGTCAAAGTTATGCGTGGTATTGCGACAGGAGCTAATGATTTCTTTTTTATGACAGTCGAGAAGGTTAGAGAACTGGAAATTCCTGAAGAATATTTGATTAGGGCCGTTGGGAGAACACGGGATATTCCAGGAGATGAGATCACCCTTGAAACCATCGAAATGCTTGAACGGAAGGGAAGGCCCACTTTACTTTTGTCGCTTAGTGGTGACAACGTTGAAGCCTTCCCAGACTCAATAAGACGCTACTTGCAAGAAGGTGAAAGGCTAGGTTTACCTAAGCGACCTTTGCTTGCACAACGCAAGCCGTGGTACAAAATGGAAGTTCGAGTACCACCACCGTTTTTGTTTGCCTATTTAGGTCGTCGAAATTCAAGATTCATCCGCAACACTGCTCGGGTTGTTCCTTTAACGAGCTTCCTCTGTGTATATCCCCAACATAGTGGCGAAGAATATGTGGAGCAGATTTGGAAAATTCTCAGTCATCCGGACACAGTAGCTAATTTATCAAAAATCGGAAAGTCTTACGGTGATGGCGCAATAAAAGTAGAACCGCGTTTGCTAGAGAGACTGCCTATTCCTGATCATGTTATCCAACGATTTGGTTTTCCACTACAAATGCGTTTATTTGAGCAACGAGAGTCTTACACAACGCGGACAGGTTGTAAGGAAGCGGATAAAGGCGGCTAACAAGCGCATCCAGCCGACACGCTCCACTCGCTCCGCGTGCGGCTGATGCTTACCGTTGGGCACCTAAGGGGAAAGATAGAGTATATGTGTGAGTTGCTTGGCCTCAATTTCAACCAGCCTGTTCGGTGTTCGCTCTCATTCAGAGGGTTCCGTCATCGCGGCCAACATAATCCGGACGGATGGGGAATAGCCAGATTCGATGGGCGAGTCTGTCAGGTATTTAAGGAACCGATCAAAGCTCCGAACAGCAAGCTGGCCACGTTTCTACGCGACTATGAATCTTTTGTGAGCAAGATCTTCATTGGTCATGTGCGGTACGCTAGCCGAGGTAATCGTACGCTTCAGAACACACATCCTTTTTCACGGACGTTTCGGTCCCGCGACGTAGCACTTGCCCACAACGGCACTTTAGATATACCAAAGTCTGCATTGAAGTTTCACCCTGTGGGCGAAACTGATTCTGAGTACCTACTTTGTGCGTTGCTCACGAGATTCTCCAAGGAAAGAATACGCTTCACAGATTTTCAGAGAATTGAGGCTCTCCTTCATGAATTCAACAAATTCGGCACTATGAATCTTCTTTTTTCGGAGGGGGATCATCTGTACAGCTATCGCGACCAAGGTAGCTATAAAAGCCTTTACATAACTGAGCGGACTGCGCCATTTGATAGAATATCTCTGCGAGACGAGGACTGGGAGGTTAATTTGTCTGAGGAGAAGCGCCCGGATCAAAGAGGTTTTGTGATAGCGACTCACCCTTTGACGGACGAAAAGTGGAATGAGCTACCGCCAGGCTCTCTGCGTGTTTTCAAGGATGGACAGTGCGTTTATGGTGCCTAACAAGGCACTGCATCTGACGGCAATTCCGCTACGCTTTATTACTGCAGGTAACCTTTGTCGTTAAGCGCCACTCTTGAAATCGCACTGAGCCTTCGGCTCTACTTCTCATCCCGCGAGACCAGTGCCCTCACTAAGTCTATGGGGAGCGGGAAGACGATCGTGCTCGTGTTGCGCTCCGATGAGATATCTATCAAAGTCTGCAGATAGCGCAATTGCAGTGACGCCGGGTTCTGCGTGAGAATCTCGGCGGCTTCGCGGAGCTTCGTCGCGGCTTGCAGCTCGCCCTCAGCGTTGATGACTTTGCTGCGGCGTTCGCGCTCCGCTTCGGCTTGACGCGCAATCGCTCGCTGCATCTCCTGGGGGATGCGCACGTCCTTGATCTCGACAGCTTTGACTTTGATGCCCCAGGGGTCAGTCTGCTCGTCGATGATCATCTGGAGTCGCTTGTTGAGCTTCTCGCGCTCAGCTAGCAGTTCGTCGAGCTCGACTTGACCCAAGACGCTGCGCAGCGTCGTCTGCGAGATCTGTGATGTTGCCTGCAAATAATCTTCGACCTGAGTGATTGCCGCCTCAGGGGAGATCACCCTAAAGAAGACGATCGCGTTGACGCTCACCGTCACGTTATCACGGGTGATCACTTCTTGCGGCGGCACGTCGAACGTCACCACGCGCAAGTCTACTTTGACGACCTGATCGACAATGGGGATGATGAAGAACAGCCCAGGCCCTTTGGCCCCTTGCAAACGCCCTAACCGAAAGATCACGACGCGTTCGTACTCCCGCACGATCTTGATCGCGTTGAGCAGGAAGAGCACGACGATGGCCAGCACAATGATCAGCGCAGTCGGCATAGCAAAACCTCCTATGAGATTGAGCAGTGTATCCCAACCCAATATAGAGACAAAGAGAACGACTAAGAACCCCAAAACTCCTAGGACTTCAGTCCACCCTCCTTGACGCGGTCGTCGACTCATAAGCTCTGTGTAGGGCCCTCACCCCCGGCCCCTCTCCCGTGATGACTCACGGGAGAGGGGTGCCCCAAGGGCAGGGTGAGGGCCTCAACTATCGTTAATATTAACAACGCTGCTAAATAAAAGCAAATTTCTGATATAATAACGCGTTATGGAGACAGAACGCCGCCGACTGCTGGTCGCTAATTGGAAGATGCACTTCGTGCGCGCGCAAGCGCTAGAGTATCTGAAAGTCTTTACGGAGCGCGTTCAAGGGTTGCACAAGACGGAGCTTGTGCTGGCGCCGCCGTTCACGCTCCTAGAGGCCGTCGGACGTGAGATCATAAAGACTATGATTAGATTAGCAGCACAAGATCTCTTCTATGAACGCGAGGGGGCATTTACGGGCGAGATCTCGCCCCTAATGCTGAAAGACTTGGGTTGCTCTTACGTGATCGTGGGGCACTCGGAGCGCCGACGGATCTTTGGTGAGACCGACGAACTTATCCATAAGAAGATCAAAGCTGCGCTCGAGGCTGAAATCGCTCCCATTCTCTGTGTCGGCGAGACGTTAGAAGAGCGCCGTGCGGGGGGAACTCAAACCGTGCTCGAATCCCAGATGCGCGGGGCACTAGAAGGGCTTATGCTCTTCGCTCCCTCACCCCTAGCCCCTCTCCCCTCTGAGGGAGAGGGGAGCAGGGGTGAGGGTGACCGATTAGTGATCGCCTATGAACCTGTGTGGGCCATCGGGACGGGGGTCAACGCTAAGCCCATAGAAGCCGAAGCGAGCGCGCTGTTTATTCGCGAGCTTTTGGCCCAGCTTTTCAATGCAGAGATTGCGAAAGAAATTCGGATTCTCTACGGAGGCAGCGTCAAGCCTGAAAATCTTGAAGATTTTCTGAAGCAGCCTAATATAGACGGGGCACTTGTCGGCGGCGCGTCACTTGATCCAGAGGCGTTCGCGCAGATGGCCCAGATAGCCGAACGCTGTGACGGTTGACAGGTGCTCCAGCGTCTGCTATACTCAAAAACCCAACGAGGTATCACAACGGAGGACAGTGTGGCAGCAACGCGTTCATACGAAGTGTTATATATTGTGCGACCGGATTTAGATAAAGCCCAGATCGAACAGACGATCACCAAGTTTCAGAAGGCTGTCAACGAAAGCGGTGGCCAATTCGTCAAGCTCGACGAGTGGGGCACACGCCTGCTGGCCTACCAGATCAAGAAGTTCGATAAGGGCTATTATGTCTTAATGGAATTCACAGCGACACCAGACCAGCTCAAGAAGATCGACGAGCGCTTCAAGCTCGACGAGAATATATTGCGGTATCAGATCGTGCGCCAAGATGCCTAGTCTGAATCATGTCGTCTTGATCGGTAATCTCACGGACGATCCCGAACTGCGCTACACCCAGAACGGGATGGCCCGCGCACGGTTTTCTATCGCGGTGAACCGGCGCTGGCGCGACCGCGACGGCAACCTCCAAGAGGAGACGACGTTTGTGCCTATTGTTGTGTGGGGCCAGCAAGCAGAGAACTGTGTGAATTTTCTGAGCAAGGGGAGCACAGTCGCTGTCGAGGGGCGCTTGCGCATCGATACATACCAAACGGAAGAAGGGGAGCGGCGCAAGGTCGCCGAGGTTGTCGCCCGTACTGTGCAGTTCCTTGATCGTCGCGAGGCTGCCCCAGAAGTCAAAGAGATTCCACCAGAAGAAGGAGAGGAAGAGGTCCCGTTCTAAATCGCTATGAATAGAACGACTACACCGCGGGGTAGGGTGAAGAGCCGCACCGAGTGCAAGTTGTGTGAGCATGATCTTGTGCTCACGTACAAGCAGCCTGAGGAGCTCAAACGCTATATGAATAAGCTTGGGAAGATATTGCCCCGTCGCGCTTCGCGCTTGTGTGCCAAGCATCAGCGGCAGTTGGCTCGTGAAGTCAAGCGTGCCCGCAAGCTCGCCCTCCTCCCGTACGAAGTCGAGCCTTGACGCGAGCTCGCCGGCTCGGTTTAATAGTCCTGGTGGTCTACGATGCCGGCGAATCTGCCTCCAGAGTATATCGAAGCCGAGCTGCGTTTCCGCGCGGCCAAAAGCCCCGAAGAGAAATTAGCGATCCTTCGGGAGCTCATGGCCCTTGTGCCCAAGCATAAGGGCACCGAAAAACTGCGCGTCGAGCTCAAGCGCAAGTGGACTAAACTCCAAGAAGAGATCCAGCAGCAACAAAAGAAACAGAAGGGCTCGCGGGGGCTCGCCTACGACCACATCGAGCGTGAGGGAGCAGGCCAGATCACGCTCGTTGGGCTGCCCAACTGCGGAAAATCTTCGCTCCTTGCAGCGGTCACCAACGCCAAGCCCGACATTGCTGAGTATCCGTTTTCGACGTTCCGCCCCACCGTGGGCATGATGCCCTTCGAAGACGTCCAGCTACAATTGATCGATCTCCCTCCCTTGTCGGAATTCACCGAGCCGTGGGTCTACAGTCTTATCAGACAATGCGATCTTGTTGCGCTCTTGCTCGATCTTTCATCGGAGACCCCGGGGGATG
Source organism: Candidatus Bipolaricaulota bacterium (assembly GCA_938091745.1). GTDB lineage: Bacteria > Bipolaricaulota > Bipolaricaulia > RBG-16-55-9 > DRXL01 > JANXCC01. The sequence goes on from CALLJK010000018.1 coordinate 44,787, forward strand.
ATCTCTTCGCGGCGCTGGGCTGGCTCGAAAAAGCACGCATTCGCTTAGTGTCCCATCAATCGCGGGAGCTTGAGGGCCCCGGCACGGTCAAACGTGCGCTCATCGTCGGGACGAAGAGCGATCTCCCCAATGCTGCGCAACATCTCCAAGAACTGTGCTCCCTGGTTGATTCGCAGTTTCGTGTTATCGCTGTCTCCACTCTGTCTGCAGAGGGGCTAGGAGATTTAGGTCGGGCGCTCTTTGAAGGGCTCAACGTCGTGCGCGTGTATACGAAAAAGCCTGGTCAGCCCATCAAGAAAGATCTGCCGTATGTCCTGCCCGCGGGCAGCACCGTGACCGATGTCGCTCGCGCTATCCATAAAGATTTAGCGCAAAGCTTCGCCTACGCGCGGGTATGGGGGTCGTCGGAGTTTCCCGGGCAGCGCGTCGAGCGAAACTATATCGTCCATGACGGCGATCTGCTTGAGTTCCATGAGTGATCGTCAGGGGGACAAGGGGGCTTGTCTATGCCAAGAGCCGTCCGCTATACTGAAATTATGAAAATTCACGCATTGCGTGCGCGAGAGATCTTAGACTCGCGGGGTAACCCGACTCTAGAAGTTGAGGTCGAATTGGAAGAGGGCTCATGCGGTCGAGCGGCTGTGCCCGCTGGGGCTTCGACGGGCTCGAAAGAAGCCCTGGAACTGCGCGATGGCGATCGACGCTACAACGGCAAAGGCGTCCTCAAAGCCGTGCGCATCGTCACGGAAAAGATCGCTGCGGCGCTTCTAGGGCGCGAGTTCTCGTCGCAAGAAGAGCTTGATCGTCTGCTCATCGAACTCGACGGCACCCCTAACAAGAGTCGTCTTGGTGCCAACGCGATCTTAGGGGTCTCGCTGGCGTATGCGCGCGCGGTTGCGGCAGCACTCAAAAAGCCATTGTTTCAGTATATTGGCGATAAAGCGCTCTTGCCCACGCCCTTGGTCAATGTGATCAACGGGGGCGTGCACGCCGATAATAATCTTGAGATTCAGGAGTTCATGCTTGTCCCTGTGGGGTTTGAGTCTTTTTCTGAAGCGTTGCGAGCGACCGTCGAGACGTTTCATGCCCTCAAAAAGATCCTCAAGAGCCGTGGGCTCAGCACTGCTGTAGGCGATGAAGGGGGCTTTGCTCCCCAGCTCCAGAGAAACGAAGAAGCTCTTGGTCTTCTTGTTGAAGCGATCTCAGCAGCAGGCTACAAGCCCGGCCGCGATCTGGCTTTGGCCCTCGATCCCGCCGCAAGCACTTTCTACTCCCAAGGGCGCTATCGCATAGAGAATCTCTCGCTCTCCGCAAGTGAGCTGATCGAGCTCTACGCAGAATGGGTGAAACAATACCCGATCGTCTCGATTGAGGACGGCTTGGCTGAAGACGACTGGGCAGGCTGGCACGAGCTCACGAAGCGCTTGGGAAAGCACGTGCAGCTGGTCGGCGATGATATCTTCGTGACTAACCCTGTGCTTGTCCGTGAGGGAATTCGCGAAGGGATCGCCAACGCTGTGTTGATCAAGCCCAATCAGATTGGCACGCTCACCGAGACGCTGCGCACGCTCGAAGTTGCACGCCAAGCGGGCTATAAGACAGTTATCTCGCATCGTTCTGGGGAGACCGAAGACACGTTTATAGCAGATCTTGCCGTGGGCACCGGGGCGGGACAGATCAAGACTGGCTCGGTCAGCCGTGGGGAGCGCACAGCGAAGTACAATCAGTTATTGCGTTTGGAAGAACGCTATAAGCTCCCCTTGGCGCGGCCATTTGGGGAGAGAGTATGAAGCGTTGGAGACTCGCGCTGATCTTCATAGTTCTAGGGATCATTCTTGGGCTGTTGCTATCGCGTGCCCTTGCTATTCGGCATCTGCAGCGCGAGCTGATCCAGCTGGAAGCCGAAAAGGCCAAGATCCAAAAGGAGATCGAACGCTTATCGGCCCGACTCGCAGAGAGAGAAAATCTTAAACTTATAGAATATTTAGCGCGCAAGGAGCTGGGCATGGTCAAGCCCGGTGAAGAGCTATATATTCTCATTGAAGACGGTGAGCAAGAGCGATGAGCCCATTTGTGCATCTACACGCGCACTCCGAGTACAGCCTGCTCGATGCGATGTGTCGCACTGAGCAATTAGTGCAGAAGTGCGTGGAGCAGAAGATGCCCGCGCTGGCGCTCACCGATCACGGCAATCTCTGCGGGGCCATCGAATTTTATAGAAGCGCTATAGAACACGGAATCAAGCCCATCATCGGGTGCGAGCTCTACGTCGCGCCCAAGAGCCGTCACACCAAGTCTAAAGAAGACGGGGCAAAGTACTTTCACTTGACTGTGTTGGCCCGCAACGAGATGGGCTATCGCAACTTAGTGAAGCTGACAAGCTTGGGATATCTCGAGGGTTTTTACTATAAGCCCCGGATTGACAAGGAATTGCTGCAGCGCTACAGCCACGGGCTGATTATTCTTTCAGGATGTCGCAGCAGCGAGATCTGTCGCTTATTGGGTCAGAATAAATTCGAGAGCGCTCTTGCAGTAGCCCAAGAACTTCGTGCTCTCGTTGGCCCGGAGAATTTCTATATTGAGCTACAGCATCACGGCCTGCCCGAAGACAGCGCGAGAAACGAACAATTAGTCGAGATCGCGCGGCGTCTGAACGCTCCCATCGTCGCGACCAACGACGTGCACTATCTCTCGCGTGAGGACCGTGAAGCCCACGACGTCTTATTGAATATTCAAGGCGAGAAAACCCTCGCCGACGAGGATCGCCGCTCTTACGAAGGCGAAGAGTATTACTTCAAGAGCTATGACGAGCTTGCTCCGCTCTTTGAGCGCTGGCCCGAAGCGTTAGAGAATACCGTGCGCATCGCGGAGCAGTGCGATCTGAAATTAGATTTTTCTCAAGCGCATCTGCCTACGTTTGCCCTGCCCCCTGGCTATAGCAATGCCAACGAATATCTGCGGGCGCTCGCTTATGAAGGCGCACAAGCTCGCTTCGGCACGCTCTCTCCAGAGATCAAAGACCGTCTCGAATACGAACTCTCCGTGATCGCCCAGATGGGATACTCTGGGTACTTTTTGATCGTCTGGGACTTCGTGCGGTTCGCGAAGAGTCAGAATATCCCGGTAGGTCCGGGGCGCGGCTCGGCCGCCGGCAGCTTAGTTTGCTATTGTCTTGGTATCACCGATGTGGATCCCCTCAAGTATGGCCTGATCTTCGAGCGCTTTTTGAACCCATCGCGCGTCAGCCTCCCCGATATCGATATCGATTTCTGCATGCGCCGCCGCGATGAGGTCATCCGCTACGTCGAAGAGAAGTACGGGCGCGAACGCGTTGCCCAGATCGCAACGTTCGACAAGATGAAGGCTCGCAGCGTCGTCCGAGATGTCGCGCGCGTGCTCGGGTTCTCATATAGCGATGCGGACAAGATAGCAAAACTCATTCCCTTCGGAGCGACGCTCGATGAAGCCCTTGAAGGCGTCAGGGAGTTGCGCCGCCGCTACGAGACCGATCCGCAAGTCCAGAAGCTCATCAATGTCGCACGCAAGCTTGAGGGACTTGCACGCAACGCTGCAACCCACGCCGCTGGAGTCGTCATCACGCCGGGCGATGTGACCGACTTTGCCCCGTTGTTGCGTATCAGCGATGGCTCCATACGCACCCAGTACAATATGAAAGATTTAGAGACTATCGGGCTGCTCAAGATCGATTTTCTGGGGCTGCGCAACTTAACGGCTATTGATGATACGCTCCAAGCGATCAAGAAGCTCACCGGCGAGGAGCTCGACTTGCAGAAGATCCCTTTAGACGATCCTGAGGTCTACGCCATGTTGCGCCAAGGGCGCACGACAGGGGTCTTTCAGCTCGAAGGGGCAGGGATTACCGCGTTGCTCACGCGCTTAGAGCCTACAGAGTTTCGCGATCTCATCGCGATCTTGGCGCTCTATCGTCCGGGGCCTCTCGAGAGCGGCATGGCCAACGACTATATCGAGCGCAAACACAAGCGTCAGCCTGTGACCTACCCACACCCTGATCTGGAAGAGGTGCTCAAAGAGACCTACGGGCTACCCATCTATCAAGATCAGCTCTTGCTGATGGCGCGCAGGCTCGCAGGGTTCACCCTCGCTGAAGCTGATATTTTGCGTGTCGCCGTAGGCAAGAAGAAAAAAGACGTTATGGAGAGGATGCGCGCGCGCTTCGTCGAAGGGTGCGTCCAGAACGGTATTGACCGCGCTAAAGCTGAAGAACTCTTCGCAGATATTGAGAAATTCGCGCGCTATGGTTTCGTCAAGGCCCACTCGACAGCTTATGCGCTCATCTCCTATTGGACGGCGTATCTCAAGGCGAAGTACCCTGTACCCTACATGGCGGCGTTGCTGACGAGCGTTGCTGGCAACACTGAAAAGATCGCTGAATATATCCAAGAGTGCCGTGAGCTGGGCATCACGGTGCTGCCTCCGGATATCAACGAGAGCGATGCGGACTTCACACCCTTGCCCAACAATCACATTCGCTTTGGGCTTGGGGCGATCAAGAACGTTGGGAGCGCAACGGTCCAAGCTATTTTAGCGGCGCGGCAACGCGGCGGGCCATTCCGGAATTTCGCGGATTTCTGCCGTCGCGTCGCCAGCGATGCCCTCAATCGTGAAGTCTTAGAGAGCTTCATAAAGTGCGGGGCGTTCGATCGCTTCGGCACGCGCAAGGGATTGCTCTCTCAGGTCGAAGCAGGCCTCGCCCTTGCGGCTCAAGCCCATCAAGAGCGCAAGAGCGGCCAGAAGTCGTTCTTCGCCGACGAGCTGACAGCATCCTCCCTAAAATCCCCTCACGGGGAATTCGCCAAATCTGAACTCTTGCGCTTTGAAAAAGAGCTCTTGGGTCTCTATGTGAGCGGGCATCCGTTAGATCACATAGAGGATCGGCTCGCACTCATGCGCACGTGCACTATTCAACAGCTCAAAGACCAAGCCGACGGCAAAGAACTCTCTCTCGGCGGGCGCATCGACTCTGTACGTGTGATCACAGCGAATAATGGCAAGCGCATGGCCTTCGTGCGCCTCGAAGATCTCTCCGGGCAGGTTGAAGTCACGCTCTTCTCCGACGTCTATGAGCAAGCCAAGCGATTCCTGGAAGAAGATCAGATTGTATGGGTGCGTGGGCACGCGGAAAGACGGACAGAGCGCGCCAACGGCATACAATTTATCGCTGAAGAGCTTCTGTCTCTTGAGGAAGCGGAGCGCTCTGTGCAGCTCTATCTAAATATTGATCCTGAGGACGTCACTGAGCCGTTTGTACAAAAACTGAAAGAGATCTTTGAAACCTCGCCAGGGGCTTCATCGGTCTATGTGCGCCTGACAGGGGATGAATCCGTCACGGTGCACCTGGGGGTGAAGGTCGGGTTGACAAAAACTCTCTTAAAGCAACTCGAAGCGCTCCTGGGTGACCCCATGAGAATTCAGCGCGTCACGCGCAAGGGAGGCCGATGGCCATGACCAAGACGACAAGCCGTCTGGTGCACTGGCTCCATCCGGGGATCGGAGTAAAGCGCTGGCTGGCACTCGTTATCTTTTCGTTAGCGCTCTTTATCTTGGGGCTTTTTGTGTTGGTAGGGCAGGACCTTGTGCGCGCCGTATATAACGTTGTGGCTCCTTCAGCGCTCTCGACGGTGCTGCTTGGGTTGGGGCTCGTCAGTCTTGGTATAGGGGGTGTGGTTCTCGGGGTGCATCGGGTGAGTCGTTCAATAGTGCGAGCGATTGCCGCATCCGCTGAGGGGCGCGTAGGTGAGATGCTCTTTTCAAAGAGCATCTTGCGCCATGGGCCACGGATTGTCGCCATCGGCGGAGGGACGGGGTTATCTTCGCTCTTGCGCGGGCTCAAACAGCTCACCGCAAACATCACCGCTGTTGTTACGGTGATGGACAGCGGGGGGAGTTCCGGGAAGCTCCGTCAAGAACTGAATATCTTGCCCCCTGGAGATATCCGGAACTGTCTCATCGCTCTGGCTGAGGACGAGTCGCGGATCTCGCAGCTTTTCAATCATCGCTTTCAAGGAGGGACTCTCCAAGGGCATTCATTAGGGAATTTAGTCATCGTGGGATTACAAGAGATGACAGGGGGGTTCGATCGCGCTATCGAAGAGATGAGCACGTTGCTCAACACGCGCGGAAAAGTCCTGCCGGCAACGCTTGCCAACGCTCACCTTATCGCAGAACTTCACGATGGGCGCATTGTTCCAGAGGAGAGTGAGATTCCCAAAGCAGGCGGGCCAATTCGAAAAATATGGCTCTCACCAGGGAACGTGCTCGCCTATCCCAAAGTCTTGGAAGAGATCAGTCGAGCTGATCTCATTATCTTAGGGCCAGGAAGCTTATTTACGAGCATCATCCCCAACTTACTCGTCTCCGGGATCCGCGATGCTCTCGAGCGTTCCCCGGCAAAGAAATTCTATATTATGAATCTCATGACTCAGCCTGGCGAGACCGATAACTTTACAGCACGTGATCATTTGAGAGTTCTCAGCGATTATCTCGATGTCCGTGTCCTTGATGTCGTGGTGCTGAATAAACAGCCGATACCTCAAGAACTCTTAGCCCAATACGCGCAGGAGGGCGCTGTCCCTGTGATTGATGACCTCCGTGAGCCCAATGAATGGGGCATTCAGATCGTTCGCGCTGATCTGTTAGATATTGTGCCGCTGCCGCGCTGGCCTTCGGTCACTCAAGCTCCAACGGTCAAGCATAACCCGAAGGAACTGGCTCGCGTGATCGCGGGGAGTGCCCCGGAGATCTTTAAGAGAGCGCTGTGGAGAGGAGGAGAGCTATGAGACGCTATCGCTTGCGTATCCCTGGGCCTATCGATCTGGAGCCTGAGGTCTTAGCGTATATGAGCGCACCGCTCATCGCTCACTACGGGCAGGAATGGGTCGAGCTCTATACAGAGACTATAACGCTGTTGAAGCGCGTGTGGCAAACTCACGAAGCCGATGTCTTTCTCATGCCGGGGCCAGGGAGCGTCGGCATGGAAGCGGCTATCGCGAGCATCTCTGGGGATACCCATAAGCTCCTTGTGCTCACTAATGGCTTCTTTGGGGATCGCTGGGTCACAGTAGCACGGATCTATTCGTCACGGGTGATCGTGCTTGAGAGCACGTGGGGGCGCGCCTGTGATGCTGACGCTGTCGAGCAGACCCTGAAACGCGACAGAGATATCAAAGCTGTCATTATGGTGCACGGGGAGACGTCCACCGGCGTGCTCAATCCCCTGAAAGAAATCGGCGAAGTCTGTGATCGCTATGGGGCGGTTTTAGTGGTCGATATGGTCGCGACGCTTGGGGGCACGGAGATCGCTTTTGACGCTTGGCATATTGGGATTGGGGTGAGTGCAACGCAGAAGTGCTTAGAGTGTCCCCCGGGGTTAGCGCCAATCGCGGTGAGCCCGCGCGCGTGGGAGTTGATCGAGCGCAGCAAGGGCCCAGGCTGGTATATTAATCTCCGCACATGGCAGCACTTTGCACGCGAGTGGGGCGATTGGCATCCCCATCCGGTCACGATGCCCACAGGGCTGACCCAAGCCCTGCGCTTCAGCCTCAGAAATATCTTAGACGAAGGACTCCCACAACGCTGGGCACGGCACACAACCATAGCGCTTCTGTTAAGAAACGCCCTAAAAAATCTGGGATTTGAGCTCTTCGTCCCCGATGACCGCGAAGCGATGAACACGGTGACGGCTGCCAAGGGTCATGCGCGGCTGCCCGCGGCTGCACTGATCCGCGCCCTCAAGGAGAAGTATCACATACTCATTGGGGGTGGGTTAGAGAAGCTTTCCGGTCAGATCTTTCGCATCGGGCACATGGGGCCGACGGCAACTCGTGACGCTATCGTGCCCACGCTTCTCGCGATTGAAGACGTCTTGCGTTCTGTGGGAGTAGCTGTCGAGCCCGGGCAAAGCCTGCGGGCTCTCGCGCCCGTCATGGGACCTGAATGATCGTCTCCTTGAGATTGTTATTCTCGTCGCACTCGGGGACTTGGTTCTTGCTATCAACAATGACAGTTAGAATGTAGCTCCCCGCGGTGATTATCTGGGTGATGCTGACTTGTGTGCCCGCTCCCGGGGCCAACGTCGCTGTAGTGACCTCAGCAATGACCTGCCCATTGAGGAGAAACGCCGTCGTCGTCGGTGTGGGGACTGTAGCAGTGCCAATGTTCTCTACGTATACGCGTGGCTTGAGCAGCCACGTATAGGGGGAGATCTGAGAGAGCTCGGCATAGAGATGGCGGATAGTCAGATCGGGGCAGCCACCGGGAGTAGCTGCGATCACATAGACTGCCCGGGCGATGGCACGCGCGGCGCGGCAGCGCACTTTCACGATAGTCGGGTCAGCGCTGAACGTCGGCAAGAGCTGAGCTTCTTCGATCTCCCAGCGTGCGAAGCGATAGCTCTTCTCCTCAAAAGAGACTTGGGAGCTAGCTTGCAGTAAGACGTCTGTTAAGGTGTCAAAAGCGCGCACAAACGGGGTAGCGCCCCCGCCATCGCCCAAGAGATCGAGCGGGCGCACATCGATGAACGTTCCAGAAAGATACTGCCCTAAGCTGTCCTGGGCATCTACAGCGATGGCGCACAGCTCCGCAGGCTGAGAGCGATAGACTGCCTGGACGCGCGCGTTCGCAACAAAGGGCAGCTGTCCCGCGCGCAAGCGCAGCTGTTGCGGCGCTTTCGAATATGGCTCACCGTTGAAATCCCACCGATCAAAGTAATGCAGAGCTTGTTGAACACCGCAGTTGTCGAGCTGTCTATAAAGAGCTTGGAGCGTGACTGCTTCTCCCAGCGGGACGGAGATCGTCACAGGGCGGCCGGAGTAGACTCGTCCGTTGATTAATATCGCGGCGTTCTCGCAGGTCGCGCTGACTTCGAGTTCGAGAGTTCTGCTCTGAGCCGGAGCTAAGAGCGTCGGTCCGATGGAGAGTATGAACGCGAGAACAAGCAGGCCCCATCTGGTCAGTTGGCTTCCCCTTGTGGGGTTGCGCATAGAGATCCCCCCTTCACGTAACTTTATTATAGCTCAAATATCTAATACGCACTCGACTTGGACTTTATCAGGGTGTTGGAGCACACGGAGATTATTGTACGTTACGGCTTTGACGTCTATGCGTGGATCATGCCGCGCGCGATCTAAGGGTTCGCCCGCGATCTTGCCCTGCAAGGTGAAGCCTTGCCCTTGAGGGGTGACAGCCACGCGGAATTCCGAGAAGACGCACCCCGTGCGGTCACGCTCTAAGATCAATCTGTTGAGCCAGTCCGCTAACAGTAACTCCAGGGACTCAGCACTCAACTCGACCGTGATCGTCCTGTGCGGGCGCACCGTTTTTATATTGACCATTAAGGCGAAAAGCGCGCGGGCTGCTTCGGCAAAGGCTTCCGAGACCGTCCCGCCCCAGGCACGAATTCCCACTTCTGCTGTCACGTCAAAATACTCAAAGGGCATAGCTTCAGCCCTCATCCTAACTCCCACGTTGCCACTGGGGTATAGATAGCTCCACTTGGCGATAATTGACTCTCCATAAGCGTCAGATGCGTGATCGGGGCGTGACAGGCAAACTGCCCAATCTGTGAGAAGATCTGGACGAGCTGCCCTGCCCGCCTCGGGCGCTCATCCTTGACACGCCCTACCGTCACGTGCGGCGTGAAGCGTTGTTCCGCTTCAAAGCCCATCTTTATCAGTTCACGTTCGAGGCGTTCTTGGAGCGAGAGAATTGCTTGGGGAGCTTGACTTGTACCGATCCAAAGCACCCGCGGCCGCTGCACCGTGGGAAACGCGCCCACCGTGTCGAACACGAGCTCGAACCTCTGAGCTGATGCGGCAACTTGTGCTCCTAGAATTTTCAAGGCATCGAGGGCAGTCGGTGCGACCTCACCGAGAAATTTGAGAGTGACGTGGAAATTCTTCGGATGTACCCACGTTACGCGGGCGTCTAGCGATCTGAACCGCTGGGCGATCGTGTTCAGCTCCGCTTGGACAGCCTCGGGCAACTCACAGCAGTAGAACAGACGCATAGGGGCCTTCTATGAGGGTCTCACAGTAATGGCACCGAAGCCGCAAGGGCTCTCGACTCTCCACGACAAAATACGACGCGACTCGTTCAACGTTCGTGATGCAATTGCGGTTGGCGCAGCGCACAATCCCAATGAGCTCGTGGGGAAGCTCCACGGGGATCTTCTGCACTACGGCAAAATCTTTGATGATGTTGACTGTGGCATGAGGGGCGACAATGGCGATCTTCTTCACTGTCTCAGCTTCGAGAACTCGATTTTCCACCTTGACCATGTCTTTCAATCCCAAGCGCTGGCTGCGCACGTTCATGGCGACGATCACGGTATCGGGGCAGCCCTGATCAATCCCTAAGATCTTCAGGACTGCGGGGGCCATCCCTGCCGTAATGTGATCGATCACCGTGCCGTTTCTGATCTTCGAGACCTTTAGTTCGCCATTACTCACGTCTCTCACGCTCCCAGCAGTAAGAGCTTGAGCAACGCCATGCGTACAGGCACCCCGTTCTGGACTTGATCGAAGTACTTCGCTTGAGGGAGTGCATCGACTTCGGGGACGATCTCGTCCACCCTGGGCAACGGGTGTAACAGTATCGCATTGGGCTTGAGCATCTCACAGACTTTGGGCGTGATCACATACGCGCCCTTTACTTTCTCATATTCTTCGATATCGGGGAAGCGCTCTTTTTGGATGCGCGTCACGTAGACGACATCGAGATCAGAGAGATCGAGCTGATCCGTCTCGCTGTAGGAGACGGTGCCGGTGAGCTCCTGCAAGACCGATGGAGGCATGCGCAGATTAGCTGGGGAGATCAAGCGTAGCTGGATCTTACGAAACCGCGTGAGCGCTATCGCCAGCGAATGCACGGTGCGCCCATATTTTAAGTCGCCGACAAACCCAATGTTGAGATCGTCGAGCCTCTGGTGAAACTTTTTGATGGTGAACAGATCCATCAGCGTTTGTGTGGGATGCTGATTCGCGCCATCGCCCGCGTTGATGACAGGGATGCTGACGGTGTCTGCGACGAGGCGGGCGCTGCCTTCTACAGGATGGCGCATCACGATAATATCAGCGTACTTTTCGACAGTGCGCACGGTGTCTTGAAGTGATTCTCCTTTGGCTATGCTGGTGCCCTCAGTTCCTGAAAAGCCGATAACCCGTCCGCCCAAGCGTTGCATTGCTGTAGCGAACGAGAGTTGAGTGCGAGTACTGGGTTCAAAGAAGAGTGAGGCCATGACGCGCCCTTGGAGGAGACTGGGGTCTGGACGGATCTGTTGGGCATGATAAAGTACATCTTCGATGTGCTCGCGGGAGAGATCGCGGATGGAGATGATATCTTTGCCGTGCCAGTCAAGCTTAGGCCCCTGCACTATGCCACCCCCCATCTCTACGGATTATAGCGATAGAGATAGAACAGAGCAAATCCGTTCTACGTGGGACAAGCTCCTGGACACTCAATCTCCCATATCTTTCCGCGCTCGATCACCGTGAACCGAGAGCCTGTGATCTGCTCTGAGACTGCGATATTCGTCTTGATGTGATCCGTCAGCTCAGCGCAGAAGAATCTCCCACCGAAGAGTGCCAAGAACGGGATGATCTGATCGGCCATGTGACGGTCCAGCGTCGCGCCGCGGCGCAGCTCTGTGAGCAGAGCCGACGCGGCTTGCTCCCCAACTCTTTCGGCAGGCACGCCACGTTCCCCTAGCGCGTCTCCTCCTAAGATAGTCTTTGTGCAATCTGCCCAGAGTACAACTGCCGAACCCAGGGAGAGCGTCTCTGCATAGCGCGTCTCGATCTCTATAGCTATGTTGGGCAGCTCTTGGGCAAGGAGCTTCTGAGCAGCTTCAGCCTGACGCTCAGCGACCTTACTCTTTTGCAGATGATGCGACGCTATCGAAAGCCCCTGAATCTTTTGAAGCTGTCCTTGCTCTGGAAAGTCAAACGGCTTTGTAATCTGAGCAGGGCCAAAGTGTGCGCGCACTCGTGCTCCACCCTTGGGATAGAAGCCCTCGCGCTCGACTTCGAGATGTGCCGGAAATCCCCACTGACTCAGCAAAGCGAAAGTGACGTGCTCTAAGGCAGCTATCGGCGGGGCCCACTGGCCATAGGTGCCTCCGCCCTCGATCTCAATGTGTACGCGATGAGCACAGCGCGCCAGTGCAATCTGAATAGGCTGAAGCGCCAACGCTACTGAGCCAGCTGTCTCAATCTGAATTTTGAGAGAATCTGTTTGTATCGGTCCGGGATGAAACGCGATCTCACGTGAGCCGAGCTGCGCGCCCTCCAGACGAGCTTGGCAGAGCTGGGCTGCGGCACGTAGGCCCGCTAGGTGCTGGGCTTGCACCCCTGGATTGGGCCGCCCCTGCCGAATATTTATTACTCTCACGGGTTTTTGCAATGCAATGGCCAAACCTAACCCAATACGTAAGACTGAGCCTCCCCCTACAGCACCATCAAGAACGAGCACTCCTTCGCTTGCCATACCGCCCTCTCTGTGCTATTGTGTATCCTACTCTGAAGGACAACGTTTGTCGAGTGATTATGTACAGCATTCGATTACGAGGTATCTACGCGACGTCGTTGGCAGCGTTAGCTCTCGAGCACGGCTGGCGTGTGGTACAGCCTCCTGAAGAGCTGCAGTCTCGTGTGAGATCAGAAGATCGCTTTGCCCCATTCGATCTTGAGGTCAGGGATCGTGATGACCATCAGGGCGTGGTGGTCCTTGGGGATACAGCTTCTGTCGCGGCTTTCAGAGAGCTGCTCTTCGCTGAGCTCCCTGATGTCATCTGTGTGCCAGCCTTAGCGGAGTTAGGCGCAATTTATCTAGGGATCGTGCACAAGCGACGCGCCTTAGGCTATGAGATAGACTTGGGGAACTTCATGGGTTTTCTGCCCAAGACAGAGCTAACACACCCGCTCAAGAAGGGTGAGGCCATTCGCGTGCAAATCAAAGAGATCGCTCATGCTCAGCCGATCGTCACGACCCAGCTCAGCCTCGCTGGACGATTTGTCGTGCTCTCCCAAGAGCAAGGGGTGGGCGTCAGTAAAGAGATCACTGATTTGCAGGAGCGAGAGCGGCTTCTCGCTCTGGGACGTAAGTTCTGCGCGAACGGCTGGGGGGTGATCTGGCGCACCAGCGCGTATCAAAAAGATCTTCGCGATCTCAAAAGTGAAATTGAGATCTTACAGCGCGAGTTGCCCACGCTCGAGGGTCACCCTGAGGAGGGTATCCCTGGGAAGCTACGCCCGGGCCAGATGACCCTGATCTGTGAGTTTCCTGGCAGCAGCAAACACGTTCTCGATCAATGGCGTGCGCATTTCGTTCCCACTGAGCCAGGGTATCATCAGAGCCAAGTTGAACAAGGAAATCAAAACCAGCCGAGCGTAGGCCAATCGGTCTTCATCGAGCACGTCAAGGTGCCTAGCGAGCTGAGCGTACTGATGCGTGGGCGCGTGATCGCCATAACTCCTACGAGCATCACTGTGCGTCGCGAGATCAAGGGCATGGGACTCTATGACGGGCTCAATATCCCGAAAGAATTGGGTGACTATGCCGTAACGGAATTTCATCGCGGTGCTTGGCACTACGAGACGCGCTACTACTCGCGTGATGGCCTACTCAAGGGCATCTATGTGAATATTAACACGCCCATAGAGATTTATGCAGATCGCGTGCGCTATGTCGACTTAGAGATAGATATCGTGAGGAGCCCTTCTGAGCGAGCGCAGATCATTGATGAGCCTAAGCTTGAGCAGCTTGCTCAGTATGTGAGCCCTAACTTAGTGCAACGGGCGCGCGCCGTCGCTCATGCGCTCATGGCGCAGTATGATTGCGCTCTCTATAATTGAGAGAACCAAGGCTACAGGAGGAGATAGGTGTGCGTGCAAAGCGTCAACAGAAGTCGACAAAGAAATTGCCGTGGTATCGCCAGCCGATGCTGTTGGGGATCACCATTGGTGGCGTGGTTATCGTGGGGCTCTTAGTTTTAATAATCGTCTTTTCGCGTCCTGGGGAGAGCTTTCAGGTGACGCGCCCCATTGGGCAGGATTTCCTGCCGGAGATGGGTGACCTCAATGCTCCCGTAATAGTTTATGAATACGCGGACTATCAGTGCCCAGCATGTGCTTACTTCGCTAAGCAATACAAGCCCAAAATCGAGAGCGACTATATTAAGACGGGTAAAGTGCGTTTGGTCTTCAAGAACTTTGCGTTTTTGGGCCAAGAATCTGTCTGGGCTGCCGAAGCGGCGTATTGCGCTGCTGAGCAGGGTGGCTTCTGGGCCTATCACGATAAGTTATTTGCTAGTCAGCGTGGGGAAAATCTCGGAGCCTTCAGCAAGCCCAACTTGGTGCGCTTCGCTCGCGAACTAGGACTTAAGACTGAAGACTTTCAGAGATGTCTCGACTCCGGACGCTATAGACAGAAGATCCGAGACGAGCTGCGCGAGGGCGAAGCCCAAGGCGTCACCTCTACGCCCAGCTTCATCGTCAACGGTCAGCTCGTGCGTGGCGCAGACTATCTGCGCTTGCGCGAATTGATCGAGAGCTATCTCCCCTAGGGTTTCTCCTTGACAAAGGTCACGCTCTCTTAGCGAAGAGGAAGGCTTATGTGGCGCGGGTGTGTCTGTGGGCTTCTTGCGGCGGTCTTGGCGGGTGCTTCCGGGCTCGCCCAGCTCAAGATTGAGCAGATCGAGCTGGGGTTCAATGGGCGTTTCTTCCCAGGAGCGTTTACACCTGTTGCTGTTACAATCAGCTCTGCCGCGATAGCTCAGAACTTCACGCTGGAAGTCTCCCAAGAGATCCGGGAATTCACAGAGCGCCGCGCTGTAGAACGATTACGAGTGCCGGTCAGCCTTGCTCCGGGCGCGCGGAAAGTTCTCTCATTTGATTTTCCCATCTATAGTGTGAGCACGCCGCTCCAGATTAAGCTCATGAACGGCACTCAAGAGCTTGCTCGCTCCACCGTCGAAGTGCGTGAGCTGTGGAGCGAGAACCCATTGAGCTTAGGGGTTATGGTCGCTCCGATGCCCTCTCTTGAGCTGATAGACCTAGAAAAGCTTCCCAAGCGCTGGACGAGCTACGATGGCGTTGGGCGGATCTTCTGGGGGCGAGCCGATCCGGCGCGATTGACCACAGAACAGCGCCGAGCGTTGCAGGGCTGGCTCGTGCGTGGGGGCGAACTGGTCATTCTCTCGGGCGCTAATTGGTACGAGCAATTCTCTACCCAAGAGTGGTGGGCCCAGCTCTTGCCCATCACAGACGGACGCGTCGTGCGCTCTGAGTTCAACGGTGCTGAAGTCTTTTGGCTCGAAGGCGACCTGCGCCGAGGAGCGCGGGTGAAGCTCACGTATCACGAGCGTCCGCTTGTGTGGGAGCGCCCTATAGGGAACGGTACAGTTGTGCTTGTCGCTATTGCAGCTTTACCAGAAGATCTGGAACTCCCTGAGTTATCCTCTCGCCGTCAGACTGCAGAAGACGATCTCGTGATCGTCAGGGCACTTGGGGCATTGACAGTGCCCTTCCCCTCACGGGAGCTCATTGGGGTGCTCCTGATTCTCTTTGTGCTTGGTGTAGGGCTTGGTGGAATACTTATAGAGCGGTGGAAAAGGCTACCCCTGGGCGTTGGCGTGAGTGCACTGATATTGTCAGGCGTGCTTTTCAGTTACCAACGCAGCCCAGAGTTCTCTAGCGAGAAATACTCGCTCGATATAGGGGTTATACAGATCTGGTCTGGGGGGACAGTCGCGTGGGAACGCAGTTGGTACGGGGTCTTCTTCCGTCACTCTCGTGATGAACAGCTTAGAGTGTCTGCCGAAATGGTGAGCACGCTGAAGCCGTCGCGCCAGGCTATACGCTCTGAGGGAGAGATTGTCAGGGAGCTTGCCCTGAGCGGGGACTGGGGGCTCCGTTTTTATGGCGAGCGCGACTCTGTCAGCTTTTTCAAAGCAGAGCGCCTCATGGAGCCCTTTGTCCGCTTCTCGCTCACTGATTCTCACGTGCGGGTATCTAATCATGCCCCTGTGGCATTGCAGGACGTGATCGCGTATAGTGGGGATGCGCTCTATCTGCTGGGGTCGATCCCAGCCCAGACGGAGATCGTGCGCCCACTGACGGAGCGCATCAGTAAGACTGAATGGGTCAATACTTTAGCATCGGAGCGTCGGAGGATATGGCAGCACTGGGGGAATATATCGAGCACCAAGACGGGGCTCATCGGGTGGATCGAAGACGTCACTATTTCACCTATTCACCCTGCTCTTGGGGAGAGACGAACAACCCTACGGCTTGTGCTCGTTGAGGGAGAGTAAGCATGCGCTATCTTCTGAGCTTGAACAGATCATGGTCGACGTACGTGAGCTATCTGATCTTGACCGGGGTCCCGTTATTGCTGGCGTTGCCGTCGCCGGCTCGGGTAGATGCGCTCATCGAGCCTCGCTTGAATTTAGCCCCTGTCTTTATGATAATCGCTACGGTGCTCTTCGCTGTGTACTCGTTCAACTTCGGACTGACCCATGCAAGGCTCGATATTCCTCCCAAGGAGATCCGTATCAGTCTGTTCGCGCATATTCTCTTTTTGGTGGTGCTGAGTCTTCCCTATTGGACGGTCTTTGCTGGGATCACCGGGCATGGACTAGACCGTCTCTGTGGGGCTTTAGGATATTTAGGGCTCTATGGGGCATGTTGGGCAGTGCTTGGCATGCCCATTGGGCGGCGCTGGACCACAGAGATCGCGCAGTTTCATATGAAATACGCTCTGCTCATCGTCGGCATCGGTGTGACGTTCTTCGTGCTCAGGCCGCTAAATCCGTTCTTGATGCTCTCGCTGTGGTTTGGCGAGGGCGCGCTGCGCGAGCAAGTGGGATTCTTACTCATGGGCTATCTGGTGTTAGCGACGGCATCAGGTATTCTGTCATGGTGGGGAATTCGAGGGAGGAACCGTGTCCACGTTCAAGACAATACGCGCTAGCTTGGAGCGTCGTCAGCGAGTGATGCAAGGGAGTGCCCTGGCGAGCTGGGCCTTGCTGGGCAGCTTGGGAGTGACCGCGCTCATGCTGCTTGGAAGTGCTTTTGGGCTCTGGGGTACTGTTCCGTTATTCGCTTGGGCGATTGGGAATCTCGTGATTGGCGCTCTCGCGTTTGTTGCGGGATGGCTGCGACCAATTAATACTATAGAATTACTCTTTCGCGCAGATCGCCACCTGCGCAGCAACGAGAGGTTCGTGACGCTCTATGAGCTCAGCCTGGGCTATGGCCCTCAAGAGTTTCTCCCGTTGCTGGAGCGCCAGATTAATCCGCTTTCAGTGAAAGCTGCTCAAGCTCTGCCCCTCCCATCGCGGGACAAGTGGCGCTGGGCGGCCGTCACGATCCTCGCTCTCGTCTGCGTGAGCATGACGGGCTTCGTTCAGTTGGGATCGTTCTTCGTGCGCACCGAGACAGATCGCTCAGAGACGGCTTCTCAGGCGAGCTTAGAGTCGCAGCGAGCATCGCAGCTGCTCGAGTGGTTACAGACGCCTCCAGCAGAGCTTGCTCAAAAGCTTATAGCAGTGCGAGAGCGCCTGGAGCAAGCCCGTGCCGCCCTCGCGCTCAACCCCAACGACCCGCGCGCTCGCGCTGCGCTCCAGCAGCTTCGTGCCGAGCTCGCTCAAGAGCAGCAGCGCCTTACGCCTCCAAGACCTCCTGCTGAAGAAGAGCAACCAACGAGATCACGCTCTGAATCATCTCTGGTCGAGGGCTCTCCAGGCGAGCCGCGTCCTCCCCATCAGGGCTCTTCCGAGGCGCTCGAGCTCAATCAGCTCTTGCAGAGCTTGCGCCGCGTCTCTGAACAAGCACACAGCCTCTCCCCAGAAGAGCTGCAGAAGCTCTTAGAGCAGCTCCGTGAAACCAATCCTGATGCTGCAGCACTCGCTGAGCAAGTCTTACAAATGACGCAAACCCCTGAAGAGTTTCGCGAACGCCTCGAAGAGATCTTGCGAGAGCTCGAAGCACGTCAAGCCCTCCGCGAACAATTCGAGAATCTGCAGCGCGAGCTCGAATCAACGCTCGCACAGGCTGGGCCGCAAGTGGCGCATGAAGAGTCTTCTGCGGGCTTTCCCAGTGCTCTGTCTTCCGACGAAGGAGGCTCTCCTCAGGCTCAGCAGCAGGGCTCAGCCTCAGAAGCTCACGGCATTCAGTCTCAAGAACGACACGAAGAAGGGCAGACGTCAGCTGGTGCAGGGCGCGGTACCGCTCCGCTCGACCCGGAAGCCGCTCAAGATCTCCCTGATCTGTCCCAGTTGCGTGAGCGCTCGCGCGCTCTCTCCGTCCCAGGCACTCAAAACGAAGACCTGGAGATACTCTTTGAGATTGTCACAATGGAGTTGCCCCAAGATCCCAAGGGTTCCTCAAGCGCTGTCCCTGTGCAGATCGACTACGGCAAAGTCGAAGCCCTGCTGGATATGCTCGAAATCCCTGAAGAACTCCGCGACGCTGTGCGCCAGTATTTTCTGAGTCTGAGCCGTCACCGCTAAAGGAGAGCTATGATCACCGAGAAGAGAATTCGTGAGCTGCAAGAGAAGTTTCACGACCTGATAGCAGAGATCCGTTCTGTTATCATTGGGCACGAAGAAGTTATCAAACAAGTATTGATTGG
The DNA here is from genome assembly GCA_938091745.1 of Candidatus Bipolaricaulota bacterium. Classification (GTDB taxonomy): domain Bacteria; phylum Bipolaricaulota; class Bipolaricaulia; order RBG-16-55-9; family DRXL01; genus JANXCC01. Next base: position 63,456 of record CALLJK010000018.1, read on the forward strand.
GTTGTTATGCGGTCAGCATTTATTGCTAGAAGGGGTGCCAGGGCTGGGCAAGACGCTGCTGGTACGCACGCTGGGAAGAGCTTTAGGCTTGAAATTTTCACGCATTCAATTTACCCCGGATTTAATGCCTGCGGACATCATCGGCACGCGCATTCTCGTCGAAGACGAGTCAGGTCGGCGCCATTTTGAGTTTGCTCGTGGGCCAGTGTTCGCCCATTTGGTCTTGGCTGACGAGATCAACCGTGCGACGCCCAAGACGCAGTCGGCGCTCTTGGAAGCGATGCAAGAGCGGAGCATCACGGTGAGCGGGGAGACGTATAAGCTAGAAGAGCCGTTTATGGTCTTAGCGACGCAAAACCCCATCGAGATGGAAGGGACATACCCCTTGCCCGAAGCCCAAATCGATAGATTCTTCTTTAAGATTCTCTTGCGCCCTCCGTCGCTTGGTGAGCTTGAGGAGATCGTAAGACGTCACGGGGGTGGCCAAGAATCTCAGTCTGTAAGACAAGTCTTAACGCGCGATGAGCTCGTGGAGGTACAGCAGCTTGTGGCGCAATGGCCCACAGCGTCGCCGCTGCGACGCTACGCAGCGCGGCTGGTCTACGCGACGCAGCCATCTTCCCCAGACGCACCGGAGCTCGTCAAAAAGTATGTCGAATATGGGGCGAGCCCGCGCGCGGCGCTCGCGCTCATCTGGGGCGCTAAAGCCCATGCGTTCCTCTCCGGAGAGCTCAACACGCGTATCGCTGACATTCAAGCGGTCTTCTACCCAAGTTTGATCCATCGTATTATTCGGAATTTCCGTGGGGAGGCCGAAGGCATCCCCGTCGAGCAGATTCTGCAGCAAGTCTATGAGCAGATCCAGCCTACGTAAGCGCGACGAGTCTTTTTGGAAGCGACTTTCCGCGCTCCAGCTCTTAGTGCGCCATCGGGCAGAGGGCCAAGCCGGCCCGTGGACGACCCGCCGCGTTGGCATGAGCTTGGAGTTCGCGGAGTACCGCGAGTATTACCCGGGGGATGACTTTCGCTATGTCGATTGGAATCTCTATGGGCGGCTCGATCGGCTCTTTGTGAAGGTCTTTCATCGGGAAGAGAATATCCCCGTTTATATACTCCTTGATACGAGTCGCTCGATGGCCGTGGGGGAGAAGCTCTCCTATGCCGGGGAGCTGGCCGGAGCGCTCTCGTATATCGGGCTCAAAGATATGAACCGTGTGGGGGTCTTCACGTTTGCGCGCACGCTCATCCAAGGGGTGCCAGCCCGTAGCGGCTTATCTCATCTGCAGAAGATCTTCAGTTTTCTCGAAGGACTCCAGCCAAACGATCAGACATCGTTGAGCGCAGCTTTAGAAGAGTTCGGCAAGCTCCCATTGCGTCGAGGTCTAGTAATTTTGCTCAGTGATATGCTCGACCCTGCCGGCTATGAACAGGGGCTCCTTCATCTGCTGATCAAGCGCCATGAGATAGTGTTGGTGCAAATCCTTGCCCCAGAAGATCTCGAGCCGCCCATAGAGTACGAAGCACGACTCGTCGATAGCGAAGAGCTGGCAGAGTTCTCTGTATCGGCTGGGGCGGTAGCGCGCTACCGCCAGAGATTGCTCCAGTATGAGCACAGCTTAGAGGCGTTCTGCCGCACACATCAGATTCGGTATAAGGTGCTCGTGGCGACACGGCCGCTGGAGCGTGTTCTCTTTGAAGACCTCCGTGGGGTGCTCTTCGTATGATCTTTCTCAGTGTGTGGGCATTTGGGCTTTTGGGCTTCGCAAGCGTGATCGCGCTCTTATACTTTCTGCGACGGCGTGAGGAGCGCGTGGTCGTCTCGGCCATCTGGCTTTGGGAAGAAGAGCATGAGCGCCCGCGCAGCGCCTTGACGTTCTTATGGACAAAGATCTGGTTATTGCTCGTGCAATTAGCAGCTCTCGCGGCGCTCGTCTTCAGCCTTGCCGAACCGACGCTGACCCGGGAATTTATCGGAGGTGGCACGCTCGCGCTCATCATTGACGGCAGTGCGAGCATGCAAACAGCCGAGCAAGGGGGGACGCGCTACGATCTCGCGATTGCGCGTGCTGTTGAGCTGATCGAGCAGCGGCGGCCCAATAGACTTACGATTATCCAAGCGCAGCAGAGCCCAAAGCTTCTTGTGCCCTTGACGGAAGACCGAGCGCGTGCTCTCTCTGCTTTGAAAGCTTCCCGGCCGACCTTTCAGGGTGATGCGGCACTCTCTGATATTATCGAGCTGTTACGCAGCCAAGGCGGGCTCGAAAACTTTCACGAAGTGGTCTATATAAGCGATCATGCGCCTGCAAGTTCGCTCCCCATACGGTGGATCTCCGTGGGCGAGCCCAAGAAGAATCTCGCGATCACGGGGTTTGCTGCTCGGCCGGTGCCTGACGGGTCGTCTCGTGTTGTTGTATGGGCCCGTGTCGAGAATTTCTCCTCAGAAGTGCTCGAAGGCACGTTGAAGCTCTTTGCAGAAGAGACGGAGATCCTACGCGAGCGCATCTCTGTAGGCCCTGGTGCGCATTGGGCAGTTGAAGCGTTGGCACCCTTACAGCATCGCTTTCGTGCCGTGCTTGACGTTGCCGATGACTTTGGTTTCGATAACATTCGGTACTCGGTCATCCCGAAGCGTCCGAAGTTAAAGATTCTCTGGCTTGGAGAACGCAATTTCTTTCTGATGCGCGCGCTCAGCACATTCGCTGAGGTGTCTATACAAACAGACGAGACGGCGAGCTATGATCTCATTATTGCTCATAACACAGCGATACGTCCTGCGGGGGCAGCGTTGCTGATCAACAGTGCTGCGGAGCCTTGGGTGGTGCGCGCGGGGAGCATCAGCGAGCCTGGCCCACTGCAAGTATTGGTTCCCGGTCACCCACTCGTGCAAAATGTGCGCGGTGAGCACCTGCGCCCGACAACGCTCTCCAGGGCTCAGCTTGCTCCAGGGGTGCAGACGCTCATGGCTTCAGGGGGTCAGCCCATCTTAGCCGCGTACAGATCTGGTGGCTTCAGCTTTGTCTATGTGGGAGTTGACTTAAAAAACTCGCCCTTCGTGCTTACTCCAAGCTTTCCCATTCTCATACGTAATAGTATCTATTGGCTTATTCCTGAGCTAGGGTTGCCGTCGGAGCGATTCGTATCAGACGAGTTTGCTACCCCAGGTTTTGCTGATCAGACGGCAGTTAACCTAGACCCAACTGAGTCCGAGATCAATCGTTCGAGCTCTTCGAGTTTCGTTGCACGGGGAGACTCAGCAAAAGAGACAAAAAGCCAAATTTATACGCCCATTTGGTATCTAGGGGCGTGGGCGGCGTTGGTGATACTGTTCGGAGAATTTCTTTGGGCCTATTGGGGTTTATTCCGTCGCCGGGGGTGGAGCGATGAGCGTGCTCTTTGATGCGCCGTGGGCCTTGCTTGGGATCGCTGGAATCGCCCTTGGGGTCTGGGCGACGCGGAAGCGCTGGCGTAATCTCTCCCAGGGAGATCGGCTTGCCCTGCTCGCGCGCGCTGGGGCGCTTGCCCTGCTCTGTCTTGCTCTTGCTGGCCCGCGCTTCGCCTCTGGTGCTTCCGAACGATTTATCTATTTCTTGGTCGACCGCTCGGCCAGCGTGGGCGTAGAGCCCTCAGAGCTCTTACGGATCGTCCAGGCGCTGGCTCAGCCCGCTGAGGGAGTCTCATATGGGCTCATGAGTTTTGGGGCAGAACCGCTGATCGAGACGAGCTTTGCCCCCTCGTTCTCGAGCGCCGAATTCCAAACGGAGCCGAACGCAACCGCGACGGACATCGCTAAGGCGATCCGCTTAGCCCTCGAGACCCTCCCGCGCACGGGGCGCCGGGAGATTATTCTCTTCACAGACGGGCAGATGACTTCTGGGGAGATCTACTCTGTCTTGGCGCGCGCGCGTCGCGAGGGCGTCCCCATTCACGTCTGGCCCCTGGGAGGAGATTTCTCCGAAGTCTGGCTCTATGATCTGCAAGTGCCCGCGGAAGTCCCCCTGGGAGTGCCCTTCTCCTTGCGTGTGGAGGTGGGCGCAACCGCTCGCGGGACCGGCACGATACTGCTGTACCGAAACGGCGAGCTTATTCAGACAGTCTCTATCGGATATGATCCTGGAATCCAAGAAGTTCGCTTGACGGATCAGCTTGAGACCCCAGGCGCTTTTGCCTACAGGGTCTATCTGAAAGCTGATAATGATAGACTCAGGGAAAACAACGAGCTTGTTGGGGTGACGGTAGTCCCTGGTGGGCCGCAGGTGCTCATCATCGAGCGCTCTGGAGGGGAGAGCACGGTAGCTCGCTTAGTACGCAGCAGCGGGCTCTCGTTTGAGCAAAAGGAGCTCTCTGAACTGACAGCGCTCCCGCTGGCAGAGTATAAAGTTATTATTCTCAATAATATCCCGATGGGACAGCTCACGAAAGATACTCGCCGTGCTCTGAAGAATTTCGTCGCTGATCTTGGGGGAGGGCTGTGGGTCATTCAAGGGCGTGAGGCGGTCGCGGGCTTGGAGGAGCAGACTGGTCCAGAGCTCGCGGATTTAGAAGAGCTCTTGCCTGTCTCGTATTTAGCTCCTGAGCCTTATCAGATTCCGGGTTTGGCTCTCGTCTTCGTGATGGACCGCTCAGGGAGCATGGGCGATCCTGCCGGGGGTGTCCCCAAGATAGAGATTCTCAAGCGCGCCGCCCTGCGCAGCTTGGATGTCCTTGATCCGGAAGACTGGGTCGGCCTCATCGCGTTTGATACGGACTTCGACTGGATCGTCCCGCTCAAGCCTCTTGGGGACCGACGCGATTTCCAAAGCAGCATTCAGCGTTTGAATGCCAACGGCGGCACCGATCTCTACTTCGCCCTGAGATCGGCGTTTGAGACTTTAGAGAAGACTTCAGCGCGCGTCAAGCATATCTTGGTCTTCACCGATGGGCACAATAATACCAGGCGCGAGCGCGAGTATCGCGAGCTCTATGAGCGTTTCCAAAAGAGCACCGTGCGCGTCTCGGCGCTGGGTATTGACCGGGCGCCTAACGAGGAGTTTCTCATGGAGCTGACGACCGCTGGGCGCGGACGGTATCAGCGCGTGCGCGAGTTTACGGATCTCCCGGTCTTCTCGTTGCGCGAGGTGCGGCGGATCGCGCGGCTGCGTTGGATCGAAGGGCAGAGCCTGGTGCGCGCCCTCGCCCTTGAAAGAGCAGAAGACGTCCCTCCTGTGCGCGGGTACGTGCTCACGCACGAGCGCCCGGGAGCGCAAACAGTGCTTGTCGCTGTTCCCGACGAGAACCCGCTCTTAGCTTTTAAACGTTACGGCCTGGGGCACGTCGCGGTGCTCAATACAGATCTTGAGGGTGATGGGGCACCCGAATGGCTGCGCTGGTCAGGGCTGAGTCAGCTCTTTGCGGAGAGTCTCGCTCAGCTCTATCGCTCCATCCCGCATCAGGGCGAGCTCACGGTGCAGACCGTCTTGGGCGACGAAAGCGTGGAGATCATTGCTGATATACGCGAGCAAGATCGTTGGATCTCGGACGCGGAGCTTTATACCCAGCTGACCGGCCCAGGGCAAAGAAGAGATATAGTGCTCTCGCCCGTAGCTCCGGGGCGCTATCGCGCGCAACTCGAGGGCATCCCTCAGGGGCAGTATACCCTTCGTATAGAGGCCAAGCGCGCAGGTCAGATACTCAACGAGATTACCAAGCTCGTTGCTGTTCCGTATGCGAAGGAGTATCGTCACGTTGGGCTCAACAGCGATCTTGTGAGCGAGATCACGCGCATGACGGGCGGGGAGATCTTAGAACGAACGGTTCTGCCGCGGCCGTCGGGCAAAGTCGCCCAAGAGACATATAGTGCACTTTGGCCCTGGGTGCTTGTGATTGCCTTGGGGCTCTTTCTCGCGGATTTAGCTCTGCGCAAGCTGTGGGGGCTCCTTGAGCGCTGAGATTTGCCCTCGTTCTGCGAGTTCTGCTATGATATCCCCAATCTGTATGGAGGTGGTCTGATGTTCGAGCGCATCTTTGGCGGGTTCAGTCACTGGGCGACGATCCCATTGCGCTTAGCTATAGGGATCATCTTTGCTGCCCACGGCTGGCAGAAGTTTTCTATGGGGCTTGATGGCGTTGCCCAGTTCTTTGGGAGTGTGGGAATCCCCTTGCCGCAAGTTGCGGCGTTCATTGTGGCTTTTGTAGAGCTTGTGGGCGGGATCGGTCTGATCTTAGGGGTTTTTACGCGCTACTGGGCGCTGTTGCTCTCTATCGTTATGATCGTAGCGATCTTCACCGTGAAGCTCCAAGGGGGATTGCTCGGGGCTGGAGGGCGCCCGGGCTACGAGTTTGATTTGGCTCTCTTAGCTGGCTGTATCGCGCTCTTGCTAACTGGCCCAGGGCCGATCTCGCTCGAGCGGGTGATCTTCAGCCGCGAGTTGTAGTCACCCAATTTTCACCATCTCTGTATGTACTTGGAACGGAGTGCTCTGTATGATATCGGTGATCTTCTAGACATATACAGAACCTCCTTGCAGGGACCAAGGGGAAGAGGGTAGCGACGAGAGAGCGGAGCCCCGCCGAGCGGGGCTCAATCTTTGTAGAGCCTGATGGGCGTCATGGCACTCTCTTGCAGATTCGCTTAAGCTTTATTTAAAATAAAAAAGAATTTCTCAGAGGAGTGAAGCGCTATGGGCTTATACGAAAAGGCTTTTAGGGAATCTCTCGAGAATCCTGAGCGTTTCTGGGGCAGAGCTGCTGAGGCGATCACCTGGTATAAGCGCTGGGATTCGGTTCTTGATGCGTCCAATCCCCCGTTTTACAGATGGTTCACTGGGGGCGTACTGAACACGTGTTATAACGCTGTAGACCGTCATATTGAGCACGGTCGGGGCGATCAGATCGCGCTCATCTACGATAGCCCTGTGACGAATACGATTCAGAAGTTTACTTACGCTCAACTGCGTGACCGCGTAGCCAAGATCGCAGGCTTTTTACGGGAGCTTGGGGTCCAAAAGGGCGATACCGTCGTCATTTATATGCCCATGATCCCCGAAGCGCTGATGGCTATGCTCGCCTGTGCGCGCATCGGCGCGATACACTCTGTCGTCTTTGGGGGGTTTGCTCCGAGAGAATTAGCGATTCGCATAGATGATGCCAAGCCTAAGATTGTACTCTCAGCTTCGTGCGGGATCGAAGTAAAGAAGATTATCCCGTACAAGCCGTTGCTTGACGAAGCGATTGCTCTAGCAACGCATAAGCCACAAACGTGCGTCATCTATCAGCGTCCGCACGTGCGCGCTGAGCTCATTGCGGGGCGCGATCTCGATTGGGTCTCGTTAGAGCAGAAGGCGCGTCCCGTCGAGTGTGTCCCCGTCGCAGCGACGGATCCGTTATATATTCTCTACACGTCAGGGACGACCGGAAAACCTAAGGGCGTGGTGCGCGACAACGGCGGCCATGCTGTGGCGCTCTCCTGGACAATGAAATATATCTATGGGATCGAGCCTGGGGACGTCTATTGGGCTGCGTCAGACGTCGGCTGGGTCGTGGGGCATTCGTATATTGTCTACGGCCCATTATTGGTGGGCGCGACAACTGTCATGTACGAGGGCAAGCCCGTGGGGACGCCCGATCCTGGTGCGTTCTGGCGCGTCATATCGCAGCATAAAGTCAAAGTGCTCTTTACAGCCCCGACGGCGTTTCGCGCGATCAAGAGAGAAGACCCCACAGGGGAATATCTGAAAAAGTACGATCTTTCTCACTTCAAGGCGCTCTTTCTCGCTGGGGAGCGCACCGACCCCGATACGTACTATTGGGCCTCTGAGCTTTTACAGAAGCCTGTTATAGACCATTGGTGGCAAACGGAGACAGGCTGGGCTATTGCAGGAAACTTTTGCGGCCTGGAGCTCTTGCCCATCAAGCCCGGCTCGGCGACCAAGCCCATGCCCGGCTATGATGTTCGCATACTCGATCCCAACACCGGGAAAGAGCTTCCGCGCGGAGAGAGCGGCGTCATCGTCGTGAAAGAGCCCCTGCCGCCGGGAACGTTTATGACTCTCTGGCAGCGCGACGACGATTTTAAGAAGACGTATTTCGATCCGTTCCCCGGATACTATTTCACCGGCGACGGTGGATATTTTGACGAAGACGGCTATATCTTCGTGATGGGCCGTGTAGATGATATTATCAACGTTGCTGGTCACCGGCTCTCTACCGGCGAGATGGAAGAGATCGTTGCTCAACACCCGGACGTAGCTGAGTGTGCAGTGATCGGTGTCGCGGACAGCCTCAAGGGGGAAGTGCCGTTGGGGTTTGTGGTGCTCAAGGCTGGCGTGCAGCGTGATCACGCGGAGATTATCTCTGAAGTGAAGCAGATGGTGCGCACGCAGATCGGCGCGATTGCGTCCTTGAAAGACGTGCTCATCGTCAATAGACTGCCTAAGACACGCAGCGGCAAGATCCTCCGGGGGACGATGCGTAAGATCGCTGACGGGCAGCCGTACACCGTGCCCTCGACGATTGACGATCCTGCTGTCCTTGAGGAGATTAAAGCAGTACTACAAGAGGGTTCTAAGCAAAGTTAAGAAGCTTTTAACTGGGAACTTCGAACTGGTTCGTGGCTCCTCGGGCAGGATTCGAACCTGCGACCCACCGGTTAACAGCCGGTTGCTCTACCGCTGAGCTACCGAGGAATTTCATTGATATTATACCACCCAAGACCTCAGGAGGTCAACCCTGGCACAATAATCTGTGCAGCACAAAAGAAAAAATCCAGGCAGCGCCCTACTCTTGCGGGCCCTCACGAGCCCACTACCATCGGCGCGGGCGGGCTTAACGGCCGTGTTCGGGATGGGAACGGGTGTTTCCCCGCCGCTAGTGAGCCACCTGGAATCCTTCACGGGCGCTTCGATCCCTCAAAAGTGAATAGAGTGCGTCACGCAAGCGACGGAGCGATTAGGACCGCTCGGCTGAGCACATTGCTGCGCGTACACCTGCGGCCTATCAACCTGGTGTTCTCCCAGGGCTCTCAGAGGCCTCATCTTGGGGTGGGCTTCGCGCTTAGATGCCTTCAGCGCTTATCCCGTCCGGACCTAGCTACCCAGCGGTGCCCTTGGCAGGACAGCTGGTACACCAGCGGTCCAGCCCTCCCGGTCCTCTCGTACTAGGGAGAGCGCCCCTCAAGCCTCTTGCGCTCGCGGCGGATATGGACCGACCTGTCTTGCGACGGTCTGAACCCAGCTCACGTAACTCTTTAACCGGCGAACAGACGGACCCTTGGGACCTGCTTCAGCCCCAGGATGAGTTGAGCCGACATCGAGGTGCCGAACACCGCCGTCGATGTGTACTCTCGGGCGGTACTAGCCTGTTATCCCCGGGGTAACTTTTATCCGATGATCGATGGCCCTTCCACGCAGAGCCACCGGGTCACTTGGGCCTGCTTTCGCACCTGTTCCCCCTGTCGGGGTCACAGTCAAGCCGGCTTGTGCCCATGCACTCCCCGCCGGATCGCCAACCCGGCTGAGCCGACCTTTGCGCGCCTCCGTTACCCTTTAGGCAATTCTGTTAAGTCCGATCTCGCTTTCGTGCCGAGGGCAGCTTATAACGCATCTGGGGGATCAGATACGGTTCAACAAGCGCACGGAAGCGCTCATACGATCTCCCAGAGATATAGATCTGCTGCCCCTCCGGCTGACGCCTGCTCTTGGCTTCCAGCCCAAGCTTCTCACGCAACACCTTGATGAGCCTTGCTACATCTTGCTCCGCAAAGCCCTGGGTGTTGAGGAGCACGCCTTTGGACTGCTTCGACTTAATCGAGCCATCGTCCATGAACCAGTACGCCAAGCCTCTCGCTGTCAGGAGCCGATGGATCAGCTTGGGCACGACTTTTGTGCCGTTCCGGTAGAACTGCTGTGCATAGAACCGGAAGGCACCGTGGCTCACAGTAGTGAACCACAGCTTTTGATAGACTGTGCCCGCGATCCGCTGGCTCTTGATCTGCGGCTCCTGCAGCACCCAATCCCGAAACACTTCGTACAGGTGCTGCACGTACTCGGCTTGCGCGACACTGTGCTCGATCTTGAGTCTATAGGTCCTGCCCCGATTTTGCGTTTCGAGGCAGGCGTCGCCAAGCAGCAGGCCAACGAGTATCTCTCGTTGGAGGTCTGTGAGCGCGAGCTTCTGCTTATATGCTTCGATCTGTCGCGAACGCACGTCGCTCACTCCTTAATAGAGAGACCGAACCCCGTCTTCAGACGGCTTCCCGTCGCCGGGAAGTTCAGACTGTATCATCAGCTTTGAGCTGTCCGGCGTGCAGTCGTTGAGGGGTCTTTGCAAAAGACTTCCCTGCTGATTGTCCGCGCCAGTCGCGTTTTCACCCTCTTGCGAGAGTAGCGCTGGACTCTACACCCCTTTCTCTGAGTTGAACAGAGATGGAAGGGGACGGACTTCCCAGCATATAGCCGGATTTGCGTTGCCCCACTGTTGAGGCAACCACCCCAGTTAAACTGTCCGCCTAGCACGGTCCCGCGACCGCTGCACGGCCGTCGGTTAGAGCCGCAACGCTCGAAGGGTGGTATTTCAAGGACGCCTCCATCCCCGCTAGCGCGGAGACTTCTCCGGCTCCCACCTATCCTACACAACAAGCGTCGAGACCCAATGCCAAGCTCCAGTAAAGCTCCACGGGGTCTTTCCGTCCTGCCGCGAGTCACCGGCGTTTTCACCGGTGCTTCAATTTCACCGAGCCCATGGTCAAGACAGCGCTGGAGTGGTTATACCATTCATGCGCGTCGGAACTTACCCGACAAGGAATTTCGCT
>CALLJK010000019.1 GCA_938091745.1 Candidatus Bipolaricaulota bacterium
TGGCCCGTCGTCCACCCCGGCGAGACAAAATCGTTCACGTATGAACTTCGCATCCCCGATACAGTGCAGTCGGGGGTCTATCGCTGGTCGGGCACGGTGAACGGGATTCTTATCGAAGGCGACGACGCGATCACCGTAGAATCTCTGAAAGAGACCGTGACAACGACACTCATCTCTCGGCGGGAGGCAGTGCGCGTTCAGCTTTCGGCGCCTGTGGAGATGGCGCGACTGCGCATCTACGATCTGCGAGGAGCGCTGCTTTTTGAGAGCGTCGCTCTCGCTGGGGCAACGCTCGAATGGCGCCCGCAGCGTCGCGCCAACGGCGTCTATCTCTACGTCATCGAGATCGTGCAAGATGGACAGACTCAGCGAAAGCTTGGTAAATTCGTCCTACTCAAATAAAATAGATCTATGACGATCTCAGAGCTTCAGCAGAAAGCGAAAGAGCTTCGCCGTGCTGTCGTAGAAATGGTCGCACAAGCTGGCTCCGGGCATCCCGGCGGGGCGCTCAGCTCTGCGGATCTGCTTACGGTGCTCTATTATAAGTATCTTCGTGTGCGGCCCCAAGAACCGCGCTGGCCAGATCGGGATCGCTTCGTGCTCAGCAACGGGCACGTCTGTCCAATACTCTATGCGATCTTGGCCGACAAAGGCTTCTTCCCCAAAGAAGAGTTAAAAAACTTGCGCAAGCTCGGCTCGATCCTGCAGGGGCATCCCAGCCTAGCGTTCAAGACGCCAGGGGTGGAGCACTCTGGGGGCTCGCTGGGATTGGGGCTGTCTGTGTCTGTGGGCATGGCTTTAGCAGCCAAGCTCGATCAGAAAGACTATAAGATTTACTGTCTCATCAGCGACGGGGAGTGCCAGGAGGGCCAGACGTGGGAGGCCGCGACAGCTGCCGTGCACTATAAATTAGACAATCTCTGCGCCATGCTCGACCGGAATTTTACGCAGATCGACGGCCGAACAGAAGAGATTATGAAGATCGAGCCCATCGCTGAGAAATGGCGTACTTTTGGGTGGCACACCATAGAGATTGACGGGCACGATTACGCTCAAATTATTGAGGCTTTTGAGCAATTTCTCAAAAACCAGGGCACAGGGCGCCCGACGATGATCGTCGCTCGGACTGTGATTGGCAAGGGCGTCTCATTTATGGAGGGTGACTATCACTGGCATCATGGCGCGCCCACGCCCCAGCAGTTAGAGCAAGCGCTCAGAGATCTAGCGTAGATCACCCTCGGCGAATAACGCACTTGCCCGGCCCAGTCATGATCTCGTAGACCATAGGGTCATTGAAGCGCACCGAACGATCTTCGATCTGCACGGTAGTCTCTCGGCTTCTATACGTGCCAAAGGGGATGCGCGCCTTAAAATTCCCGCGGACTAAGACTCTGCCAGACTCGCCGGGGCTTTGTGTACATATAATCGTCGTTATGCCCTCGCCGGCGCTGGGGTTGCCCGCACGGATGATGAACGTGTCGTTGCCCCCGCCTCCTAGGAGGGTGTCTACGCCATACCGGCCGTCAATGACGTCGTTGCCCGGGCCGCCATCAATAAAGTCGTTACCATCCCCACCGATGATGATGTCATCCCCGGCTTCGCCATAGATGGTATCGTTGCCTCCATTACCGATGATCCAATCGTGCCCAGTTCGTGGGACGCCGCCGCGGCCGTCATCGCCGTAGATAATATCATCTCCGATGGTGCCGACGATGCGATCATTGCCGCAGCCGCTCTCCGGGCAGGCATTGGGGCCATTGGCGAAGTTGCCGTCACCATCACCACGAATGGTGACCTCTGCAACGTTTTTATTGAGAGGCTGACACACATCTGCGCCGAAAGTCCCCTCTACATCGCCGGTATAGCCATTGCATACCAGCAACGCGCGCGTAAACGTCACAGTAACAGTGCGATTGCCGGTCATCCGCACGGTGCACGTGCGCTTGTCTTGCGAGACGGAGTCACAGCCGCTCCAACTGCTTACTGTAGAGACAGCATCAGGTGTCGCTGTGAGCACGACTTGGGTGTCGCGAGCGAATGACGCTGAGCATACAGAGCCGCAATTAATTCCCGCAGGGCTGCTGGTCACCGTGCCGCTCCCTGTGCCGGAGACGTTCACGGTGAGCACGGGATTTTGCGAGAACGTCGCAGTGACGGACTTGTTGGCGTCCATGGTGACTTGACACGTTCCGGTGCCGCTGCACGCTCCGCCCCAGCCGCCGAAGGACCACCCGGAATCGGGGCTGGCCGTCAGCGTCACGGTCGTGTTCGCAGCAAACAAAGCAGAGCAAGTGCCACGACAATTATTAATCCCCGAAGGACTGCTACTGACCGAACCGTTCCCAGAGACCGTCACAGTAAGCGTGAACGTCGCTGTAGTCGAGAACGTCACCGTCACGGTGCGGTCGCTCGTCATGTTCACAGTACACTGTCTCTGATCAGTAGAGACGGAGTCACAGCCGCTCCAACTGCTCACAGCAGAGCCAGCATTTGGAGTCGCGGTCAGCGTCACTGTAGTGTTTCTAGCAAAACTTGCAGAGCACGTGGTGCCACAGTTAATCCCCGCAGGGTTGCTTGTGACTGTGCCGCTGCCTGTGCCGGTCTTCGTCACTGTCAGTGTGAAATTCAGTTGCGAGACGCCTGTGCTCACGCCTACTGAGAGAGCAAGCACAGCACACCCGATTAGCACCCCGAGCTTCCGATATCTAGTTGCCATAGGACCTCCTCTATTGGAAGATTTTTCTTCCATACGCAAATTATAGTCAAAAGTTCCAATTTTGTGAAGTCAGATCACTTAAGAAACATTCTACCAGGCTTGATTCCCTAGAACAGTAATGCATATCGCATTCAACGATTCCGCCGAGCACGCCTGCGCGAACGGCGTGCGCTTGCTCGACGTTGAGCTCGAGCCCTGTCAGACACAATCAGCTCATGTTTATCAGACTTCCGCGCCCGCCCAAGCGAAAGCACCCCCACCGGCAGCCTCCCCACCACCCCAACGACACACTCGCGCCCGTTGACTTGCATAAAGATTAAGTGCCCAATTTGGAAGTCCGGATGTGCCAAAAGCCCAGAGACAATCGCCGGCTCATAGCTGGAAATCCAGAATCGCCGATCCCCTACTGTGAAGTGCAACGCCGTCTCGTTCTCGCGGGGATCGGCCGTGGGATCGGCACAGATCGGCTCTCCCCGGTAGCGCCTTCGCGTCTTGTAGATCACTTGAAATCATCTCTTTCACTGATCAGATTGGGCATATCGCGCTTCGCTCTCACTCTTATATTACCCCAAAACCGCAAAAACGCAAATCTGAAGCGCACTGTTCACCCTCTCCCTTGCCCATGTGTGTCAGGTTTGCTAAAGTAGGGTATCAGAAAGGGGCCTTATGACACTGTCGCGCCGTGACTTTCTCAAAGCAAGCTGCGCTGCTCTACTCGCCGCGCCGGTGCTCCTGCGAGGGAAAGAGACGCTTGCACAGGCCCAGGCGCTCGCGAGCGATTGGCCCATGTTCCGCCGTGATCTCTTGCACACCGGTCGCGCCGCGAAAACGGGCAAGATCACAGCTCCTAAAGAGCGCTGGAGCGCCTTCACGCGCGGCCTTGTTGAGTCCTCAGCCGCCGTGGGCGATATAGATAACGACGGCGTCTTGGAAGTCGTCGTCGGCTCGTATGATGGGACGCTCTATGCGTATCATGGGCGCACGGGGACTCTCAAATGGCGCTACGAGACGAGAAGCTGGGTCTATGCTTCTCCAGCGATCGCCGACGCCGACGGCGATGGAAGACTCGAAGTCGCCATCGGCTCTCAAGACAAGAGCTTTGCGCTACTCGACGGGCGGACTGGTCGCCCTAAATGGACTTTCCTCACTGAAGACGGCATTCTCTCTTCTCCGGCAATTGCTGACATAGACGGCGATGGAAAATCCGAAGTTATCGTTGGTTCGGAGCGCGTCTATGCGTTTGATGGGCGCACCGGCTCAGTGAAATGGAAATTTCTCCCTGAGTTTCCTGCGCGCTCCTCCCCTGCCGTCGCCGACATTGACGGAGACGGCAAGCTCGAGATCGTTATTGGGTCATTAGATGGAAAACTCTACGCGCTTGACGGGCGCACGGGAACAGCCAAATGGGCTTTTAATACTGGCGGCCCGGTCGAATCATCCCCAGCGATTGGCGATCTCGACGGCGACGGCAAGCTCGAAGTCACTGTGGGCTCCAGCAAGCGCGGGGTATTCTGTATAGATGGGCGCACGGGGCAGCAGCGATGGTTCTTCGAAGCTAATCGTGAGCGTATCCCATCATCCCCAGCGATTGGCGATCTCGACGGCGACGGCAAGCTCGAAGTCGCCATCGGGGTTAACGACCAAAGAGTTCTCTCGCTCGCGGGGACAGACGGGAGATTGAAATGGAGCTTCCCCACGAATGATCTTGTTGAGTCCTCCCCAGCGATTGCTGATATAGATGGCGACGGCAAGCTCGAAGTTTTAATCGGCTCACACGACGGCAATCTCTATTGCTTAGACGGGCGCAGCGGCGCCCGCAAGTGGGCCTATCGCCCTCGGGCTGCAGCACAGTTCTTCTCCTCGCCGACGCTGGCTGACCTTGACGGCGACGGGCTCTTAGAGATTATTATTGGAAACAATAACAGCGGGCTTTATGTTCTGGGCGCGTGAGGGCGCTCGACGCGAATGCGTCGTGTTTGATCGGGCAAGAGTTCTATATAAATGCGCCAACACCCTTGAGGCAGCAGCCCGACTGCCTTCTCCCCCCACTCGATGACTGTGATCCCGTCAGCACGTACTGTGTCCTCAAAGCCGATCTCGCGTAGCTCATCTAAATTTTTAATTCTATACGCGTCGAAGTGATAGAGCGAGATCTTGCCGCGATACTCGCGCATGAGCACAAACGTCGGCGAGCGCACTATTTCCGTAATCCCAAGCCCCTGAGCCAGCCCCTGCACAAACGTCGTCTTCCCAACCCCTAACTCCCCAATGAGCGAGAGGCAATCGCCGGGCTTGAGTTCCAAAGCGAGCTGGGCTGCACAACGACGCGTCTCATCAGGGCTTGTTGAGATAAACTCCTCTGGCTCTCTCGGAGGGGATTCAGAAGACATTACGCGTGCTTATCAGCAACACACGACGCAGCGTAAGAGTCGGGCTTGGTCTTGACGGGGAAGCCACTGGCCATGATCATCCCTACGACTTCGTCAATGAGTTCTCTAGTACGCCCATTGCGCCCCACATCGACGTGAATCTCTAAGTTATAATCGAGCATGGTGCGTCGCTCCAGCTCCTCCATCAGGTCTTTGGCCAACTCGAAGCTGAGCAGCGCTTCGCGATAGATCTTTTGACGCAATGTATAGATATTGCGCTCGCGGATGCGCTTCCAGAAATATCGTCCGCCTTTGCCCACCCGATGGATGATCACCGCCGTGACGAAGTCCATCTCGCCGGGGCTGGAGTGCGAGTCGCTCCCCACCATGATCTCGTAGCGCGTCTGGGGGTCCTCTTCCATGATGCGCACGATCTCATCTACGACTTGCTCAAACGTCAGTCGGCCCATCGTAGGGCTGTAGAACCGCGCTGTCTTGAACATATTCTAATTATATAGCACTGGGCAGCGCAGGGCAATTTCAGTGGTGAGGAGGCAGGGAGGGAAGGCGGGAGGGGTTGATCCCGCCTTCCCGGGGAATGAGGTTAGCAACCACCGGCCATAGGAGCGCCCCGGAGGAGGGTGCCCCTACGACCGCAGGAAGAACCCAGGTTTCCCTCGCCCGTGGGGACTCGAACCCCGGCCAAGTCCAGACTGGGGAAAAATCCGCGCCGAAGGAGGTTGGCAGGAGCGACGCGGCAAAACCCTGGTCCGTCGGGCCGTAAACCCGCTCCCTTGGCTGGCACCATGCCACGGACTCTGCTCTGTCGGTTCTTCCTGTGAGCGATCATCGCTGATCACTCTATTCCCTTTCCCGCGGGAGCCCAAGGACCCCCGTCTGCTGCTTGAAGAGATTTCGTCAGAGCGCTCAGTGTCTCTTGTCCCTTGTGCTCAGGGACACCCTTCTCAAGTATAAACGAGTCTTTGTGCAAAAAAGATGACCTTTCCGTGAAAATCTCGTGAAAGCTACGACGGCGGCAGCTCCGAGACCTCCCAATAATCGAGCACAGTGTTGATGACTTTAATAAACTCAGTTGTGCTTGGGGGCTTAGGGATGTACCCACTAGCCCCGGAATTATACGCCTTGACGATATCTTCCTCGCGCTTGGAGACCGTCAGGACAATGACAGGGATGCGCTTTAAGTTGGGGTCCTGACGGATTTGCGCTAAGACTTCGTGGCCACTGAGCTTGGGCAGGTTCAGATCCAAAAAGATGAGATCAGGTCTGGGAGCGTCCGCGAACTTTCCCTTCTTGCGCAGAAAGTCCAGCGCCTCCTGACCGTCTTGGACTACGTAGAGATCGCTCTGCACGTTGCCCTTCTTCAGCGATCGTTCCGCGATCTTCACGTCGTCGGGGTTATCCTCGACCAAGAGTATTTTAAGTTTTCTGTTGCGCATAGCTCACCTCAAATTCTCTGATCGTGCTCGTGCCGTTGCTGCTGAGCTTCTGGGAGAAGCGTGGGTTGGGCAGCGTGAAATAGAACGTGCTCCCCTCGCCGACTTTGGACTCTACCCAGATGCGCCCGCCGTATTCTTCAACGATCCGTTTGCAGATAGTTAGGCCCGCCCCAGTGCTCTCGTAGTCATCGCCGCGTGGGTTGAGCCGCTCAAAGAGTTCAAAGATTTTGTCTAAGTACTGCTCCTCGATGCCGATCCCGTTGTCCCGCACATAGAATCGATAAAACTCCCCTTGCTGCGACCAGCCGATCTCGATACGCTTCTCCGGCTTATCGTTATATTTGATCGCATTTGAGATCAAGTTGCCAAAGAGCTCGACCATGCGGGTTCGGTTCGCGATAATGATGGGCATCGTCTTGGGCAGGCGGAGATCGACGTTTTCTAATCGGGCTTTCATATCTTCTTTGATATGCTCGAAGACCTCGCTGAGATAGACTTTTTCGAGGGTCTCGTGGCACGCCCCAATTCTGCTGAGCCGTAGCAGATCATCGATGAGATTTTGCATTCTTAAGCTGGCACGGTTGATTCTGTTGAGATAGTCTTTCCCCTCATCGTCGAGTTTGTCGTAGTAGTCCTCCAGCAGATACTGACTGAATGCAGATATCGTTCTGAGGGGCTCTTTGAGGTCGTGGGAGACGACGCGGGTGAACTCTTCTAATTGATGATTCTTCTCTTCGAGGCGCTTGGTCTTCTCCTGAAGGTTCTGCTCGAGGCGCTTCTTCTCAGTAATATCAATGAAGTGATCGATGCGCCCACCCTTGTAGCGCTCCGTGGCTACAGGGAGGCTGCGATATTCCAAGATGCGCTCTGCGTGGTTCGTCTGCACGGTGAAGATGAACGGCTCTGCAGAGCCGGTGGTAATCTTCTCGAAGTCGTTGGGCTGGGCGAGGGCCTGTTTGGCTCTCCATAAGGCGCGGCGCACTTCGCGACCGATCATCTCATCTCGGTCGAGATCGAAGAATCTCTCAAGGGTGCGATTGGCCCAGATGACCCGCTGATCTTTATCTAAGAGCAAGATCCCTGTGTCGAGGGTATCGATAGCGTCTTCGATGAGATAGCGATAGCGCGCTTGGGCTTCGCGTACTTTGTTTTCGAGTTCTGCTAACGCTGACAGGTCGCGCATTTCTAGGGCGAGCCGTGCCAGACGATTCTGCTCCAGGCGCACGAGCTTGAGCTCGACGGGGATCATCTCTTTGCGCTGGGAGATAGTGCGCAGTTTTATCGGGCCGGCCTCGCCGCGCAGGGCTGCACGCCCAAGCTCCTCGCGAAAGCGCGCTTGGTCGTCGGGATGGATAAACTCCCAGACCCGTCGGGGCGACCCGAAGACCTCCGTAGCCCGATCATTGCCCTCGATGATTTGCCCCTCAGCGTCAATAACATACGCGAAATTCAAGGAGCGCTTAAAAAACTGATGGTCAGCGGCTTTTGTCTTTTTCGTTGTTGGGGGGTGCTTCAGTCGGTGCCACAACCCAAGTCCTCCGCCAACGGCGAAATAGCATACTCCAAGTAGAGGAAGCATCTTAGAAGGGACAAAAGGCGCTGAGCAGAGTAGGCTCGCCGTTCCGCTCAGGAGCCCGCCAAGGAGGCCGAAAAACCAACTGCTCAGCAGCACGGGAATGCTCAGCACCGCTAGCACCTCTATTCCCCGATAATATCCCAACCCTAACAAGAAAAAGATGGCTACGCTATACAAGACAATTATCGCGATAATACGCGTAAGCCCACTCATAGATGCCTTGCCTAAGCGCTCTTGGGTTGAGTCTACTTCCTGCGGGGTGCTGGTGAAAGGACATCTGTCCCATCCCTAGGCGAAGGTTGACCCCCTCAGATGATTAAGTTGTCGCTGAGGCGGAACGGGAAGGGCTCGGCCATCGCTTCGAGCGATTTGTGGTCGAGCACGGTCACCTTGCGGTCGTCGACCGCGATGACGCCGCGCTCCTCCAGCTCCCCCAGAGTGCGAATGGCCGTCTTGGAGCTGACGCCGGCCATCTCGGCCAGCTCGGTGCGCGACAGCTCGATACCGCTCTCCCCGAGCTTCAGGATGATTCGGGCGAGCCGCTCTTTACTGCCGTTGTAGCTGCGCTCGGCCAATTTGCACTGAAACGCCTTGAGCTCCTCACTCAGCTTCTCAAAGAGCCGGAAGACTACAGGGGGATGGCGGATCAAGAAATCGAAGAAGTCGCCGCGCTCCAAAAAGCCCACGACGGTCTTGTTGAGGGTCTTGGCGTACGCGATGTGCACGCCCTTATCGAAGAGCGTCGTTTCGCCGATGATCTCGCCGGGGCCAACTAATTTGAGAATCTGCTTCTTCCCCCCTAGCGTGCGCTTGACCAGCTTCACTTGTCCTTCAAAGACCAAATAGAACCCGAACGCCGGCGCGCCTTCTTGAAAGATGATCTCGCCACGACCGTACTTGATCTTCCGTATCTTGCCCTCCAGCTCGCTGAGGTCCTTGGGGCTCAGATCCGAGAAGATCTTGAAATCTTTGAGCTCAACCATCCCTCTCACCACCATGTGAAGTGTTTATTATTATAAGCAAGTCTCCTCCTGTCCGTCAATTAGTGGAGCCTCCCTATGGGGGCTTCTTCCTTGGCTACGGCGAGAACGATGCTCGTGTTCGTCCGCTCGACGGCTGGATGACTCAGCAATCTCTTGATCTCTTGGTTCATGCTCTCTTGGTCGCGGAACTTCCCGATGACTAAGATATCAAACTCCCCAGTGATCTCGTAGACATGGGTGAGGTGCTCGTCGCTCTTCTGGAGCTCTTCGACGATCTTGGGGATTTGGTTGCCTCGGGCCTTGATGAGCGTCACGGTTGTGATGGGGTAGCCCAGTTTTTCGTAGTCGACGAGGGCTTTGTAGCCGCGGATAACCCCCTGGAGCTCCAGTTCGCGCAGCCGATGGCTGACCGTGGCGGTGGAGACCCGCAGGTGCCGGGCGATCTGGCGCAGGCTCGCTCGCCCGTCCTTCTGCAGATATTCTATAATTCGACGATCTAGATCTTTATACATAGAGAATGGCTGCCGCCTCTCCCACAGGGGACGGACTCCGTTACATAATGATTCTAGCACATTGGGGCCCCCGCGTGCAAGCTTGACGCCTCTAGCGACTCTTGTTATGATCAAATGATATTTATGGACGAGAAGATCACTATTCCCAAGCTGCGCGCCATGAGAGAAGCCGGTGAGAAGATCACCATGCTCACGGCGTATGATTGGCCCACAGCTCTTCTCTTAGATCGTGCCGGCATTGAGATTCTCTTAGTGGGCGACTCCGTGGGCAATAATATCTTAGGGTATTCTGATACTCTTCCCGTGACGATGGACGAGATGATCCATCATACGAAGGCGGTGCGGCGCGGGGTGAAGCGCGCCCTCTTAGTCGGCGATATGCCGTTTATGTCCTATCAAATATCAGCGGAGCAAGCTCTTGCTAATGCCGGGCGCTTTCTCAAAGAAGGGGGCGCCGAAGCCGTCAAGCTCGAGGGCGGGGCCGAGATGGCCGATATTATTAATCTCTTAGTGCGGCGCGGCATCCCCGTCATGGGCCATATCGGGCTGACGCCGCAGCGCGCAGCTCAGCTTGGCGGACTCAAAGTCCAAGGGCGCGACGAAGAGACCGCACAAAAGCTCCTCAATGACGCGAAAATCTTAGAAGAAGCGGGGGTCTTCTCGCTCGTGCTTGAAGCTGTCCCGTGGGCGTTAGCAAAACTCATCACGGAGCGCGTCAAGATCCCGACCATCGGGATCGGTGCGGGGCCCTACTGTGATGGCCAAGTCTTAGTGGTCACAGACATGATCGGGCTGTCATTAGGGATCTCGCCCAAATTTTCTAAGCGCTACGTGCATGTCGCTGAAGAGATTGAGCGCGCGGCCAAAGAATTCCTTCACGACGTGAAGGCCGGGAAATTCCCTACTATCGAGGAGCACAGCTTTAAGATCAGCGAGGAAGTGCTCAAAAGGCTCCAATGAAGATCGTCATCGTGGGTGCAGGGGCGTTGGGCAGTCTCTTTGGGGGGTTGCTCGCACGGGCTGGGGCGTCGGTCTGGCTCTACAATCCCTCGAATGTCGCGCACGTGCATGCTATCCAACATAACGGGTTGCGCGTCGAACGCGACGCTGAGCTCATCACTGTTGCTGTCCCAGCGACGACAACTACAGAAGCCCTCGCAGACGCTGATCTTGTGGGGATCTTTGTCAAAGCCTATCAGACGGCTCAGGCGATGGAGCAGATCGCGCCCAAGCTCAATCGGCGCTCGTGGGTGCTCAGCGTGCAGAACGGCGTTGGTATGGAAGCGGAGATCTTGAAATTCGTTCCCAGTGAGAGATTTCTGCGTGGGGTCACCGCGCAAGGGGCGACGCTGCTGGGCCCAGGACGAGTGCGCTGGGCTGGGGTGGGCCCAACGAAGCTCGGTCGGTGGGAAGGCCCGTTCACCTCAGAGCTCGAAGATATTCTCGCGCTCTTCCAGCGCGCGGGCATAGAGACAGAATACTCCCAAGAGATCGAGCGCCTTCTATGGGAAAAGCTTATCATTAACTGCGCAATCAACCCATTAACGGCGCTTTTTGATCAGCCCAACGGGGTTATCGTCCACGATTCAGAGCTTCGGGAGATCGCCGGCGCGGTAGCGTGTGAGGCGCTGCGCGTTGCCCGCGCGCACGGGGTCACGCTCACTGAAGAAGAAGCTATCGCGCGAGTCGAGACGGTCGCGCAGAAGACAGCGCAGAATATTTCGAGTATGCTGCAGGACGTGCGTCGTGGTCGCCCTACAGAGATCGCATATATCAATGGCGCAGTAGTGCGCGAGGGGCGGAGATTACGCATCCCGACGCCATTGAATCTGTTGTTAACTCGATTGATTGGCAGATAGTGAAAGGAGCACGGTGAAAGCCACGAAAGAACCTAAAAGCCCGACCCAAGTCATTGTGCGGGTAGAAATCCCCGCTGAGACGGTGAGCAAGAAGCTAGACGAGCTCTTCCGGCGCGCTAGTCGCGAGATTCACTTGCCGGGGTTTCGTCCCGGGCATGTACCGCGCGCTGTGCTGGAAGCTCGCTTCGGAAAAGATTTCTTAAACGAAGACGCCCAGACGGAACTCATCGAAGAGTATCTCCCTCAAGCCTTGCAGCAGTTACAGATCCGCCCTGTCAGCCCTCCGCAGACTAAGCCCGGGGAGTTCGACCCTCAGAAAGATTTCGCGTTTGAGGCCGAGGTCGAGGTCCTCCCTGAAGTGACTGTACAGAATTATACGAACATCGAGATAGAAGATGTGCACGCTGAGCCTGTTCAAGATTCCGACATAGACGCGGTCTTAGAGCGTCTGCAGGTCGATAATGCTGCGCTTCTCCCTAAAGAGGGCCAGAAGAGTTCCGTCGTCGAGGCGGGAGATATTGTCGAGATAAAGATCTCTGGCGAAGAAGAGATCAGGGAATGGCAAGCTTCCCCTGGTGAGCTGACAGGGCAGCTCATCGGGCACAGCGTGGGCGAAACTGTCTTCATAAAAGCTGACGATGGGCAACAGCTCCAGGTGCGCATTGAGGGCGTCAAGATCTTAGAGAAGCCCGATATAGAAGAGCTCGCGAAAACGTTGGGGCACGAAGACGTCGCGGCGTTGCGCGCCAAGATCCGTCACGAGTTAGAAGAGAGTCGGGCGCGTCGTCGCGAGCGGACACTCAAGCTCAAGATCTTAGATACGATCATCGCGCAGACGCCCATTGAGCTTCCGCCGCGCTTTATAGAGGGCTTAGTCGCGCAAGAGCTGGAGCGCTGGCAGCGCCAAGGGCTGCCGGAGCCGTCAGCCGAAGACGTCAAAAGACTCAGAGAAGCTCTCGAGCAGCGCGTGAAGCGCGAGCTCGTCTTAGATGCGATCAAGCGTCGTGAGGGCTTGGCCCTGAGCGATGCGGACTTCGAGAAGCTCTTAGAAGAAGAAGCTCAGAAGCGCGAGATGAAGCCCATCAAATTCCGGGCCATGCTGGAGCGCGAAGGACAGCTCCAGAGCTTCCGCTCTGACGCCGAGGACGAGCGCGTCTTGCAATTTCTCTACGAACACGCGAAAATTCTCTCAAAGGAGCGGTGAACTGCTATGAACGATCAGATTACGATCCCCATTGTTATCGATCGTACCGGCCAATACGAGCGCGTCTACGATATCTACTCACGATTGCTAGAAGATCGCATCATCTTCTTGCAGGGGGTTATCAATGATTACGTAGCTAATCTCGTTGTGGCCCAGATGCTCTTTCTCGAGTCGAAAGACCCGGAGAAAGACATCAATCTCTATATTAACACGCCGGGGGGCAGCACGACGGCGGGATTGGCCATCTATGATACGATGCAGTATGTGCGGTGCGACGTACGCACGATCTGTGTGGGATCGGCGTTCTCCATGGGGGCGGTGCTCTTAGCTGCGGGGACGAAGGGGAAGCGCTTCTCCCTGCCCAATGCCCGAATTATGATCCATCAGCCATGGGGCGGGGTGCAGGGGCAAGCCGCAGATATTAAAATTCACGCGGAAGAGATCCTCAAGATGCGCGATCAACTCAACAGAATCTTAGCGGAGCACACGGGGCAACCCTTGGAGCGCATCGAGCGCGACACCGACAGGGACTTCTTCATGAGCCCCGAAGACGCAAAAAACTATCGCTTAATTGATGAAGTGATCAAGACCCGTCGCAGCGCGAGATTTTGAATCACGGAAAGCACTGAATGAGAATCGCTTCCGTGTAATCCGTGGCCCTTTTCCTCGCGGGCGAACGCGAGACCTTCGGCTTCTAACTCTTTTGCTAACGCGCGCTGATAGACAACTTCTTGAAACTCTGGCCCAAGGGTCTTGTGGACTTCGATAGCGCACTTCAGAATCCGCCCCGTGATTCTACGGACACTGCGGGGGAATGATCGGCACAGCAAACCGCGTCGAGACCCCCATGACGCCTTCTGAAGTCCCGTCGTTGTCTAAGTCGACAGAGAGCATCATGAGCCAGGGGCCGCGCACGTCTCCCGTCGACAGGAAGAGAATTGTGCCAAACTGCTTGATGCCCTGGGCTTGCCCGTTGAGCGCGACCTCAAAATCAGCCAAGACTTGGATGCGGATCTCGGCAAAGGGCATGGGGACGTTGCAGAAGACCGTCGTATGCGCAGTAGCTAGACGCGGATACCCCATGATCGTGTAGACCGGGTCTATGCCGACTTCGAATTTTCCGTTCTCGTCGGCGTCGACGACGTACTGGGCAGAGAAGAAGTCGGTCTTATTGGGGAGATTGTAGAGTTCGAGCTGCCATTGGCCGAGGGCGGCTTGTAAGTCCGAAGACGTCACGTCGCCTTGGGCTGAGAGCACTTTGACGATCTCATGAGTGGAGATGGTCTGAGCTTGGACGATCAGAAAGACCGCGACTACGCCGACCAGCAAAGCTGACAGTATGCGCCGCATGGCGATTCCTCCTCCTTGTGTAAGTAGATGGTACCCCGTTGTCGACGCCGCGTCAACCCTCTTTGAGGATTTGCATCACGGGGCATGGGCCTAGGATACCGGCTCCAGCACGAGCTTTTCGATTCGAGAGCGCAGCGGCCTCAACTTCTGAATCCTCACAAAGACGATGGGGCGGCCCTCCGAGCGACGGCGTGCAGCAAGCTCTCGGGCCCATGCATTAAATTCTTCATCCCCCTCAAGCTGCATAATAACGATCGCATCATGAGGGATCTGCTCGGCAAACTTCGGGTGCTCCCGCACATAGCAGTTAAACTCCTTGATCAGCTCCGTATTCTTCTGCTCAAAGACATTCATGGGAACTCACCTCGCAGAAGTAGCCATGAGCGCAATCGTAGCGTACCACTGGTTTCCATTCTCCTTGAACAAAGACCTCCAGTTGCACCATGAACCGGACTACCTTGCCCCCTTGGGTCTCGTGGTGATGTCGCTTTTGCGCATCCAGGCTATAGGGGATCAAATAGCGTTTCTCAGCCAATCAATCACTACTCCTGATTGTAAATAATAGCAGATAATGCTGAGCTACTTCAACTTGTCACCTTCCGTGCTTTCCGTGATTCAAAGAACTAAAAAAACGAACCGGCCCCGGGGGTATGCCCCCCAGGGCCGGGCCAACTCCGTCCAAACCCTCACTAGAACGTGAAGGTGATGCTGAACATCTGGGCCTCGAGGCGGTCGGTGGTCAAGAGCGTGGCGCTCTTGAGCAGGACGCCGCCGAGCTTCCAGCTCATCTCGATGGTCGCGCCGTAGAAGCCGGTGAGGATGCTCGTCAGGCGGATGCCGATGTTGATCGACATATCGCCGACGGTGGCCGACAGCAAGAGGTCATGGTAGAAGAGCGCGCTGGTGCAGGTGAGCTCTTCGTTGCAGAACTGGATGTCGCTGATGACCTTCATGCCCGGCGGATCGAAGACCGAGATCAACCGGCTCCAGTACAGATTGAACGCGCCGGTGATGTCCGGCCAGATGTAGCCGACCACGGTCATGGCGATATCGCCGACCTTGAGCTGGGTGACGAAGACGTCCGACGCCATGGTGAGATCGGTCCCGACGATGTTGATGGTGTTGTTGATCTCGAGGTTGAACGGGGCCAGCTTGAAGTTCTGGGTCAGCTCGACGAAGCGCAGCCCTGCGGGGGCCTCGGCGAACTCAAACTCCAAGCGAGCGCCAAACGTCACGCCAGCGAGCTTGAGGTTGCGGATGAACAGCTTCTCCTCGTAGAAGGTGAAGTCGGCATTGGGGAGCTTGCCGCCGCGCACGATCTCGATGGGCTTACACTCGGCGAAGCACTCCAAGCCCTGGCGCGCACCCAGCCAGCTCTCGCCGCGGATGGTGATCCCGCTGACGGTCTGGCCCTCGACGCTGGCGACAACGCCCATGCGCCAGCTGGGGGTCGTGGGCGAGCCGACGTTGGCGAACATGCCGCGCAGGCCGATGGTCAACCCAGCGAGCGACAGGGCCAAGTCCACGGTCTTCTTGCGGAAGGCCAGCGGCTGGCCCAGCGGATCGGTGGGCTGCAGCTCCATGTAAGTGGCCAGGTACCAGTTGCGCAGCGCCGGGTGCAGGTAGAGGACGTTGGTCAGGTACAGATCAGCGCCCTCGATTAACAGGTAGAGGTAGTGCTCGCCAGCGCCAACAGGAGTGCCGCAGTTCCATCCGTACGGATCAGTCAGGGCCGGATTGGCCAGCTCAAGACAATACGCTGGCAGCCCAAGGCTGTCGCGCACCGCGCGGATCTCGATGATATTGGGCGCGAAGATGAACTGCGAGCGCACCACCAGAGCGCCGATCGTCCCGGTGAAGACGAACGATTGATACTCCAGCCCGCGGAAGGTGAAGACCGACTGGCTGGTGATGTCCACGCCGCTGATGGAGAGGGTCAGGATCAGATCCATCTCCAGCTTGACGCGGATCTTGTCGATCTTCGTGCC
>CALLJK010000020.1 GCA_938091745.1 Candidatus Bipolaricaulota bacterium
ATCCCACGGCAGCTCTTCGCGTAATGCTAACCCCCCGAAAAGCCCCGGCGGCATCGTCGCTGTAATAGTCACGGTGACGAGATCGCCGGGCTTTGCTCGCTTGGGGGAGATTGTGCGCTCTGCTTTAATCGTCCCTAGTGAGAGGTCGAGTCTACCCGCGCCATAGATATTATCTTTGCCCGGAACGCCCATGTCTATCGCGTGGGCTTCGAGGGCACGTTGGAGCTGTTCAGCTGTCCACTCAGGGTGCTGAGAGAGCAGAAGGGCTGCTGCTCCAGCGACGTGTGGCGCCGACGCTGACGTCCCCGAAAAGTACGTTAAAGCGAAGCTCGAGACCCCATCCGGCCCGGCAATGTCGGGCTTGATTCTGCCGTCGCTTGTTGGCCCTTGAGAACTGAACGGCTCTTGCGGGCCGGTCTTCCAGCTGCGCACGCTGATCGCTCCGACAGCAAGAGCGCCGCGCGCGTCCGCCGGAGTGAGAATGCTCCCTTCAGGGACATTTGGGTCAATAGCTTGCTGACTGAGATTGAAGATCTTCAGTCTAATGTTTGTCTTTGAGACGCGGCGAGCAAACACCCGTGCACGATACGTCCCCGGCGCCCACGCGACGTACTCGATCTGTTCAGTCGGCTCTTGGGAGCCTGTCTGATAATTCTGCGAGCTGGCGACTAAGCGCCCTTGGGGGTCATAGAGAAAGAGATCGAAATCTTGGCTGGTGCGCGGCCAGTCGTCCCACGTCAGATAGAGCTCAATCGATCCGGGAAGGTCCGCTTTGATAAAGAGTTCTTCTCTGCCGGGGGCAAACTCGAGCCAGCCATCATAGTCTCTATCGCTGAAAGAGCCCATCCAATGGCTCTGGGCGTGGTTGCCCGCGGCGTTGACCCACAGAATTCCGTGGGCGCGCGCGCGATCAGCAAGCCCCGCAACGAATCCCTTGCCATCGCCGAAGTTGGCGTTGGCCACGCCCACAGAATAGTTAATGATCTGCACGCCCTGGGCAATGGCGTCGTCCACGGCGTTTGCGAGGTCGATCTCGTCGGCAACTTTTTTGAGATAGAGCCACGCTTTGGGAGCCATGGCATGGACGATCTCAGCGACGCCCGTGCCATGAGCAGTCCCAGTCTCCAAGCCTTGGCCTGTGTAATCTTGCTCGTCGACGATGACGTCGGGATTAATAATTTTTGATTTTTTCGCGCGGCTGAGCTGGGCAAACCCCAAGTCGATTACGGCGATCTTGACGTTCTGGCCGCGAAAGCCTGCTCCTTGGAGCAAAAGCGCCCCAGTGGGTACGACCCCTTCGCTTGCGCGAGAGCCTAGAGCGACGAGCGCTCGCGGACGACGAATGAACGCGATACCCGGCACGCTGTCAGCTAGGGCACGAAGATTCTCTGTGGGAACCCGCACACGAGAGAGATTTTCTGCGCGGGCTTCGATATAAGCGCCGAAGCGCGCTAAGAGCGTCTCGTCTAGTGGGTACTCGCTCTCGATGATGACGGTGATGGCCCTCACCCCTGACCCCTCTCCCGTGGGTGAGCCACGGGAGAGGGGTGGCGCAGCCGGGGTGAGGGCCTCAATCAGCAGCGCCGTCTCGATCTTCGGATGAGAGAGTGCAGGCTTGAGCGGGACAGGCCAATCTTCAGAAAAGCTTGTTAATCCAAGAAAGAAGAACACGAGGGCACCGATGACAAAAAGCAGATGAGACTTCTTCATAGCGCCCTTACGATAGCGAAAACTTCTGCCCAGTGCAACAGCCCTCTAGGGAGAGCGTGACATTCTGTTGAGCAG
Organism: Candidatus Bipolaricaulota bacterium; assembly: GCA_938091745.1. GTDB lineage: Bacteria > Bipolaricaulota > Bipolaricaulia > RBG-16-55-9 > DRXL01 > JANXCC01. The sequence continues at coordinate 1,786 of CALLJK010000020.1, forward strand.
AATAGCAACACGCCCGCTGACAAACTGCGCGACAACGATGTCTTGGAATTCGCTTCCCAAGAAGCGCCCCGTAGCGATGGCGATAGGCCCAGTCCCTACAGGCCAGACCTTGCTCATCCCAAAAGAACCATCGCCTCGGCCGAGAAAGATCTTCAGCTCATTGCTCTGAATGCTTGTCGCTATGAGATCGAGCGCGCCATCGCCATCGAGATCAGCTATCTGGACAGCGCGGCTCTCCGGGCCCACAAAGAGCGTTGGCCCCTCACGAAAGCGCCCTGTGCCGCGCCCAAGAAAGACTTTTACGGAGTTCTCTTCCGAGACGGCAACAGCCAGATCATCAAAGCCGTCGGCGTTGAGATCGCCCACAGCTACGCTGATCGGCTCTTTGCCCACTGAGAAGGGCGTCAGCGCATCAAACGAGCCATCGCCGTTGCCCAAGAGAATAGTCACGGTGTCGTCGAAGAAGTTCACGACGGCGATATCTTTCTGGCCGTCGTCGTCGAAGTCTCCTAAAGCTAATGCGCTGGGCCAGCCACCAACGGTGATCTCTTGGGCTTTCGAGAAATCCCCTGTGCCATCGCCTAAGAGCGTTGTCACCCGACCCAAGGGTGCATTCGCAATCGCTAAGTCTAATATCTGATCGCGGTTGAAGTCATCGCTGATAAGCGTGTACGGTCCTGCGCCGACGACGATCTCTCGTGCTGGCGTGAACTGCCCCGCCCCGTCGCCGTGAAAGAGAGAGATGCGCCCTTCATCGAAGTTTGTCACGATCAGATCGAGCTTTTTGTCCTGATTGACATCACCAGAGAGCAGAGACGTTGGGCGGTAGGCCAACGTGAGTATTGTGCTGATATGAAAACCCCCGATGCCGTCGCTGCGCAGCACTGTGATAGTTTTGCTCTCAAAGTTGGCAACAGCGAGATCATCGAGCCCATCGTCATCGAAGTCGCCCACGGCTAGCGCTGTTGGGCCAAGCCCGACGGGGATCGAGATGGGGAACGAGAAATCAAGCACGCGAATAGTTTTTTGCGCGCGATCGCTCGCGCCGTCTTCGTCGAAGACGCGCAGCGTGACCGTATACACTCCAGCACGGGTGTAGACGTGCGAGACCTGCTGGCCTATAGCGCTCGTGCCGTCGCCGAAGTCCCACTCGTGGCGCACGATCCGCTGCGGGACCAAAAGCGCTGCTGGGTCACTCGATGCTGAAGCGTCAAACTGCACGGTGAGCGGGGCAAAGCCGTTGGTCGCTGTTACAGTAAAGATCGCTTTGGGAGGAGGGTTGCCGACTTTAATGACGACTGTCGCGACGGCCGTCGAGCCACGGTCATCTTTCACCGTGAGGATGACGGGGTACAGCCCAGCTTGGGTATAAGTGTGCGAGACTTTAACTCCCGAAGCTGTGGTGCCGTCGCCGAAGTCCCAGAGATATTCAATGATTTTTCCGTCGGGATCGCGCGAGCCGGAGCCGTCGAACTGTACTGTCAAGGGTACGCCTCCGCTGATCGGGGCTGCCGTGATCGCCGCGACCGGCGGCTGATTGGGCGCGGGGACACAGCTGACTGTTCCTATAAGTAGCAGCCCGCAGAGCACGATGACTCTCATAAGACCCCCTGCTTTGATGATACTCTCTCAGGGGGTCTCAAGGCAAATCGCTTAGTAAGGCACGGGGAGTGCTGGTGAGAAGAGCAACGCGCTCGCGCTTGGGCGCAGCGGCGCGTTCTTGATCCATCTGTCAATGAGCGCGAGCATCTTTAAATCATCGATCTTGAGTCCAGCAGCCAACTCCGTCCCCTTGATCCAGAAATCTAACGCTCTCAAGATTTCGAGATCGCTGAGACGATTATCCCTGTCAGTGTCGAGCAGCTCTTCGACAGTTTTGCCTGACGGGGGAGGCGGCGTCTCTCCCCTGGGGACGGTGAAGCGCCACTGGAAGCGCCCTTCGGCGCCCTGGCGGTCGCGGGCGCGAATGCGCGCCTGAACATCGCCGCTCAACTGCACCCCAATCGCTTTGAGATTGACGCTGAAAAGATGCGTCGTCTGATCCCAAGACGCGCCAGGGCTTTGCCAGCCAAACTGCAATGTCTGTATTTCGTCTTGCAGAGTGAGCTGAATCGTCTCCGAGAGCACTTCGTTCTTGTCATCGCTGATCGTGATTTGAATGAGCGGGGAACGATCTCCTAAAGTCTCTTGGTGGCGCGGCTGCGGGCCAAAAAATTCTGGGGGCAGATTCTCTAGGCGAATGACGGTGAGCAGCCCATCTTTGCTGGGCAGCGGCCCGCTGTTGTTATTGTCTTCAGTGATATTGTTGCTGAGCAGGCGCAAGGGGCTGCCGTCCATAGTTGGAAGATCGCCGCGCAGGACCAGCCACGCTAAGATTATTCCCTTGGCTCCGGCTTGCACAGCGTTGGCCCCATCGCGCGCGCTTATAGTGATCTCGTCGCCGTCAGGGGTAATAGAAACTTCTTTTTGATCAGCGAAGAACGGAAAATCTGCTCCGACAAACGTCGCAACATCGCGGCGCTCCAGGCGCACTCTCGCACGATAGCTTTGCACTCCCCCAACAGTGCTCGTCAGGATGATCGGCACTCTCACGGTGTCGCCGACCAAGACGCCATCCACACCGACAACAAGAGTCGGAGCGCTCGGCGCAGCAGCGACGGTGAGCTGGCCGTTGGAGACCGCGACGTTGAACGGATTGAGCCGATCATTGACGATCTCTCGCATAGCGAGGGTGACTCCCGTGCGGCCGCCGAACGTCCCGCGCAGCTTCACTTCAGCAAGAAGCGTCTGCTGCGCTCCAGCGACTATCACGTCGTTTTCATCACGCACAGAGATTTGTACAGTATTGCCGTCGGGAGCGATCTGAAAGCTTGCAAAGTCGCGCAACGGCTCAGGGAAGCGCACGTCTTCGATATGCGCAATTTCGGGGGCATCGACTGTGACGCTGAATGCGTAATGATGAAGCCCATTGGGCGCAGCATTGATCATGACAGGGAGCCAGACTGCTGCTCCCAGCGAGAGCTGGTCACTTCTGATCGAGACGGTCTGCGCATAGCCGAGCAGAGAGCTGAAGAGGCTTGCACTGATCAATACACCCAGCACGACAACAACGCGACGCATAAAGACTGTAGCCTCCTTCTGAGAGTTAGCTCTTATCTTAGCTCTTTGTTTGGAGAGCTGTCAAATCTTCAGAGTGTAGCTTGCTTTGAGCGCTCCGCCTTGGAAGCCGTCAGCCCCAAAACTCCCATCAGCGCTGAGCGTCCATCGTCCGAGAGTCCGGCTGAGACTGAGAGAGAGATTGTCCAGCCCAAAGACGCTCATATCTAAGCTCGCACTCATACTGAAGCCGAAAAGCTCCCCGCTCGTCGTAAACGTAGCAAACTGGATGCCCTCAAGGCTGCCCATGACAAACGTATCTATTGAGAAATCGCCGAGGAAACCGTTGGCCATGAGCTGAAAGCCGCTCAGCTTCAGCCCTGAGAAATCTAGAGATGCTTGCACGAACAGGCCGTCAAGCATCAAATCGAGCGAGATGCCTTCGCTGGTAATGCCCAAACTCTCGACCGTCGCGCTGAATGAGAGCGACGCTATGCCATCCCACAGAGTCGTCGCCAGATCAAACGTCTCCGACTGAAATCCCGACTTCGTCAGGAGCGACGTCATCGTGAGCGTCCAGTCGTCGCTGATGTACCCCACGGCTGAGAGTGACTGCTGCTTAAAGCCGTGAACTGAGAACGTCGTCGTCCCGCTCAGCTCTCCCAACTGTTGGGAGAGCGAAAAGTTCAGAGTTCCCGTAGGAGCAGCAATGCCTTCTGGGGTGAGCTGCGCGCTCCCTGTGACGTTGAGGGTGCTGGGGCCGAGCTTCGCTGTAATTTTCCCGTTTTTGAAGCCGCGATGCCCAAAGCTCAGCGTGCTCTCTGCTGAGATAAATCCTGAAAGCTCGGCTTTAAGCTGGGTCTCAGCGCTCGTCAGCCCCTGCGGGGTAAGCGTTGCGGTGGCGCTCGCCTGGATCTGTGAGATTTTATAGCTCAAGCTGAGCTTCGCGCTCTCTAGACCTTCAGGGGAGAGCGTGGCGCTTGCGCCGACCGTCCACGGAGCGCGCTGCCACTGCCCACTGCCTTCAAATTTGACAGAGCCAAAGCCGCTCAGATCGAAGGGCAACGAGCTTGTCAGCGTGAGCGTCGTCTGCGCTGCCCCACAGAAGACACTAACGCTGAGAATCGCCAGCGTCACCCAGAGAAGTTTTGCGCTCATTAAGGGCTATTATATCACGGCGTTGTCACTTCTGTCACGGTCACGGTTCGGGAGAGCGAGTTCTTTGTGCCGCGATCGTCAGTGAGCGTGAGCTTGACGGTGAACGTGCCTGCACTTTTATACGTGTGCGTCACAGTCTGGCCCTCAGCGGTTTCGCCGTCGCCAAATTCCCAGAAATAGCGCACGATCTCGCCGTCGTCGGTCGAGCCGGAAGCGTCGAACTCCACGGGTTCATTGACTTTGGGGTTTGTCGGGGTGAAGCTGAACGTCACGAGCGGCGGCTGGTTGGGCGGCAACGATTGTTCTTTGACGACTAAGTTCTGAAACGCCGACGACGTTGCCCCCTTGTCGTCGGTGACTGTCAATGTGACTTTGTAGGTGCCCGCGGCTTTATAAGTGTGCTTGACGATCTTGCCCTGGCCCGTTGTCTGATCGCCAAAATCCCAACTGTACGAGACGATGGTGCCGTCTGGGTCGGCAGCTGCCGAAGCGTCAAATGTCACTTCTTGATTGACTGTGGGTTCTAAGGGCTCAACAGTGAAGATCGCAACTGGGGGCTGATTGGGAGGCACAACACGCACTGTTTTTGCTAACGTCGTGTTCGCTCCACGGTCGTCAGTGACTTGGAGGATGACATCGAACTCGCCTTCTTTCTTGAACGCGTGCGTTGTCGTTGCTCCTTGGGCGGTCTCGCCGTCACCGAAGTCCCAAAAGTAACTGATAATCTTGCCGTCGGGATCGTAGGAAGCTGAGCCGTCGAACGTCACGGTCTCGTTGACTTTTGGCTCTTTCGGGCTGAACGTGAATCGCGCGAACGGGGCTTTGTTGGGAGGCTGGCAGCTTTGCAGTATCCCGCCAAAGCCTAGCGCCGCCCCCAGCAGTGCTATGAGTGTTATAGAGAAAAGTCGTCTCTTTGCCATCGGTGCTCACCCCTAGACTAAGTTGTCGTACTCTTGGCTGAAGGGGCCAAAATAGAAGATATTGGGTTTGTAGGGCAGATCGCGCAGCTCTTCGGGGAGCTCTTCGCTCTCAGGTAGGCTCACGGGTAAATCAAGTTCCGGGAAGCGATTGAGAATCTCTTGCCCTGAGAGCCCTGTGACGATCCCCACAAAGATCGCTCCTTCGTAGGGGAAGATATTCCAGCGATGGGCGAAGCGCTGAGGTTCAGGGATATTGTGCTGAATCTCAAGCTGCTCACGCAGCACCAGCCACCGTAAAAAATCTTTGAGCGTGCTGATACGCTCTAAGCCCAGGGAGGGCACAGCTTGCCTTGGGCTGGATGCTCGCTTCTTCTTTGATTGGCTCTTCTTGCTCACGTCTATAATCTTATGTGATGGGGATCACGTTGTCAGGGGCTTCTCCCTCGTCAAAGAGGGACATCAGAGACATCGAGAAGGGACAGATGACCTAGGTGTTCTCTGTGTTTCTCCGTGCCTTCCGTGATGCAACCCCTCCCCGAAACGAAGAGGGGACTTGTTCCCCCTTCCCGCGTCGGGAAGGGGGCAGGGGGTTAGGTCAAAAAACACACGCGCCCCGCGCAGGGGCGCACCACTACAAGCTAGCGCAGCAGCGTCGCGATCTTCTTCTCCAGCTCCTGCACCTGCTCCCGCAGCCGATCGTAGTCCTCTCGCCGCACTAACGCATCGTGGATCTTCCCCAGATCGAGCACCACTTCGTCAATCCGCGCGCTCAGCCGGGTGTCCAGTTGATCGATCCGCGCATTGGTCTGGTCGATGCGCGCAGCTACCTGATCGATGCGCTCAGTGTTCTTGGCGATCTCGGCGCGCAATTCCGCGCGGGTGCTCGTGATCAGCTCGACTAACTCCCGCCGCACCTCATCGATACGCGCGTTGGTCTGATCGATACGCGCATCAGTTTGGCCCAGCCGGTCCAGCAGCTCTCTGCGCACCTCATCGATGCGCGCATTGGTCTGGTCAACGCGCTGGTCGAGCCGCACCAGATGATCGTTGAGGTCCCCCACACGCTGGGAGAGCTCCTCCAGGCGCCCCTCCATCCGATCCATGCGGGCGCCCAGCTTCTCCAGCTCCGGCAGGAGCGCCCTCTTGACCGCCTCCGCAATCCAAGCGATCATAGCGCCTCTATCCTACCCTGCTTGCTCCGCCGGTGCAAGAGCATTGAATCACGGAACGCACGGAAAGCGCCACGGAGGGCAGGGGCTTCTCCCGCTTCCCCCCTCCTTCACCCCTCTCCTGTGAGTCATCACGGGAAGGGGCCGGGGGTGAGGACCCCAAAAACACACGCGACCCCGCAAAGGCGCACCGATTCCATCCTATAGCTCAATATGGACCGCCTGCCCATGATCGAAGATGAGCCGAAACTGGTCGATGATCCTGCGCCCCACCAGATACTCATTGCCCAGACACGTGATGCGCGCTGGAGTCTCCTTGGTAAGCCCAACTACGCGGGCTACCCCTACATACTCCTCAGCCACGGCTAACGACCCATCTCCAAGTTCCCAGCGCGAGACATAGTCACAGGCTCCAAGACGCTGCGCATACCGGCTGGGAAGGATCACATAGCCATCGAAGCCCGTATCGATATAGGCTAAGACGACCTCCTCGTAGGAGCGGACACGAACCCAGATCTCCAGGTAGGGATAGCGTGGGCTGGTGATCATGAGCCGGCGCGACGCCACTTGCCCAGGGTCTGCGAGCCGATGCGGCGGAAGGCAAAGTTGCCTGACCCAAAGAGAGTGATGGCTTGCTTGAGGACTTCTATGTCATCGCGGCCGACGATCACGCGGCCATCGGTGCTGATAGCGACAAACTCCCCCTGATGGGTCGTTTCCAAGGGCTTGCCAAACTGCTCATAGAGACGGTCATCGCGGTCTAGTTGTTGCTCGAGAAGTCCTGGCATACTCCTAGCACCTCATGAGGCATTATAGCAAGTGCGTTGTACAGCTGCTACTCTAAGGCTTGCATCACCGGAAGGCACGGAAAGCGCCACGGAGGGCACGGAAAAAGAATCTTCTGTGTTCTCCGTGCTCCTCCGTGCCTTCGTGATTCTATTTATGTCCGGAGCGCGCCCGCCGCCAATCCTCAATGATCGTGGGCAAGGCAAACACGGAAGCGAGCACAAAGATTCCCACCAAGAATCCATAGAGCGGCAGCATCTCCATTACTGGTCACCTCGCTCGTCTTCAAATCGTAGCAGAAAATAGGCATACGTATATAGCCCGGCCATCACAGCTAACCCAAACAAGGTCAACCCCCAGCGGAAGCCCTGCTCACTGAAGAACTGGCCAAAGATCAGCGCCCCAGCAGCGATATTGCCGACGTCCATCAATTTCTCCGCGAAGACCTCGCGCTGTTTCGGGTTCATCGCTCCCAGTATAGTCCCTACACTTCTTGGGGTCAAGCGTCAGAAAGGCTTGCATCACGGAACGCACAGAAAGCGCCACGGAAGGCACGGAACACGTCTTCCGTGTTCTCAATAATTTATGTTCCGCGCACCCAGCGGTCGAGCGCCTGCAAGACGTCAAAGTCCGTGGGCACCCCGCAGCCCTGATAGTCCCGCGCCTTGATCCAGGCATCGAGAATGCCGAGCATCTCGAGATCGTCTATTCTGTTATCAGCGCCAGCGGCGCACGCAGCAAAGCCCCCTGCCGGTGGCGTCGGCGGGGTTGGCGGTGTGGGCAGCGTCGGAGGAGTAGGCGGCGGCGTGGGCCCGCCCGGCGGAGCGCTCAAGAACGGGGTACAGTTAGCTTGGCCGGTACAGCCGTTGGGGGCGCTGGGGCCTGATGGGCTGCCCCAGTAGTTATTCGTCGCGTCGAGATTGTCACCGTTGGGGATAGACGCTTCGATGCCGGCTTGGGTGTTCCCAGAAATCTCACAGTTGGTGACGCGATGGTTGCGTGCAGTGTCGGCCTGTACCCGCACTCCCTTGGTGTTGCCAGAGAGTTTGCAATCTGTGATACTCAGCCCAAGCAGATCTTCGTTGGCGCTCACGGAGATCCCCGCGCCGACGCCGTCGCGGTTTCTATCGTTATTGGAGAACTCCCCGCCGGAGATCGTAACATTGAGAATATCTCGCGACGCCGAGATCTCGACCCCGTGATCATTATTGTCGTTGGCGACGGTCGGATTGATGACGATCTCTTCGACGATCTGGCCGCGGATGCTGACGCCGGAGCCTCGGCCCATCGCGGCGCGGGTGCCGTTCTGCTCGAAGCGACTCCCCTGAATCGCTATATTGGAGACCCTATCGTTGCCCAAGGCCTCCAATCTTAGCCCAAAGCCCCCGTTGTTCATAAAGACGCTCTCACGAACAGTGATATTACGCACAGGGGTATTGCCCAGGGTGAGAATCTCTATGCCGGAGCCTTCGGCTTGGGGAGCGATCCCATCGCATGACGTCGTGCCGGGGCCGCCCTGGCTCTCTCTGATCGTCGAGCTTTCTATAGAGATATCGCCCATCGTGCCCGTCGTCGTGCGGATGCAAATCCCCAGCGCGCCGTTCTTGGCTAAGAGTACGTTCTTGAAGCTCAATGGGCCGATCTCGGCCGTATCGGTCAGAATGCGCACGCCGTTGTCGTCGGCCTGCTCGATAGTCACGCCATCCAAGAGAATATCCGAGACGCCAAAATCCGTGCCGGGCAAGTTGTGCGCGATGAAGACGTTATGTCCAGCGTTGTTACGAATACGCCCGCCGAGAATAGAAAGCTCGCGCAAGCGCCCAGCATTCTGCACCCAGATCCCGTGCCCACGGTTGCGCTCGATCAAGACGTTCCTAAAGCTGATGCGCTCGGCGACCCCGCCGTTGATGATAAACACGCTAGGAGCGCCCATCGCCGTCGTATTGCTGATCTCGTCGCCCTCGAACGAGAGGTCTTCGAGAAAGCCCCCGTTGGCAAACAGAACGTTCGGGCCGACGGTGCTCGCCGAGATCGTGTTCCCAGCAAACGCGACACGGCTGACGCCACCGGCGTTGCCAAACTGCACTCCTAAGCTATTCCCCCGAATTGTGTTGCGCGACAGCTCCAGCTCCTCGACGCTGCCAGCGTTCACAAAAACGACGCCGTCAGCAGCGTTGCTGTTGATGCGATTATTGCTGATGGAGATGCGCCGGACACGCCCATTGAGAAAGCCGATCCCCGCGCCGCCATTGGTTTCGAGCGTATTATCAGCAATCACGACATCCTCGAGCGCGCCGCCGTGAGCGAAGCTCAGACCGTTTGCGACGGTGCTGCGCAGTTGATTGTTGAGAATGCGCAGGGTGCGCAGATCGGCTCCCCCACTGCTTTGGATCGCTGGGCCTGCTGTAGAAGTGATGACGTTCCCCTCAATCGTGATGGTTTGAGTAGCGCCCATGCCGACGTTGATCTGAATCCCTGCTGGGCCAGCGCTGTTAATCGTCAACCCCTGCCCCGGTGCGCCGATCTGCACCCCATTGGCCTGAATGTCAATCCAGCCGTTGAGCACCGCACCAATATTGGCCAAGATCTTCAGATTCTGCAGGGTCACTGTGACGGGTGGCACTGGTGCGTAGACTCCAGGCTGGATGACGCACGTATCCCCGGCAAGAGCTGTCTGACCCGCATCCGGCCCAGCAGTCAGCGCAACGCCGGATGCACAGTTGACAAAATCTAACGAATTCGTGACCTTCAGCTCCTTGGCTACCACAACCCCGCTGACGGCACCTATGACGGCGAGGACGACTACAAGAAGACGCATAGAGCCTCCCTCCCAGGCGCGTTATGTAAGGCTAATTATAATTTGATGTTTGCCCCACAGTCAAGATGGGTTCGTCGTCGCCTGAGGCCGTTGCGCCGGAAGTCCCTTCCCTGTCGTTTAGAAGACTTCGCTGATGGGGATGCGCAGCCCGGGCAGCAGTGGCGACCCCAGCGTCTCATTCTCTGTATACAGCCCGGCGCGCTCGTAGCCCCGCTCCCCCAAAGTCAGCACTTCGATCGTCTTGGCATCGGGGTCAACGATCCAATACTCTCTCACCCCGTACTTGGCGTAGAGCTTCCGCTTGAAGACGCGATCTTTCTCTGCTGTCGAGGGCGAGATCACTTCTACGACCAAGTCCGGGGCACCGCGGATCTCATCCTCGCGGATGATCGCGCGACGGCCTTGAGAGACAAAGAGAATATCGGGCTGGACGACCTGCTCCTCCCCTGGCTCACCCAGAACTACGTCGAAAGGGGCTTCCAAAACAGTTCCTATTCCTCTCTCCCGCACAAAGAGATGAAGTCGAGTAGCAAGCTCCAACGAAGCCGATTGATGGGCCAATCCAGGCGATGGGGCCATAGGGATCAATTCTCCTTCGAGTAGCTCAAACCGCTGGCGCTCCACATAGGGCAGGCTCTTGTAGTCTTCGTAGGTGAACTTGATCTGGGCTTTCGTGGCCATAAACAATCACCTTGTTATCCTACCCCGCTAGTCTGGGCGCGTCAAGGGCTTGAATCACGGAAGGCACGGAAAGAGTCTGCTGTTCCCGTGCTTCTCTCGCTGCTCCTGCAGAAAGTCCCCTCTCCTGTGAGTCATCACGGGAGAGGGGCTAGGGGTGAGGGCCCCCTCAAAACGCTAAGCACCCTGCTCCCCGCGTTTGGGGGAAGGGGCCCGAGAGTTAGATCCCACTACGGCTTGATCGTCTCGCAGCCGCTGGTGCCAGGGCTGCCCGGCGCTAAGACTGTCCTGTCGGGGGCGCGAGCCTCGCGGTTGCCGTTGAGAATGAGCGTGTCGTTTCCCGGCCCACAGGAGATCACTTCCGGCCCAGAAAGCTCAGAGAGAATAATAATATCATCGCCGTCCTCGCCAAAGACAACGTCGGTCGTCTCGTCGGCCACAAGGATGATGGTGTCATTGCCCGCGCCGCCGTAGATGAAATCTTTCCCCGGCCCATCTGTAATAGTATCATTGCCGGCATCGCCGGCGAGGGTGTCGCTGCCGTCGCCGCCGTCGAGCGTGTCGTTACCGTTGCCTCCAGAGAGGCTGTCGTTGCCCACGCCGCCTTCGAGAATATCATCGCCGTCGCCGCCGAGGAGCCGATCCGCTCCCAACCCGCCGATCAGCTTGTCTCTGCCTGAGCCGCCGCTGAGCCGATCATCCCCCTCGCCCCCGTCTAAGAGATCATCTCCGGCGTCGCCGCTGAGGCCGTCGTCGCCGGCTCCACCAAAGAGCTGATCGTTGCCGTCGCCGCCGGAGAGCGTGTCCACGCCCTCACCGCCCTCGAGGATGTCATTGCCGGCCTCGCCGTAGAGGGCGTCAGCGCCGGCACCGCCATCGAGCTTGTCATCGCCCTCGCCGCCAAAGAGCTGGTCGTTTCCAGAGAAGCCCTTGAGAACGTCGTTCCCCTTGCCCCCCAGCAGCGTGTCGTTGCCCAAGCCCCCGTCCAGCGTGTCGTTCTCAGTGCCGCCATCGAGCGTATCGTCGCCGGCTTCGCCCCAGAGCGTATCGTTGCCCGCTTCGCCAAAGAGCTGATCGTTGCCTGCTGCGCCGTAGAGGATGTCGTTCCCCGCGCGGCCGTAGATCGTGTCGTTGTCCTTTGTGCCGAAGAGCGTGTCGTCACCGGAGGTCCCTTTGATGACGGCTCCCAAGGCCACCAAGGCAACGCTTGCCAGCACCACAGCCAGCACCCGTATCGTTCGCATGAAACGTGCCTCCTTCTGTTGCTAATCTGTGAACTATTCTAGGATTTGGCAAATGCGACGGGCAAGGACGTGGGGGCTACGGGGGTATCTCACCTGTCCGTCGCTGAGAAGACCTCTCCCCCGGCCCCTCCCCTCAAGCGGGAGGGGAGAACCCCCTTCCCGTGTCGGGAAGGGGGCAAGGGGTTAGGTCAAAACACAAGCGCCCCGCACCTCGATTCATCAGCATCTTAGGCCCGATGCTTCGCGTTGAGCACCGTCACGCCTACAAGCCGTTTGCCGTCATAGTGATAGATGATGTCATCTTCGAGGATACTGTCTGTAGCTCGCTGAGGCTTGCGCAAACTAATGTAGAGCGTGTCGGCCTCCTCGTCGTAATCCAGCCAGAGTTGCTTGGCAGGCAGCTTCAGGGCACGCACTGCCCAGCGCCATAGTTCCTCGCGTTGCGCTATCTTCTGCGCCATAGCACCACCCCGAGGTTCCCTGCCATATAGTCATGATTTTCGACAATGTGAGCCCAGCGTTCCGCTGTGATGCGCAGAGGTACTCCCTCTTTGGAGACGACTCGAGCCAGAGTCATGCGCTTTCTATCCTACCTTGCTGGTCTGGGCGCGTCAAGCATTGCATCACAGAAGACCTCTCCTCCGGCTCCTCCCCTCAAGCGGGAGGGGAGAACCCCCTTCCCGTGTCGGGAAGGGGGCAGGGGGTTAGGTCAAAAACACAAGTAGGCTAGCGCAGCAGCGTCGCGACCTTCTTCTCCAGCTCCTGCACCTGCTCCCGCAGCCGATCGTAGTCCTCTCGCCGCACTAACGCATCGTG
>CALLJK010000021.1 GCA_938091745.1 Candidatus Bipolaricaulota bacterium
AGATTGCCTTGACGTCGTCAGACATGGATTTGGCGATCTGAGGATCGCGCAGTGCCCAGAGTTCTTTCAACCCCGGCACATGGCCCTCGCCGAAGAGATCCCCGCCTTCGACGATCTCTGTAATCGCCTGCTCGAACGAGATAGTAACCCATTGGTTCTCGCCGCGCTTGGTGCCGGGCTTGCGCTTTAAAACTTTACGAATTCTGTAGGGGTCATAGACTGTTTGGAGCCCGGATTGGCCCTTGGGGCAGAGCGCCCCTTCTGTATTGGCGATCTCAAACGGTGACGTCTTGTACGGCAGATGCGGGTGCATCGTCCAGGGACTTAAGGGGTTGCCGTCAATCTTGACGGCGACGCCATCTAAGATTTTGACTTTGATCCCGCAGCCCGTGTTGCATTGTAGACATACTGAATAGAGCTGGTTCTCCGGTTGTGCCAGAGCATATATCTCTTGCGGGGTGAGATATCCCTGCTCGGCGCGAGCGAGCGTCTCGAAGATCTTAGGCATCTGCGAGGCGAGCAGGCTCGCGCCTCCCACCAGCGCCGATGTCTTCAGAAAATCGCGACGCGAGAGGGCTTTCATAGCATCTCCTCCTTGGCTCCACTCACACTAATAACCGGCAGAAGCTTTCTTCCCAGATAGAAGAGTCCAAACCCTAACGCGCATATAAACAGCACCACCTGCCATTCAAACAGACTGGGCACGTACTCAAAGACAAGCCGCTCATGACGATAGGCTTCTTCAAGCCCACGCAGTGTCGGTTCGATCAGTCCTGGCACAACGATATTGAGCCGCACAGCCATGAACGTCACAGCGATCAGGCCGCCCGCGACCCCGAGCCAGAGGGGCTTGTCGCGCTGCGTAAGGAAGATCACTATGGGGATGAGCGTGCCCAGCAGCACGTGCAGAATCCAGAAGACCCACCAGAATGGGCCAAAGAGGACTTTCTGTAAGAGTTCGAACTCCGGCCCAACTCCGTACCACATGGGAATAGAGAACTCCGCCCACTCTAAGATCAGATCGAAGAGCAGAATCAAGAAGACGATCATACTCAGGCGTTGCACGATTGCGGTGTACTTGGGGTCGTTCTTGGGCCAGAAGAACGCAACAGCCGCGGTCATGAGCGCGCCGCCGGAGACGAGCGCGCCCGTCAAGAACAAGATAGGATAGAGCGGGGTATGCCAGTACGGGCGCGCTAAGACCGTCCCAAAGAGCGCGCCGACCCCGCCGTGAAACGCAATCGCCAGCGGCACCCCAAGACTCCCCAAGATGCGCAATGCGACGCGATCAAACTGCACAGCGCGCTGTGACAGCGACCGGCGCCCCAAGAGCAAGAAATTAGCAACGACGCGACGCCAGCCGTCGCTCACGCTCCAGCGGGCCAAGTCCGCTCGCAGCGCAAAGTAGAGCTCCGCAAGAAGCAACACAAAGTATGCTGTGTAGAGCCAGACCATCCAGGCCATCATCGATTTGAAGTTAGGGCGCGTGAAGACAAAATAGAACCGTTCCATGTGCCCCAGATCAAACCAGATCGACAGCAGGGCCATAATCAGTGTGACTACGGCCACAAGCAGCGCCAGCTTCCCGATCTGCTCTAGCTCTTTGGACGCGAAGACATAGATGAGCGCGGAGAGCAAGAACGCCCCGGCCGACAGCCCGATAAAATAAATATACGCTGCCACCCACAATCCCCATACGACATAGCTCCCGTAATTGGCAAACTCGTGGCCGTGCACCAGTCTGAGCGCGACGCCCCACGCTCCTATGACGAACGCCACAAGCCAACCGATTCCCAGCAGCGTTGTTCCCATCTTAGGGAGAGAGATTCTTTGGCTTAGCGTGCTCATAGGCGCTCCCTTCAGACGAGATAGTACACTTTGGGTTTCGTGCCCAGCTCCTCTTTGAGTCGCATGACGTTGGGCTTGCTGATCAGCTCAGAAACTAAGCTTTCGGGGTCATTGGCATCGCCAAAGAACGTTGCTCGTCCCACGCAGCTTGTGGTGCACGCGGGGAGCTGGCCTGCTTCCAGGCGGTGTAAACAGAAGTGGCACTTGCGGGCGTTGCCGATGGGGGATCTTTCGCCCTCGCGCTTCCAGAGCCGCCCATACTCAAAGCTCGGGGCTTCGTCATAGGCAGCGCGTTGGGGAGTGTGATCGCTATAATAGAGTCCAAAGTCGGACGTACGAGCGTTGTACGGACACGCTGTAATACAATAGCGACACCCGATACAAGCGTTATAGTCGATCTCGATGACGCCGTCAGGGCGCTTGTAGGTCGCTTTGACGGGGCAGACCGGGACGCAGGGGGGATTGTCGCACTGCATACACGGTCTGGGGATAAAACGCATGGAGACGTTGGGGTACTCCCCTAGCTCTTCCGTGATAACTGGGCGATAGACGACTCCGGGTGGGAGTTTGTTCTCCGCAATACACGCGATCGTGCACGCATGGCAGCCGATGCACTTTCGCAGATCTATGACCATCACCCAGCGGCGCTGGTGGACAGGCTTTTTGATAGCGCGCTGGAGCTCCTCGCGCATCCGTTCTAGGACGTCGGTTTTCTCTAGAGTTGCAGTACTCATAGCTGTCTCCCTTCGGGAGTTTCCCAGCACTATATCGGTATTGGTCGGGTTTTTCTATGATTTGTAGCAGCCCAAGAGATGATATTCGTCACTCTGTAGATCTTGAGCTAGGGCGAGTCTGATTCGTTGGGGTGTGGGGGGTTGAGTTCCTGAAGCTCGCCGATCTCTTTGAGATACTCAAAGACTTTTTGGGCTTCGGCCTCGTCGAGCGTGCTGATGGCAAAGCCCACATGCACGATGACGTAATCCCCGACCTGGGCTTCGGGAACGTATGCTAAGTTGACTTCCTTCACAATGCCCCCAAAGCTGACCTTCCCCATGCGGAGGATCGGGTCATCGCTCTCGGTGATACTTATGACTTTTCCTGGGACGGCAAGGCACATATTAGGACCTCTCCCCTGGCCCCTCCCCGACACGGGGAGGGGAGATAGATTTACGACAAGCATCCATAATCCTTGCTAACACTGCCGCAATATTCTCCTTGATCTCATCATTGGTAAACCGTAGAATGGAAAACCCTTTTGCTGTCAGGATCTGGTCACGTTCTCGATCGGTCTCGGCTTGGTGATCATGTACTCCGCCATCAATTTCTACTATTAAGCCAGCCGCATGGCAGTAAAAGTCCACGATAAACCCGTCAATAACCTGCTGGCGACGGAAATGCAGGCCACCTAAACGGTTAGCCCGCAATGCTTCCCAAAGAATCTGCTCGGCCTGAGTCATTCTATGGCGCAGCTCTTTTGCACGCTGTGCCTTGCTTTGCTCCACTCTCTGACCAATAACTATATTGCGGGCTTTCATATAGTTTCCTTTCCTGCCCCCCTTCCCGTTTCGGGAAGGGGGCTAAGGGGGTTAGGTCCTGCCGCGACAATCTGCCCTAGCGCGATCCCCCCGTCGTTGGGCGGGATTCTTTGGTGCCAGTAGACACGAAAGCCCTCAGCGCGCAAGCGCGTGATGGCCCGCTCGGTCAGATATTTATTCTGAAAGCAACCCCCAGTCAGCACAACTCTCTCTTCTCCCACACGCCGCGCCACCGCGACGATCATCTCCGCCAACGTATTATGGAACTTCGCGGCTATCTTACCAACTGGGATGCTCTCGTGCACGTCGCTGATGAGAGCGCGAACCATTGGCTCCCAGTCGAGCGTCTCTTGTGAGAGCGCAAACTCATAATCTTCGTCTGTCTCAAAGCTGTGCACCGCGAATTCGAGTTCCATTGCGGCTTGGCCCTCAAAGCGCGTGATCTGTCTCAGCCCGACTATCGCAGCGACGGCATCGAAGAGCCGTCCCGCGCTCGACGTTATGGGGCAATTGAGATTCTTTTGCAACATCGTGTGTAAGAGCTTCAGCTCGTGTTCCAGAAAGCTCTGCACTGGGGCGAGAGCTTTGAGCTCTTCTTGATGAAAGAGCGCATCGCCAAAAAGCTCGTAGAGCACGCCCAGAGCTGAGCGTCGTGGCTCTTTAATAGCTTGCTCGCTGCCGGGGAGACGGAACGTCCGCAGATGAGCAACTCGTGTGAACGACTCTCGCGTGGCGAGCAGAAACTCCCCGCCCCAGATCGTGCCGTCGAGTCCGTAGCCTGTGCCGTCCCACGAGACACCGAGCACTGGGCCGTCGAGTTCGTTCTCGGCCATGCACGCCAGCACATGGGCATAGTGATGCTGCACGCCAACTTTGGGAAGATCGCGCTGCTGGGCGTATCTCGTCGAGAGATAGTCCGGGTGTAAGTCATGGGCGATCACGGACGGTCGGGCGTCGTAGAGCTGCTCAAAATCCGAGATGACTCTCTCGAACGCTCGGAATGCTTCTGGGGTCTCTAAATCTCCAATATGCTGGCTGATGAAGATATTTGAGCCGACTGAGAGCGCGACGGTGTTTTTGAGATGGGCGCCGACGGCGAGCACCGTACCCCTCTCCCGTGATGACTCACGGGAGAGGGGCTGGGGGTGAGGGCCCTGTAGTGTGATGGGCAGCGGAGCAAAGCCGCGGGAGCGGCGCAGCACCAGCTCTCGCCCCCCAACGATACGCACGATCGAGTCGTCCACATGCCGCGCGATAGGGCGATTATGAACAAGAAAGAGATCGGCGATCGTATTGAGCTTTGTGAGGGCGTCGTGTTCGTCGGTGCAGATGGGCTCATCGGAGAGATTCCCACTTGTGGCGACGACGGGAAAGCCCAGCTCGGCCATCAGTAAGTGATGGAGCGGCGTGTAGGGAAGCATTATCCCAAGATAGGGGTTGTGAGGGGCGACGGAAGGGGCGATAGACCTAACCCCCCAGCCCCCTTCCCGAAACGGGAAGGGAGAGTCTCCCCTCCCCGTGTCGGGGAGGGGCCGGGGGAGAGGTCTCCGCCGCAGCAGCACAATCGGCGCCTCCGGAGAGAGAAGCACTCTCTCTTCGAGCGCTGAGACTTCACAGTGGGCTTTAATGAGTTCCAACGACGGGTACATGAGCGCAAACGGCTTCTCTTCACGGTGCTTGCGCTGTCTGAGTTCTTGCACAGCGTCGTCGTTGCGCGCGTCGCAGATCAAGTGAAATCCCCCAAGGCCCTTAACGGCGACAATCTGCCCATCCCGAATTGCTTTGGCAGCTTGAAGCAGAGCGTCGTCGTGCTGGGCGAGCACAGTGCCCCAACGATCCCATAGCTCAAGATGTGGCCCACATCTGGGGCAAGCGTTGGGCTGGGCATGGAAGCGCCGATTTGAGGGGTCTTCGTATTCGGCTTGGCAGTCTGGGCACATTCTGAAGATCTTCATGGTCGTGTTGGGGCGGTCGTAGGGGAGAGCTTCGATAATAGAGAAGCGCGGGCCGCAGTTGGTGCAGTTGGTGAAGGGATACCGATAGCGTCGGTCGTTTGGGTCAAAGATCTCGCGCAGACAGTCGGGGCAGGTCGCAATGTCTGGTAGAATAAACGCGGTCTTCTGGCCCGACTCGTCGCTGTGGCGGATCTCAAATTCCGTGTAGCCCACGGGATCAAGCCAAGAGGACTCGAAGCTTTGGATGAACGCGCGTGGGGGCTTGTCGCGCTCCAGCCTGCGCAAGAACTCCTCAAGCTGCTTTTCTGTTCCCTCGGCTTCGATGAAGACCCCTTGGGCAGAATTGAGCACCCATCCCGTCAATTTCAGCTCTGTCGCAAGACGATAGACAAAGGGCCGGAAGCCCACCCCCTGTACCGCGCCGTGGATTGTGACCTTGATGCGCATCGCGTGCTTGCTCATAGCTCAAGTATATGCGTTGCGGTTATAGTGCAGCAACCCATTGCGCTGTGCTCTTTCTATATAGCTCTCTATACGACTCGCTTCTCCATGAGCAATTTTGATTTTCGCTAACTTTTTAGATGATCTTGATCATAGTCGAATCTGGGGAAGTTCGCCTACAATGCAGTCGCTATGAAGATCGCGATCTCCGGTAAGGGCGGCGTGGGCAAGACGACCCTCTGCGCTCTGCTCGCACGAGAAGCTGTTTCGCAAGGGAAGCGCGTCCTCGCCGTGGACGCCGACCCCAACCCGACATTGGCCATGATACTGGGCTTCCCTGAAGAGATCACCCCATTAGTAGAACTCAAAGAGCTGATGGAGGAGCGCATGGGGTCGCTGGAGGGGTTTCTCCGGCTCAACCCCAAAGTCGACGACATCCCGGAGCGCTTTTCCGTCGAGCGAGACGGGATCAAGCTCTTAGTGATGGGGCCAATTCGTCAGGGTGGGGGCGGCTGCGCCTGCCCGCAGAATACGTTTCTCAAGAGTTTATTACAGTATCTTGTGCTCGAACGCGATGAGCTGATTCTCTTGGATTTTGAGGCGGGGCTGGAACCCCTGGGGCGCGCGACAGCCCAAGGGGTCGATGCCTTGCTTATCGTCGTCGAGCCTGATAGCGCAAGCGTCGTCACAGCACGGCGCATTTATACTCTCGCGCAGCAGATTGGGGTCCGAAAGATCTTTGCTGTGGCAAATAAGATTCGTGAGCCTGGGGAGCTGCGTACTATCCAAGAGAGCTTAGAGATAGAAGTGATCGGCGCGCTGCCCTATAGCGAGCGGCTGCGCGTCGCTGGTCCTAGCTCTCTCAGTAGTGATGCTGAGTTCCGTCATCGTGCTCAGGCGATCTTAGCGAGCATCGTGCACCCTCACCCCCAGCCCCTCTCCCCTTAGAGGGAGAGGGGAAAGAGGGTGAGGGGCAAAAAGGAGGTACGATGGAGCGGCTCTTCTGTGACCCACGCCGCTGTGTCGGCTGTCGGGCGTGCGAGATCGCATGTGCGGTCGAGCACACGCCCTCGAAAGATTTATTCGTCTCGGTGCTGAACGGGGAGCTAGGGCCTCCACGACGGCGCGTTCAGGCGCTAGGAGCGCAGCCGTATCGCGTGGCGATCGGGGGTGTAGTGCTCTCGTTAGGTTGTCATCACTGCGATCCGGCCCCGTGTGTGGATGCGTGTATCACCGGGGCGATGCACAAAGAAGACGGCCAAACTGTCTGTGATACAGACAAATGCGTCGGCTGCTGGATGTGCGTGATGAGCTGTCCCTACGGGGCGATCACGCCCAAAGTCAAAGCCCTCAAGTGCGATCTCTGTCCGGATCGGAAAGATAAGGTAGGGCGCTCGCGCTATGCGTGTGTGGAAGCGTGCCCAACAGAGGCGCTCTTTGCCGGGACGTTTGAAGAGTTTCAGAGAGTCTTAGCTGAGCCGATCTCTGCTGGTTGGGAGGGAGCACGATGAAGCCCAGATATGTGATCATCGGGGCATCAGCAGCAGGCAGCAGCGCGGCAGAGACCCTGCGTCGCCATGATCCCAACGCGCAGATCACCGTCGTCTCCGACGAGAAGATCACGTACTCCAAGCCGTTGCTCTCGTATTATCTAGCAGGCAAGCTTGGGGAGGAGCAGCTCTTCTTTCGATCTCCAGACTTTTACGAACGCTATGGGATCGAAAAGATCCACGCGCGGGCGGTGGGCTTGCGCCCAGAGAAGAGCACTGTCGAGCTTTCAAACGGTCAGAAGTTGCACTACGATAAGCTCTTATTAGCGACTGGGGCTGCGCCGCGCTTCCCCAAGGTCGAGGGGATTCAGCGCGATGGGGTCTTTGGGCTACGCAAGCTCGAAGACGCCCAGGGGATCTTAGCGCGCCTGCCCAAGACAAAGCGCGCCGTGGTGCTTGGCGGGGGCTTAGTCGGCTTAAAAGCTGCTGCTGCGCTGAAAGAGCGCGGCGTCGCCGTCACCGTATTAATAGACTCGCCCCACGCGCTCTCGCAGATGCTCGACGAGAGCTCAGCGCGAATCTTTGAAAAGATCTTTGAGCAGAACGGGGTCGCGATTCGGACCAGAGCGAAGCCCGTCGCCGTGCTGGGCACGAAAGAGAAGATAGAAGGCGTGCAACTCGCGTCGGGCGAGGTCTTCCCATGTGATGTTATCGTCGTAGGCAAGGGCGTAGACCCAAGCGTCGAGCTTCTTGAGGGCACGCGAATTCGTAGAGATTACGGGGTCCTAGTAGATGATTATCTGCGCACGAGCGTGGAGAACATTTACGCTGCTGGGGACGTTGCCCAAGCGCGCGATGTGCTGCGCGGGGAGCCGTGGATCAACGCGCTCTGGCCCTGCGCTGTGGAGCAGGGGCGCGTCGCGGCTCTGAATATGCTCGAGAAAAAGGCAGCATATCGTGGCTCGATGCGCATGAACTCTGTGCAGTTCTTTGGAGTGCCCGTGATCTCGGCTGGACTTGCTGTGCTCACGCCGGGTCCTTTAGGTGGGCGCCCCGGCGAACACGACGAGACGTTGGAGTCCCGACCTGCCCCGGGAATTTACAGAAAGATCTTTCTCAAAGACGACACGATTGTGGGGTTTGTGCTCGTAGGGGATGTGCCCATCGAGGCCGCAGGGGTGCTGCGCATCTTGATGGAACGGCGCGTCAACGTCGCTTCTATAAAAGAAGAGCTCTTAGAGTTAGGGCCGGATCTGGGGCGCCTGCTGCCCTTGATCGTCGAAAACAAAGAGCGCTTTGTCGAGCGCGAATTCCAAGAATTAGTACACACGGTGGGGGTGTAAGCTATGTCTAAGATCATCGCGTCTGCAGCGATCCGTGGCGCACACAAATACGTCGCCGAAGCCGAGCAGAAGCTCACTGAAGCTATAGAAGCTTATAAGCCAGAAAAGAAGATCGGCTTTCCCAACACGGCGTATCACTTACCGTTGATCTTGGCGCTAACGGGCTTGAAAGTCGAGACGCTCAAAGACTGCCAAGAAGCTCTTCAGTACGCCAAAGAGCTCCTGCCGCCGGTGCCCGAGGAGAAGCTCTGGCTCCCCTACTTGGGCAGCGCTCTCGACGCAGGGATCGCTACGCTCATTGCCGAAGAAATCATCGAAGCTTTGAGATACCTAGATCCAAGTTACAAGCCGGAGCCGCCTTGGCTGGGCTTCACTGACGACACGATCTTGAGAACGCAAGGGATCAAATTAGTAGACGGCCGGATGCCGGGGTTCGCTGCTTGTGTTGGGGCGCTGCCGACAAATAAAGACGCCGTCGAGCTCGCCCGCGCCTTACAAGAGAGAAATATCTTGGTCTTCATCGCCGGGGATACCAACGGGCGCTCGATGGCCGAACAGTTAGCTGATGAGGGCATCGACATGAGCTGGGACACGTTCTTAGTCCCCTACGGCAAGCCGGTGAGCGCAGCTGTGTTCGCTCTGAATTTTGCGGCTCGCGCCGCGATGACCTTTGGCGGGATCAAGCCCGGCAGCCTCGACGCTGCACGTAAGATTCTGCTCTATAACAAGGAGCGCGTCTTCGCGTTTGTCTTAGCGTTGGGGGCTGATCCCAACGTCAACGGCACAGGGCAGCTCTTGACCGACGAAAAATATGCGACGGCCGCGGGCGCGATCAACTTTGGATTTCCCGTCATCGCTGACGTGCCCATCCCTCAGATTCTGCCCAGGGGCATTTGTACGTATGAGCACGTCGTCTCCGGGGTCCCGCTCGACAAGATCGTTCATAAAGCCGTCGAGGTACGAGGGCTGAAGCTCAAGATCTCCAAGATCCCCATTCCTGTGCCCTACGGGGCGGGCTTCGAGGGCGAGCGCGTGCGTAAGGAGAATCTCTATGTCGAGTTTGGGGGAAAGTACAGCACAGCGTTTGAGCTCTTGCGCGCCCGCCCCATGGACGAGGTCGAAGACGGCAAGATCGAGCTCATAGGCCCCGATATAGATAAAGCAGAAGAGGGCGGGGCCATGCCCCTGGGCGTGCTCATTGACGTTGCGGGGCGGAATTTGAAGGCCGACTTCGAGCCCGTCTTGGAGAGGAGAATCCATCACTTCATCAGCTGTATCAACGGGGTGATGCACATCGGGCAGCGCGATATCCCCTGGGTGCGCATCTCCAAAGAAGCCTACGAGAAGGGCTTTCGTCTGAGGCACTACGGCGAAGTGTTGGTCGCGAAGTTCAAAGAAGACTTCGGAGCATTAGTAGATAAAGTGCAAGTGAAGATCGTCACTGATCAAGCCCAAGTCGAAGCGCTGCTCAAAGAAGCGCGGGAGATCTATCGCCAACGCGATGAGCGCGTCATGGGGATGAAGGACGAAGACGTCGATAAGTTCTATAGCTGTATCTTGTGTCAGAGCTACGCGCCGAATCACGTCTGTATCGTGACGCCGCAGCGCTTGGGCCTGTGTGGGGCTTATACGTGGTTGGACTGTGGCGCGTCCTATGAGATGGACCCGCACGGCCCCAACAAGCCCGTGCCCAAGGGCGTCTGTCTCGATCCCGTCTTGGGCGAATGGCAAGGGGTCAACGAATATGTGCGCGTCGCCTCCAACGGAAATCTCGAGAGAGTCTCGATGTACTCGATTATGCAAAACCCCCAAACTTCGTGCGGGTGCTTCGAGTGCATCGTCGCGGTGCTGCCCGAAACGAATGGGGTGATGGTCGCCAGCCGTGAGTATCAGGGCGAGACACCCATCGGCATGACGTTCTCAACTATGGCCGGCGAGGTCGGCGGCGGCGTGCAGACGCCAGGCTTTTTGGGCGTGGGCAAGCTCTATCTCACGAGCGAAAAGTTTATCAGTGCTGAGGGCGGCATCAAGAGATTGGTGTGGATGCCTAGCGAGCTGAAAGAAGAGATCAAAGAGAGACTGCAGAAGCGCTTGGAGGAGATCGGGATGCCGGAACTCTTCGACAAGATCGCCACCGAAAAAGACGCGACAACCAGCGAAGAGCTGCTGGAGTTCTTACAAAGGGTCGGTCACCCGGCGCTGGAGATGGAGCCGATTGTGCAATAGGAGCTGATCGCTATGGCCAAGCTGACGGGAATAGAGATCTACAAGCACCTGCCCAAGACGAACTGTGGGGACTGCAACTTTCCCACGTGCATGGCGTTTGCCATGCAAGTAGCGGCTAAGAAAGTCGGGCTCGAGCAATGCCCGCACGTCTCAGCGGAAGCGAAGGCCGCGCTCTCGGAAGCGCAAGCCCCGCCGATGCGCACCGTCACGATCGGTGCAGGAGATCGCGCTCTTAAGCTTGGCGGCGAGACCGTCCTGTTCAGACACGAAGAGAAGTTCCATCATCCTACGGTGATTGCCGTTCGCGTGCGCGATGACCTTTCAGAGAGTGAACTCGTGCAGCGCATTGAGAAGATCAATCAGTTGCAGTTTGTCCGGGTGGGGCAGCTCATCGGGGTCAACGCCATCGCTCTTGAGCAAGCGGCCCAAGACGCAAGCAGATTCGCGCAAGCGGTCAAGCTCGCTGCGGAGAAATCCCCTTTGGCGCTCATTTTATCGAGTGCTGATCCGCAGGCGCTCACGGAAGCTCTCAAGATCTGCGCCGAGCGCCGCCCGCTGCTTTGCGCCGCGACAAAAGAGAACCTCAAAGAGTTCGCAACTCTTGCGAAAGAGTTTAAGTGTCCGCTCGCTGTGCATGCAGCAACGCTCGAAGAGCTAGCGGAGCTGACGCAACAGATCAGATCACTTGGCGTCGAAGATCTCGTACTCCATCCGGAGATCACTGGATTGGCTGATGGCTTGGCCAAGCTGACGCAGCTCCGTCGGCTCGCCTTGGAGAAGAATTTCCGAGCTGTGGGCTACCCCGTGATGGTCTCCGTGACGGGGAGTGATCCGTTCCTTGAGACGGCCTATGTCGCGACATTCGTGTGTAAGTACGCGAGTCTCGTCGTGATGGACGGCGCGGAGCGCTCGCAGCTTCTGCCCATTCTCACAGCGCGACAGAATATCTTCACCGACCCGCAGGTGCCCAACGCTGTCGAAGCCAAGCTCTATAAAGTGGGTGAGCCGACGCCACAATCGCCCGTGTTGGTTACGACAAACTTCGCGCTCACGTACTTTACTGTTGAGGGCGAGGTCGAGAACAGCCGTGTACCGTCCTATATTGCCGTCGTCGACACCGGCGGCCTGGGCGTGCTGAACGCCTACGCCGACGACAAGCTCACCGCTGAAGCGATCGTCAAGGCCGTCAAAAGCTATGGGGTTATGGAGCAAGTTGCGCACAAGAAGTTGGTCATTCCGGGTTTAGTCGCGGTGCTCAAGGGCGAGATCGAAGACTTAGGCGGCTGGGAGGTCTTAGTCGGTCCGGAGGAAGCCGCGGGGATTCCCGCGTACTTGAAGAACGAATGGAAGACCTAACCCCCTACCCCTTCCCGAAACGGGAAGGGGATAGGAAGAGTGTTATTATGCCCAGAGTGCGCTTTCATCCCGATGAGGTGAGCGTCGAAGTCGAGCGCGGCGTCACCATCCAAGCCGCCGCGAAGGCCGCCGGCGTCGAACTCGCGAGCATCTGTGGCGGTGACGGCATCTGTGGCCGCTGTCGCGTGATTGTGAAGAACGGCAATATTGAAGCCGCGCCGACGACGCTCCTCACTCGCGATGAGATCCAGAAGGGCTATGTGCTTGCGTGTCAGACGAAGGTCTTGGGTGACGTCGAGGTCGAAGTCCCCCCTGAGACCCGCGCTGAGGAAGGGCAGATCTTAATTGACATAGACGCGCAGCGCTTCCGCGCTCTCTATCAAGAAGAGCGCGTCTCGTTTCGACACGAACCCCTGGTGCAGAAGCTCTATCTAGAGCTGCCCCCGCCCTCATTGCACGATAATTTAGCCGATCAACAACGGCTCTATCGGGAGATCCGTCGGCGCAGAGACTATCCGATCATGCAGACAGGGTTGAAAGTCTTACGAGCCCAGCCCAAGCTCTTGCGCCAGCACGATTGGAAGGTAACGGCGACGCTGGGCCTGCGCGGCGGCACCGTCGAAGTCTTGCAGCTTGAAGGTGGGGACACATCTTCCCATAATTACGGGGTCGCCGTAGATGTCGGCACTTCAACCGTCGTCGCTCATCTTGTCGATTTGAACACGGCTAGGACGATAGATGCCGAGGCGATGTACAACTCTCAGCGGGCCTATGGCGAAGAGGTCACCCGAAGAATCATCTACGCTGAGCGCGGTGGGTTGGAGCAACTCCAAAAGACCGTCGTCAACGACATTAATAACTTGATTGCGGCGCTGGTGGCGCGCAACAACATTGCGTTGCACGATTGTCTTGCGGTCGTGTGCGCGGGCAACACGACAATGATGCACTTATTGCTGGGGCTTGACCCAAGCTCGATCCGGCGCGACCCGTATGTGTCGTGTTCGACGGCGCCCCCGCCGGTGCGCGCCGCAGAAGTTGGGATTCACATCAATCCCCGGGGGTTGCTCTATTGCGTCCCGGCGATTGGTGGCTGGGTCGGCGGTGACGTCACCGCGGGCATTTTAGCCACTGGGCTGTATGAATCCGACAAGACCGTCATGCTCATAGACGTAGGCACCAACGGGGAGATCGTCATCGGGCGCCGTGAGGATGGCTTTTGTTGGATGGTGACGTGCTCGGCGTCGGCTGGGCCAGCGTTTGAGGGCTCTGGGGTCAAGTGTGGCATGAAGGCCAGCCGTGGCGCTATCGAGCGAGTGCAAATCTCCCCTGATGGGAACGTGCTGTATAAGACTGTGGGCAACGTCAAGCCCAAGGGGATCTGCGGCTCTGGGCTAATAGACTTAGTTGCGGGGCTTTTCGAAGCTGGGGTTATAGATCGCTCTGGGAGGCTCATCCCCGACGCCAGCCCGCGCGTCCGCGAGCGCGACGGACTCTTAGAATTCGTCGTCGTTCCTGCGAAGCGCTCCGCAACAGAGAAAGATATCGTGATCACCCAAGCGGATATTGAAAATCTGTTGCGTGCCAAGGCGGCGATCTACGCCGGGACGATGATTCTCATCAAGTCGCTCAATCTCGACATTGCAGATATAGA
The DNA here is from genome assembly GCA_938091745.1 of Candidatus Bipolaricaulota bacterium. Taxonomy (GTDB): domain Bacteria; phylum Bipolaricaulota; class Bipolaricaulia; order RBG-16-55-9; family DRXL01; genus JANXCC01. Next base: position 13,846 of record CALLJK010000021.1, read on the forward strand.
GAAGGTCTTTCTCGCTGGGGGCTTTGGGAACTATCTCGATCGCGAGAAAGCGATCATGATCGGGCTTATCCCTGATCTGCCGTTGGAGAAGATTCGCTTTGTGGGCAACACGTCTATCATCGGGGCGAAGATGGCGCTGCTGTCGCGGGAGGCGTGGCAGAAGTGCGAGGAGATCGCCCAGAGCGCAACGTATTATGATTTGATTAGCTTCCCGCACTACTACGACGAGTTTCTCGCGGCGAAGTTCCTGCCCCATACGGAGTTGGAGCGCTTCCCGTCGGTGCAGGAGCGATTAAACGCGAAGGGGGTTAAGGCCCTCACCCCGCCTGCGGCACCCCTCTTGTTCCCCCCTCACCCCTTCCCCTCTCCCTCGGAGGGGAGAGGGGACTGGAGGGGTGAGGGTGAGAGGGGCTGGGGGTGAGGGCCAACGCTATGGCATTCACGATAGCGGTTGCCGGCAAGGGCGGCGTAGGCAAGACGACCGTCGCAGGGCTGATCGTGCGCACGCTCGTCGAGCGTCGCGAGGGGCCGGTGCTGGCAATTGATGCCGACCCCAATACGAATTTTCATCAAGTCTTGGGGCTGCATGTCGAGCAGACCATCGGCGAGCTGCGCGAAGAGACGCTCAAAAAGATCAGAGACCTCCCGCCGGGGGTCACGAAAGATCAGTACTTAGAGTATGGGCTGCAGCAGTGTCTTGTCGAGTCCAACGGGATTGATCTATTGGCGATGGGACGTGGCGAAGGCCCGTTCTGCTACTGCGCCGTCAATCACGTCTTGCGACGCTATATAGATCTGCTCAGCAAAAACTATAAGTATGTCGTTCTGGATAACGAAGCGGGCTTAGAGCACTTATCGCGGCGCACGACTCAAGACGTCGACGTCTTATTAGTCATCAGCGATGCCAACCCCATTGCCTTGCAAGCTGCGGCTCGCATTAACAGATTAGCTGACGAACTGCAGCTGCGCATTCGTGAGAGATTTCTAGCGCTGAACAACGTGAGCGACAGTATGCGAGCTCGGTTGGGGAGTGAATCGTTTCGGGAGAAGCTTGCGCAGACGGGGCTTGCGCTCATCGGGGAGATCCCAACAGACGAAGCGCTCTGGAGTCTCAGTCTTGAAGGGAAGCCCCTCAGCGAGCTGCCCGCTTCTTCTCCGGCCAAGCGCGCCGTCGCAGAAATTCTCGAAAGAATTTTAGACCCAACCCCCTGGCCCCCTTCCCCTCGTTTCGGGGAGGGGACGGGGGAGGGGTCTGAGAAGGAGGATTATTAAGATGCCCGTCGCTATCCCTGATGTCAAGAAGACTTGGCCCAACGCGATCAATGTTGTGACCCTGGGCGCGACCAAAGAAGAAGGGGGCACCCGCACTGTGAAAGTGACTGTGGGCGGGGCAACGGCGCTGCCGTTCCATCACTTTGAGGACAAGATGCCCTATCCCCCGGCTATTGCGATGGAGGTCTGGGACGTCGCCCCGCAAGATTGGCCCGACGCGCTCGCCGAGCACTTCCAGGATGTGTGGCACGATCCGGGATTGTGGGCCAAAAAGTGCGTCGAGCAGTATGGCGCGGATCTGATCTGTTTGAGACTCGCAGGCTGCGACCCCGTCCGACAGAATCGCGGCCCTCACGAAGCCGCACAGGCTGTCAAGCGCGTCTTAGAATCCGTGGGCGTGCCGTTGATCGTCTGGGGCACGGGCAACGATGACAAAGACAATGAGATCTTCCCTGCTGTCGCCGAAGCCGCTTCAGGCGAGAACTGCCTGCTGGGCACGATCACCGAAGACAATTATAAAACTTTAGTGGCGCTCTGCACGGCGTACAAGCACAAAGTGATCGCCGAGTCGCCGTGCGACGTCAATATCGCTAAGCAAGTCAATATTCTCGCTACAGACATGGGCTTCAAGCCCGAAGATATCGTGATCTACCCGACGAGCGCGGCGCTGGGCTACGGCTTAGAGTATGTGTATTCCGTGATGGAGCGCGCACGGTTAGCTGCGCTGCGCGGGGACAAGATGCTCTCGCAGCCCATGATCTGTGATATTGGGATCGAAGTCTGGGGCGTCAAAGAAGCCAAGGCGAGCGAGAGAGAACTTCCCGAATGGGGCGCACAAAAAGAGCGCGGCCCCTTATGGGAAGCCACAACAGCATATGTCTATTTATTGGCGGGCGCAGATATTCTGATCTTGCGCCATCCCAAAGCCGTCGCCAGCGTGCGCGAAGTTATCAAACAGTTGATGGGAGATGGTCTCACATGATCCTCATCGGCGAGCGCATCAACGGGAGTTTTAAAGATATCGCTGCAGCGATCAAAGAGCGTAACAAAGCCCCGATTCAAGAATGGGCGAAGAAACAGACCGAAGCGGGCGCAGACTATCTGGATGTGAATTTAGGCGCGGTCTCCAAGAGCGCCGACGACTTCCGCTGGCTCATTCAGACAGTCTGTGAAGCTGTCCCAACGCCGATCTCGGTGGACTATAACAAACTCGATCTCATGCGCGCGGGGCTTGAAGCGTACAGAGAGTTCGGTGGCGGGCGGCCCGTGATCATCAACAGCACGACAGCTGAAGACAGCAAGCTCATCCCATTGGTCGAGCTGGCGGTGCGGTACAACGCTGGGCTGATCGGGGTGGTGATGGACGAGCGCGGCAGTCCACAAGACGTAGACAGAAGAGTTGAGCTTGGGGCGAAGATCTTCGCTGTCGCCAGCGAGGCGGGCTTGACCCCAGACAGAATCTATCTGGACCCGATCGTGATGCCCTTGAAATTTATGCAAGAGCAAGCGAAGAATGTCTTGGAAGCGATCAGACAGTTCGCGGTGATCTCCGATCCGCCGCCGCACATCTCGATTGGGCTGAGCAACATCTGCTCCAAAGCCAAAGAGCGCTCGCTCATTAATAGAACATTCTTGGTGATGGCGATGGCCGCAGGATGTGATACAGCAATCTGCAACGTCTGCGACACGGAGTTGATGAACGCCGTGGCCACGGCTGAGCTGATTCTCAATAAAGAGATCTATAGTGATGATTACTTGAAAGCGTACCGGAAGAGAGGGTGAGATGCGGATATTGCAATTAAGGGCTTTTCCAACTGAGGGTCTTCAAACCCGCAATGCGCTGGAAGTGCGCCACGTTGTTCGTGACCAACACCAGCCCATTGGTCAAAGCTGTCGCGGCGATCAGAATGTCCGCGTCACTGATCAGCTGCCCCTGTCGTTTCAGATCGGCGTAAATCTCCGCCGCGCGCACGATGATCGGATCAGTCAAAGGCAAAACTTGGTTCACTTGACAGAACTGCTCGAAAGCTGCAGATTTTGCCGTCGCTCGTTTGGCTTTCAGGCCTCGCAGGATCTCATAGCGCGTTATGATCGAGAAGCTAAAGTACCCATACGCCTGCAAATATTGCCGAGATTTCTGCACCAAGGCAGTGTGCCGCCCTCGCATGATCTCCGAGAGTGTATCAGTGTCGAGAAGGGCCGGAGCGAGCGTGGCCATCGTTTATTCCGCCGGGCGCATAAAGTTGCTGCGGTCCAGGGCAATCGCTTCGATCTCAGCGATCTCTTCGTCCGAGAGGCCTGCGTATACCTGATGCGCCAGTTCGAGAATTTCGTCAGGATCGAGCGGCGGAAGGGGCCGAATCATAAGGGCCACCCGCTGATGCTCGGCCAATGCCAAGGGCTGCAGCGGCTTGAGCACTCCGTCCTCATAGATCGCTTCGACTTTCTGGGTCATCTCGGATCTCACCTGATTAATTATACTCTTAACAGAAGAACCACTCCAACGGCAGAGAAATATAGAAATGTGAAGGAGGAGCCATGAAGGAAAGAAGTGTAGATCGCGCAACGCAAGAGATGCTCCAGCGCGCCAAGTCTGAGCGCCTGGAGACGGCGTGGGATCGCTGGGAGCTTCAGCAGCCCCAGTGCGGCTTCGGGCAGTTGGGCTTGTGCTGCAGAATCTGCAACATGGGCCCTTGTCGCATTGATCCATTCGGCAGAGGGCCGCAGCGCGGCGTCTGCGGCGCCGACGCCGATACGTTTACGGCCCGGCATCTGGGACGGATGATCGCCGCTGGAACAGCTGCCCACTCGGATCATGGGCGCGACGTCGCCCATACGCTCCTGATGGCCGCCGAGGGCAAGGGCGGCTACCAGATCAAAGATCCCCAGAAGCTCAGAAGAGTCGCGGCGGAATTCGGCATCGGGCCAGACACTCAGAGCGATGCCGAGATCGCCAAATCTCTCGCGGAAAAGATTTTAGCTGAGTTCGGCCAGCAAGAGGGCGAGCTGACGTTCACGCATCGTGCCCCGAAGGCTCGGCAAGAGCTGTGGCGCAAGCTAGGCATTATGCCGCGGGGCATCGACCGCGAGGTTGTGGAGATGATGCACCGCACGACGATGGGCGTGGATACAGATTATTATAATATTATTCTGCACGGGCTGCGGACGGCGTTGGCCGATGGCTGGGGCGGCTCGATGATCTCCACAGAATTACAAGATATTCTCTTCGGCACGCCGACCCCGCTGCGCGCCCGCGTCAACTTAGGAGTGCTCAAAAAAGACGAAGTGAACGTGGTCGTGCACGGCCACGAGCCCATCCTCTCGGAGATGCTCGTTGCCGCTAGCCGCGACTCTGAGCTGCAACAGCTCGCGCGACAGAAGGGCGCCAAGGGCATCAATCTCGCGGGCATCTGCTGCACAGCAAATGAGATTCTCATGCGTCACGGCATCCCCATCGCCGGGAACTTCTTGCAGCAAGAGCTAGCCTTGGCTACGGGAGCTGTGGACGCGATGATCGTGGACGTGCAGTGTATCATGCCCGCGCTCAGCAGCCTCGCCCAGTGCTTCCATACGAAATTGATTGCGACCTCTCCTAAAGCGAAGTTCCCTAACACCGAGTTCATCGAGTTCCGCGAGGAGCGCGCCTTGGAAGTCGCCAAGGAGATCATCCGTCGGGCGATTGAAAACTTCCCCAATCGTGATCCCCGTCGAGTGCAGATTCCCAACGAATCGATGGACTTGATCGCGGGCTTTACGTCAGAATCTGTGTTCAGATTCTTAGGTGGGCGCTACCGGGCCACGTATAGGCCCCTCAACGACGCGATCATTGACGGGCGGCTGCGCGGGGCTGTCGGGATCGTCGGCTGCAATAATCCCAACACTCCGCACGACTGGGGGCATATCGAGCTCACCAAAGAGCTCTTAAAGAACGATGTGCTCATCGTCGCGTCGGGGTGCTCGGCGATCGCTGACGCCAAAGGCGGATTCTTACGACCTGAAGCGGCGTTCGAGTACGCTGGGCCGGGCCTAAGAGAGATCTGTGAAGCTGTGGGCATCCCGCCGGTGCTGCATGTGGGTGCGTGTGTGGACAATTCTCGAATCTTGATAACGCTCGCGGAGATCGTGAGCGAGGGCGGCCTGGGCGAAGACTTTTCGAAGCTGCCCGTCGCGGGTTCTGCGCCCGAATGGATGAGTGAAAAAGCTGTTGCTATCGGGTTCTATTTCGTCGCGTCAGGGGCGTTGGTGCACTTCAACACGCCCTTCCCTACGCTGGGCAGCCCAAGGATGCACAAGCTCTTGACCGAAGACTTAGAGAAGATCGTGGGCGGGAAGTTTCTCTTCGAGCCCGATCCGCGCAAGGCCGCGCGAGCGATCCTGGCACATCTGGACCGGAAGCGTGCTGAGCTGAAGCTCAGAGAACCAATGTATACGCCAGTGTACGCATGAAGCCTAACCCGGTGTGGGAGCAGAGCTTAGCGCCTCAGATCGCGCAGGCGCGCGAAGAGCTGCGCCTGCGCGATCCCTGCGTAGTTGCAGACAACTCCGGGGCGGTCTACTATGAGATCGAGGAGGGCCAAGGACGGCTTCAGCTGAGCTTCTTTGGCCGACCCTATACGATCACCTGGCCGGAATTAGAAGTGCTCGACCCACAAGGGCAGAGCTGCTCTAATCCCGTCCAAGCGGCGCTCCTGCAGTATCTTGTGCTCGCTGATGGCACACCGTTAGCGCATCAGTGGGTCTCGTTAAGAGAGCTGCCCAACGGTGCGTTCTACGAGCGCGCGTTTCAAAGTTATTCAGGGAATTTAGTCGCGCGCCATTTTAAGAGCGATGTCGAGGGCTTTCGTGCAGCAGCGCTCAAGCTCGGCGGCGAGCCCCTCAATCTTGGGGATGCCTCGTTTCGCTTCTGGGCGCTGCCCAGAATTCCGGTGGCTGTCGTCTATTGGTCCGGCGGCGACGAATTCCCCGCCAGTGCTCAAGTCTTATTTGACGCTTCTGCAGCGCATTATCATCATTTGGAGATGCTGGCGCATCTGGGGGCGATGATCTGCGATCAGCTGATTGCGGTGTATCATGGAGCAAGAAAGGGGAAGGAGCTATGAAAGAGATCAAATCGGTCTGCCCGTATTGTGGCGTCGGGTGCGGGGTCATTCTCAAAGCTGAGAATAATAGAGTAGTGGGGCTGCGGCCCGACCCAGATCACCCGGTCAACCGTGGCACGCTCTGCCCCAAGGGCGCTACAGCCCATGAGTTCGTTCATCATCCCGATAGGCTTACGAAGCCCTTGCTGCGCAAGAACGGAAAACTCACAGAAGCAAGCTGGAACGAAGCGTATGACTATGTCGCGCGCGAGTTGCAACGCATAAAGCAAAGATATGGCCCCGATGCCATCGCAGTGATCAGCTCGTCGCGAGCTACGGTCGAAGAGAATTATCTAGCGCAAAAATTTGCGCGCGCCGTGCTCGGCACCAACAATGTAGATCAGTGCTTTCGCATCTGCCACTCGGCGACGGTAGCGGGGCTGGCTCTGTCACTGGGCAGCGGCGCCATGACCAATTCGATCTCAGAATTTGCTGAGCCTGGACCCAAAGTCTTATTGCTCGTGGGGAGCAACACCCCCCATGCCCATCCCATCATCTGGACGGTCTGGATGAAGCGCGCCGCCAAGAACGGGACGAAGCTCATCGTCGTTGATCCCCGAACGACGGAGCCTGCTAAGCTCGCGACAGTACATGTAAAGATTAAGCCCGGCACTGAAGTTGCGCTCTTCAACGCGATGGCCCAGCACATCATCGCTCATGATCTGCACGACAAGCGTTCTATTGAAGAGCGCTGCGAGAACTTTGAGCAGTTCTGGGGCGTCGTGCAGAAGTATACTCCCGAGTCTGTAGAAGAACTCTGCGGCGTGCCTGCGGCGCAGATCAAGCACGCTGCTGAGCTCTATGCGCGCGAGAAGCCCGCGTCTATCGCCTATGGGCTGGGGGTGACTGAGCATCGCACTGGCGTAGATAACGTCCGGGCGCTCTGTAATCTTGCGCTCATCACTGGGAACTTCGGGAAAGAGTCGAGCGGGATCAACGCGCTGCGCGGGCAGAATAACGTTCAGGGTGCTACAGATATGTGCCGTCCTGAGACGCTGCCGGGCTACCAGAGTTGGAAGGATCAAACAGCTGTTGAGAAGTTTGAGCAGGCGTGGGGCGTGAAGCTCCCTGTTCCCAGCTCAGATTCATTTCTCTTCTGCTCGCGCATGTGGGAGCGAGCGCTCGCTGGTGAGCTGAAAGCTTTTTATATTATCGGCTCCGACCCGGCGCTCACCGAGGGCAATGTGAAAAAAGTCGAAAGGGCGCTGCAGAGCGCCGAGCTGGTGATCGTGCAAGATCTCTTCCCCAGCAGAACGATGCACTTTGCGCATGTAGTACTCCCCGCGGCCAGCTTCGCCGAGAAAGACGGGACGTTTGTGAACACCGAGCGCCGCGTGCAGCGCATCAGAAAAGCGATCGAGCCCATCGGGGAGAGCAAGCCCGATTGGCTCATCATCTGTGAGATAGCCCAACGCTTAGGCTACAAGATGAGCTACCAGGGCCCTGAAGAGATCTTTGAAGAGATTCGAAGATTAGTGCCCATCTATGCTGGGATCAGCTATCGGCGCTTAGACGAGCAATACGGGCTGCCGTGGCCTTGCCCTGATGAAACCCATCCGGGGACGAAGTTCTTACACAGAGAGAAATTTACGCGCGGGCGAGCGCAGCTCATTGGGATAGATTACTTCCCGCCGGCAGAGCTGCCCGATGCAGAGTATCCGTTCTTGCTGACGACGGGCCGAACTTTTATGCAGTACAACTGCGGGACGATGACCCGTCGCACGAAAGCTGGGAAGGCCGAGCCAGAGAATTTTGTGCAGCTCAGTGCTCGTGATGCCCAGAAGCTTGGGGTGAAAGCTGGGGATCGGGTGCGGGTGCGCACGCGCCGCGGCGAACTTGTCGTTAAGGCGCAGATCGCTGAGATCGCTGAGGGCGTCATTTGGATGCCCTTTCACTACGCAGAAAGCCCAACAAATATCTTAACCAATGACGCTGTAGACCCCATCTGCGGGATCACGGAGCTGAAAGTCTGCGCCGCGCACGTAGAGCGAGCTTAACCGTCTCTCTTATTGAATTTGTGAGCAGCTTCTTGAAGCTTCCGTAAGGTAGCCTCAGCGTCAGCTTCGGTGAAGAGCTTGGTGCCCAAGCCGCACGGCGGTGTGATCAGGTCTCCCGGCTGAAAATCTTTAATGTCTTCGGGCCTTTGAATCCCCCATGCTATGCGCTTACCCTGGCGATCTTTATAGTATTTCGTGATATCGTACTTGGACGCATCGAAGCTGATGATATCAATCTCAGCGTCGAAGAGCCTATCCCACTGCATGTTGCCGCAGACGTGCACGCCCCTGATTACGGGGAAGCTTTCGAAAATGGGAGCCCACAAGCGTTCATAGTCAAAGCCTATATACCCCAACGAGGGCTCGTCCAATAATAAAATAATCTCTTGCGCGCATAGATCTTTCACGATGCATTCAATGTGGGTGTAGATTCTGAGCAGCGCGTCGTTCTCTTCGTACCCTGAAGAGATAAGCGTGGCCGGGCCGATGCACTGGACTTTCACAGTCTCAAACTCGTGTGTTTTGAATTTTTCCAAACAGCTCAGATGTCCCGGGTTTTTGATATAGTTCAGCATTGCGTCGCCCAGGGCCGTGAGCTCCGGCAGGAACGGGATCTCGTGTCGGAGGCTGTACGCGATAGCTTGGTCTACATTCCGGAATGGCAAGGAGCCAATCTGCGTGATGCAGTATCGTCGAGCTGCATAGAGTGGGTTGTGTCGGTGATCATATTCTTGGCTGTTATGTATCATAGTTTATAGTGACAAACTCTCTTATGATTATAAAAAGAAATTCGAGCAATAGCGAGGTGGGCTATGGCTACGATCATTGACGGCAAGCAGGTCGCGCAGCAGATCCGTGACGAGCTGAAAGCCGAAGTTGCTGCCCTCAAGCAGAAGTACGGGATCACGCCGGGGTTGGCTGCTGTCTTAGTCGGGGAGAACCCTGCTTCGAAAGTCTATGTCAATATGAAGGCGAAAGCGTGCGACGAGACGGGCATTTACTCTCAGAAGATTCACTTGCCCACAGATACCCCACAAGAGAAGCTGATCGAGCTCATTCGCAATCTGAACGCAGATACACGCATTCACGGGATTCTCGTGCAGTTGCCCTTGCCGGATCATCTCGACCAGCACACGGTCTTGCAGGAGGTCAGCCCCAATAAAGACGTGGACGGCTTTCATCCGATAAATCTGGGAAAGCTGCTTTCAGCAAAGTTTTGGGAGGAGCTGCCCACGTTCGTTCCCTGCACCCCTGCGGGGTGCATCAAGCTTATCGAATCAACGGGCACGCAGATCGAGGGCAAGAACGCCGTCGTTGTCGGGCGGAGCGTGATTGTGGGCAAGCCCGTGGCGATGCTCTTGCTCGCCAAGCAGGCGACGGTCACGATCGCTCACTCGCGCACGAAGAACCTCAAAGAGATCTGTCGCCAAGCAGATATTTTAGTCGTGGCCGCGGGCCGGCCCAAGCTCGTTACGGCTGATATGATCAAGCCGGGAGCTGTCGTCATTGACGTTGGGGTCAACCGCGTAGGCGAAAAACAGTTAATTGGCGACGTGGACTTCGAAGCTGCCAAAGAAGTTGCGGGGTTTATTACTCCGGTGCCCGGTGGCGTCGGCCCGATGACGATAGCCATGCTCTTAAAAAACACAGTCGAGTCGGCTAAGCGCGCAGCAGGCTTCTGAATATATGCAAGCCAAAGAGCGCATCTTTGTCCTGATCCTCGCGATATTCGTTGCCCTTCATCTTGATCTGTGGGGCTGGGGACGCATTGAGCCGATGCTTTGGGGATGGATTCCCTATCATATATGGTATCACGGGCTGCTCACCCTCTTAGTCACGTTCTGTATAATCTGGATTGTCGTCTGGGTTTGGCCGAGGGACAGCTCCAAGTTCTAAGTTACAAGTTTTCAATTTAGAATCATGACTGAGATCACGAGAGACGTTCTCGCAGTTGCCGGGATATATCTTTTTGTTCTCTTAGTCATTGGGTGGGTAAGTTACAGGAAAGCTCTGCCTACACCGGAAGACTTTTTCATGGCCGGGCGGGCCTTCGGCCCGATCGTGCTCATCTTCGCTGTCTATGCGACCAATATGACGGCGTTCTATATGTTGGGCACGCCGGGCAACGCCTATCGCCAAGGGATCGGCACCTACGGGTACATCGCGTTCGCTTCGGCTTTAGTGATTCCCGCGATGTTCTATCTCATTGGGTATCGCGCATGGCTCATAGGCAAGAGATACGGCTACATGACGCCCTCAGAATTTTTGGGAGCGCGCTATGAAAGCCCTGCAGTAGCCCTTGTGCTCTTTGTGCTCTTAGTAGTATATACTGTCCCGTATATTGTGACCTCAGTCATCGGAGCGGGGCTAGCTCTTGAATCGCTCGGGAAGATTCCGTATCTCTGGGGTGCAGCGGGCGTCCTGCTCATCACTATGCTCTATACAGTCTTTGGAGGGATGCGCGGCACAGCCTGGACAAGCGTCTTTCAGGGGGTTGTCTTTATTATCGTTGGGCTGCTGGCGTTTGTGCTGATTGCGAACTCTTTGGGAGGCTTTGCCGCGATCACGCAGAGGGTGTACGCTGAGCGCTCAGAACTGCTTCAGAGAACGGGGAACTTCGACCCTAAAGATTGGTTCAGCTTTCTCTTCATCGCACCACTTGCTGTTATTGCTTTTCCGCACGTGTTCATGCGGGTGCTTACGGGCAAGAGCGCGCGTACCCTCAAAGCCCTTACAGTCGTCTATCCCTTGCTCTTTCTGCTGACGTGGCCCCCGGTGATCTATATTGGGTTGTGGGGCAGCGTCGTCATTCCGGGGCTAGACGCGAGAAGCTCTGATGCGATCTTGCCGATGATGATCGCGCGGTTTCTCCCGCCGGTGATGCTGGGGCTGGGGTTGGCTGCGATCTGGGCCGCTATTATGTCTACGCTTGACGCGATGATGCTCACTCTCAGTACGATGCTCACCCGCGATCTGCTCGGTCGGTTCTTCCCTCGCTATGTCCGGGAGAAGGGGCGCGAGGTCGTTCTGGGACGACTTTTCATAATAGTCATCGCTCTCTTAGCGTTTATAGGGGCACTGCTCCGCCCCGGCACAATCTATGATATTGCTAAGTTCGCTTTTACTGGGTATTCTCTCACTGTGCCGGCGATGTTCGCCAGCTTTTACTGGAAGCGCAGTACCGCCTGGGGGATATTAGCGTCTCTGGTTATCCCCAATCTGCTCCTGCCCTTCTATTACTTCACGCCGTATTTTTCTTGGAGCACCTTCGGCTTTCTTCCCGTCGTTCCATTGATGGTGCTCGCTATAGTGCTCTTGGTACTCGTCTCGCTCCGGACGCGCCCGCCTTCTGAACAGACAGTCCAGCGTTTCTTTAATCCTCATTCTTGATTGAAATCAGATTTCTCTATGATCTCTCTCATAGCCCAAGCACGCTTGCAAATCTACAATCAGCTATATAGAACATGTGGGGAAAGAATCTCGTATGAAAACTCTGGCAGGAGATCGCCAATTTCTCAAGGAGATCGAGACGCACAGCGGCGAGCCCGTTCGACGCTGCTTCCAGTGCGATCGCTGTGCCACTGGCTGTCCCATGGCCCCCTATATGCAGCACACCCCCAATGAGCTGTTTCGATTGATTCAGCTTGGCGATCGAAGGGCTGTGCTCGCCAGCAATGCGTTCTGGTTCTGTGTCTCGTGCTACACCTGCTCGGTGCGCTGCCCCAACGATATTGACATCGCGCATGTGATGGACACCCTGCGCGAGCTCTCGCTGCGCGAGGGCTTCACGCCAGCGCTGCCCCAAGCCCGTGACTTTCACGAGCTCTTTTTAGATTGTGTGCGCAGAAGCGGGCGGGTGAGCGAGCTGGAGCTGATGGCTCGCTACAATCTGAAGTTGAGAAAGCCGTTCTCACGATTCGCGTTGGGCTGGGAGCTCTTGCGCAAAGGGCGCTTGGAGCTGTGGCCGAAAAGAACGGGAGAGCTGCGCAAGATTTTCAAGGCCCTCACCCCCAACCCCTCTCCCGTAGTGACCTACGGGAGAGGGGTGCCCCAAGGGCGGGGTGAGGGCCAGAAAGAGCAGTACAAGGAGCAGCGATGATGCGCTTCTATCCCGGGTGCACGCTCAGCTCGTCGGCGAAGCCCTATAGCCGTTCGCTCGCGTGGGTCTGGAAGCGTTTAGAGATCGAGATGGCGGAGCTGCCGGGCTGGACCTGTTGCGGCGCAACTGCAGCTCATGCGCTGAACAGAGACTTAGCCTATGCGCTGCCCGCACGCAATTTGGCGATCGCTCAAGAGCTTGGGGATGATCTGATCGTCGCGTGCTCGGCGTGCTATAGTCGTTTAAAAATCGCTCAGAAAGCTTTGGAGAATCCGCAGACCCGCGAGCGCGTCGCGGGAGTGCTCGGGCGCGCGCTCGATGGGCGCGTGCAAATTAAAAATATTCTCGAAGTGCTGAGCGCGCACGCGCCGCGCATCCAGAAGGAGAAGACCAAAGCGTTAGAGGGCTTAAAGGTCGCGTGCTATTACGGGTGCTTGGCGACGCGCATCCCACGAGTCGAGGGCTTTGATGACCGTGAGAACCCGACAATGATGGAGCGGCTCGTCTCGGCCGCCGGAGCGACGGCTCTTGATTGGCCGGCAAAGACCTCATGCTGCGGTGCGAGCTTTTCGGTTATTCGTGAAGAGATTGCGCTCAAGATGTGCTCTCAGATCTTAGAGATGGCGCGACGTTGCGGCGCAGACGTGATTACAACGTCGTGTCCGTTCTGTCAGTATAATCTCGATTGGGCCCAGTGGGCGCTCTCTCAGCAAGATGGGCAAAAGCCGAAAATCCCCGTGCTCTTCATCACGCAGCTTGTGGGCTTGGCTTTGGGGGGGAGCGAAAAAGAGCTGATGCTTGGGGCTAACCTAACCCCCAGCCCCTTCCCGAAACGGGAAGGGAGGCGGTGTTCCCCTCCCCGCGTCGGGGAGGGGTAGGGGAGAGGTCCGTATGAGCGAGATCAAGCACGGCTCTGTCGCGGTCGTTGGCGGCGGGATCGGGGGCATCCAAGCGGCCCTCGATCTGGCCGATTCCGGGTTCTATGTCTATCTGATCGAAGAGGGCCCGGCTATCGGTGGGCGCATGGCTCAGTTAGACAAGACTTTCCCAACGAACGACTGCGCCATGTGTATGCTCTCGCCCAAGCTCGTCGAGGTCGGGCGCCACCCCAACGTCCAGATCATCACTCTTGCTTCTGTGGAATCTCTCGAAGGGCGCCCCGGAAATTTCCAAATGACTATTCGTCAGCGTCCTCGCTACGTAGACATCACTCGATGTATTGCGTGCGGGCGGTGCATCGCGTCGTGCGTCTATCAGGACACGAAGTTCCCCAGCGAGTTTGAGGTGGGCTTGGGCAAGCGCAAGCCCGTTTACATTCCGTTTCCCCAGGCTGTGCCGTTAGCAGCCGTCGTTGACCCTCAGACGTGTATTTTCTTCAAATCGGGGCGCTGCCCACAGAACTGTCTCAAGGCGTGCGAGCGCGGGGCGCTTGACTTCACCCAAACTGAGAAGCTCTTTATGCTCGAGGTCGGCGCGGTTATCGTAGCGCCGGGCTTCGACCCCTACGACGCCCGTCGTGTTGGGGAGTATGGCTTTGGGCGCTACGCGAACGTGCTGACGGGGCCGCAGTTTGAGCGTCTGCTCAGTGCCTCCGGCCCAACGTCGGGGAAAGTCCTGCGGCCCTCCGACGGAAAAGCCCCGAAGAAGATCGCGTTCATCCAGTGCGTCGGCTCGCGCGATCTGCGACATCAACGCTATTGCTCTGCTGTCTGCTGCATGTACACGACCAAAGAAGCGATCGTCGCCAAGGAGCACGATCACCAGATCGAGCCGACGATCTTCTATATTGATTTGAGGGCCTACGGCAAGGGCTTTGAGAACCTAGTGAAACGAGCAAGAGCAGAGCACGGCGTGCGCTATATCCGCTCGATGGTCTCACAAGTCACGGAGATCCCGGAGACGAAGAATCTGCTTATTCGCTATCGAGACGAGTCGGGTTCTCTGCAGGAAGAAGAGTTTGATCTTGTTGTGCTCGCGGTGGGGATGGGCCCGAGCGCTAAGGGACAGGAGCTTGCGCGCAGGCTCGGCATAGAACTCAACGAGCACGGGTTTGCGAAGACGAGCGCTTTCAACCCCGTCATGAGCACGCGCGAGGGCGTCTTTGTCACTGGGGCGTTCACGGGGCCAAAAGACATCCCCGAGACGGTCGTCCAAGCGAGCGCTGCAGCTGCCGCTGTCGAGGCGCTCTTAGCCCCAGTACGGGGTACACGCACCCACGCCAAAGATTACCCTGAAGAGCTCGTGCCCGACGGCACGCCCAGAATTGGCGTCTTCGTCTGTCACTGCGGGAGCAACATCGCCGGGGTTGTGGACGTGAAGAGTGTAGCAGAATACGCCAAGACGCTCCCTGGGGTCGTCCACGCCGAAAACGTGCTCTACACGTGCAGCCAAGACAATCTCAAGCACATGAAGGAAGTCATTCGTGAGAAAAGACTCAATCGGGTCGTAGTCGCTTCGTGTACGCCGCGAAACTTAGCGGCGCTCTTCCAAGACACGATCCGCGAAGCCGGGTTGAATAAGTTTCTCTTCGAGATGGTCAATATCCGGGAGCAGTGCTCGTGGGTGCATTCAGATCAGCCGGAGCAGGCGACGGAGAAAGCCAAGAGATTAGTGCGCATGGGCGTGGCCAAAGCGCGCGAGCTGAAGCCGCTCTCAGTACAATCAGTGAGAGTATCCCCAGCAGCGCTGGTGCTCGGCGGTGGGCTATCGGGAATGATCGCGGCGCTGACACTGGGCGACAGCGGCTTCGAGACGCATCTTGTCGAGAGATCAGCCGAGCTTGGCTCTGATCTTGAGAGCGCAGACGTGCAGGGCTTGAAAGCCAAGCTGCTCGACGCCGTGCGGGTGCATCCCAAGCTGCGCGTGCACACGAACACCACAGTGCGAGAGATTTCTGGATTCGTCGGGAATTTCTCGAGTGTACTGCGCAGCCCTCAGGGGGAGGAGCGCATCCAGCACGGTGTTGTCATCGTCGCGACGGAAGCGTATGAGCACAAGCCCAGCGGGTATCTCTACGGTGAGGACGCGCGCGTGCTGACGCAGCGCGCGTTGGAGAAGGCCCTCACCCCCCAGGCTTCGCCTGGACTGTTCACCGTGCCGCCTGCGGCGGCACGATGTACGGTGCAGGCGGAGCCTGCCGAAGATGAAGCCCACGCGCCGCGTGCTCAAGGGCGGGGTGAGGGCCAGCTAGGAAAGACCATCGTGATGATCCAGTGTGTGGGGCGCACCGAAAGACGCCCGTACTGTTCGCGCATCTGCTGCGCAGAAGCTCTCAAGAACGCGCTCACGCTCCTAGAGCAAGACCCGGATCGTCAGATCTACGTGCTCTATCGCGAGATGATCTCATATGGCTTTTTCGAGGATCTCTATCGTCGGGCGCGCGATGGCGGCGTCGTCTTCATTCGCTACGACGAGCAGTCGCCGCCTGTCGTGTGTAAAGAGAACGACCAGCTCTTGGTGACAGTGCGCGATGCGCACCTCCGACAAGAACTCGTGATAAAGCCCGATCTCGTTGTGCTGAGCCCCGGCGTCGTGCCCGATCCGTATAACGAAGAGCTAAGTCGCCTTCTCAAAGTCCCGCTTGACTCTCACGGCTTCTTTGTGGAAGCCCATATCAAGCTGCGGCCCGTGGACTTTGCGTCGCATGGGATCTTTCTCTGTGGAGGGTCACACGCGCCAGGGACAGTCCCCGAACTGATCGCCAAAGCACAAGCAGCTGCAGGCCGTGCTGCGATCGTTCTCTCAAGAGGGCAGCTCGAAGCTGGCGGGATCATCGCTTCGGTAGACCCAGAGAAGTGCACCGCGTGCCTGACGTGCTTGCGGGAGTGTCCCTTCGGGGCGGTCTTTATTAATGAGCAAGGGCTCGCAGAGATCGAAGCCGTGAAGTGCCAAGGGTGCGGGATCTGCGCTGCCGACTGCCCAGCGAAGGCTATTCAGCTTGGGCAGTTTGAGGACGCCCAAGAACTCGCGATGCTCGAGGAGCTTTTTCGCCCTGAGCAGGTAGCGTTGAAGGCCCTCACCCCTTCCCCTCTCCCTCGGAGGGGTGAGGGTGAGAGGGGTCGGGGGTGAGGGCCACTAAGGAGAGTACTATGACAAACGATGAGCCGAAGATCGTGGCGTTCTGCTGTCACTATTGCGCGTTTGCCGCAGCAGACTTGGCGGGCGTCTTGCGCCTCAAATACCCGCCGAATGTGCACATCATTCGCTTGCCGTGCACGGGGAAGCTCGATGCGCTCTATCTGTTAAAGGCGTTTGAAGCTGGAGCTGATGGCGTCATAGTCGCAGGCTGTCTTGAGGGGAGCTGTCACTTCATCTCCGGAAATCTGCGCGCCAAGAAGCGCGTTCTGGTCGTCAAGAGCTTACTGCCCAGGCTCGGCATTGAGCCGGAGCGCTTGGAGTTCTTCAATCTCAGTTCGGCTCAAGGGGACAGGTTCGCGCAGATCGCGCGCGAGATGACCGAACGGATTAAGAGCCTCTCCCCAATGCGGGGCGAGGAGTCAGAGAGTAAGTCAGGAGTAGATGCGCTATGATCGTCGCTGATCAGAAGCCCATCGAAGAGATCTTGCAGATGCTGGAGCCCTATAGAAAAGTGCTCTTTTTGGGGTGTCAGTCGTGTGTTGCTGTGTGCATGGCCGGGGGCGAAAAAGAAGTGGGGCTGCTCGCGGCAGCAGTGCGTCTTGCTCGGAAGCAGCAAGGCCGCCCTATCGAGATCACCGAAGGTGCCGTCAAGCGCCAGTGCGATGACGAGTTTAACGAGCCTTGGGCTCAGACTATTCAGCAGCACGAAGCAGTGCTCTCGTTGGCCTGCGGCGTTGGCGTAAATAAGCTCTCTGAGCGCTTTGACGTCCCTATCCTGCCCGCGCTCAACACGAGATTCTTTGGCGAGGTCGAGCGCCAAGGGGTCTGGGCCGAAGTCTGCGCCGGCTGCGGGAACTGTATCCTGCACTTGACTGGGGGAATCTGCCCTATCGCCCGCTGCGCCAAGAATTTGCTGAACGGCCCGTGCGGGGGCGTGCGTGCCGACGGCACGTGCGAAGTCTCTCGCAATGGGCCGCGCCCCTGCGCCTGGGTGATGATCTATGAGCGTCTAGGGAAGCTCAGTCAGCGACAGAATATAGAGAATATCTTTGCGGCGAAAGACTGGTCTTCGGATCGTCACGGAGGACCGAGAAAGCGTGTGCGGGAAGATATGCTGTTAGAGACCTAACACCCTTGCCCCCTTCCCTAAAGGGAAGGGGGACTCCCCTCCCGCTTTAGGGGAGGGGCTGGGGGAGAGGTCAGATTGGAGTAAAGATGGAGAGCAATCTCCAGCGCGCTCTGGAAGCGAAAAAGTTCGTGGTGACCGCCGAGTGCGGCCCGCCCAAGAGCGCTGACAGAAGAGTCATCGAAGAGAAAGCGAAGCTCTTAAAAGACTGGGTGGACGCAGTGAACGTCACGGACAATCAGACGGCCGTGACGCGCATGAGCAGCCTCGCTGCGTGTGCGATCTTGAAATCTTGGGGGCTCGACCCGGTCTTCCAGATCACCTGCCGGGATCGCAATAGAATCGCCCTGCAGAGCGATATTTTAGGAGCGTATGCCCTGGGCATACGCAATGTGCTCTGTCTGACAGGAGACCATCAGTCGTTTGGGAATCACCCTCAAGCCAAGGGCGTCTTCGATCTCGATTCGGTACACTTACTAGAGACGGTAAAGAAGATGCGCGACGAGGGACGCTTCTTGTCTGGGGATGAGCTGACCGGCGAGCGGCCGGCTATGTTCATTGGGGCTGTCGAAAACCCGTTTGCGCCGCCGTATGAGTTTCGCGCGCTGCGCGTGAAGAAGAAAGTCGAAGCGGGGGCGCAGTTCATCCAGACCCAGATCGTTTATAATATCCAAAGATTCCGGGAGTTCATCGCCCGGGTGGGCGATTTGGGACTGCTTAACAAAGTGTATATCATAGCGGGAGTCAGCCCGATCAAGACGCCCGGGGCAGCTCGATATATGCGTGACAACGTTCCGGGTCTAGATGTCCCCAATGAGATCGTGGCGCGCATGGAGGCCGCGGGCAAGGGGATCGAAGACAAGAGAGCCCGCGCCGAAGCATGGCGTCAAGAAGGGATCACGATCTGCGTCGAGATCATTCAGCAGCTGAAGGAGATAGAAGGGGTCTCGGGCGTGCACATTATGGCTATCGAATGGGAGGAGGCCGTACCGGAGATCGTGCAAAGAGCGGGATTGAGCAGCTAACCTAACCCCCTGGCCCCCTTCCCTAAAAGGGAAGGGGGGAGGCTCCCCTCCCCGTGTCGGGGAGGGGCGGGGGAGAGGTCTTTACTAAGCAAAGGAGGCGATGCCTATGGCATACGATGCGACACAGCTCAAAGATTGGCAGATCGCGGAGTTAGCTGAGGAGAAGATGCCCACCCCCGATGAGTGGCGTGAGCGTCTGGGTCTCAGAAAAGACGAAGTCTTGCCCTACGGGCGGGTCTGCAAGCTCGACTTCGCTAAGATCATGCAGCGCCTCAAAGACAAACGCGACGGAAAATATATCGAAGTCACGGCGATCACCCCGACCCCGCTGGGCGAGGGCAAGACCACGACAACGTTGGGCATTATAGAAGGGCTGGGCAAGCGCGGCGCCAACGTCGGCGGCTGTATTCGGCAACCTTCCGGTGGCCCGTCTATGAATATTAAGGGCACGGCCGCTGGCGGCGGCAACGCGCTCTTAATCCCCATGACAGAGTTCTCGCTGGGCCTCACAGGGGATATCAACGATATTGTGAACGCCCACAACTTGGCGATGGTGGCGCTCACCGCACGGCTCCAACACGAACGCAATTATGACGACGAGCAGCTCAAGAAGATCGGGCTGAGAAGATTAGATATCGACCCGACCAACGTCCAAATGGGCTGGGTCATAGACTTCTGCGCTCAAGCGCTCAGACACATCGTGATCGGGCTGGGCGGGCGCATGGACGGCTACATGATGGAGTCGCGCTTCGATATCGCCGTCAGCTCGGAACTCATGGCGATCTTAGCGATCGTGAGAGACTTGGCTGATCTCCGTGAGCGCATCGGTCAGATCACCGTCGCGTTTGACAAGAAGGGCAACCCCATCACCACAAAAGATCTAGAAGTCGATGGGGCAATGGCCGCGTGGATGCGCAACACTATAAATCCCACGCTCTGCTGCACCATCGAGTATCAGCCCGTCTTGGTGCACGCCGGGCCGTTCGCCAATATCGCGGTGGGGCAGTCGTCTATCATTGGGGATCGGCTTGGGCTGAAACTCTTTGACTATCACGTGACGGAGTCGGGCTTCGGCGCCGATATCGGGTTTGAAAAGTTCTGGAACGTCAAGTGTCGGCTGAGCGGGCTCAAGCCTCATGTCTCGGTGCTTGTCGCGACGATCAGAGCGTTGAAGATGCACGGCGGTGGCCCCAAGGTCGTGCCCGGTCGGCCCATCCCCAAGGAGTATAACGAAGAGAACGTCAAGCTTGTCGAGCAGGGCCTGCCCAACTTATTGCACCATCTCAAGATCATTCAGACGTCGGGGATCGTGCCCGTCGTGTGTATCAACGTCTTCCCCACGGATACGAAGGCCGAGATCGCTGTTGTCAAGAGAGCTGTCGAGGCTGCGGGAGCGCGCTGCGCCGTGTCAGAACATTGGCTTAAGGGTGGCGAAGGCGCGTTAGAGCTCGTCGATGCGATCATCGATGCTGCCCAAGAGTCGTCGCATTTTGAGTTTCTCTATCCGTTGGAGATGAAGCTGCGCGAGCGTGTCGAGAAGATAGCCAAGGTCGTCTATGGCGCTGACGGGGTGAGCTGGACTCCTGAAGCTGAAGCCAAAGCCAAGAAGATCGAATCTGACCCAAAGTACAGTGACTATCAGACGATGATGGTCAAGACGCATCTGTCGCTCAGTCATAATCCCGATTGGAAGGGTGTGCCCAAGGGCTGGGTGCTGCCTGTACGCGATATTCTGATCTTTTCTGGGGCGAAATTCTTGTGCCCCATGACTGGGACGATCAGCTTGATGCCGGGGACCTCGTCTGATCCGGCGTTCCGGAGAATTGACATTGACGTCAAGACGGGAAAGGTGACAGGACTGTTCTAAACAGCGGCTTGCCGAGATGCAGCTTATCATGTATGATGTAGCGGCGTAGATATAGGGATAGGCAAACGAGTTCGGCGCTAAAGTTTCAAGCTGAGCTAAATCACCCTCAGCCCTGCGCTGTATCATGGTGTCCTTCCCCTATTGTTCTTTAGAATAAAGCATAATTAAAGAAATGGAGTGATCAGTTATGGAGAATACGGCTCAGACCATTGCGGCGTTGCTGGAAGAGGGGCGGACGTTTCCCCCGCCAGAGGAGTTCAAAAAGAAGGCCAATATCAATGATCCCAAGATCTATGAGGAAGCCGCCAAAGACCCCGAAGCCTTCTGGGCCAAAGCCGCTGAAGAGCTCGATTGGTTCAAGAAATGGGACAAAGTTCTCGAATGGGACCCCCCGTGGGCCAAATGGTTCGTCGGTGGGAAGCTCAACGCTTCGTATAACTGCATTGATCGCCATCTGAAGACGTGGCGGCGCAATAAAGCCGCGATCATCTTTGAGGGCGAGCCGGGTGACGAGCGCGTCCTGACCTATCAAGACTTATATCGTGAGGTCTCCAAATTCGCGAATGTCTTAAAGAAGCTGGGCATCAAGAAGGGGGATCGCGTCGCGATCTATCTCCCGATGATCCCAGAACTGCCTATTGCGATGCTCGCCTGTGCGCGCATCGGCGCGGTGCACAGCGTCGTCTTCGGCGGATTCTCCGCAGAAGCTTTAAGAGACAGAATCAACGATGCCCAGGCGAAACTGCTCATCACAGCTGATGGTGGCTGGCGCCGCGGCCACATCGTCCCGCTGAAACAAAATGCCGACGAAGCTTTAAAGAACACCCCGTCTGTCGAGAATGTGATCGTCGTGCGACGGATCTTGGGCAGCGACGTGCTGAAGACGCCCCTAACCGGCGGGTACTATCGTCGTGAGTTTTGGTGGCACGAATTGATGCGCGATGCGCCCGTAGACTGCCCGCCCGAACCGATGGACAGCGAAGATATGCTCTTCATTCTTTACACGTCGGGCACAACCGGCAAGCCCAAGGGCGTCGTGCACACCACAGGGGGCTACTTGGTTGGCGTCGCGCTAACCCACAAATGGATCTTCGACATCAAAGACGAAGACGTCTTCTGGTGCACTGCTGATATTGGCTGGGTGACCGGGCACAGCTATATCGTCTACGGTCCATTGGCGAACGGGGCAACGACGGTGATGTTTGAGGGTGTGCCCGACTACCCCGATCGAGATCGCTTCTGGGCCATCGTTGAAAAGTACAAAGTGAATATTCTCTACACAGCCCCGACAGCGATCCGGACCTTCATGAGATGGGGTGAAGAGTACCCCAACAAGCATGATCTGTCCTCGTTGAGATTGCTCGGTTCTGTGGGCGAGCCGATCAACCCTGAGGCCTGGATGTGGTACTACAAAGTGATCGGGAAGGAGCGCTGCCCGATTGTCGATACGTGGTGGCAGACCGAGACTGGGCATATTCTGATTACGCCCTTGCCAGGGATCTCGACGCTCAAGCCTGGCTCGGCCAACAGACCCTTCCCAGGGATCGAAGCGCAAGTACTCGACGAAGCGGGCAACCCCATCCCTCCGGGGAAAGGCGCTGGGTACTTAGTCATTACCAAGCCCTGGCCGGGAATGCTCCGCACGCTCTATGGCGACCCGGAACGCTACAAGCAAGCCTACTGGAGCAGGTTCCCCGGGGTCTATCTGACCGGCGACGGCTGCAAGATCGATAAGGACGGGGACTTCTGGTTGCTTGGGCGCATTGACGACGTGCTCAACGTCTCTGGGCACCGCATCAGCACGATGGAGGTCGAGAGTGCGTTGGTCGACCATCAAGCCGTCGCTGAGGCTGCAGCCATCGGCAAGAGCCACGAGCTGAAGGGCCAAGCCGTCTCGGCGTTCGTGACGTTGCGTGCCGGCTATAAGCCCTCTCCAGAGCTGGCCGATGAGCTCAAGCAACACGTCGCCAAGAAGATCGGCCCGATCGCGCGCCCCGACGATATCTTCTTCACGGCGGAGCTGCCCAAGACGCGTTCAGGCAAGATCATGCGCCGGCTGCTGCGTGATATTGCCGAAGGCCGAGCTCTCGGTGACACGACGACGCTCGCCGATCCCTCGGTGATCGCGCAGCTGAAGAGCCAGTACGAATCGAGTGAAGGCTGAGCCCACATGGCCTCCTCCTGCCCCTACCCCTCCCTCATCGTCAAGACGAGGGAGGGGTGGGGTTCAAAAAGACCTTCACACTTAAAAGAGAGAATATTATGAAAAATCCCATGAATGCAACGGTTGCTGGCACACAAGAAGAGCGCCTGCCCAATCGGTGGCTCTTCGTCATCGCGGCGGTCTTGATGCAGTTAGGATTGGGCAACGTCTACTCCTGGAGCATCTTCCGGAATCCGTTGATGAGCTTGCACGGCTGGTCTATCCAAGAGGCAACACTGCCCTTCACGCTCTGTGTGGTCTTCTTTGCTGTAGGGATGATCATTGCTGGGCGGTGGCAGGATCGCGTCGGGCCACGAATTGTCGCGATGACCGGCGGAGTTCTGCTTGGTGCGGGCTTTCTACTCGCCAGTCAGTTTGGCCAAACGCTCCTTGGACTGTATCTCACGTATGGGGTGCTCGTCGGATTGGGCGTCGGCTTTGCGTATGTCACGCCCATTGCGACGTGCGTCAAATGGTTCCCTGACATGCGAGGGTTCATCACAGGCTTAGCGGTGTTGGGATTTGGCGCAGGCTCGTTGATCATCGCGCCGGTGGGCACCTGGCTCATCTCTCACATTGGCGTCTACGGGACCTTTGCGGTCTTGGGTGTGATCATTGGGCTTTTGGTGGTGATCGCGGGTGCGATCTTGCGCAATCCCCCTGTGGGGTGGAAGCCCGTGGGCTGGACACCTCCGGATAATGGCCCAGGCTCCGCAGGGCAAAGAGACTATCCGCCCTCAGAGATGGCCAAGACGTTTCAGTTCTATCTGATATGGGTCGTCTTTCTCTTCTGGGCGGGAGTTGGCTTGATGGTGATCTCCCAAGCGGTGCCGATGGGCCAAGAGCTCGCTGGCCTGAGTGCGACGGTTGCTGCGGGGGCCTTGGGCTTGATGTCCATTCTCAACGGTCTTGGGCGACCGGCGTTCGGGTTCATCTCTGATCATCTTGGGCGCAAAGGCGCGACGATCTTAGCCCAAGCTGTCTTTATCGTGACGCTGCTCTTTATTCTCCCCAATGCCCGCGATTTCGCGCTGTACACGCTAGGGATCAGTCTCATTGGCTTTGCGTATGGGGGCAGCCTCTCGGTCATGCCAGCGTTCACCGCAGACTATTACGGGACGAAGCACTTGGGAGTCAATTACGGGTGGGTTTTCTCGGCGTGGGGGGCAGCGGGTGTCCTTGGGCCGATCATTGGGGCTCAAGTCCGCGCAGCGACAGGAGCCTGGAGCGGAGCGTTTCTAGTGCTCGCTGTTCTGAGCGCCGCTGCCGCAGTTTTGATCTTGATCGCTAGACCACCCAAGGGCTAAGCTCCCTCAATTTGCACATGCGCTTGCTCATCGAGCAAAATATAAGAAGGACCCTGATCTGAAAATAAACCCTAAGGGTCTGGGGGAGGTCGGACCATGCACCAGCGTGGGGTGTTGAGCTGTGTGCTGGTCCTCGTTTTTCTTGTAGGAGGGTGCCAGCACTTAACCAATCCCATCGTCGGGCAATCCCATCAGAGCTCATGCAAAGCAATCCGTGAGATGTCTCTCTCCGAGGTCGAGCTTCAGATTGATGGGCGTAATCTCACGATACTCCATCACGACGCACTGACAAACTGCTGTCTGACGACAGCGATGGAGGTCGTTCTGAAAGCTAACAATATTGATGTGTTCGAGCGTGAGCAACCAGGGGAGGCATGTCGGTGTCTGTGCCCGCGTGATCTCTCTGTGACGATCTACTCTCTCAGTCCAGGGCTGTACACAGTGCGGCTCTACCGTGACGATGAGCCGGAGCCGTTCTGGGAAGGGGCGGTGCAGATCAAATGAAGAAACAGAAAAAGCGAGAAGCGAACACCAAGAAGAGCAACTTTGCCCTTTGGGTAAGCGTGGCGAGCCTGGGTGTGCTCGTCCTAGCTCTTGCAATATGGGGGGGCTTTCAACTCGCATCGGGTTCAGTCTTCCGTCAGGTTAGCGCTATGGAAGCACACAAGCTGATCCTCGAGCACAAGAACGATCCAGGATTCATTGTCTTAGATGTGCGTACACCAGAAGAGTACGCTCAGGGGCATCTGCCTGAGAAGACCCCAATGAATTTGGATTTTTACGCCCCAGACTTTCGTGAGAAACTCTCACGGCTCGACCGTGGGAAGACTTATTTCGTCTATTGCCGCACGGGGCATCGTTCGGGGGAGACCGTGCGCATGATGAGAGAACTTGGTTTTCGGCGGGTCTATGACCTACAAGGGGGCCTGACTGCTTGGCAGAGCGCCGGTCTACCCCTTAAGATCGAGGAGTGAAAACTTCATACAAAGGAGACCGTATGTCTGCGAAGAAGGACGTCAGTTTTCTGAGCAACCCCATTGTCTGGATTGTGCTCATCGCTATTGTTGGAGCTGGAGTGCTCATCGCGCTCAACTTGATCTTGTCGCGCCCTGTCCAGCCCTCTGCTCCTGAGACAACGACCGCACCGGCTCCGCCACCTGCGCAACAAGAGCAGCCTCAGCTGTCCCCAGAGCCTGCACCACCTGCCCCAACGCAAAACATCCCAGAGCAGCCGACCAAAGGCGTCGCCGATGCTCCCGTCACCATCGAAGAGTTTGCCGAGTTTTACTGTCCGTACTGCGCGCGCCATCTCTGGCAGACGTTTCCCAAGATCGATAAAGAGTACATTCGTCCAGGGTTGGTTAAGTACGTCTTCTATAATTTGGTCGTTCATGGAGCGGTGGCGCAGCTGGCGGCCCAAGCGGGCGAATGCGCTCACGCCCAGGGGCACTTCTGGGAGTATCATGATCGACTCTTCTATGTGATCTTCGAAGAGGGGAGAGGACAGCTCGATGCTGAGGGACTCAAGGTGGTAGCCAGAGAGCTCGGGCTCAACGAAGAAGCCTTTACAAGCTGTCTTACATCTGAGTGGGCTAAAGCCGAGATCGAGAAGGACCGAAAGATCTTGAATGAACTACTAGCAAAGGTCCCAGAATCAGAAAAGCCCCGCTCTATTGGGACGCCGCTCTTCTTCATCAATGGGCATCCGTTGGTCGGGGCGTGGCCCTACGAGAAGTTCAAAGCCATGATCGACGCAGAGTTAGCCAAGCAAGAGAAGTGAGGAGGTCTTCTATGCGCGAAGTCGTGGTCGTGGGAGCTGTGCGGTGTGCGGTAGGGCGAGCAGGTCGGGGCGTCCTCAAAGAGACGCGCCCCGATGAGCTAGCTGCGGCTGTCTTGAAGGCGCTCATCGAACGCACTGGCGTTGACCCAAAAGAGCTCGATGATATTCGTCTGGGCTGCGCCATGCCCGAAGCCGAACAGGGCATGAATGTCGCGCGCATCGCCCAGTTCTTAGCGAAAATCCCCGAGACAGTGCCAGCATGTACGATCAATCGCTTCTGTGCTTCGGGGTTGGAGTCGGCCGTCAACGGCTGCTATCAGATTGCCTACGGCGATGCCGATCTCATCATTGCCGGCGGGGTCGAGTCGATGACGATGGTGCCTATGGGCGGCTACACCCCGAGGCCGAACCCGGTCTTAGCCCACGAGTTCCCCGAAGTCTATATGCCAATGGGGATTACCGCCGAGAACGTTGCTGAGAAATATAAAATCTCTCGCGAGGCCCAAGATAAATTTGCGTATGAGTCGCACATGAAGGCCGTGCGTGCCACAGACACGGGGCGGTTCAAGGACGAGATCGTCCCCCTGACGGTGCAGGTAGATGGGAAGACGATCACTCACACGGTAGATGAGACGATCCGACGCGACACGACGCTTGAAGCGTTAGCGCAGCTCAAGCCGGTCTTTCGCGAAGGGGGCACCGTCACAGCGGGGAACTCTTCGCCATTAACAGACGGTGCTTCGGCGGTGCTGATCGCGTCCAAGCAGAAGGCGCGCTCGTTGGGATTGAAGCCGATGGCGCGGTTCGTCGCAGCAGCGGCAGCGGGTGTCCGTCCGGAGATCATGGGCATCGGCCCGGTCTACGCGATCCCCAAAGCCCTCCAGAAAGCCAAGCTCTCGCTCAGCGATATAGATCTCTTTGAGTTCAACGAGGCGTTTGCGGCGCAAGCGTTAGCCGTTATTCAACAGCTTGATCTCCCGATGGAGAAAGTAAATGTGAACGGCGGGGCGATCGCGCTGGGGCACGCACTGGGGTCGTCGGGGTCGAGACTCTTGACGACGCTTGTGCACGAGATGCCCAGAAGAGACGCGCAGTTTGGCGTGGTGACGATGTGCGTGGGCGGCGGCCAGGGGATGGCCGCGGTCTTCGAGAGACTCTAAAGAAGGGGGCACGTAATTATGCGTGAGATCAGGACAGCAGCAGTCTTAGGTGCAGGCACAATGGGCGCAGGAATTGCGGCGCTTTTAGCGGGCGTGGGGATTAAAGTTCATTTGTTGGACATAGTGCCCAGAGAGTTGACTCCCGAAGAGAAGGCCAAGGGACTTACTCTGCAAGACCCCGTCGTGCGCAATCGTATCGTCAATGCGGGGCTGCAGCGAGCTTTGAAAGCCAGTCCGGCGCTCTTCTTTGACACAAATGATGCCCAGCTCATCACCGTCGGGAACACTGAAGATAACTTGGATCGTCTTGGAGAAGCCGACTGGATCGTCGAGGCCGTCTTCGAGCGCTTAGACGTCAAGCAAGATACGTTCGCTAAGATCGAAAAGTTCAGAAAGAAAGACTCTATCGTCAGCTCGAACACCTCCGGGATCGCGCTCAAAGCGATCACGCAGAAGTCGTCGCCGGAGCTGAAGCGTCATACGCTTATTACGCACTTCTTCAACCCCGTGCGGTATATGAAGCTCTTAGAGATCATCCCCGGTGAGGAGACCGACCCGGAGATCGTCAAGTTTATGATGGACTTCGCCGAGCGGCGCTTGGGCAAGGGGGTCGTCCTCGCGAAAGACACGCCCAACTTCATTGCAAATAGAATCGGGATCTTCGGGATCTCGTATCTGCTCAAAGTGATGCAAGAAGAAGACTATAAGATCGAAGAGATCGATGCGATCTTCGGGCCGGCGCTCGGGCGCCCTAAGAGCGCCGTCTTCAGAACTGTAGACTTAGTCGGCTTAGATGTCATGGCCGACGTGATGAAGAATATCTATGAGAATCTCCCGCACGACCCTATGCGCGAGGTCTATCGTCTGCCCTCATTTGCGCAGACGATGCTGCAACGAGGGCTATTGGGCCGCAAGGCCGGCAAGGGTTTTTATCAAGAGAAGACGGTCAACGGCAAGAGAGAGTTCTGGGTCTTCGACTATAAGACTTTAGATTATCGCCCTCAAGAGAAGTTCGACTATCCGTCGCTCGCGAAGGCGAGCCAGCAGTCTAGCGTGGGCGAGAAGATCAAAGCTGTTGTGTATTCTGACGACCGCGCGGGACGCATCGCCTGGAAAGTGCTCTCAGAGACTCTACTCTATTCCGCGCGGCTCATCCCAGAGATCTCCGATAATATCTATTCTATCGACAACGCGATGAAGTGGGGGTTCAACTGGGACCTGGGGCCGTTTGAGACCTGGGATGCCATCGGGGTCAAAGAGTCTGTGGAGCGGATGCGGCGCGAGGGCAAACAGATCCCACAGATCGTTGAAGATCTGCTCGCACGCGGGGAGAGCTTCTATCAAAAGAAAGAGAGCAAGAAGCTCTACTTCGACGTACAAACAAAGGGCTATCGCGAGGTGCCTCGCCCTGCAGGTGTGCTGATACTCTCCGAGTTGAAAGAAGACAAGAAGCGCATTATCAAGGAGACGCCGGGGGCGTCCTTGATAGATTTGGGCGATGGCGTGGCGTGCTTAGAGTTTCACACATACATGAACGCCGTGGACGCCGACATCATCGAGATGTTGAGTGCTTCGCTCGAAGAGGTCCGCAAGCGCGATCTCGTTGGCTTAGTGATCGGGAACGAAGGTCAAAACTTCTGCGTTGGAGCGAACATCGGGCTGATCTTAGGAGCAATTCAGAGCAAGGCGTGGGAGCAGCTGGGGCAGATGGCCAAGGCGTTCCAGGACGCCAACATGGCTATTAAGTACTTTGAGAAGCCCGTGGTCGCTGCGCCGTTCAATATGACGCTCGGTGGCGGCTCAGAGATTGTTTTACACTGCGCGCGGGTGCGGGCGCATTGTGAACTCTATATGGGCCAAGTCGAGTTTGGCGTCGGGGTCATCCCCGCAGCCGGAGGCTGCAAAGAGCTCTGGGCACGACAATTAGAAAACCTCCCCGAAGACGCGAATATCGATCTCTTCCCGTTCTTGCAGCGCGTCTTTGAGCTCATCGGCTTAGCGAAGGTCTCGACAAGCGCTAAGGAAGCCAAGAAGCTTGGGCTCTTGCGTCGCGACGACAAGATCACCATGAACAGAGATCGTCTCATTGCTGACGCGAAGAACGACGTCTTAGCGTTGGCAATGATGGGGTATGAGCCGCCGCGACCAAGAAAGCTCAAGGTCACTGGGCGCAGCGGCTACGCAGCTCTTCAGATTGCGATCAAGAACTTCCAGTGGGCCAAGCGCATTACTGATCACGAGGCGCTGATGGCACAAAAATTAGCGCGGGTGCTGACCGGTGGCGACGTCCCGCCGGGAACAGAACTGACTGAGCAGCAGATGCTCGACTTAGAGCGTGAAGAATTTCTGTCGCTCTGCGGGACGCAGAAGACTCAAGAGCGCATTCAACATATGCTTGCGACGGGGAGGCCACTACGGAACTGAGTGAACTTGGCGATGCGTTGGTCGTAGCTATAGAATTGATGTTGTGATTCAGGCTGTTTCTATGTGAAAGGAGGGTTACGATGTATACGCGCATCTTTAAGTTTCTCGTGCTAGGTACGGCTCTAGTGGTGCTTGCGTGGCTAAGCGGGCACAACGGACAGTTCGGCATGGCGCAGAGCTGTAGCATCGTGGTCTTTGGGGATCAGCTTAACCAACGAGTTATTGACCAAGTC
Source organism: Candidatus Bipolaricaulota bacterium (assembly GCA_938091745.1). Classification (GTDB taxonomy): domain Bacteria; phylum Bipolaricaulota; class Bipolaricaulia; order RBG-16-55-9; family DRXL01; genus JANXCC01. The sequence continues at coordinate 43,554 of CALLJK010000021.1, forward strand.
CCAGCAGGAGCTATCATTTGCGTTATGGGAGGAGAGGCGAAGCAGAGCTTGCGCATCAACAAGAGCTTGACGCTCCTCGGGGTATCTAAGCCTGTTGTCAAATCATCCGCGCCGGGTTATCCCGCTCTTCGCATCGAGAGTCAAGCCGAGATAGACGTTACTATATTGGGGATAACCTTCATTGGAGCCCCAGACTATAGCGATAGCAGGGAGTGTGTGCTGGAGGCTCCTCTTTGGACCTGCCCAGATGTTATCGATATCCGTGGCCAATCCCGCGTCACGTTGCTCCAAGTCATTCTCAGCGAAGGTCGAGATGGCCTGCATATAGAAGGGGCAGCTCGCGTAACAGTCAAAGAGAGCATCATCGATGAAAACAGAAGACACGGCGTTTTAGTACGAGACTCAGCGAGAGCGGCTTTGACCCAGAAGACAAGGATACAGAGCAATGGGACGTCTGATCGATGCTCCAAGCCCGAGGTGTTCTGCAATGGTATTGAAGTCCAAGGGCAGGGAAGAGTAGAGCTGACTGATGCACGGATTTGGACTAATACCGATTGGGGAATCAGCGCTGTGCTCAAGCAGTGTGGATATGGAGAGGATAGCTTCTCTGGGCAGGTGACCTTTCAAGGGGAGACCCTCATCGATAGCAACAACAGATCAGGCAATCAAGACGGCAAGGGCAACCCCGGCAATCACCCGTGGAACAAGCCCGAGGTGGCCGACGGGCAAGTCTGCTTGCCGTGAAGGAGAAGAGCTTTCAGCGGTCAGCAACAGCAAAAGTTAAGAAGGAGGTAAACATGAAGCGTTTTGTCTTCGTCGCGGCTTCCTTTGCGGTGCTCGTTCTCGTTACGTCGTCAGCTCCGGTGCTCACCCAGCCGACAGGGCAAGTCATCGTGAAAGTTACGCTCGGCGAAAAACCTGCTGATGCGTTGATCTTTGCCATAGATCGCTTCGGCAAGGCTTTCATCGCGTATACTGATCTCAAAGAGATTGGTCTGGCTCGGTTGACGCTGCCCCAAGAGCAATATACGCTGATCGTCGATCGTGGCGCGGGCTTTACAGCCAAACCCTTCGCGCAAGAGATCACCGTGCAAGCAGGCAAGACCCTTGAACTTACAGCTGCGCTTGAGCGCGCGTTCTCGCCCGCAAAAGAATGGGGCTATTACTCAGCAGATTTGCATGCTCATAGCAACGCAAGTCTCGATGGGCATACGCCCATAGAGCAGCTCGTGCTCGTGCAGCTCGCGGCTGACTTAGACTTGGTCTTTATCAGCGATCACGAGACGATTGCTGGGCACGAGCTGTTCGCCAAGACCGCACAAATGCGCGGCGTCCCCGCGATCTTGAGCGAAGAGATCACGACCCCGCAAGGGCACTGGAACGCTTACCCGTTACGCTGCGCTGTCACGTATGCTCCCGACAAGAACCCCAAAGATTACTTTGCCCAAGCGCGCGCCTGCGGCGCTCAGATCATTCAAGCCAATCACCCTGG
>CALLJK010000022.1 GCA_938091745.1 Candidatus Bipolaricaulota bacterium
GCTGCAGACCCTGGAGCGCGCCGCGGGGGATTAAGGTGTCTTTGTCTCCACACTCAACGCATCGCTCACTGTGATCCATCCGTGTCGCAACGCCTCCAGCACCTGCACTAAATGCAGCTCCACCATCAGCTCGTCCCCGCCAAGCTCAGCACGCACCTGGGCCTCCACCCCAGCGAGTTGCTCCTCGCTCAGCCCGCTCGCTCGCTTCAATTGCTCCAGATCAAACATCTTCTTACACCTCCGGTGGAGCCAAGATCTCTAGAGACGGCAGCCCTCTCTGATCCACCCAACACGGCAACAGCTATATGAAGAGCATCGGCGATGTAGCGCGGTGGCACAACCCCAGCAGCCACATACGCTCGCGCCAGTTCCTGCTCCGCTCCCCTACAGGCAATACCTGGCACTCTTGAGTCAATTCGATCAATTTCTCACGCAAGGTGGAGTCGCCCACACGCCCAAGCTCCTCTAGCACAAGGTAGGAGCAGAGCACTTCGTACTCTCTCAGTCCATCCCAGAATTGGCGAGTAAGGCGCTGGCGCTCTGGGGCGCGCTCATCATAGAAGGCACTGAAGACGGAAGTATCCAGATAGAGTCGGAGCTTGCGCGTCATAGCCCTTCAGCATAGCAGAAGGTTCCTGATAGGGCAACTGCTAGAGTGAAGGCACAGCGTGCGGTCTATGACAGAGCGAAGTGTGGGTCAGAGCGCCAAGGTATCGGGGATGGCCTGCTTGACAGATCTCTGTTCTCCATCTATAATAACTCATCAACTCTCAGCCAACAGTGATGTCTATGACGCAACAGCTTGTCGGTGATCGGCTTTGGCTCCGCTAGCGTAACTCCCCCTATGGCTTCTAAACCCATTGTTCTTTCCGGCATTCAGCCCACAGGCACGCTCCACGTCGGCAACTACTTTGGCGCTGTGAAGAATTACGTCGCCCTGCAAGATCAGTACGAGTGCTTTTATTCTATTGTCGACTATCACGCGATCACGGTCGAGCACGACCCGCAAGAGCTCAAAAAGAATACGATCGCGATGGCGATAGATCTGCTGGCCTGCGGGCTGGATCCCCAAAAGTGCGTGCTCTTTGTGCAGTCGCAAGTCCCGGAACACACCGAACTCGCGTGGATCTTGAGCGCCGTCACGTCGTATGGGGACTTGCAGAGAATGACGCAATTCAAAGAGAAGGGCGAGACGCAAGAGTTCGTAAGCTGCGGGCTCTTTACGTATCCCGTGCTCCAAGCCGCGGATATTCTGATCTACAAAGCCTCAAAAGTGCCAGTGGGGGAAGACCAGATTCAGCATATCGAGCTAGCAAGAAGAATCGCGCGACGGTTCAACTCGCGCTTTGGCGAGATGTTCCCCGAACCCGACGCACTGTTGACCGAAGCCCCGCGCATTATGTCCCCGGCCGACCCGACGCGCAAGATGAGCAAGTCTTTGGGGCCGAAGCACTACATCGCCATCACCGAGCCAGAAGAGTCCATCCGAGAGAAGATCAAGACGGCCGTCACAGACATTGGCCCGCGTCCGGAGGGCGAAAAGAGCCCTGGGGTTGCAAATCTCTTCTTGCTGTTGAAGCTGACGGCTCCCAAAGAAATTTATGAGCAATTTGAAGCAGACTACGCCAAGGGCACGCTGAAATACGAGCCGCTCAAGCGCACGGTTGCTGACTATCTCGTCAAAACTTTAGAGCCGATTCGGGCGCGGCGGGCGCAGCTGAAAGAATCTGAAGTACGTGAGATCCTCTCTGAAGGGGCGAAGCGAGCGCGCGCCGTCGCGAAGAAGACTTTAGAAGAAGCACGTGAGCGCATCGGCGTAGGGAGGCTCCTCACATAAGGGCGTAATGGGAAATGAACTGTCAGCGAAGCTGGAGCCGATCTTGCGCGCGCATGGCGTGCAGCTTGCGTATCTTTTCGGCTCACAGGCCACAGGACAAGCTGGGCCGCTCAGCGATTTCGACTTTGGTGTGCTATTTCGAGCGACGCTCTCCCCCGCGGAACGCTTCCGTCAACGCTTGAGCTTGATCGCTGAGCTGATAGGCGTGCTACACGTGCAGCAGGTAGACGTCGTGGTGCTCAACGACGCTCCTCCGACGATTCGCTTCAAGATCATCGAGCGTGGTCAGGTCATCTACAACGAAGACGAGCGGGCGCGGGTGCGGTTCGAAGCCAAGACGATGAGCGAATATTTCGACACGAAGCCCTTGAGGGAGCTCTATCGTCGCCGGCTCTTTGCAGCGATTGCCTCAGGAAGATTCTATGATTGACGAAGAGATCGTCACCGCTCGGATCGCCAAGATTCGAGAATACGGACGCCTGCTTGCGGATTTTGAGGAATTCTGCAAGGCTATTGTGTACTTTCTGCAAAGCCGCAGCGCCTCAGCGTGAAGGTCTCCTTGGCTCCTCGCTTGAAGGCCCTCTGCTTACCACCGCAGATACCACGGTGGACAGGCTTGAGTCGCCTGGCGTTTCATCTGTTCGACTCGCTCAGAGAACTTATCTAGAGCTGCTGACAAACGCTGCAAACGATCCTGCAGAGAAGGCTCATAACGAAAAGCACGAAGGGCATCGTGAGCGAGGCGCTCGCCGATCTTGAGCAACCGATCTGCATCGCCCAGCTCCTTGGCCATCTTGCAGATGGGATGGAAGACAAGGAAGTCTTGTGGCACCGGGGAGCAGGAGCATACGCTTCGCATAGGATCGAAACATGGGTCGGTTGTAGAGCGAAAAGTGTCCATTGGTTGCCCTATCGTAACTGCGGACACAGTAAAGAGTACTATCACCCAACACCATACAACCCGTTTTCCCATAATCGGTGTACACCTCCTTCGTTGTGCATCAAGGACGAGGTCCCTGAAATTCTAAGAGGAAGCCCAGGGATAATTGATCGCCTTGTTCGTCGTAGACCGCGTATATCAGCCGATTCGTGTCGCGCTGGCGTACTACGATAACTAATCCTCTCCGCAACCCCGTGAAATTCTCCAATTGGTTGCGCAAAGTGATCACTTTCAGCCGTTTCCCAGTGGTAGCATCGAGGATCCAGATCTCTTGGCCTTGAGAGAGAAAGAAGCGATTAGCAGACGAAGTTAATCGCTCGCCTGCTGCGACTGAGGCGATGCGCTCCCCTTTTTGGGTCAATAGCAGCGTCTGGGTTCCACTTATAATGGCAACAGTCTCTCGTGCTGCTGCTACGGCCTTAATAGGTTGGTCCATCTTAACCTCAGCGGTACGAGCACCATTGCGATCTAAGAGCGTAAGCGTTTTTTCGTCATAGATGAGTAAACCGGTCTCGAAGGCCCCAATGCCGATTGGAGGGCTAGGACGCTTCACTTGGGCTAGCACCTTGCCTTGCAAATCGAAAATAGTGACATCTTGTTGTGCTTGAACGATCACTCGATCGCTCTCTACCATGAAGTCTGTGATAGGTGTGGCACTTTGGATACGCTGGCGTTCCACAAATTTAGCATCATTAGCATCAAAGATGACAAGGTCCTTTGCTCCCTTCTGCACGATGAGATGAGAGGGAGTAGCTCTTATCTTCTTAAAGCCCTCAGCGCTCTGTAATATCCGCTCTGGTTCTGACAGCTCCTTCAAAGGAGTTGGTGTTTGTGAAGGAGGAGTCACGGTGAAGACGAAGGCTTTACCGGTGTTAAGGAGTGCAATGAGTCGAGTAGAGTCTCCTGAACCTGTGCCCCCGATTTCGAGAATCTCTCCCTGGTCTTTTCGGACAAGACGGTCGGTGTATGGTTTCCCTGAGCTGATGATCTCATAAACGGGAACTGAGAAGAACTCTACTCGTCCTCCCCCTTGATCTACTCCCAGGAGAAAAGCGATCTTCTGCTCTTGGTCTAAGGAGATAATTTGCTTGACTTCGTGACGTTGGGCAACAGGGGGAAGTTGCCCTGTTGCCCATCCACCTGTTGCGAGCAAACATACTACCAAGCCTATAACACAATACCTCATGAAACCGACCCACATACTATCCGACACTTATTTTATCCGCTTGACGATACTCTGACTGTCCGCGTGCGGACACTTTTTGCGCAATTCCCTTCAGATCAAATTTTGCGCAAGCTCCCGCAACGCTTCCTCTCGAACGATCAATAACTTTCCAGACTCCCGCGCGATCCACCCCCGCCTCCGCCACTCGCTCAGCACGGCATTGACCGTCGTCCGTCGCGCATCGATCATCTGGCCCAACAGCTCACAGCTCAGCTTCAGCTCAATACACAGCCCTCCCGAACTCATCTTCCGCCCAAAGCGCCCTCCCAGCTCCAGCAACAACGCCGCTAGCCGCTCCCGCACCACCGCGTGCGCTGCCACTAAGTGCTCGTGTCTTCTTAGCATCTTCACCTGCTGCGCAAGCACCAGCACCAGCCGCCCCGTCAGCACTGACGGCTCCTGTACCAATCTCTCGCAGGCTGCTCGGCTAAAATGCTGCGCCCGCACCGCCGTGAGCGCATAGGCGCTCAGCTCATGGCGCTCTTGCCCAAGAAAGCTCCCGACCCCAACTATGTCCCCCGGCCCGACAACCCCAATGACGAGCCGCCGTCCATCAGCTGCCCGCTTGAACAGAAGGGCTGCCCCGTCGCAGAGGAGATAACACCCACTCTGAGGATCTCCTTGCTCGAAGAGCGCCTGCCCCGGCAGAAACGAGACCGAGCGCATCAGCCCATTGAGCTCCCCTATCTGGTGGAACGAGATCTCCCCCAGCAGGCAGGGCGGACGACACTCAGCGCACGCGATCTTTCCCATCGTAGCCCCCTCTCTTTCCAGGGTTTACCCTTTCTAGAGACCACATCCGAGGGCTACGGTGATATTATACTCGCTTTTTTTTTTCGTCAAGCTACTGCCTAGAATTGTCCTTTACGTGGTGCGCTGCTTAAGACGTTCGTAAAATCGCTCGCGAGAACCAACCATTATGAGCACTACTGCCTTACTCTCTTCAACCACGCGATACACAACTCGATACTCTGTGCCGCCAGAAGAGAGCGCATACTTGCGCATCTTGCGGAACTTGCCCTTTAGAAAAGGGGCCTTATTTTGGCCCATCGCGCTTGCAACTCTGTGAGCGTAGCGACTTGGCCCGCCCGGATTTCCTCAGCAACCTGGCGATCATGCTCCGCCAGCATCCGGAGAATGCGCGGATCATCCATCCAATCGTGTGCATTCTACACAGATGGAACCCAGCTGTCAATGATAGAAACAGCTTACCGACAGTCCATCGGCAGGATTCTCTTTAAGTATTCTAAATCTTCTGGGCGGAATTTCTCGTTCTGGACCAAGTAGGGGTTGATCTCGGCTTGGGCGTTCATGATCCCGCCGTTGGGATTGTGATTGAGCCCTAACATATGACCCAGCTCATGACTTGCTACTTTCGCAAATAAGATCGCAAGCAGCTCCGGCGGCGCCAAGCGCAACCCGCGATTGACGTGAAAGCTCCCGACAAAGACAAACCCGCGGTCGTCCTTGCGCAGATTCCCATAGTCTACTGGCGCTAACCCCAAGATGGGGATGCGGTTCTCCGGGGAGAAGAAGACCGTGCTGAAGATCCCTGTGGGCTGTCTTAAGTAGAATCTGACGTTGACGCCCTCGTAATCGCGCTCCATCTGACGGCGAATCGCCGGGATGAAGACAGTCACTAAATCAGAAGAGGGAAGCGCCGTCATCTCTTCTAGAAGGACGATACTCGTGCTGGCGAACTCCAGCGAGACGATCTGAGCACAACGATTGGGCATGGGCGCGAATTCAAAATACTCTGCCCAGGCGTTATTGGCTTCATCAAGCTCGAAGAGCTCCCCGTTTGGGTCGGCCTTAGCACGCAGTACTTTTTCGCCGACCTCGACTGTCCAGGGGATCGCAACAGTCACTTCTTGTCCGGCGGGCAGGCTCTCCGGCAGAGTTTCTATAGCGAGAAGCTCGCCGTCGGCGTAAAAGCCTACAGAGACGAACGCCGCCGGCCCATGCCCAATATTGGCTACTATTGCGACCAGCCGAGCTTGCTCCCCCGCCAGGGGCTGCTCTGGCTCAAGCTGTAGGCGGCGCACGACCAAGTCCGCTCCCGTAAACGCGTGCGTCGTCGCGTTGACGATCTTATAGAAAGAATTATTGCTCTCGTCGAGTTCGGAGATAGTCTTGAAGGGGTCGACGCTGACGCGAAAGACGGTCTCGCCAGGTGTAGCCTCCCACGTCACGGGGACTTCGAGCGATTGCCCAGGGGCAAGATCGGCGAGAAAGCGCACGCCAATTTGAACTCTATTGGCTTTGAACTCTACTGCGAAGACGTCGTTGGTGGTGCGCGTGCCCTGATTGGCAATCGTCGCGATGATCTGCACAGAACTGCCGGGTGTTGGAAACGCCGGGTCGAGTCGCACTGAAGTTATTAGAAGATCAGGGGCTTCAAGCTGCTGCGCCCATGCTACAGCGCTGCTCAAAACGAGAAGGCCGATTATCGCTTTGCTGATCGTTTTCATAATTGACCTAACTCCCTGACCCCCTTCCTTAAAGGGAAGGGGGAAATTCCCCTCTCTCTTTAGTGGAGAGGTTCCAGTCTATCCGTTCCTACGTACTCCTGCAACGGCTTTGGGATCAGCACCGAGCCGTCGGGCTGCTGGTTGTTCTCCAAGATTGCGACAAAGAGTCGCGACGTCGCCAACCCTGAGCCGTTCAATGTGTGCACGTACTCCGGCTTGCTCCCCTTCTCGCGCCGGAAGCGAATGTTGCCTCGTCGTGCTTGAAAGTCTTCGCAGTTACTAATAGAGCTGACTTCATAGTAGCGATTCTGCGAGGGAATCCAGACTTCTAAGTCTATCGTCTTCGCAGATTGCTGCGCTAGGTCGCACGTGGGCAGCAGCGCGACCCGATAGTGCACATTGAGCTCTTTGAGAATATCTTCGGCGTCTTCAACTAAGCTCTCTAATTCAGCGTAAGACTCTTCGGGCTTGGTGAATTTAAAGAGCTCGACTTTATTAAACTGATGCATTCGGATGAGGCCCTTCTCTTCCTCGCCGTAGGTGCCCGCTTCCCTTCGGAAGCACGCCGTATAGGCGCAATATTTCAAGGGGAGCTGCGCGCCGTCGAGGATCTCATCGCGATGCAAGTTGGCGAGCAAGACTTCAGCAGTAGGATTGAGATAGAGCTTGTCTTCGGGGCAGAAGTAGACTTGATCGGCAAATTTCGGGAGCTGCCCCGCGGCGAAGAAGCTCTCGGGGTTGCCCAGAAACGGGGGGAAGATCGGGGTGTAGCCGTTCTTCTCGGTTTGATAGCGAAACATGAAGCTGATCAGAGCCATCTCCAAGAGGGCGCCTTTGCCCCGATAGAGCGGGAAGCGCGAGCCGGCGATCTTCGCCGCTCTGGGGAGATCCAATAGCCCAAGCTGCTCTCCCAGCTCCACGTGATTCTTGAAGGGAAACGAAAATGTTGGCTTCTGCCCAAACTCTCTTAAGATTTTCTTATCGCCTTTGTTGGGGCTGATGGGGACGCTTTCGTGGGGGAGATTGGGCAGCCGCGCGAGAAAGTCTTGAATCTCTTGTTCGATCTGCGCGAGCGTGCTATCAAGAGATTTGATCTGATCGGCAATGTGTCCCATCTCGGCGATGAGATTTTGCGCTTCGCTCTCTTTTTTCTCGCGCTTGAGCTGCGCAATTCTTTCTGTTGCCTTGTTGCGCTGCGCCTTGAGCTGCTCGACTTGACTGATAAGCTTGCGGCGCTCCTCGTCGAGCTTCAGCAGCGGGCCAAGTGAGATCGACTCGTCTCGGGTGCGCAAGCGGCGCTCGATCTCTTGCGGGTTCTCGCGGATCAGTTTGATGTCCAACATACACGCTCCCCACCGTATATGGCAGAATAGTAGGCTTATTGTAGCCAAAAAAAAACGCCCCGGCCAGTGGCCGAGGCGCTCTTAGAGATTTCACTATGGGCGTGAAGCCCCAGGATTTCTGTTGACGAGCAAGACGTCTTGCCCAACACGCGCTATGTAGATATCGGGCTTACCATCTCCCGTAAGATCTTTGAAGACGACGCCGTTGCCGCCCTCGTTGCCTCCTTCGACGGGCAGATCAATCGCGATAAAGTACCCGCGACCGTCGTTCATCAGGAGGAGATTGGGCGCTTGCGGCGTCTGCTGCGCGCGCACTATTGCGATGTCTAAGTCTTTATCGCCGTCGAAGTCAGCGTAGTCAAAATCAACACAATTGAAGACGCCAAAGGGCAGTCTCAGAGCCGTCTCGTCGCTGAAGAAGCCCTTGCCGTTGTTGATCCAGAGCACTGCCCGCCCAGCAATCGTCGGCGGCGTGATCGGATTATTGCACGCGAAAACATCTAAGTCGCCGTCGCCGTCAACGTCAAGATATTTGATCGCTGTCGTATTCGTGCCTTGCTCGAACGAGACGCGATAGGCCGTCTCGTCGGTGAAGAAACCGCGATTGCTATTGATAAAGACACGGTTGACTTGGTTGACGCCGCCCTGCGTAGGCTCACCGGTGCCAATTACTAAGTCATTGTCTTTATCGCCATCGGGGTCAGCGCAATCGGCCGCAGCGATGCTGAACGCGCCGACTTGCTGGAGGCGGCTGCCGCTCTCGTCGGCGTAGCGTCCGGTACCGTCGTTCATCCAGAGACGCGCGGGCTCGCCCGCGAGCGTCCCCACAAACAGATCGAGATCACCGTCACTATCGACATCGCAGAAGCGCGCGACAAACGAACGATTGATCACGACGCCGGGGAGCCGGCTGGTCGTCTCATCTTGGAATATCCCTGTCCCCGTGTTGACGAGAATGCGATCCGGCTCGCCGCCGCCTTGGCCACCGGCCATCGCTAGGACTATATCGAGATCGCCGTCTCTATCGATATCGCCCAAATCAGCGCCAAACGGGATCTGACTGGGGATCGCGGGCATCCGTCGCGCTGAATCGTTCTCGAACTTGCCCTGCTGATTGATCAAGACGCGAATGAGCGCCGGGTCCCCGGGGCGATTGCCGACGATCAGATCGAGATCGCCGTCTTTGTCAATGTCGCCGGGGCGGACCCAAAAGCTCCGATCTCGGTCGGGCTGGAGCCGCGTGGCGGTCTCGTCGGCAAAGTCGGTCGAGACCGGCCCGCGCGGCTGCGCCACCCCAAATCCCCCTACCATCAATCCCAACCCCACCACCAACGCCACAAGACGAAAAGCTAAAGAACGCATATGGTCTCCTCCTTCAGAGAAGCTTTTCTATGGCCCTATCTTAGGTGTCTGCGCGTCGAAAATCTGTGGAAACGCGGTGAAAAGTCCGTTGCATCCCAGACGGTCGTCGTTGCTCGGTTCACAATTTTCTGCCATAATCTGGGCGTGTTGCGTGTGCACGTAGGCTCGAATAACCCGATCAAGGCCCAAGCTGTTAAGAACGTCTTTGAGCGCGCCTTCGGGCCAACGGAAGTCCGTCTGATCTCAGTCGAGTCGGGCGTGCCCCTGCAGCCCTTCGACGACGAGACTGCGCGGGGGGCCTGCGAGCGCGCCAGAAAAGCTTTATTAGACGCGGACTTCGGCGTAGGGATCGAAGCTGGGCTCATCTGGCACAAAGAGCTCAAGCTCTATTTCGACGTGCAGTTCTGCGCGATTGTCAGTCGCGACGGGAAGCTCACAATCGGGCATGGATCGGGGTTTGTCTACCCGCCAAAAGTTATAGAGAAAGTCCTAGCGGGCCATCCCGTAGGCGAGGTCATGAGCGCGCTGGCGGGCATTGAGAAGCTCGGCCATAAGATAGGCGCTATCGGCTATCTCTCCAAGGGGTTCCTGACCCGAGAGCAGCTCACCGAGCAAGCTGTCTTGATGGCGCTCATCCCCAGACTGCGCCCGGAGCTTTATGAGCCTTGAGTTCTTGCTCTTTCTGCTCTTTGTCACATTGGGGAGCTTGCCTGCTTCTCAAGCTCCCTCGGCTTCTGTGGTAGCACCTCCGCCGTCACCTCCAACAGTTTCCACGCTGCCACCAAAGGTGCGCCATTTCCTTGTTAAAGATTATTTTGTCTTTATAATTGTTCTTGACGGCTTGCGCCCCGATGCGCTGCAGCGCGCTCAGACCCCACATCTCGACAGACTTTGGCAGTCGGGCCTCTATAGCTGGAGCGCTCAGACTGTTATGCCCAGCTTAACGCTGCCGGCCATCGCGTCGCTGCTGAGCGGCGTACCCCCGGAACGCCATCGCATAGATTGGAATTACTGGGCGCCGGAGCTGGGACGCATCGCCGTGCCCACGATCTTTGAGATCGCTCAGAGCGAGAAAATCCCAACAGCTGCGTTCGTGAGCAAGCGCAAGCTGGAGCATCTCTTCAGCCCAGAGACACCGCTCTTCATTCTCAACGGCGACGCGCGCCAACTCGTCACGGCAGCGACCGAGTACATCGCTGAGCGCCGGCCAAGATTGGTCTTTCTCCATCTCTCAGACGTAGACGATGCAGGTCATCGCTACGGCTGGATGACCGTCAAGCAGCTCCAAGCCGTCGAGCGCGTGGACGAAGCCATCGGGCTTCTTGTGCAGCGCCTCGAAGACCTCAAGATACTCAATGATTCCGTGATTATCGTCACAGCCGATCATGGCGGGCACGGACGGATTCACGGCACTGACGACCCCAGAGATATGACAATCCCGTGGATCTTATGGACTCCCGATATCGAGATCGGGCGCGAGCTGACTCAGTCTATACATATATACGACACGGCCGCGACAGTCTTAGCTGCGTTGGGCTTGGTGATCCCATCAGGTTGGGTTGGGGTGCCGGTTTTAGAAGCTTTTCCTGGGGTAATGATCCACCAAGAACGTCCTTGATCTTTGCAACTTTCCGGCTTTCTGCTATAATTGCAGTGCGCGAAGCGCATGATCTTTGACAGTTGGGGGTGCACTGGATTCGACGGGGATGCGGCAGGGCGGTTGCAGGCGGAGTTGCGGCCACCTCCAAAAAACGGTCGACGGCATATAAGTGCCAACAACTTTGCTTACGCCACTGCTTCTCTGAACTAACGAGAAGCATCTCTCACGAGAGCTCAGCCCGTCGGCTCGCGTGAGGGATTGACGAGGCGGGCTGACCACGCGCTCGGCTCCGGGGCGCGTGGGAATCTCCAAAGGGAGCTTGGATCAGCCGATCCTGTTCGGTGGGAGCGGCTGATCTGAAAGCAAAACACCGGACTAAGCCTGTAGAAGCCAAACGAAAGCATCTCCGGACGCGGGTTCGATCAACGCAGGTTATGGCAAAGAGTATAAGGGCGCCCACCGACATTTGCTGGAGACATACGCCCAGTTATACGTATGCCATATCGAACGTTCAAGCCCTGGCTCTTCTCAAGCAATTGGTGCCTTACTTGCAGAGTTATAAGCGACGCCGTGCAGAGTTGGTGCTGCTAAAGTATAAAGCACTGACGCCGCGTAATGGCAAATACTCTGCCGGTGTGCTGAGGCAGCGAGAAGAGTTTATCAAGGAGTTCTTTGCCATAACCTTGCAGGGTCGCCCTAGACAGCAATGTCTAGGTGACAACGGGGCTCACATCGGCGGAGCCTGCTTGTGTGCCCAGGCACACGATGGCAACGCCGAGGGGTCGGAAGGGGGCCAACCTCAGGCCGGCCCTGTAGAGACTCATAGGCCTGCCGGCGTAAAGACGTGGGTAGGTACTAGGAGCACATAATAAAATATGTGCTAACACGCCCCGCATCCCTATCAATGGGGATGAAGGCATAGTCCAGCCCAGCTCGAAAGAGTTGGAACCGCTGTCCCGCCACCTCCACCACAACTGAATTATGCGTCACCGATGGACAATCGCGATGTTCTCGCTCGGTTTGGGAGTCGCCCTCGCACTGGGCCAGTCCCAAGCCCAAACGCCATTGATCGCCTACGCTGAGCTCGATAGCTCCATTAACCCCATCACGAAAGACTTTCTGCTGCGCGTCATCAGCGAAGCCCATCGCGATAATGCTGCGCTCTTGCTCATTCGCTTGGATACCCCCGGTGGGCTTTTAGAGTCTACGAAAGATATGGTCACAGCAATCTTGAACGCTCCCATCCCCATAGTGATCTGGGTGGGGCCGGCGGGGGCGCGCGCGGCGTCTGCGGGAGCGTTTATCACGATGGCTGCAGATATCGCTGCGATGGCTGAGGGCACCAATATCGGCTCTTCGACGCCGATCTCGCTGGCCCCCAGCGAGGGCGAACAGCCCGATAAAGACGACCCTGCTCGTAAGAAGATCTTAGAGTTCGTCGCTTCGGAGTCCCGTAAAATAGCTGAGAAGCGTGGGCGCTCCAAAGAATGGGCCGAGAAATTCGTGCTCGAGGGCAAGTCTCTGACAGCTCACGAAGCACTTGAGAACAATATTATCAATCTGATTGCAAATACCCGTGAGGCGTTATTGGCTCGTCTTGATGGCTATGAGCTGCAACGCGACGGCCAGACGATCCGCCTCCAGACGTCTGGAGGTGCTCTTAAGGTCTATGAGCGTAACATCAAAGAGCAAGTGATGAACTATCTCGCTGACCCCAACGTCGTCTATCTGTTACTGACTATCGGGATTTACGCGCTCATTGCCGAGTTCTTCACGCCGGGCTTTGGCGTGGGCATCGGCGGCGCGATTTGTTTGTTATTAGCTCTCTTGGGCTTACAAGTCTTGCCCCTTAACGTTGCGGGGTTAGCGTTCATTCTCTTGGGGGCAGCTCTGATGGTCATTGACATATTCACGCCGACGCACTTGGCCCTAACTGTCGGGGGAGTGATCTCGCTCTTGATCGGGTCGTTTATGCTCTTTGATATCAAGAGCTTTGAAGCCCCAGCGCTCAGCATCTCGCCTATTAATATCTTTGTGACCGTGGGGACGATCACGGCCATCTTCGTCTTTATGATCACCAAGGGCTTGCTCATTCAGCGTAAGCCCCCGGTGACGGGCAAGGAGGGGATGATCGGCGCGGTGGGCACTGCCCGCGATGAGCTGAACCCTACAGGGATGGTCTTCGTGCAGGGGGAATACTGGCTGGCCCAGGCGATAGATGGGCCGATCAAGCCCGGCGAATCTATTCGTGTCGAGCGCATCGAGAACGGCAAGCTCATAGTGCGAAGGACCTGATCCCATATTCAGCGTGAGGAGGGGAAAGGTCATGAGGAGGTCGCCATGCAGAAGACGCTAGGATTTTTCATAACGTTGGTTGTGCTCGTGCTAATTGCTGGGGCGTTCTGGTACATCTCGACGCGCCCGAGTGTTCCATCCTCTCCAAACCCTCAGCCGGAGCCGACTGGAGTTCTCAACCCGGATGATTACCCAAAGCTGCAAGAGCGCTTAGTCGGGCTGATCGGAGCGACCGATCCCAAAGCCTTTGCGAAAGAGAACGGGTTTGAGCAAGATTTCAAAGACGGCAAAGTCGTTGTGGTCATAGAAGCGACCAGTGCTGAAGCGTTGGAAGAGCTGCGCTGGGCCGTCGAAGCGCTCGACGGCACGGTAGAGACTGACTACGAGAATCAGCTGCAAGCACTTGTCCCTCTCAAAGCTCTGTTGAAACTCGCTACCCATCCCCATATCGAGTTTATTCGTCTGCCTGTTAGGCCCAAGCCCGATTAAAGAGTAAGCGCCATTACTGTCAGATAGCCCTGTTGATTTGGTATAATAACGACGAATTTTTACCCAAAAGGGGTCGAAGAGCATGAGAAGACTACTCGTCCTTGGAGCCTTGCTTGTCGTTCTCGCGGTCGTCGTGTCCATAAGCCCTCAAGCCCAAGATGTGCGCTCGCAGAAGATCCAAGACGTGTTGGCTGAAAGCCTAACAGCATTCGAGTCGGGGCTAGAGATTCCGACGCTGCCTGCCAATAAGCCCGAAGACCTCAAAGCTGGCAGGGTGCGCATCGTGCTCGAAGCGACCAAAGCGTCTGAAGTGGAGAGCATCCAAGCGCGCGTTGCGGCTGCAGGCGGGCGCGTCGAAGCTGTTTATAACAATCTCGTCCAAGCGTTCGTGCCCATAAAATCTGTGCATGCGCTTGCCGGGCTGAGTGCTGTCTCTTGGGTGCGCACGCCGTTCGTGCCCGTGTGGGAGCAGGGCAATACTGTTAGTGAAGGGGTGCGCGTCATCGGAGCAAATTTATGGCACGACGCCAGGATCAAAGGGCAAGGGGTGAAAGTCGCCATCATTGATGAGGGATTTAAGGGCTACCAAAGACTCTTAGGAAGCGAGTTGCCTCCTGAAGAGCGGGTCATCGTGCGCTCGTTCACCCGCAACGAAGACATCGAAGCCGATGAGCGTCACGGTACCGCTGTCGCGGAGATCGTCTACGATATTGTTCCGGAAGCGACCTTCTATCTGGTGAATTTCGACACTGACGTCCAGCTTGGACGTGCCATAGACTTTTTGATCTCCGAGGGCGTTCACGTTATTAACACGTCGTTTAATTTTTTGGGGACGGGTTGCCCCTGGGAGGGCACGGGGCTTCTCGAACCCATCGTCAAGAGAGCACGCGACGCTGGGATCTTCTGGGCAGTCTCAGTGGGCAACCACGCCACAGAGCACTGGCAGGGAATCTTCGACGATCCTGACAAAGACGGGTTTCATAACTTCTTAGGTGACGATGAGGGCCTCACAATCGACGTGGACGCCAACGAAGTCAGAGCCGTGATCGCCGTACTGAGTTGGGAAGACAAATGCGGGAAGGCTACAGAAAATTATGAGCTCTTGCTCTTCGACGATGCCGATCGGCGTCGTGCCAGTGGCAGCCAACTGCGC
>CALLJK010000023.1 GCA_938091745.1 Candidatus Bipolaricaulota bacterium
GGGCTTTCACCCCTCCCCTTGACCTTCCAGCAGTGGCCAGGTCTCACACCCTATACGTCCTCTTTCGAGTTGGCAGGGTGCTGTGTTTTTGAGAAACAGTCCCCCCAGCCTGCTCTCTGCGACCCCCTCGGACCTTGCGGCCCTACGCGGGGCCTCCCTTCTTGCGAACGTACGGGAGCATTTTGCCGAGTTCCTTGACCATGGTTCTCTCGCCCACCTGAGCATCCTCTGCCCGCCTACCTGTGTCGGATTGCGGTACGGGCTCTCTGCGACTCCCTAGAGGATTTTCTCGGCACCTGATCGCTCTTCCTTCGGTCCCGTAGGACCTCCGCCTCGGCTCGACTTGTCCCGGCTGCGGATTTGCCTACAGCCGGACGCCTCGCCCCTGGCACGGGCACATCCGTCCGCCCGCTGAAGCGACCTGATGCGTCCCCCCTTGGTCATCGTCGCAGAGAGGGGCCGGAATATTAACCGGCTCTCCATCGCCTACCCCTTGCGGGTTGAGCTTAGGGCCGCCTAACCCTGGGTGGATGAGCCTTCCCCAGGAACCCTGAGGCATACGGTGGGTGAGTTTCTCGCTCACCTCGCGCTACTCATTCCTGCATTCTCTCTTCCGCTTCGTCCGCCGCCTCTTCCAAGGCGACTTCGGCCTAAGGCGGAATGCTCCTCTACCAAAGAACAGTTACAAGTTAGCAAGTTACAAGTTGGCAAGTTAAAGGCATTAACCCAATAACTTGCAAACTTGTGAACTTGTCAACTTGCGAACTGTTCTTTCCGTGGCTTCGGCGCCGAGCTTGACTCCCGCTGAATCTTGGGCGCGCCCCCGCTCGACTGGTGAGCTATTACGCACTCTTTAAAGGATGGCTGCTTCTAAGCCAACCTCCCAGCTGTCTGGGCAGGAGCACATCCTTCCTGACTTAGCTCGGTCTTTGGGGCCTTAGCCGACGATCTGGGCCGTTTCCCTCTCGACGACGGAGGTTATCCCCCGCCGTCTGACTCCCGGCAGTTGCGCCGTGGTATTCGGAGTTTGGTTGGAATTGGGTTGCCCCGCATCCATCCAGTGGCTCTACCCCCACGGCTTAACGGCCGAGGCTAGTCCCAAAACTATTTCGAGGAGAACAAGCTATCACCGAGGCCCGTCTGGCTTTTCACCGCTACCCACAGCTCATCCCAGAACTATTCCACGTTCACGGGTTCGGCCCTCCACCGAGTGTTACCTCGGTTTCAGCCTGGCCATGGGTAGATCGCTCGGCTTCGTGCCTACCGCACGTGACTGATCGCCCTGTTCGGACTCGCTTTCGCTGCGGCTGCGCCCCACCGACGAGGCTTAGCCTGGCCACGCACGGTAGCTCGCAGGATCATACTGCAAAAGGCATGCCGTCAGGCCGCCGGCTCTGCCGGTGGGCTCGACGCCCAGGGCAAAGGGTCGGCGGGACCCTCCGACTGTCTGTGGGCGGATGGTTTCAGGTTCTCTTTCACTCCCCTTCCGGGGTTCTTTTCACCTTTCCCTCGCGGTACTTGTCCACTATCGGTCAGCTGGTAGTATTTAGCCTTGGAAGGTGGTCCTCCCAGCTTCACGCCGTAACACGGGTACGACGCTACTTAGGCACGGCCCCAGAGGGACTGACCCTTTCGCCTACGGGACTATCACCCTCTCTGGTCGCTCTTTCCAGTGGCTTTACGAGCTGTTCGGCTAGAGCCAATCTTTGTGACCTCTGCCACGGGCTGCCCCCCGTGGACGGGCCGGCCTGCAACCCCGTGCCCACAACGAGGGCAGTCTTCTGCGTGGGCACGGTTTGGGCTCTTCCGCGTTCGCTCGCCGCTACTGACGGAATCTCGGTTGATTTCTTTTCCTCCGGGTACTGAGATGCTTCACTTCCCCGGGTTCGCCTCTCTCCCTTATGGATTGGGGGAGAGATACCGCACCTTCCGTGCGGTGGGTTTCCCCCATTCGGGCATCCACGGATCAACGCCTGCTCGACGGCTCCCCGTGGCTTATCGCAGTCTGCCACGCCCTTCCTCGCCTCCAGCTGCCGAGGCATCCACCGTCCGCCCGTACTGAGCTTGCGCGACGTGATGCACTCTATTCACTTTTCAAGGATCGAAGCGTGGGGCAAGCCGTATTATAGCACGGGAGGGGGAGCTTGTCAAGGCGGGCGGAGAAAGAGCTTTTATGCTGTTTAGAAGCGCTCTTTCTACGCTTAGCTGGTGCTGGAATCAAGATGCACGGGGGCGTCTCCCCACAGCCCCTCGAGGTCGTAGAAGCGCCGCAGCTCCCTCTGAAAGATATGCACGATAAACTCCCCATAGTCTAAGACGATCCAGTTCCTCGATTCCCACCCCTCCGAACGCAACACCGCACGGGGCAGCTTCTCTAAGAGATTGTCGGCGATGGCCTTGACGTGCTTGGGGTTGTCCCCGTGAGTAATAACAAAGAAATCCGTGGGGATGGAGAACCCGCGCATATCTAAGATGACCGTCTCCTCGCCCTTCTTCTCCTCAATGAGCGCGACGATCTCCCGCAGCGTCTTCTCCGGATCCTTCATTGATCTTGGGATATCTGGAAATCTTGGCCTAAGATGATGATCGCATCGGCACCGTCACCGGTGACCCCCTTGGCGGCTAACCCCTTCATGGTCGCAGAAAGGTCCTGGGGTTTGACAACCCTCAGCAAGCGGCTCCGCTTCCGCACCAGCTCGATCTTCTTGGGATCGCCCGTGATATCTATAATATAGCTGTGAGCATAATCAAATCGATCGGCGTTGCCCACATGGATGACCGAGAAGCCCTCCGTGCGGAGCAGCTCGCTGACGCGCCGGGCTAGTCCCGTCACCCCGGAGCCGTTGAGCACTTTGATACGCACTTCGTCAGCTGTGACGACGTCCATGCCCCGCAGCATCTTATTGACGAGCTGGGCTGTGCGCACCGGATCGGGCTCGATATAGCAGCCGCCCTCTTTGGCCGATTTACAGATAGACTCGCCCGGGATCTGCTTCATCTGCACCTGCTCCGGGCGCAGATTCTGCAATCTCTGAGCGAAACGATAGAGCAAGACCGGCGCGAGATTCGTCTCGATATACTGCTGTGCTGTCGTAACAAACTGCTGGAGGTCCTTCAGCGATTGAGGAGGATGGCGCAGCAGGGCTTCTAAGAGCTCTCTCTGGCGCTGCAATCGCCCCAGATCCCCGGTCACAGGGTCGCGATAGCGCACGTACGCCAGAGCCATCTTCCCGTTCAATCTCTGCGTGCCCGCGGGAATATCAATAGGCGGCTTGGTCTTCTCGTCTTTTAAGGGCTTTTCAACGGTAAGGGTCACTCCCCCCACAAGATCTATAAGCTTCTCGAACCCCTCGTAATCGATAGCAATATAGTACTTGATCTCTATGCCGAGGAAGCGAGAGATGACCGTACGGGCAAGCTCAGCCCCGCCAAACGCATAGGCCGCATTGACCTTCTCGACGCGCCCATCAGGGAACTTCACGTGCGTATCGCGAGGGATGGAGAGCACGCGCACGTCACCTTCACCGAGGCTCGCTACGAAGATCGTATCGCTGCGGCGTGCCGTCGTCCCGGAATCTAAGCCGAGCACGAGGAGATTGACGCGCTCCGGGGGGGACTCAACACGGCTCTTGTACCACCAATATCCCGTCGCGCTCACCGCGATCGCTATAACAAGAAGGAACGCAATGCTCAGGACGCGACGGCGCTGCTGCCTTCGTCGGCTCATCAGCGTAAGAGTAGCGCAAGTCACATGCAAAGTCAACCCCCCTACGCAGAAGTTTGTCCCGCTGGTGGGAGGAACTTCGTCCCATCTATCTGCTATAATAAGCTCAGGAGGTGACAGGAGATGGAGAGCATCGTGCGGGAGATCACGCGGGAGCTGAGAGAGTCCCAAGTCCCTGACAAGTATCGTCCTATCTCGTTCGAGGAGTATCTGAGGATGGTCTTTGAGGATCCGCGCCTGGTGCGCAATGCCTACCAACGGCTCTATGATATGATCCTCAGCCACGGCACCCATATCGCCAAAGTTCACGATAAAGAAGTGATTCGTTATAACTTCTTCGATGACCCGTTCGGCAAGGGCGAGGACGCGATCTACGGCATCGATGAGGCTTTAAAGAACTTAGTGGACACGATCAACGCGGCGGCCAAGGGGCTGGGGCCAGAGCGCCGCATTATACTGTTGCATGGGCCGGTGGCCACCAGCAAGTCGACGATTGGGCGGCTCTTCCGCCGCGGGCTCGAAGAGTACTCCAAGACCGACGACGGACGGCTCTACACGTTCGAATGGGACGTCTCCGACTTCGATGATGAACCCTCCGACGTCGTCCCCTGTCCCATCTTCGAGGAACCACTTCGACTCATTCCCATCGAGCAGCGCCAGAAGATCTTGGTGGAACTCAACCGCATCTTCAGGGAGAAGTATCACGGGGAGTACGAGCTGCGCGTCGAGGGCGATCTCTGCCCCAAGTGCCGGTTCTATTTCAATCGTTTCATGAGATTATACGAAGACGACCTCGAGAAAGTGCTCAAGCACGTGACAGTGCGGCGCTTGATCTTGAGCGAGAAGGACCGTCGGGGCATCGCGACGTTCGAGCCCAAAGACAAGAAGAACCAAGACGAAGAGGAGCTGACCGGCGGCCTCAACTGGCGATTAGTGCAGATATATGGCAGCGACTCCGATCCCAGGGCGTTTAACTACGACGGCGAATTGTGCATTGCCAACCGCGGGATCTTCGACGGCGAAGAGCTGCTCAAGCTCCAAGAAGAATTTCTCTATGACTTCTTACACGCCACCCAAGAGCACGTGATCAAGCCCAAGAAGAACCCTCGGATCGATATCGATACCGTGATCTTGGGGCGCACGAACAGCCCGGAATACAAGCGCGTCAAGAGCAACGAGCGCATGGAGGCGTTCAACGACCGCACGCGCAAGATCGATATCCCGTATGTCTTGCGGAAGTCGGACGAGGAGCGCATCTATAGAAAGTTCTTTGGGAGGAATCGTGTCTGGGGCAAGCACATTGCACCGCATACGCTCGAGATGGCTGCTTTGTGGGCCGTGCTCACCCGGCTTGAAGAACCCAGCGCCGATATCTCGCTCTTACAGAAGGCCAAAGTCTACGATGGCGAGTCCATCCCCAACCGCACTGTAGACGTCAAGAAGCTCTTAGACGAAGCTAAAGATAAAGAGGGCTTCTTCGGGATCAGCCCACGGTATGTGATCGACATGATCAGCAAAGCGCTGGTCAACGACGTCGAAGGGTGTATTAATCCCTATCGGGTGCTCGCTATGCTGGAAGATAACTTACCCCATCACCCTGGGGTCGACGAGAACCGCATTGAGGAGTACAAAGAGTACATTGAGCTTGTCAAAGAAGAGCTCTCAGCGATCTGTCAAGAAGAAGTCCGGCGCGTCATCAGCCATGACCCCGAGGAGCTGCGTCAGGTCGGACAGAAGTACTTAGATCACGTCATGGCCTATCTCAACGACGAAAAAGTTGAGGACCGCTATACGGGGGAGGAGATGGAGCCGGACGAAGAATTCATGAGATCTATCGAGAAGCAGATCGGGATCACCGAAGCCCAGAAGGACGACTTCCGTCAAGAGATCTCCAACTGGATCAGCGAGCGCGCGCGCAAGGGCGAGCCCTTCAGCCCCGAGCACAACGACCGGCTCCGCAGGGCTTTGGAGAAGAAGCTCTGGGAGGACAAGAAGCACAATATTAACTTCACGGCGATGGTCAGCGATAAGACGACTGATCCTGAGCATAAGAGGCGCAAGGCCGAATGGATCGAGCGTCTGAAGAAGGAGTACGGCTATTGCGACGTCTGTGCGGAGAACGTCATTGACTATGCTGGCGCTGAAGTCGCCCGCGAGGAGCTGGAGAAGCGCGAGAGCCGGCTACCATAAGCTCTTCTCCCTCACCCTTGCTCCCCTCTCGAGGGAGAGGGCGTGAGGGCAAAAGGTGGTGACGATGCCCAAGCGCATCTTGAAAGACTTAGAACGCTTTAAGAGAATCGTGCGCGGGGAGATCCGCAAGAACCTCAAGGAGCTCATCGAGACGGGCTCGATTGTGGGACAGAAAGGCGGGGATATCGTGAAAGTCCCTATCAAGGCGATTCGTATCCCGCAGTTTCGGTATGACCCGCACGAGCAAGGGGGCATTGGCGTCGGCGCGGGCGAGATCGGCGAACCCATTCAGTTTGATCCGACCCAAGACGGGGTTGGCCAAGCCGGCTCCGGGCCGGGGCCGCACTTCCGAGAAGTCGAGATCGAAGTCCGTGAGCTTGCGGAGATCTTGGGAGAAGAACTTGAGCTCCCTCGGATCCAGCCCAAGGGACATCGCCATGTGCTCAGCGGCGCCGAAGAATACGAAGATGTCTCGACGGTAGGCCCGCAAGCGCTCTTAATGAAGCGTCGCGCGTTTCGTAAGGGGCTCCTGCGCCAGCTCCTCATGAATCCCCCTCTCGCCCAACACGAGACGATCGTCGTGACCCCGATCAAAGAAGATATGCGGTATCTCTACGGCCAGCCCAGCGAAAAGCCCGAAGCAAACTGTGTAATTATCTTTATGCGTGACGCTTCCGGCTCGATGTCTGGGGAGAAGACCGAGATCATCCGCCAAGAGAACTGGTGGATCGATCTGTGGCTGCGCACGAATTATTCCAACGTGGAGCGCATCTATATCTTACACGACTACGAAGCCCAAGAAGTCTCCGAAGAAGACTTTTATAGTTTGAGCACGGGTGGGGGCACGCGGATCAGCTCGGCGTATGAGCTGTGCAATCGAGTTATTGATCGGCGCTACTCTCCAGAGCATTGGAATATCTACGCGTTCCACTTCAGCGATGGCGAAAATTGGATCGGCGATACCGAGAACGCCTGTGTGCCGCTCTTACGCGATACTCTCCTGCCCAAGGTCAATCTCTTCTGCTATGGGCAGGTGACGCTGGGGCGGCGCTCCCCAGGATTGCACTTGGTCAAACTGAAAGAACGTATCGAAGACGACCGTCTCGTGACATCCATCATCTCGGATCGTGAGGATATCTTGCGATCTATCAAAGACTTTCTTGGCAAGGGGCGATAGCGATGCTCTCGAAGAAGATCCGTGAGTTGGAAGAGCTGCGTGAGCAAGCGCGTCAGCTTGTCGAAGCGGCGGGGCTCGACCCTTGGCCTGTGATCTTCGGGATTGTCGACCATGATCAACTCAATGAATACTCAGCGTATGACGGCTTCCCTGAACGCTTCCCCCATTGGTCGTTTGGCATGAGCTATGACTATTTCAGAAAGCGTTCGGCGTATTCTGGTTGGTGGGTCTATGAGCTTGTCCTCAACACAAACCCAGCCATCGCGTACTTGCGTGAGAGCAACACCTCTGTCGAAAACAAGGGAGTGATGCTTCACGTCTACGCCCACGTCGATTTCTTTAAGAATAACTATTGGTTCTCCAAGACCCCTAAAGATATGATCAAGGTGATGCACACCCACGCTGAGCGCGTTGAGGAGTACATGGGGAAGTACGGTATTGAGAAGGTCGAATCGTTCATTGACAAGGCGCTCTCGCTCCAGTATGAGATCGATCAGTATGCGCCATTTATGAGGCGTGCACCCAAGACCGTTGGGGAAGACGAGCACGGGCGAGAGCCTGCGCGTATCCCAGTGAAACGTGACTACATGGATCGCTTTCTCAACCCACCCAAGTGGCTGGAGGAGCGACGTGCCAAGTTGAAGGCGGCGCAAGAGCGAGCTCGCCAGCTCCGCGATGAGACGGAGCTGCTCAAGCCCCATAAAGACGTCTTAGGGTTCATCATGAAGCACGGGCGCCTGGAGAATTGGCAGCGAGATATCTTAGCGATGATCCGCGAAGAATCGCACTATTTTGTCCCGCAGATTCAGACAAAAATTATGAACGAAGGATGGGCCATGTTCTGGCAAGCAAGGCTCATGACCAAGTTTGCTCAGCCCAACGAATTTATAGATCACGCCGATATGATGAGCAAAGTTCTAGCTGGGGGGGCTCTCAACCCTTATGCGTTGGGGAAGCTTATCTGGGAAGATATTCAAGAGCGCTGGGACAAAGGGCGCTTTGGGCGCGAGTGGGAGCTCTGCAAGGACCCTGAAAAGAAGAAACGCTGGGACACTAAAGCCAACCTGGGCACAGAAAAAATCTTTGAAGTCCGGCGCACCTACAACGACGTGATGTTCCTCTCAGAGTTCTTCACCCCGGAGCTCTTCGAGAAACTCAAGCTCTTCGCCTATGAGTATATTCCGGAGACGGGAGCCTATCACATTACGTCGCGGAGCTACGAAGACGTCAAAAAGAAACTGCTGCTGTTGCACACCAATCTCGGGCGCCCTATGATCAAGGTCGCCACAGGCAACTACGGTAACAAAGGAGAGCTCTTGCTCTTGCACTTCTATAACGGTGTGGGGTTGCACCTTGAAGAGGCCAAGGAAGTGCTCAAGAATATCTATTCTCTGTGGGGCCGGCCGGTCAATCTGAAGACGATCATCAAGAGAAAAGTGAAAGACCCCGATCCCATGCGCAATCGTATTCATCCAGAGCATCCCATGACGTCCATCTATGAAGAGCAAGGGGTGCTCTTGCGCTATGATGGGGAGAGCCTGCGCGAGCTGGCCCTCAGCCCCGACGAAGTGAAAGACATTCGTCTGGAAGAAGACTACAGTACGATTCCCAGGGAGTGGATCGGCTAACCGTGCGACGCACGCTCTCTGTCTTAAAGATCTTTATCTTTATAGTCCTGGCGCTCTCGCTTGTCTTTCTCTATCTGCAGGGGCGGGTCGCGGTCGTCCAAGAAGAACACTATCTCTTGGGTACGTATTTTAGAATAAAAGCCCAGAGCCGTTCCCACGACCAAGCGCAGCGCGCTGTGCACGAAGCATTGGCCGAAGCTAAGAGACTCTCCGAAGAGTTCAGTCGCATCGGGGCAGGATCGCTGGGAGCACTCAATCGTTATGGCGCTTCTGAGTCTGTGAGGCTCTCTGATGACGTGTTCACCGTGCTCGAAGCTGCTGAACGCTATCGTGAACTCAGTGGGGGCGCATTCGATCACACCATTGGGAAGATCGTCGATCTGTGGGGGTTTACGCAAGATTGGGATCGCGCTGGGGTAGGGCGCATCCCCTCTGCAGACGAGCTTCAGCCGTTAGTAGAAGAGCCACGCCAGATCTCTCTCGACACAACAGCCAAGACGGCTCGGCTTTCCAGCCCCAATATTGAAGTCGATCTAGGGGGCATCGCCAAGGGGTATATTGTCGACAGAGTTGTCGAGATTCTGAAGAAGCACGAGCTGGACAGCGCGCTGGTGGACGCGGGGGGGAATATTCGGGTCTTCAATGATCGTCCAAGAAAAGTGCTGTGGTTTGAGGATCGGCGGCCGTTTCGCATTGGAGTGCAGCATCCTCGTGATGAGTCGAAGATTCTAGGGGTCTTAGAGATTTGGGGAGATCACGCCCTGGCGACGTCGGGGGACTATCAGCGCTGCTTTTTCGCGGACGCTCTGAAAAATATCTTCCCGTGTCGCTACGCCGACGAACCCGATAAGATTCGCTATCATCATATTATTGACCCCAAGACGGGGCAGCCCGCGCGAGGCTTGATCAGCACGACAATATTAGCCCCGACGGCGATGGAGGCCGACGCCCTCAGCACGGCCGTCTTTGTGTTGGGTGAACAGAAGGGGCTTGCGCTGATAGAGAGTCTGCCCAACGTCGAGGGTATCTTAGTGACGGACAACGGGCGCATCGTAGTGTCATCGGGGCTGAAAGATATAAACTTCCCGACGGAGCTACCATGAGAGAACTCTTGCGCACCGTGAGCAGATACTTGACCTGGGGCGACTATCTTGTGATCGCTCTCGTTCTGTTGGGGACTGCGGCGACAATCCCCCTGCTGCACCAGACCGCCGAGGCATCGGGAAGGTGGGCCATTGTTCGTCTCGATGGGCAGATCGTGCACCAGCTCTCGCTCGCGCAAGATTACGAAGTGACGGTCACTGGCCCTGCCGGAGAGACGGTGATCCAAGTGCAGAACGGGCGCGTGCGGGTGTTGCGCTCCCCCGGAGCCCAAGAGATCTGTATGCGCCAGGGCTGGATCCACAAGCCCGGCCAAGTGTTAATCTGCCTGCCCAATCACGTCACGATAGAAATCCCCGGAGATTCAGGAGTTGACGCGATCTCACGATGACCCCGTATACACGAAGTACCCTTCCCGAAGCTTGGTTACTGAAGCGCATTCTTTTTGCAGCGCTCTTGGCGTTGGGAATCGTGCTCTATGTATTAGAGGGGTTCTTCCCGCCGTTGGTGCCGGTGCCGGGAGCGAAGCTGGGGCTTTCGAATATACTAGTGCTCTTCACGATGCTCTTTCTCGGCTACGGCGCGGGGATCTTTTTGGCGATTGCCCGCAGTATCTTAGGGAGTTTCATCGCGGGGACGCTCTTTGCTCCGGGGGCGCTCTTAAGTCTTGCCGGAGGCTTGGTAAGCGCGCTTGTCGTCGCATTGGCTCTAAAGAAGCTGTGCCCACCGTTGGGGTTAGTGGGTGTTAGCATCTTAGGCGCAATTGCTCATAACGTCACTCAGCTCGTCGTCGCGTATTTTCTATTCGTGCAGATCAGTGGGCTCTTTTACTATCTGCCGTTTATGTTGGTATTAGGGCTGATCAGCGGGCTGATCACCGGGCTGATCGCCGTCTATCTCTTCGAGCGCTTGAGGCGCGAGCTGGAATTAGCGTGAAATTCAGCTTGGCAACCGAATCGTCACTCGCTGCACTTCTACTTGCTCGCCTACCCTCCCCAAGATGATAGTCTTTGTCCCGCGCCCATTGACGATGTCCATCGTTTCTGAGAACGTCTTGGGGAAGAAATTGACCCGTGCCTCAACAGTGACGAGGACGTTCTTAGCGTTCTTGGGTTCGCGCACGTTATGCAACTCTAAGGCGATTTCTCCCAAGGGGGTCTGGAGAACACGATATTCACTGGGGTCTAAGACGCGCGATTCCACCTTAAGCAATGCATCGAGTGTGGGGAGTTTCGTAACTGCGCTGCGATCTGGTTGTGGGCTGCGCCCATGAGTCACGCGGATGCCTGCGAGCTTCCAAGCGTCGTCCCGCTGGACAAAGACTGGAGCGCCATGCGTCGCTTCGCCATCCTTCTCGGGGAACGCGATGAAGAAGAGCGGGCTTCCCTCTGAAACTTCCACAATAGTTGTTGCGGTCTCCACAAACGTGGGGACGCTGGTTATACCTCCACCTTGGGGCAACGCGATCACGGCGGCTTCGTCTTGGCGGGGGTCTGTAGCAATGGGCAGCTCGGGGATGCTCCGAGGCCGAAGCTCTCGGAGCACGGCGTAGTGATCAGTCATGCGCGCGACTTCAAAGGGCTCACCCTGCCCTCCTTGAATGACTTTGACGAGATCAACTGTGTCAACGAAGATAAGAAACGATATGGACGTTCCTCGAGGGGCATTGCGCTGCTGATAGAAAAACTCTGGATCGACATGCTCCTTCTCGATCAGCCAAATGGTCTCCGATGCTGTGGATCGGACAGCAACAGCTGTGACCGTTTGCACGACGTTGGCTTGGACGCGAATGCCCCCAACTGACGTAAAGTAGCGTGCTATGATGTGCATCTGACGGACGTTCTCTTTGAACTGCGCGAGTGGACCGGCTTGCTGCGCCTGCCCATCGGGGAAGCCAATCACGAGAGCCAATACGAGTACTGCTAGGCTGATAGACCACCCGTACCTCTGTAACACGGCGGCACCTCCCTTAGATCATTGATTTTCTTGATTTTTTGACCGACGCTCGAGATATAGCTGACAGAACCCGCTCGGCTTAGGTGTTGGAGAAAACAACGGTGGGGTACTGATCATAATGAGGACGATACTCATATCACTATCAGAGATGAGCCAAGAACCCTCACGAAAGAGAAGATCTGCTGATCCTGCCATGATCACCGAGCTTCTAGCTCGATCTGGATCAATAGAGCTTGGCGCATCAGCAGCCGTGCACTGCACCTCGAAAAAGAATTTTGGAGTTCTCCCGTAGGCCAGATAGGAAGATTTGTCCTTTGTTTGAGCGACGGTTATCGTGATCGGTTGGAATGGCTCGTCCGTGCCCATCGTAATGCTCCAAAAGTGAGCCGTACGTGGTGGCAACTCCTGCAGGGCTTGAGAGCTTGACGTGGGAACCACTATCGCCCAAAGCACTACCAGCGCGATGCTGATATACTTCCAGAGGGTGACGCTGCGCATGGCTCCTCCTTTCGATGTTGCTATTGTAACATAGCGTAATCGGGGACAGAATGCAAGGGCCCCTTGCTCGGTGAGGCTACTCTCGATTATACTAATCAGATGAAAGATTTAGCTGCTATCAAAACCGTTGCGCTCCAGGCTGCCCAGCAAGCTGGGGAACTCTTACGTGAAAACTTCCGTCAGGGCCATCGCTTCGAGCTCAAAAGCGGCTTTCGTGATCTTGTCACGGAGTTCGACCGCCGTGCCGAAGAGATCATCGTCTCTCTGATCAGAAAGAGCTTCCCCGAACACTCTATTCTCACCGAAGAGGGCTCAGTGCACCCTACAGACACATCGCCGTATCAATGGATCATTGATCCCATTGACGGCACGACCAACTTCGCTCACGGCTTCCCGTTCTTTGCTGTTTCTATCGCGCTCTATCACAGAGATGAAGCGCTTCTTGGCGTTGTGTATAATCCCATTCATAATGAGCTGTTCGTCGGTGAGGCCGGTCAGGGAGCGCAGCTCAATGGCCGGCTCATCCGCGTCTCGCGTACGGAGACGCTGCAGGAGAGTCTAGTGATGACCGGCTTCCCATACGACGAACGCTTGATCCCAAAGCACCTCGCGTGGTGGGAGCGTTTTGCGAGGAAGACGCAGACATTGAGGCGTCTCGGCTCGTCTGCGCTGGCGCTCGCATATTTAGCTGCCGGGCGGGCCGATGGCTACTGGGAGTTAGACTTAAAGCCGTGGGACATGGCAGCTGCGGTGCTCCTCGTGCGCGAGGCCGGAGGGAAGGTCACAGACTTACAGGGCAATGCCTTCGATCTCTCCGGCGGCGAGGTCTTGGCAACCAATGGGAAGATCCATGACGCGATGATCCAAATCTTACGGGGCGAGCGTGAGTGACGATGGAGCAGACGTATATCGAAGATATCGCCCAGAAGGTTGGGCAAGAGGTCTTAATCTGCGGTTGGCTCTACAATCGTCGCGAGTCTGGCAAGATTCAGTTTTTATTGATTCGCGACGGGACAGGGGTCATCCAAGCTGTGGTCACAAAAGCCGACGGGGAAGCATTTGAGAAAGCCCTCAAGCTGACGCAAGAGTCGTCGCTGAAAGTCTGGGGCACAGTGCGTGAGGACCCGCGAGCGCCCGGCGGCTACGAAGTCCAGATCAGAAATATAGAGATCGTACAGCGTGTCGAAGAGAAATATCCCATAGACTTAAAGGAGCATGGGCCGGGGTTTTTGTTAGACCATCGGCACTTGTGGATTCGCACCCCACGACAAACAGCGATCTTGCGCCTGCGTCACGAAGTGATGAGATCTATCCGGGATTTCTTCGACGAGCGCGGCTTCATCGCGACAGAAGCGCCCATTCTCACGCCGTCGGCCTGTGAAGGAACCACGACGCTCTTTGAAGTCAATTACTTCGACGAGACGGCATATCTGTCGCAGAGCGGACAGCTCTATCTTGAAGCGACAGCGATGGCGCTGGGGAAGGTCTATTGGATCGGCCCAGCATTCCGAGCTGAGAAGTCCAAGACCCGAAAACACTTGACAGAATTTTGGATGGCCGAGGCCGAGGTCGCGTTCTTCGACCATGAGCAGAATCTCAAACTCCAAGAAGAGCTCGTCAAGTACGTCATTCAGCGGTGCTTGCAGAAGCGTGCCCGTGAGCTCAAAGAATTAGGACGCCAGACGGAGTCCCTCGAGCGTGTCGTCGCTGAGCCGTTTGCCCGCGTCACCTACGCTGAGTCCTTAGAGATCGTCAATGATCTCTTGAAGGAGAAGATTGCGTCTGGAGAAGTAGAGAAGCTCGATTGGGGCGACGACTTCGGCGCGCCACACGAAGAAGCCCTGGGGCAGCACTTTGGGCGTCCGGTCTTTGTCGAGTTCTTCCCCGCCAAGATGAAAGCGTTCTATATGGAACCCAAGCCTGACAATCCCGATTTAGTCTTGGCAGCAGACCTGATCGCCCCCGAAGGCTACGGCGAGATCATCGGGGGTAGCCAGCGCATCTCAGATATTGCTTTATTAAAACAGCGTTTGAAAGACTTCGGGCTGCCGGAGGAGCCGTACCAATGGTACATTGATTTACGAAAGTACGGGGGAGTGCCGCATTCGGGGTTTGGGTTGGGAGTAGAGCGTCTCACGACATGGATCGCGGGAATCGAACACCTGCGCGAGACAATCCCCTTCCCACGGATGATCTATAGACTGAAGCCGTAGCGGTCACTCAGCGCGCTTCTTGAAGATTTGGCTTTCTGTTCCTTGGGAGATTCTGTGAATGTTGCTGCGGTGCTGCCAGACTGTCAGTAATCCCAGAGCACCGAAGAGCCCAAGCAGCTCAAGGTCTGTGACCCCAAAAGTATAGAGCACCCCAGGAATGAGCACCAATGCTACCATCGAGCCCACAGCAACGTAGCGCGTCAATAGCACCGTCACAAGCCAAATCCCTACAGTCACAAGGAGCGTCGGCCAAGAGAAGAAGAGCAAGAGCCCTAGAGTAGTTGCAACTCCTTTGCCCCCGCTGAACTTGAGCCAGATACTCCAGTTGTGTCCCACAACAGCAAGACCAGAAAGCCACCCTGGGGCGTGCACAACGCTCGTCAGCCACGCCGCCGCAACACCCTTGCCTACGTCTCCTATCAGGGCAAGCGCACCATAGCTTGCACCGACAACTCGTGTGACGTTGGTCGCTCCGACGTTGCCGCTGCCATGCTGACGAATATCTATATTCTTCAGGCGAGCGACCACATAACTGAAGGGCAGAGAGCCTATCAGATAACAGAGAACTCCCGTCCCAAGGGCTTGCCAGTCCATGGGGTCGAAAGCTTAAGAGCCCTCAGACTCTTTGAGGAGCTCCTTGAGGCCCTTCACGCGCTCCCCCATCGTGATCCCTTCGCGCCCGACCTCGCTGGTGAGCAAGTGCTCTTGCCTATGGAGGTTGCGCATGGAGAGCCGCACCTGGCGCTTCTCCTCGTTGATCCCGATGATGCGGGCTTTAACTACTTGGCCCACCTGCAGAATATCAGCTGGGGTCGAGATCCGCTCATCGGTGATCTCCGAGACGTGAATGAGCCCTTCCACGTCTTCGGTGATCTTCATGAACGCGCCAAACTCCTTGAGCTCCGTGATCGGCCCCTCAACGATGCTGCCCACGGAATAATTCTCCAAGAACTTGTGCCAGGGATCCTCTTGGAGTTCTTTGAGGCTGAGGCGGATCTTGCGCTTGCTCGCGTCGGATTTGATCACTTTTGCCGTGATCTCCTGACCCTCTTTCACGACATCGCTGGGCTTGTTCACTTTATCCCAGCTCATCTCAGAGATGTGCAAGAGCGCTTCGACTCCGTCTTCTAAATAGACGAACGCGCCAAAGTCCGTGAGCTTGGTCACACGCCCCTGGACGATGCTGCCCTCAGGGTACTTCTCTTCGATCTTCTCCCAGGGGTCGGGCTGAGTGCGCTTCATCGAGAGGCTGACGCGCCGCTCTTGCTCGTTTACGTCGAGCACGACGACTTCGACTTCCTGCCCGACCTTGACGACTTCTTTCGGATGCTCTGGGTAACCCCACGATAGCTCCGAGATGTGTACTAAGCCCTCAACGTCCTCTTCGATGCGCACGAACGCACCAAAGTCCGTCAAGCTGACGACTGTGCCCTTGGTCTTGGTCCCCGCGGGGTAGCGCTGCTTGAGGCCGATCCACGGATCGGGGCGCAATTGCTTGATAGACAACGAAATGCGCTCCTTCTCGCGGTCTACCCCTAAAACCTTGACTGTGATCTTTTCCCCGACTTTGTACGTATTAGGGGGCACGATGGGGATATCCTTCCAACTGATCTCCGAGCGATGGACCAGCCCTTCAAAGCCGCCGACATCCACGAAGATTCCGAAATCTACAATAGATTTGATCGTGCCCTCGATGACTTGGCCGGGTTGGAGCTTCTTGAAGAGCTCCTCTTTGCGCTGCCGCTCCAGCTCCTTGAGATACTCTTTGTGAGAGACGACGAGATTGCGTTCGCGGCGGTCTAACTCTAAGATAATGAACGGCACTTCCTTGCCACGCAGTTCTTCAATATGAGGAGGCAGATCATCTCCCAAGTGCGAGCCTGGCAAGAACGCGCGAATCCCCGATTTCAAGAGATTGACATGATATCCTGCGTCTTTGACTTCGTCCTCGATCGTCCCGGTGATGGGAAGCCGATTCCGATAAGCACGCTCCAACTCGCTGATGCGCTTCTCGTAGAGCGCGGCCTTTTCAGAGACGTGGATCGTGCCCTCCTCTTCGTCGATGTACGTTATGAGGACCTCGATCTCGTCCCCTGGCTGTAAGGGGGTCTTGTGGAACGGCGCCAGCTCTGTGGGCTTCATCAGCGCTTCGGATTTGTAGCCGATGTCGACCAACACGCCCTGATCGTTCACTTGGACAACACGCCCTCGCAAGATGTCCCCGCGTGAGTACGTCAACACATCTTGATCATCCAAGAGTGCTTCCATCTGGGATGGCTCTTGTGTCTCTTTGAGTTCCTCGGACATGCTCGATCACCCGCTTGCTGTAGAGAGTTTACTGACCAACTGCTCGATAGCCGCTTGAACAGCCGTAATAGCGTGCGTGGGGGTGGATGCCCCCGCCGAGATCCCTATATGCTTCTTCCCCCAAAACCACTCTCCTTTCAGTTCGGATTCATCTTCAATATGATAGCACGTCGTGTACTGCGAGGCGATCTCTGCCAATCGACACGTGTTGGAGCTATTGCGTCCACCAATCACTATAACGATATCGCAGCGTTGGGCCAGCTCGCGGATCGCCTCTTGGCGGTCGAACGTCGCCTGACAGATTGTATTATATGCCCGCACCTCTAAGCAATGCTCGAGCACTCGCCCGATGAGCTGGGCAAATCTCTCAAAGGGGTGGGTCGTCTGCGAGATCAGCCCCACGCGATCCGACGCTTTCAACCTCAGTTTATCTACTTCTTCAGGGCCGGTGATCACGTCCACCTGAGCGTTGAGCCCGTCTAGATGACCAAGAATTCCTTGGATCTCCGGGTGCTCGATATGCCCCATAATGACTAATCTGTACCCTTGCTCCGCGAGCTCACGGGCAAATCTTTGTGGGATCGTCACGAGAGGGCATGTCCCATCGTAGATCTCGTAGCCCTTCTCATGAAGAGCCCTCTTGACAGATGGCGCGACACCGTGGGCGCGAATTAAGACTTTTCGTTTCTCTCCGGGCTTCAAGGGGGGGAGCTCTTCGTGAGATTTTACAAAGACCATCCCTTTGGCGCGCAGTCGAGCTACTTCTTGAGGGTTATGAATCAGTTCTCCCAAGCAATAGACTGGGCCGTCGGGCGTCTCGTCCAATAATTTTTCAGCCATCTGAACGATACGCTCCACACCGAAGCACCACCCGGCGCTGCGCGCGACCTCGATCGTCGGCTTTGTTGTTATCATAAGCTCTCTTGGAGCACGGGAACACGCTCCAGTCCCACCCTGTCTATGCGTTCCATCAATAAGTCTGCAAGCTTTTGATAGCGTTCATGTCGATCCGAAGTCTCTCCTAGATCAAACTCTAAGTCTCTCAAACTGAACGGCGCACTGATATGGGCTGTGATCTGCGGCCAGCGAAACGGATATTTTGGGGGATACGGCCCGTGCGCTTCGAAGCGCACGGCGACGAATTCACTGTTGGTGCGTTCGGCAAAGCGAATCACCCCTGGGTGTGCCCGTTGGGGCTTCTGCGTCGTTCCTTCAGGGAAGATCCCCACGATCTTCCCTGACTTGAGAGCTTCAAGCACCTTGCGCAGGTCCTCCACTTGAAAGTGTTCTCGATTGATGGTGATCGCGTAATGCCGCACCCAGAACGCCAAGAACGGGTTCTCTTCAAGCAGGGTCTTGCGCGCCACAAAGTAGATGCGCCGTCGGTTGCCCAACACCGTTACTAGCAGGGGGATATCCCAGTAGCTACGATGGCGCGCTACTAAGAGAAATCCGCCGTATTGGGGGAGGTTCTCCCAACCGCGCACGCGCAATCGGAACAAGACCCGCACAATAGCACCTAAGACCGGCGCAAGAAGCCAGTAGAAGAACCCCTTGATGGCCTCGGCATTCACCCGCTCAGTTTACCAGACGGGCTCCGTCTCTGCAACGCGGCCTCCACAGCCTGTATAGCTTCGGCGATGACGTCATTGAGGGTGCGCCCATCGGTGCGGATAATAACAGTATTGGGAGTGATCTGCAAGCGTCCAAAGCCCTGGCCATCGCGTGCGTCGCGGGCGCGCAGCTGGGCCAAGACCTCATCGTACGAGAGCCCTGGACGCTCGTGGCAGCGGCGGCGGGCGCGCTCTTCAAGCGAAGCGTCCAGATAGAGTTTGACGTCGGCGTTGGGGAGCACGACCGACCCGATATCTCGTCCTTCCATGACGACGTCTCTATTTTGGGCGAGTACACGCTGCTGCTCGATGAGAAACTCTCGCACTTCAGAGCGAGCCGCGACTTGGGAAGCGAGTTCGTCTATCTCTGGGGTGTAGAGCTGTTCTGTGACATCTTCGCCGTTGAGGAAGACCCGTTCATTGGGGCGGATTTCTAGCTGTATTTCCGAGAGCTTTAGCCCGTGGGAGAGTGCCAGCGCGACGGCGCGGTACATCGCGCCGGTATTTACTAATAAACACCCAAAGCGCTTGGCTAGCGCGCGGGCGACGCTGGTCTTGCCCGATCCAGCAGGGCCGTCAATGGCGATCTGCATCAGAGCACCCCCTGCACGCCCTTCCAAATCATATGGATCGCTGAGTAGAGCAGCACGGCACCAAAAAGCCGCCTCAGAAAGACTCTCGAGACTTTCGTCGTGCTCCAGGCTCCAAGCTGCGCTCCGATAATAATCCCCAGCGCTAAAGGGATCGCCAAATCTATATGGAGATTGCCCTGAAAGTAGTGCGTCACGGCAGCAATCAGCGACGACGGCCCCATCACAAAGAGACTCGTCGCGACAGCGCTTACAATGTCTACTCCCAAGAAGATATTCATTGCTGGGACCATGACGATCCCCCCGCCGATCCCAAAAAACCCTGCAGCGACTCCAGCGATCAGCCCCACAAGAGCGCCGAGCGCAGGCTTGGGATTGCCTTGAGGATCAAGGCCGCGCCGCAAAAGCAAGCCCAGCTCTTTGGGTTCTCTGCCCGCGAGCATCAGTCCGGAGACGTAGAGCAAGAGCACTCCAAACGCGATGGCTAGAGCTTCACTCGAGATAAATTCCGTGAGAAACGCTCCCAGCCATGCCCCTACAAGTGCCATTGGAAGCAGCGCCAGCGCGAATCTGTAGTCTATCTTCTTCTGCCGAGAGTACGCGATCGTGCTGGAGATCGAGTTAAAGACGATCGCAGCTAGGCTTGTGCCCACAGCTTCTTGGGTGGTAGCCACAGAGCCGACAAAGACCAAGAGCGGGACCATGAAGATCCCGCCGCCGACCCCGACCATGCTCGCCACCCACCCGATGGCGATGGCCGCGAGAAATAACAGAATAGATGTCACAGTGATTATCCCGATATCTCCAATTATCGCTTCCGCTTTAGATATCCCTCAATGAACACGTCAAGCTCGCCGTCCAAGACGGCTTGCACATTGCCCACTTCGATCTCCGTGCGGTGGTCCTTCACTAATTGATACGGCTGCAAGACGTATGAGCGAATCTGGCTGCCCCATTCTATCGAGCGCAGCTCCCCGCGCACTTTGGCGATCTCTTGCTCTTTCTCGCGGAGCTTCAGCTCATACAAGCGCGCGGTGAGTAACTCCAACGCGATCTCTTTGTTCTGCTGCTGGCTGCGCTCGCGCTGACACGTTACGACGATCCCCGTGGGCAGGTGGGTAATGCGCACGGCTGACTCGGTCTTGTTCACATACTGTCCCCCAGCACCCCCAGCTCGGAATGTGTCAATCTTTAGATCTTCGGGACGAATCTCGACGTCGGCTTCCTCGACCTTGGGAATCACGGTGACGGCTGCGAACGACGTGTGCCTTCGGGCATTGGCGTCAAACGGCGAGATTCTCACCAAACGATGGACGCCACGCTCAGCTTTTAAGTAGCCATACGCATAAGGTCCTTGGACTTCGATAGTAGCGCTCTTGATCCCTGCGACCTCGCCGGGGCTGGCTTCGATAATGCTCGCCTGCCAGCCGCGACGCTCAATGTATCTCAAATACATTCTCAGGAGCATCTCCGCCCAGTCTTGGGCGTCGGTGCCTCCGGCCCCAGCTTGAATGCTTAAGTAACAATCATTGGGGTCATAGGGCTCGTTGAGAAACGCTTCGAGCTCAAGAGTGGCTAGGCGCTTCTCGATCTCCTGAGCGCCCAGTTGCACCTCGCGCTCGACGGAGGGATCGCCCTCGGATTTCCCTAGCTCTTCTAAGACTTCTAAGTCGTCGAGCTGGGTCTCTAGAGCTTTATATTTCTGGAGAACACGGCGTTTCTGCTCGACTTGCTGAGCAATGAGCTTCGCGTGGTGTTTGTCCTCCCAAAAGCCGGGGGCAGACATCTGATCTTCGAGCTGCTTCAGTTCAGCTTCGAGGGCAGCCAAGTCAAAGGCGATCAGCGATCTGGGTCAAACGATCGCGCAGGTCTTGCAGTGCTCCCATGCTTTCTCCTTCCTTATCACCCTCACCCGGGCTCCTTTCCCCTCGGAGGGAGAGAGGAGCAGGGGTGAGGGGCTTGCACGACTTACCGATAGTATTCTATGATTGCCGTGTGGGAAATGCAAGACCTAACCCCCTAAGCCCTCTTCCCGACGCGGGAAGGGGGGAAGGCCCCCCTCCCGCTTTAGGAGAGGGGCTGGGGGAGAGGTCTTTGGGCACATTATTCATCGTCGCCACGCCCATTGGGAATCTAGAAGATATTACGCTGCGGGCGTTGAGAATTCTGAAAGAGTGCGATCTGATCATCGCTGAGGACACGCGGCGCTCGCAACAGTTACTGAAGCACTACGGGATTGAAAAGCCCTTCGAGCGTAGCTTGTATCGCGGGGTAGAGCGCGAGCGCGTCGGGTATTTTCTCAAGAAGCTCAAAGCTGGGGCGAAGATCGCGCTCATCTCCGACGCGGGCACGCCCTTGATCTCCGATCCAGGCTATGAGTTAGTGCGCAAAGCGATTGCTGAGAATATCTCAGTCATTCCCATTCCCGGGCCGACGGCGCTGATCACGGCTTTGGTTGTGTCGGGCTTCTCTACAGAACGATTTGTCTTTGAGGGCGTGCCGCCAAAGCGAGCGAAAGCCAAGCGCGAGTTTTTTGCACGCTTAGCCCAAGAGCCGCGCACGATTGTATTATACGAATCTCCGCATCGCGTGCTCGACACCCTCAAAGCGATGAGCGAACTTCTTCCCAACAGACAGCTTGCGCTCTGTCGGGAGCTGACCAAGGTGCACGAAGAGGTTCTGCGGGGCACAGCAAAAGAGATTCTTGAGCGGCTCCAGGCGCGC
>CALLJK010000024.1 GCA_938091745.1 Candidatus Bipolaricaulota bacterium
CGACGCTATGTCGCCGTGGGCAATAGCGACGATCACGACTGGATGGACTTTCGCCCTGGTCAGGAGCGCTATGGTCGTCCCAGAACGTTCGTGCGCGTCGAGGGCGAGCTGACAGCTGAAAAATGGATCGCTGCTCTGAAAGCTGGTCGGGCGTTCGCAACCTACGGCCCTATGGTGAATTTTACAGCTCAAGACGGCAAGGTCCTCCCCGGCGATATAGTGACGTTGAACCGTGGGCAGGAGATCGCGCTGAGAGCTGAACTCGTTGTGCTGCCGCGCGATCCCGCGCAAGAGGAGCCACGCACATTGCAGCTTGCTGAGATCATCAAAAACGGCAAAGTCCTCAAGAAATTCAGTTTGACTGAAGATCGCGCGGTCATCACGTTAACAGATAAGCCCACGGAGAAGAGCTGGTACGCCGTGCACGTCGTCGCCGACGACGGCGATCAAGCGTATACAAACCCCATCTGGGTCGAGGTGCGCTAGGCTGTCTCAGATCAAGTCGGCTAATGACCCTAGTCATAGTCTTTGGGGCAGCACAGTGATAGTCTAAGGAGGAGGTGCAGACGATGGCTGCTCCAAAGAAACAGATTGTCGAGTGCGAGTATCACGGCCCGTGGGTTGTCAGCCGAGATATTCAGATCGGGCAGATGTGTTGGCACCCGGAGAACCTCAAGGAGGGTCGAACGCATCTCTTCAGTAAATCGTGTGACGAGTGGGGTGATGACTGCCCACTCCAGCGCACGCACCCGAAAGATCGCTGAGCGCTCTAGTCTAAGCGACGACGATGCGCGCGTCCACCACGCGCGCCCCGTGACCTCTCTCTAAGACTATTAAGGGGTTGATGTCCAGCTCAATGATCTCTTCGAGTTGGGTAGCTAACTGTGACAGTCGTGCCAGGCACTCGGCGATCGCGTCTATATCCGAAGGGGGGTCTCCACGGAAGCCCTCTAAGATCTTAAAGCCCCGAATCTGACGGATCATCCGTTGCACTCCAAGCTCACGAATCGGCGCGAGGCGAAATGTGACATCGCGCAGCGCCTCGACGTAGATGCCTCCAAGCCCGAACATCAACAACGGGCCAAAGAGTGGGTCACGCTTGAGGCCCAAAATCGTCTCTTTGCCGCCCTTGATGAATTCCTGCACGAAGACCCCAACGATCTGGGCGTTAGGCTTGACTCGTGTGACGTCAGCGAGCATCTGCCGATAGCTCTCGCGCAGCTCTGTGTCGCTCTGAATATTGAGCTTAACGCCGCCGACGTCGACTTTATGAGCGATATCAGGGGAGACGATCTTGAGCACGACAGGGTAGCCGATCTCGTGCGCAGCCAAAAGCGCTTCGTCTTCGGTCCTTGCTAAGTGATATCGCAGCACGGGGAAGCCGTAGGCCTTCAAAAGATCATGCGCTTCGGGCTCGAGCAATAATCTGCGTCCGTCGCGCTTCGCATGAGCGATGATCTCGCGGGCGCGTTCGATCTGAACGTCTCTGAAAATTCTGTACTCGGTGCGCGGGCGGTGCACCCAATCACGGTAGCGAGCCATCGCTGCCAAGGCGCGCGCTGCACGCTCTGGAAAGCTGTAATTGGGGATATTGATCGTCTCTAAGATCTCTACAGCCGGCCGAGCATCGGTGACCGCCATCAAGCACGCGAGTACAGGCTTATCGCTTTGGGTCTCCTGCACCGCGCGCACAATGTTTTTGGCGATGTTCTCCAAGCTCATCAAGATATGCGGCGCTGCAATCACGATGACGCCATCTACGTTGGGGTCAGCTAAGACCGTGCGCACAATAGTATCATAGCGTTGCTCGTTGGGTTCGCCGGTCATGTCCACGGGGTTGGCGACGTTGACCGTCGGGGGCAGAAGCTCCCGAAGCTTTTGCACTGTCTCTTCAGAGAACGATGCGAGCTGGAGCCCATATCTGACGGCGGCATCTGTCGCTAAGATGCCTGCGCCGCCGGCGTTGGTGACAATCGCGATCTCATTGCCCTTGGGCAGGGGCTGCTGCGCGAACGCGACAGCGTAGTCGAACAGCTCCTCAATCGTTTCGACGCGGAGGACGCCCGACTGCATAAACACAGAGTCATAGACTTCGTCGGAGCCGGCGAGCGCGCCGGTGTGTGACGTCGCCGCTTTGGCTCCTTCAAGGGTGCGCCCAGATTTGATCGCTAAGATCGGGATCTTCTTGGGACGCTCGCTCGTGATCTCTGTAGCTAATCTGTGAAAGCCCTGAGGGTCTTCAAGGTCCTCGACGTAGAGCAAGACGACGTCGGTAAGCGGGTCGTCTTTTAGATACTCTAAGAGATGGTTCTCGTGGAGGTCAGCTTTGTTCCCAATAGAGATAAATTTTGAAAGCCCGATCTTTTGGCGCTGGGCGTATTCGAGCGCGGCGACGCCCAGAGCGCCGCTTTGCGAGATAAACGCGATATTGCCTCGCCGTGGCATCCCCGGGGCGAACGTCGCGTTGAGCGAGACGTCCGGGTCGGTATTGATAATCCCTAGGCAATTGGGTCCAAGCATGGCGATGCCGTAGCGTTGGGCAATCTGTTGCAGCTCGGCTTCGCGCTGAGCGCCCTCTGGGCCGATCTCTTTGAACCCCGCGCTGATGACGACCGCGGCGCGCACGCCCTTGCGCCCACATTCGTCTAAGACCCCGGCGACAGCAAGAGCCGGCACGATGATCACAGCTAAATCGACCTCATCGGGGATATCGAGCACGGACGGATAGGCTTTGACGCCCAAGATGCTGTGGGCTTTGGGGTTGACGGGGTAGACGACGCCGGTGTAGCCGTGAAAGAGAATGTTTTTGAAGACGGCTTGCCCTAGACTATCGGGTTTTGTCGACGCGCCGATGACCGCGACAGATTTGGGCGCAAAGAGCGCTTCGAGAGTCTCTCGTGTATGAGCAGTCATACTTTTATAATCTCAAAGAGAGATAGGCTGTGCAAGTTGGAGACCTAGAGGCCCTCACCCCCATCCCCTCTCCCGTAGTCACCTACGGGAGAGGGGAGCAAGAGGGGTGAGGGCCAGAAAGGAAGATAGTTGACAGACTCTCTTGGCCTAGCTATCCTAAGATCGGTGACCGACGATGGCGCAGATGCGCTCGCTCTTCGATGAGCCAGCGAAAGCCCCCACAGTCTTGACGTTTGAGGAGGCGCAGCGCCAAGCGCAAACGTGCACCAAGTGCCGACTCCATCAGAGCCGCACGCACGTGGTCTTCGGCGAGGGCAGCACCAAGTCTCCCGTGATCTTCATCGGCGAAGGCCCAGGAGAGGTCGAAGATGCTACAGGGCGGCCGTTTGTCGGCCCTGCAGGGCAGAAGCTCACAGAGATTTTAGAGTCTGTGGGAATCGCACGAGAGCACGTCTATATTTGCAACATGGTCAAGTGTCGCCCGCCTGGCAACCGCACGCCACAAAAGGACGAAATAGAAACGTGCTGGCCCTACTTGGAAGCTCAGATTAAACACATCAAGCCTAAGATCATCGTCGCTTTGGGCAACGTCCCGGCACAGTTCTTTCTCAAGAC
The DNA here is from genome assembly GCA_938091745.1 of Candidatus Bipolaricaulota bacterium. Classification (GTDB taxonomy): domain Bacteria; phylum Bipolaricaulota; class Bipolaricaulia; order RBG-16-55-9; family DRXL01; genus JANXCC01. The sequence goes on from CALLJK010000024.1 coordinate 3,529, forward strand.
GACGGAAGGGATCACGGCACTGCGCGGAAGGTTCTTCCCTTGGCGCGATGGCATCGAAATTTACTGTATGTTCCACCCAAGCTATCTTTTGCGCAACCCGTCGCGCGAGCCGGGTAGCCCAAAGTATCTCACATGGCAAGACATCAAGAAGCTGAAGGAGCGCCTCGATGGACTCTTATAATCTGACCGAACCCGAACGCCGCGCCCGCGTCGCAGAAGCCCTCAGACTCGGTGAAGAGCTGCGCAAAGCCAAAGAGTACGACAAGGGCATTGATATTCTTGTTGAAGCCCTACAATACGGCGTCGAGAAAGCGAAGGTCTATTTTCGTTTGGGGAATATCTACTTTGACGCGGGCAAGCTCGAGCACGCCGAGTATGCGTATCGTCGCGCCATTGATCTCGACCCAACTCACGTCAACGCGCATCACAATCTCAGCGTGGTGCTGCGCAAGCAGGGCAAGCTCTCTGATGCGATTCGCATGAAGCGCCATGCGGAGCGCCTCGCCATGCAGTATCCTCAGCAGATACAATTAACCCCGGAGCAGATCGAGCAGGCGCGGCGCTTGGCGCGACGGTGGCTGATCGGCATTGGGATCGCCATCGGAATCGTGATAATTGGGCTGATCGTGGCGGCTCTGTGGCCCTCACCCCCATCCCCTCTCCCGTAGTCACCCGCGGGAGAGGGGAGCAGAGGGGTGAGGGCCACACCCAGCTCAATCTGCTCTTCTAGCGCATATAGATCCCGCCAGTGACGGTGACCGTCTCGCCCGTGATGTAGCTTGCTGCGTCGGAGCAGAGAAATGCGATGACAGAGGCGATCTCTTCTGGGCTTGCGATACGCTTGAGTGGGATGCTGGCGCGGATCTGCTCGCCCTTTTCGGCAAGAGACTTTCGGTTCATTTCCGTGTCGGTGTAGCCAGGGGCGACAGCGTTGACGGTGATATTGTACGGGGCAAGCTCCAGCGCCAAGGATTTCGTCAGCCCGAGCAAACCTGCCTTCGCTGTGGCGTAGTGCGGGCTGTGTGCCGATCCCGTCAGTGCGCGCAGCGAGCTGATGTTCACAATTCTGCCCCAGCCCGCTTGGCGCATGTACGGCACGGCAAGCTGAGCACAGTAAAACGCGCCATTGAGCGTGACCGCGAGCATCCTGTGCCATTCCTCGAGAGAGAGCTGCTCGATACCCCCATGCGATGAGTACCCTGCGTTGTTCACCAAGATATGCAGCCCGCCAAGTTCTCGTACAGTCGTCTCAATCATCTGGTGGACTTGGGCGTAGTCAGAGACATCGGCTTGGACGGCGATGGCGCGGCGCCCGAGAGATTCGATCTGCTGGACGACAGTGTGAGCAGCGTCGGCACGTGATAAGTAATTGACGGCGACGTCGCAGCCCTGCTGAGCTAATTTGAGGGCTGTTGCCGCGCCGATGCCGCGGCTGGCCCCGGTGACAAGAGCGATTCTCAGCTTCATAGTGTCTGAGCTGATAGCTCACAGCTTGCCCTCACGTTTGAGTTCTTCCAGAAATTGCTCCAGTGGCATCCCTGGCTGATCGCCCTCTTCAGCAATAGCTCGCTCTAGATCAAGAATATCTTCAAGGTCTTCGAGCAGTTGAGCCACAACCTTGTCGGGCAATTGATCAATAAGCTGCTTCGCACGCTCTTTAAGAGTGCTCATGATAGACTCCTTTCCTGAGCTATTATATCAGATATATCAGAAGTATAGCAGAAGGGACCGAAGCCCAGCGTGCACTCCTACCCCACGGGCACAATACATTCCGGCCCATCAGTGCTTGGCGAGTTCACCGCCGCAGAGACGTCATACATCTCCAGCTCCTCAGCGCGATACGGGCGCAAGAGGCGCTCCAGCTCCGCACGCGCTTTGGGTGAGGGATCAAGCCAAAGCTCCTCAAACTCCTTGGGCATGATCACTGGCATTCGAGTGTGAATGGACTTGATCAGTTCGTTCGGCTCCGTCGTGATGATCGTGCACGTCTTGAGGGTCTGTCCATCGGGAGATTGCCAAGCCTCCCATAAGCCTGCAAACCCAAACGGCTCTCGTGATTTGAGTCTTACATAAACGGGGGTCTTCTTGCCCTGGGGTGTCTGGCGCCATTCGTAGAAGCCGTCGGCGATGATTAAACAGCGCCGTCTTCGCACAGCGTCGCGAAAGCTCGGCTTCTCGAAGAGCGTCTCCGCACGAGCATTAATTAATTTCTGGGCGATCTGTGGGTCTTTGGCCCAGTGAGGGATCAGTCCCCAGCGAAAGTTCTCTATGCGCCGGCCTTGATTGTCCGTGATCAGCGCAAGGATCTCTTGCGTCGGCGCGATGTTGTATCTGGGCTTATACGGTGCGGGCAGGGGCACGCCAAATCGCGCCTCGATCTGCTCTGCGCTCAGCGTGAGCGTGAATCGCCCGCACATGCACCCTCACCCTTGGCCCCTCTCCCCTCCGAGGGAGAGGGGAAAGGTCCGCCCTTCAAGTTCTTCGATTCTTCGCCGGACTTCTTCGGGAATTGGCGCCCTGCGCCGCTCACGATAGTTATACGACACAATGACGCCGTCGCCCTCGGCCGCGATCTTCTGTAGCTTTTGACTGAAGATTCTGAACTGCATGGTGAAGCGATCTGTGCCCATCTCCGAGACTCGTATCCCGACGAAGATCTTGTCTGGGTAAGTGAGGGGACGCTTAAACTCGCAACGCGCGGACGCTAAGATCGGGCCGACTCCTGTGGCGTTCATCGTCTCGATGTGCCCAATTCTCTCAAGATACGCGATGCGCGCGCTCTCAAAGTACCGAAAGTACGAGACGTTATTGACGTGATTGAACGCGTCCATCTCGCCCCACTGCACGGGCAGCTCGATGACCACCGGAAAACCTTCTAAACCGACAACAGCTTCTCTGACAGCGCTCATGCTCTTATCATAGACTGCGCTGGTATCCAACGCAAGCGAAGGAAATGAGTGAGGTGGTGGGCGCTAGAGGATTCGAACCTCTGGCCTTCCGCGTGTAAGGCGGACGCTCTCAAGAGCAACACTCAGCTTTCCACGATCAGCAGCACAAAAGCACGCGCTTGAGACGCCCGCCCAAATCCCCGTAGTGCGCCTAACTCCGTCCACCCCCTTTTGCCCACAGCATACACACCGACCCCCAGCGCGGGCAAATTGGCATCATCTTTGTCAGAGCTTTATAATCTAAGCTGACGGAGCAAGGATACTATGACCGCTCAAGTTGCTACACCGCAAACACCGTCAGAAGGATTGCTCGCGTTGCTCTTCCCTTCACCACGAAGGGTGCGCGAGTTGCGGAAGCAAGCTGATACCCAGCAAGATTTCTGGTCTGCTTTGCTGAAAGACCCTCTCGCGTGTAGAGAGCTGGAGCGACTTGCAGAAGCCATCAAAGAGCTAACTCTCCCACTGGCACGCGCTAAGAGCGCTGATGAATTAGAGCGGAGCATACATGCCCAACTGCACCCTTACTTGATATGGAAGGGCAAACTATTCGATCTGATTCTGAAAACCCTTAGTGGGGCTGGCCCAGAGGCATTCCTCAATGAGTATGGCAACGCGATCCGGCAGATTCAAGAGTTCTTTCACGAGAAAGTCTTGAGCGCTCTCGATCATGAGGACGCCGAGCGTTTAGAATCAGCCCTTTATGGGGTTTGCCTTTACAGTGAGGCCTTGCTGCGCGCTATCTTGGAGAAAGGCCCCGACGCTATAGACCCTGACGCAGTCAAGGCCACTATCGGGGATTTTTTCAAGGCTGACTTGCTCTTGATGACAGCCATGCTCATTATGATTGGTGAAATCAAGCCTTGGCGCTGGATAGTTGCGCCCTCAGAACCCGCCAAGATTTTGGCTTTAATCGCCCAGCAAGCTGAGGCTCACGTAGACGCTATAGAAGATGAGCTCATGAGTCGCGATCTGGAGCTCCGCAAGCTGCTAGAGCAATCCCCAGGCCCGTCTCTCACTCTTGAAGAATACTCGCGCCAACGTGGGCTCTCATGATCCAATGCCAGCTCGAAAAGAGCGCTCAAGATGACCTAGATAAGTTAGACCCTACTATAGCACAAACAATCAAGAACAAGCTGAAAGAGCTTGAAACCTACCCTGAGCCACACCGCTGGCTTAAGAAGCTTAAGGGCTACCAAAACGCTTATCGGATACATATTGGGAGAGATTGGGTTGCGGTCGGGCGATTAGAAGGCTCTGTGTTTCGCGTTCTGCGGGTAGGGCACCGCAGTAAGATTTATAAACTGATAGAGCGTTAGCCCCTCACTTCCCTGCGATCGGCGTGCCCTTGATCCACCTGTCAAGTAGAGCTAATATTTGCAGCTCGCTCAGCACGCCAATATCGGGAACTAGTCGCTGCTTAATCCAGTAGTCGAGCGCTGTCAGGATTTCTAAATCGTCGAGACGCCCATTGGCGTTACTGTCAAAGAACTGCTCTGGGGTTTTACTTGCCCCTGGCCCTTCAACGTAGATCGTGAGTGGGGGAGAGTTCCCTACAGTGACGGTGTGAGTGCCCGTTTGATCAGGGCTAAAGGCGATCTTGAACTCGACGATCTCTGTCCTGCCAGGGGCAACTGTAATATTTGAAGTTATGATAGGCTTGCCGTCCACTGTGAACGGCACTGGCATAGTGACGGTGCTGGTGCCATTGTTCGTTATCCTAGCACGGACGATGATCTCTTGGCCAGGCACAACGCGCGTGGCTGTAGCTTCTAGAGAAATCTCGACGCCGCTGGATGGGGGCGGTGGCGGAGGAGGAATCTCCTCGCGAAGCAGAATCCTTACTCTTTGCTCAACCTCGAACGGTTCCTGAGCTCCTAAGTCTGTAAAGGGAATCACCCTGGCTTTAAAAGTAAAGAGCCCTGTAGTGAGTGCCTTGAGTGTAGTTCTACCTTCAAGCACTTGGCCCGCTATCACATTCGTCCAAACAAAACGAGGAGTGCCATAGAAGACTTGAAATCCGTCAGGAATATCCACCATAGCCTGAATGTATCTGCTAGGACTCAAAACGTGAATAGTGAGAACTAAATCAAAGTTTTCACCCTGCCACACAGCCCCTGGTAAAAAGAGCGAGACCTCAAGTAATGGTGAAGAGCACTTTTGCATAGCTAGCTCCCATTCATAGCGTGTCCAATAGCCACCCAATATTGCTGTTCGAGCTTTATCATAGATGCACAAGAAAAAGTTCCATCCAATTTCAGCGACCCATTGCAACATTGTGTTCGCGATGAATGACGGCGACTGATTGCTCTCAGTGGGATAGACACTTTGGGTGCGTCTCATGAAGTTCGCGGAAAAAAATTCCGCAAACCCCTCATTCCATTGACACGTCCACGGTTGCCATTGCCCATAGTGATTCTGATCAATACATGGATCTCCACCAAGGAAGAGCCCAGTAGCTTCGGCGGCTGCGTGTCCTAACTCATGATAATAGGTATTATATCGTTGAGTAATCCCTTGATTTAAAGAAGCAGGCATGAAGTTTATGTAGCTATATCCCCTACCACCATCTAAGCAAAAATATGCAATGGCTTCTTGAGGACATTCATAACTTGGCTTACCCAACTCAATCACGAGCGGACTAGGTAACATCCAATTGTATTTCAAAACATTCCTCACAGCTTCATCAATTTCTGCAACAAAGGGATTATATCTCTCATCGTAAACGTGATAGGAGACACTGGGATTAAGGGAAGGTGTTGAGTTCGGCGATGGCCGAAAGGCTGCTGACTCCGATTCTAAAGCTGTGGCTGTGATCGCTACGCTCAAGAGCAAGCTAGCAGCTATACCTGCAACAAAAATCATCTTGCCCATTGTGAAGATCACTTCCTTATATAACGTAGTTGAAATTATAACGCGACCTTGCATCGTAAGACAAGAGCCATCACTGCTGGCCTGACCCCTTGCATGAGTGGTAAAATACAGTATGACATCATCGCAATTCCGCTGCAAAAAATGCGGTGCACCGATTGGGTTCAGAGACAAAGAGGATTTCCTCAAGGAGCAAAGACGTCGCCTTGATCAACTGCTTATCTCGAAACAACCCTCTAAAGGCTTTGATCAAGTGGCTTGGACAAAGCTTTTAATCCAGTCTGCAACAGAGGACTTATGCTTTGACTGCTATGCTAAAGCGCTACCAGCCCAATCCCCCCAGCGACAACTGTGGCTCCAGTTCAACCGTTTGACGAAGAAAGAGCAGGAGAGATTCTATAAAGAGGAAATTAAAGATTGGGTTGAAAATTCTTTCATCCCGCTCTTTACGAAGGGGCCAGATTTCCATAAGTTGGCGGAATCTGGCTTTGTCTACCCCCCTGAAATCCAAGAGCATTGCCGACAAGCACTATATAAGGTTGCCGAGATTATCAAAGAGATAATTGTTGCTTACGAAGACTTTCTAAATGCTAAGAAGGGCTGGGTAGCTCACACTGAGGGTGTAGAGCGAGCACGTAGAAAGCTAAAAGAGGCTTTGGACAGGCTGAACCAGGTGCCCTCGAAGCACATGAGCTTTTCTCTCCAACTTGGGCAGAATTCCGATGATTTAGAAAAACACTCAACATCCGAGACCCTTGATCCTAGGGCTAAAGAGTTCTATGGGGACAAAATTTTAGCTTACGATGCTGCTATGGAGATCGAGAATTTCAAGACCCTGCTAGCTAGCCTTAAAGAGCAATTCCCACTCGGTGTCTGCCGCTATGAGAAATGCCGTAAGTTTTTCGTCAAAGAGCGCAAGGATGAACGGTATTGTAGCAAGAGCCATGCAAAACTGGATTGGCAATTAGAAAAAAGGGAACAGAATCGTTTTAAATCCTCTCGCTAAATTACTCTAACTCATCGTCTGTATCCCCCCTGATGAACTTTCGATTGAAAGAGCATGATGAACGTTCATCTTGACAACGTTCATCACGCTCGTTATAATGGGGTCGTGATCGCTATGACGAAAGCGATAAAGAGCAAACCTGATCTGCGGACTACAATAGACAAAGATCTCTTGGAGCAGCTCCGGAACTTGGCACAAAGACGCGGTGTTCCAATGAGCGCAATTTTGGAGCGGGCCTTGGATGCCTACTTTAATATGATCGGCAATGACCATAACAATAATGAAGACCAACGCCGAGCAGTCTAGACTTGGCGGTCGGCTGCTCGGCGTGGAATCTCTAACGACAGGTGGTGTGAACCATGTCGCAAGTTGATTTTAACCCTTACGGCTTTCAAAGTCAAGAGGAGACCCCCCTCTTCTACCATGGGGAGGTCGTAACAGTCGTGCCGAACCGCATTCTGCACGACACGCGGCTCTCGCTTCAGGCTCGGTTTTTCTGGCTGCTAATTAAGTCCCACTATCCGCGCCCATTCCCCGGTGTGCGGCGGCTCGCTGCACTGGCTGGGGTCTCACTTGCAACTGCCGAGAGGTATTTGGGCGAACTTGAACGTGCTGGATACCTTCGGCGCGTTAAACGGCCGTTCTCAAAAACGGAATATCATCTCTTTGATAAGCCATCTCAAAAAGTGGCTTCCCAAGAGGATTTCTCTCGTGTTTCAAATTTTAGAACACTTAAAATTGAAACCGAAGCAAATGCAAAGACAAGTGAGTATAAAGCAGCAAGCAATAAGCAATGCATTGCTTGCTGCTTCTAGTCAGGAGGTGAAATAGCGTTATGTTGCAAGAGACCAGAGAAAAGCTCATTGCTAGGGGACTAAACGATGCTGCTCTAAACCGGCTAGAGAAGTTTCCCGACGAAGTCATTGAACGTAATCTCGCTTTAGCTGAAAAGCGTCATCCGCGAAATCTTGCTGGCTTTCTCATTGCTGCGTGTGAGAGCGATTTTGCTGCTCCCACCCCCCCTACCGTTGCGGCCCCCCCTCCCGCGACTGACGCCGAGCGTCGCCGCCTGGAGCGTCGTCTGCGTGAGTTCAAGGCCGAGCGCCGCATTATCTTGGAGACCCCACGGGTCATGCAGGAGCGACTCGGTCTTGCCGATAGCCGATTAACTGATTGGGAGAAAGCTCGTCTTGCGTTGGTCGAGAAGTGCATCGCAGAACTTGAGGTGCTTTTGGGCAAACGTGAAAGCGTCGTTGCCGCTCAAGAAGAGGAGTGAAAAGGGGGTGCCCCATGCCCAACGTGAAGTCCAAGGAGTTCGGTAAGCGGCTCTCCGTGCGGGTGCCGGAATCGCTCTATAACGCCGTTGATGACGTCATACGTCATGGTGGCCTAAGCAAGAGTGAGTTCATCCGGCAAATTTTAGTAGAAGCCCTCAGGATGAGAGAAAGCGAGGTGAACGTTCATGACCAAGATCGCAGTTCTGGCTCCTAACGGGAATCGGGCGTCGCCTTATCGTGTTGAGGGCAACGCGCTGGTCAAGCGCGTGCAAGAGCGGCACATCTATCGGCTCCGTCAGGCCGTCGGCATAGACGAAGCGGTCTGGCAAGAGCACAAGGACGAAGTGGACGTCGTTCGCTTTGAGTTCCCAGACGGATCGATCCGCGAGATCGAGGCCGACGAGTTTGCGCGCAAGTCTTTTCTGCACGGCGACGGGGCACGGTTCGCCGTAACGCGCTTCATCGTGCTAGCCGATCTCACGCTGGTCAAGGACGGCATGAGGCCATTGTTCGCTTTCAACTGAGCACGTCGGCGGCTTGGGCAGCCAAAGAAAGAAGCCCCAAATCACAACGAAGGAGTGAGATAATGGAGACTCTTACAGTGGAGTATCGCGAGTTGAAGCCAGTGAAGCCGGGGAGCTATCGGGCACGGATCAAGGCGTTAGAGCAAAAGGCGAGCACGTTCAAAGAGGGTGAGCGTGTCTTGGTCGTGGAGTTTGAGCTTTTGGACGGGGAAGCGGGCCGAGTGCTGCGCAAGACCTATGGGCTGCGGCTTGGCCCGAAGGCAAAGCTGACGTCGTTGGTCTCACGGCTGATCGGCCCGCTGCGTGATGGGCAAGTCGTCAATCTCAGGGAGCTGATCGGCAAGGAGTGCGAGGTCGTCGTTACGCTAGAGACGGGGCAAGACGGGCGACAGTTCGCCAAGATCGTGGACGTCTTTGCCCCTGAAGGGAGCGATCATGCGACGAACGGAGCGCGAGTTCAAGGCGTGGCGAAGGTGGCTTTTGAGTGAGCACGAGAAGTGCCCGCTGTGCGGGCGCCCGATGCCCAGCTTCAAGAAAGGAGTGACCCATAATGACGCTGATCGAGATACGCAAGGCGGACGGAACGCTGATCGGGCGGTGCGACGCCCGCTGTCACGATGCAGTCACGCCCGAATGTGAATGCTGCTGTGGCGGGCGGAATCACGGCAAGGGTTTGGAGCGGGCAGTCACTCAGACCCGTGAGTCTGCTCTCGCGTTGATCCCAGAGCAGTGGAAGGCGCTGGGAGAGGCCAAGATTCCGGTGCTGCAACTCTCCGAGCTGGAGCTGCAAAAGAAGATCGCTCATGAGCGGTATCGTCGTCATCGTCCGGTGCCGATCCGCCTGAGCGATCTTCGCGGGGCTGAGTATATGCGCCCATTGATATTAATATTATAGCACAGTCAAGAGCCCTGGGGGGTCAGAGAAGATCCCCCAGGGCTATATATTACCGAACGGAACGATAGGGATCGGATCCGAACGGTAACGGATCGGTGGTGGAACGGATCGGTAACGGAACCGAACGGAACGGTAGGGAACGGTATTATATTAATATTATCCTGGAGGTGAAACATGTCCACAGCGATAGACTGGGAGAAGACGATGGTGGAGCTGAAGTGCCCCTTGTGCGGAGGATGGATATTCCTCAAGCCGGACAAGCACGGTCGGCCTAACGGCTTTTGCGATTGCGGTTTGCAGGTCTATCTCCGTCGCCAAGAGGCCATAGATATTCTTGCCCTTGGCCTGAAGGAGAACAAGACTGACTATGTGAGGCAGAGGTCTCTATGAGTGTTATTGCTCAAGTTGTCGCTGAGCGGGACGCGCTGAAGACGCGGTTGAACGATCTGAGACAGGAGTTGCGCAGGATCGTCGCTGAAGCTTACGGGGAGCATATCCTTGAAGACCTGGATAGCGACGAAGAAGTCTTGGGCGCGATTGGGAATCTTTGCGCCATGATTGAAGCGCGTGACAAGGTGATTGCGAGCTATCGGGAGATGTTTCCGTGTGTCGTCTGTGGCAAGCCGATGAATTGGGAGCCGAACGATAATCTTGGGCAAGCGCTGAAAGCTTTTGTGAAGGAGAAGCGCTGGGGTCATAGCTCTTGCGTCAATCCTCAGAAACGCTAGAATCATAAGGTGATGTTTATGACGCTGCAAGAATTTTTGCAGAGAGTAGAACGGACTGGCTCTCGCTTGGACAACCTTGAGAGCGCGGTTGGTGCAATTCGCAAGCGCTTGCGGTTTTGGCAGATCGCGGCGGTCATTGGCATTGGCTCAGCGGTCGTGCTCTTTCTCGCGTGGCGCGGTGCGCACCAGAGGCTTGAAGACTGCCAGAGACGAAACAAGCTTGCGGCCTAGGGCATATATTTTTTGCCCAGACTTGCATAGCCTTGATGCAGGGAGTATAATAATGTCGCTATGGCACCGATGCTAGATTCTGAGCGCAGAGAGTTTCGCAAGCTGGTCAAGCGGCTTGAGCGGATCCGGCGCGAGCTGGGCTGGCCGCAGGAGAAGGTGGCGCAGCTCTGCGGCGTCACGCAAGAGACGTATAGCCGCTGGGTGCGCGGCAAGAGCGAGCCCGACTCCAGCCTTGTGCTGGCGGGGCTCAAGTCGCGTGTGCCAGCACTGATCGCGGAGCTCGAAGCGGCTCAGAGGAAGATCGAGCAGATCCTCAGAGAGATTGAAGAGCTTAAAGGAGGTGAATAACATGGCGAAAAGGAAGCGCAATAAGAAGAATGCCCTCGCTCCCATTAATGGGCAGCTCGAACAACTTGCCCAAGAGGGGAAGCTGTCCGAAGCGGACGTGGCCATCTTAGGTGAGGTCGCGCTCAACCGCAAAGCGATAGTCAAGCTCGGCGCTCTCGCGCTCGATCACGAGCGGCGCATCTCCAATCTCGAAGATGCTCTCGCCGAGCTGGCCGGTGAAGAGCAAGAAGCTATTGACGTAGAAGCTGAAGCCGTCGAGGACGAAGACTAGCGATTGATCATCGCGCTTGGCGGGGAGCTGTGCAAGCTCCCCGCTGGGCTGCGCATAGAAGGAGACCACCTATGGATGATTTCAGAGAGCTTTTGAAGGCTTTAGAATCGCGGCCATTGATCGCTGAGCAGCCGCGCCGGAGACGCCATCCCAAGCCGGTGAGCCGGTTTCTTAAGGGGAATATAGAATCGTGCAAGGCCGACGGCGAGCCGGTGATGCGCTGTGTCACGATGGCCTACTGCAAGGCCAAGCGGAAGGGGCTGCTATGAGCAAGACGCTCGACGCTTTGATCTCGTGCGGGCTCTATGAAGGCGCTTTAGAGGAGTCTATTCGCGAACTCAAGTATGGGCTACGCCGAGAGCTCGCAAAACCCTTAGCGCGAGAGTTAGCCATCGCGTGGGTGCGGCTCCCTAGCAGGCCCGATCTCATCACGTTTATCCCGATGCATCCCAAGGATCAAGAGTGGCGCGGCTTCAATCACGCTGAGATATTAGCCCAAGAGCTGAGCCGGATCGTGAAGGTGCCAGCTGAAGAGCTCTTGCGCAAGTGCCATGAGACGGCTCTTCAGAGCAATCTCAACCCCATAGCACGGGCGCTTAACGTCAGAGATTGCTTTGATCTCGCTGACGGTGCAGACGTGGAAGGCAAGCGGATCGTGATCGTGGACGATATCTGCTGCTCCGGAGCGACCATGCTCGAAGCGGCCAGAGTGCTCAAGGGTGCTGGGGCGAAGAGGGTCTACGGGCTCGTCTGCGCTGAGTCTGTGCACAGGCCGGAGATCGTGAAGGCTATCAAGCAGCGGTGGCCAGACTTTGGACGGTGATCCCATGCGCGTCGCATTATACGCTCGTGTGTCGAAGGGGATTTACCAGAACCCAGAGAATCAGCTTTTGGAGCTGAGACGCTGGGCGCAGCAGGCGGGCGTCGAGGTCGAGGGCGAGTATGTAGACCAGATCTCGTCGAGGGATACTCGCCCGCAGAAAGAGGCGGTCTTGAGGAAGCTCCGGCTTGGCGTGATCCAGGGCGTAGCGTTCTATGCTCTCGATCGCTGGGGCAGGGACATGGCTGAGCTTGTTCGGGATTTAGAAGAGGCGCGCGTGCGCGGGTGGCAGCTCATCTCGCTCAAAGAGGGTTTGAGATTCGATACAGCAGCAGGGATGCTCTATGCTCATCTCTTGGCCGCATTTGCCAACTTTGAGCGGGAGCGTATTCGCGAGCGGACGTATGCGGGGCTTGCCAGAGCGAAGGCCCAGGGCAAGAAATTAGGCCGTCCGAAGGGATCCAAGGACAAGCGCCCTCGCCGGCGCAAAAATCCCCCCCTGCAAACCCTAGAGGCTCAAAGTTCAGAAAATCCCGAATAATTCGCGGAAATTGCTATAGGGAATTTTTGTGCAAAAAACGCCCGTTTTTTGCAAGGGGCCTCTGTATTGACTGTATTGTATATTACTTAATTAGAGAAATGAGCGAGCTATACTTAAGATGCTCAAGCAAAGCACGCCGAAGGAAGGAGGTCAAATTATGGCACTGGGAGTTAAGCAGATAGTGCTGAGGGCAGCTATAGTAGTGAGCTTGCTTGTTGGGCTCAGCGGGTGTGTCTCGATACGTCTTGTTGAAGAGAGCGCTCTCTCTAGGGGGTTCAGGCGCTGGACTGCGGCTGATGCTTTACGTGTGCTATATGGCTTGGACAAGCACTCGATGGCCCCGACTTCTACATTTCATCCGTCGGAGCTTAGTCCCATCAAAAGACGTGCCGCTTTGATCAATCTCAGCGCGGCCTTCAAGCATGTGGGACTCGCAGAGGCTCAGGCACGAGGCGCAAGTGCGCGATATACCGATGGCCTAGAGCCTAAGCGCATAAAGATTGGCATCATTGATGACTTCAATGAGCTGGGCTCCCACGGGGAAAAGGTGGCCTCTTTCGCTCTGGCAGCAGCACCAGACGCAGAAGTTCTTGTTTGTAGTGTGAAAGCGTATAGGGATAGGCTTGATACTGATAATATCATTCAGTGCCTTAAGGCTGCTCTGGCCAAGGAGCTGGATGTGCTGAATCTCTCCTTTGGCCGCGATTCACTGGCCAACTTCCTGTGCACAGCGGTTCCCCCTGAGTTGGATGACGACCAGAGGAGGTTGTTTCAGGAAGCTCAAATGATTGAATATCTACGTCACAAGGGCACGATCATCGTGGGGGCAGCAGGCAACGACGGGCAACACAGGTTCATTGGATTCCCAGGCTGTCGCGGAGATATCTCCGCAGGGGCTGTCTACGGCGACTTTTATAAAAATGCCCCTTCCGCTAATTGCGAGGAGTTCAATGTTCAACCGGACGATGTCACGTGCTTTTCCAATTACGGCAATCTCTTCGCTCCTGGGTATTTCGTGCTGGCGGATGGAGAGAGCCTGCCAGGCACTTCTTTCGCCTCACCTTTGATTGCAGGTGCGGCAGCTCTTATCAAGGGCACACTGAAGAAGAGGGTTCCTCAATCTCCTCATCTCAGCCATCCTGGCAGCGTCGTCAATGCACTCTTCTATTATGCTGTAGAAATTGAGGATCGGTTTCGGACGGGATTGCCCCATCGCCGGTTGAACGCGCTCGCTCCTATAGCTAACTACTTGGATCCTACTCCCAAGCCACGCCCACTGCTTTCTGTCTTGGATAGGAACGAAGACTGCCAGATAGATGACGCCGAGGTGCTCTTTGCTCTGAATCTCTGGACAACGGGAACACCTTTGGGGGGACTTATGCTGACTGATACATATATCTTGGATGTCTTGAACGCCTGGATACAAGGGCGAAACATCTGCGATTGATTTGGCAGATATAGTCGTCATCGCTCCATAAGCCTATCTACAGGGCTCGCCTTCGCGTGCGCTTCTCTCAGTGCTGTGCCCGCCATGTGCACACAGATCTACATCATTGTGATTGAGCTGTGAGCTGTGATTGAGCTGTGAGCTAAAAGCTTTTGCAGACTGAAAGCGTCTCCGTGATCACTTGACAATCACAAATATTTATGCTACAATGCTTTTGCAGGTCCGAGACTGCCGAAGGGCAGGGGTAGGTCCTGCTTCTTCATTTCTAGCGGATAACGCCATCAGGGTCGTCCCAATTTGCTTTCAACACCAATATCGGCTTGAGATTACCAAAAGCTTTATCAAGCCCATATTTGCTCTTGGTCGCCACAGGCCTCTCTCTACGAAGCAAAGCATAAGCAGCAAAGTCAACCAGCTGGAGGAAATACGATTGATCGGATCTCTTAAAGAAAGGGTCTTCTAAGATTCGGTCAATAGGGATGTTCTTAGTAGGTTTGCCTGTTTCTCTCCATTCCCCTTTACGGCTTGGTATTGGATTAAATCTCCTCATTCGGCGAAGCAAAGACGTGAATCTGGCTTCATTGCCTTCGTCGCAAATCAGTATCCCATACGTTTGCCAATCTTGCAAAGCCCTATGTATGCGGTTAATGAGACGTTCAAAAGCCCAATCAGCTTGCTTAACAGGCAAGGCAGCATTGAAGAGTTGAGCCTCTGGCAAAGTAGTCATAAATTTTAGAGCCTCAACAAAAATTGCACACCGTTGAGATTTCGTAACGATTCTATCAGCAATATTCCCGCGTCCCGAAACGAATTTCCAAGCATGCAGTTCTGCCGAAAGGTAAATCCCATTGCTGCGTTTTAGATCTCGCCGAAATTCGATTACTTGATCTAATGCCTGATTCCATCTATCTGCGGGCAGCGCGAGAGCTGAAAGAACGTAGAGATGCTCATCATGTGACTCGTCAACGTATATGAAGCGCATGATTGTTATAGTGCCTTAAGCTCTCGATCTTGTCAAATCTAAGCACACGATTCGCTACTTTTCTAGTAACCTATCCACTGGGCTTGCTTTGGCGTGTGCTTCTCTCAACGCTGTGCCGGCCATGTGCACATACTTGAGTGCTGTCTGAATGTTCTCCCATCCGAAGAGACGTTGCAGCGCAAACGGCTCCATCCCGTTCTTCACGGCTAACGTCGCAGCGGTGTGCCTCAGCGTGTGCGGGCTGACTCGCACGCCCTTAATTCCGGCCTTGACCCCCAAGCGAGCTATGACCTGCTGCACCCAGCGGGGCTTCAATGGCTCGCCCTTGCGATCTATAAAGAGTGCGTCGGAGTATGTCGTCTTAAAGCCCCGCAACTCGATCCAACGCCGCAGAGCCTTAGCTGTCCTAGCCCCCATAAACACGATCCGATCTCTGGCACCTTTACCGTGCACCTTGAGCGATCGCTGAGCCAGAGAGACGTCTGCCAGTCTGAGGGATATAAGCTCGTGCAGTCTCAGCCCGCAGTCTATAAAGAGCAGCAGCATGGCGTAATTTCTCACGCCGTGCGGGGTGCTCTTATCACAGGCTGCTAAGAGTGCACGGACTTGAGACTCTTCTAGAACAAAGGGATACTGTTTTGGCTGTCGTGGCGGGCTGATGCCATCCATCGGGCTTGAGCTTATCAGCCCTTCACGCTTGAGCCAGACAAAGAAGGCGTGCAGGACGCGATAGTGCATCCCCAACGACGCTTGAGAGAAGCCCCGATCTTGCAGACGAGCGAGATACTGACGGATCAGCCCAGAGTGCAGTTCTGCTAAGGGCCTATCGCCTACAAACTCGGTGAAGCGATCAAAGACCCACGCGTAGAGGTCGAGCGTCTTGCGTGACCGACCCTCGACGCGGGCCATGAGGGTAAACTGCTCTATGGCTTGGTTGAGGGTCGAGACCGTCTCCGTGGAGTGCGCCCGCCATAGGCTGTTTTGTGGCCGATTCACGACTTGGGAGTCAGGGCACTGTATGGTGAGATATTACATACTGCAAGCGGATTTTCGCTCCGTGGTGGGCGCTAGAGGATTCGAACCTCTGGCCTTCCGCGTGTAAGGCGGACGCTCTCCCACTGAGCTAAGCGCCCATCCGCACTGTCATCACGGGGACTTTGGATAATCGCACAACTTCTTCTGTGACACTCCCCAAAAGCACTCGGTCAAGCCCACGACGCCCGTGCGTCCCCATGACAATCAAATCTATCTTCGCTTCGTCCACGAAGTCTAAGATCGCTTTGGCTGGCGTGCCCGTGCGCAACACTGTCTCGACTTCCGCAACCCCAGACTGACGAATCACGTCCGCGGCTTTCTCCAACACGCGTTGCCCTTCTTGCTGCATCGCTTCAATGATATTCTTCTCGGCGATGTTCGCATATTCAAAAAACAGCGCAGGGGGCTCGACCACAAAGAGCACATAGACCTTGGCGTCGAACGCCAACGCAATCGCCGTCGCGCAATTTATAGCCTTCTCGACCCCGCGTGACCCATCTGTGGGCACTAAAATCCTCTTGAACATTGGTAGCCTCCCTTAAGTCTAGAGTAAGTTCTCAATCGTTTCTACAGGGAATGGCGCAGCAAGTTTCTCGAGGCCCTTGGGATCTATAATCGCGATCTTGCGCCGCTTCAGCGAGATCAGCCCGTTCTCTTCAAATTCCCCCAAGGTGCGAATAGCTGTCTCCGTGGAGATCCCGGCCATTTCAGCAAGATCCATGCGACTGATCCGGGCTTGAATCTCGCCGTCGATGGTCCCGTACTTTTCTGCTAGTGCCAGCAGCAGCCGCGCCAAGCGCGCGCGACAACTCTCATATGCTGTCTCGATGAGCTTGGCGTGAAACCCTTGCAACTCCCGCGCGACCTTCTCGGCCAGCTGCAGCGCAACTGTAGGATGGCGCTTGAGAAAATCTAGAAAATCTTCGCGCTTGATGAAGCGTGCCCTGGTCGGCTCGATCGTCCTGGCTGAAGCGGTGTGCGTTCCCCCATCAAAGAGATTCTCTTCGCCGAGCAGTTCTCCAGGCCCGACGATCTTCAGAATATGGCGTTTGCCTGAGGGCCCCTGCTTGATCAGCTTGGCCTTCCCGCTACAAATAATAAAGAACCCAAACGCTGGCGTCCCCTCGTGGAAGATCGCCTCATCAGCCCCGTACTCAACGGAACGCATCAGCCTTCGGAGCTCTTGGTGGCTCTTCTCGTCCAGCCCAGAGAAGATCCACGAGCAGCCTGGGCAGCCCGTGATCCCACAGATCGGCGAGCTTTTGGGGTGCCCGATAACCAGACGCTTGCCGGCCATAGCCCCCCATTGTAGTCATTTGCCGGCCATCATGCAACTCTATGAGCTAGGTCAAACGGAGCTTCTCCTTCGCTAAGAGGAGGATCTTGCGCCCCTCCAAGGCAACCCAGCCCCGTCGCTCCAAGTCGTGCAAGACTCGGCTGACCGTCTCTGGAGCTATACCCACCAGAGCGGCCCACTCCTCGCGAGAGAGCTTTAAGTCAATGAGAATTCCTTGGTGTGTCTGCTTGCCAAAGCGCTCAGCCACTTCGAGGAGCTTTTGGGTGAGGCGTGTCGAGCTCTCAACATAGACCGTCTCTACTAAGGCAGTGCGCAATCTCCACAGCCACGCAGAGAGCTGCTGCACTAGCCAAAGTAAGGCGCTAGGATGCTCAACAAAGATCTTGTGGAGCGCATCTTGCTCGAAATACGCGAGCCGAGTCTGGCACACCGTATCTGCCGACATAGCTTGCGCTGCCTTGTTGAAGAGCTCTCCGATTCCGAGGAGATCTCCGGGGCCACTCAGCCGAACAAATCGCAGGCATCCCTCCACAACAGTGGTCTCCTTCACGACGCCCTCGAGCACGATATAGATGCCGTCGACGCGGTCGCCTTGGGCATAGAGTTGGGTCTCCGGAGGCACGACTTTGAGATGTGCCCGCCGCATCATAGCCTTACACGCCTGAGGATCTATGCCCTCGAGCCACCGAGCCAGCTCTGCTGCCCTAGCCATACCCTACTAGCTTAGCTTTTTGAGCTCTGAGATGTTATGAGTCTGCTCAGGTTGCAATATGGGGTGGGTCAAGAGAGAACTTGACATCGGTCACAAGGTGAAGATTGAACCTACAGCAGCCTATGGAGGTAATTCCCGTTACATACTTTCTGAAGAGTCTTGCTCTATAATGGGCGCGAATCGCGGAGGTTGGTCTTGCATCGAAAAGCGAGGTGACACGCCAATGCGCACTCTTGTTCGTATTCTTGGGGTTTTGTTCTTTGTGGGAATAGGGATGGCGTGGGGAAGTAGCCCGCACGTGACCGGTGCCAGCTCATCGGTGATCTTCGTCGACTGTACTTTACCTGTCGAGACCCCCGGAAACTATAAGACCCTGACAGCAGCCTTGCAGTGGGCTCGCGAGAGCCGCCAAAAGCCGCGCTCGGAATTCGGCGCGGTCATCGTTGCCCCTTGTACATACCAAGAGAGCTTAACAGGGGAGAACGCTATTGACGTCAAGGGGCTCCAATGGATCTCCCGCGCGGGGCGCGATAAGACCAAAATTATCGGATCGATTGAGATCGTCGCCAAGAATGTGCTCTTCGTGGGCTTCGATGTTGACGCCAATCAAGCTGAAAACGCTCTGGTGATCAAAGAAGATTTCGCTGCCGTCTCCAATAGCAAATTTCACAATGCTGCTGGGGCAGGGATCTGGGTCACTCGTGGCGCTGAGGGTGTGATTCTCTTGCGCAATGAGATCTTCAATAACGGCGGCGAGGGCGTCAAAATCGAGGAATCGAGCGCTAACTTGCGACTCGAAGAGAATAAGATCCGCAGCAACGGCAGCATCGGGGTCTTCGTCGGGGCTAACAGTGACCGCGCTGTCATCAGCCGCAACGAGATCATCTTAAATAGGGGCGAAGGGGTCTTCGTCACCGACAACGACGGCATAGAGATCTCCACCAACGAGCTGACCAATAACGCCATGGACGGGATCAAGTTAGACAAAGCCAACGGCGCCGTCATTCTGAAAAATAAGATCAGCGCCAGCGGCGTCTACGGGATCACCGTCCAAGCTTCCGATAACAACGAGATTCGCGAGAACGAGCTCTTCAATAACAGCGCTGGGGGGATCGCTCTCAAAGAAGGGGAGCGCTCCGCCAAGCGCAACACCATCCAAGGGAATACTATCTATAACAACGCTCGCGCTGGCGCGGAAGGGATCCTGCTCTCCGGGGATGTCAGTGGCAACGTCTTCCTCAAAAATTCTATTCTCCATAACAGTTTTGGGGTGAAGCTCGTTGCCCAAGAATCGGGTCGCGCCCCCAGCAATAATACTTTTCAGGAGAACTCGATCAAAGAGAGCCACGAAGACGGCATCTCCCTCCAGCAGAGCGATGGGCGCAATACATTCAGATCAAACGAGATCTCCGGCAATAACGGCTATGGGATCTTGATCGCTGAGGGGGCTCGCAACGATACGTTCGTTAACAACGTTATTAAAGACAACGGCAAGCACGGCGTGATGATCGCCAACGCATCGCGCCATACTCTGAGAGAGAATCAGATACTCTCCAACGGCGAGGTCGGGGTCTTCCTCGATGGCGCGCAGGGTATTCTCGTACAGCTCAACGAGATCCGCCAGAACGAGCGCGAGGGGGTGAAGCTCACCGGCGCTGCGAATACAGATCTCATTGCGAATACTGTAGAATCGAACGGCTGGCACGGGATCTTCGCCCAGGGGGCTACAGATCTTGACGCTCGCCAGAACACGATCTCGGGGAACTATGGAGTCGGCGTCTTCTTGGTCGAGACGACTGCTGTCAGCTTCGATCACAATAAGGTCCTCCAGAATGGCCAAGGGGGCTTAGATCTTGGCGCAGCAACGAGCGAGATCGATATGGAATTCAACGACATTGTGAGCAATACCCAATTTGGGCTGCGCCTTGCAGGCGGGCTCGATGAGACGACAATTCGAGCCGACCGCAACTGGTGGGGCGACCCCAGCGGGCCGTCAGGAGCTTTTGAGGGGCGAGGGAATTCCGTCATGGGGATTCGGCTCAACCGAGACTGCACAGCTGAAGGAGCGGCGCTGGGGCGCAGCCCGTGCCCGATTATCTTGCCGTGGCTGCCGGCCCCAACAGCAGAGTTGGTCGAAAACTCTGTCACAGGCTGGATCTTCAGAAAGTTTGGCAACGGCCGCGCAGAATTCGATGCGACCAACACGGCAAGCGTCTTCTTGAGATTCTATAATGTCGATGCCAACGCTGACAGCGTGGTCATCGTAGCGCGCTACCGCAATGGCTTCCCCCAGCAGCGAACGCTCTTGGAGAACCCTGTGAAGGTCGTGAGCGTCCTAGCGGGTGGTATCAGGGCGGGGATCGCTCAAATCGAGGTGGAGTACACTGACGCGGAGATCAAGGGCATAGACGAGAGCAAGCTCTGCTTGCTCTACTTCGATCGTGGGGCAGGCGGATGGAAGCGCCTGGAGTGCTTCGTCAAGGCTCAAGCGAATATTGTGACAGCGGAGATCCCCGTTTCGGTGCTCGCGAGCGCGCCGCCGATTGCTTTGGCTACTGGAGCTGTCAAGTAACAAAAAATCACTCTCGCCCCTCTCCGAATCTTCGGGGAGGGGTGAGGGGGCACCAGCTAGAGGAGGAACGAGGCATGAATTCGTGCACGGAGGCACTGAACATACTCGCTCGTACTGAAGCACCTGCAACAGCCCTAAAATTTCTCGACTTAATGATTGGTGGGTTTGACTCTGACGCGATTGAGCTGACTGTGCCCCTTGCTGAGCCGAACACCCAAGTCTTTGTCTTTATGCGTGAGGGAGGGCGCTGGGTCGAGGTAGAGGGCTGTGTCAAGCAGCATGAAGGGAAGCTTCGCCTGACGTTGCCGTCAGGTCCGCTGCGACACATCGCTGTAGCGTTTGTGCCTGGAGGAAGCTGAACGCACTTCTTCTTAAAGATCTCCGTGAGCTCGACGGCTTCAGTCGTCGGGCTCTTTTTTGTATAATTATCGTATGTTCGTCTTAAAGAATCTTTTGTTCGCGCTGGTGTCGGTGCTAAATTGGGCTATTACTATTTATATCTGGGTCGTGATCATTCGTGCGCTGATCAGCTGGGTGCAGCCCAACCCATACAATCCCATTGTGCAGTTCTTGCACGCCGTGACCGAGCCGTTGCTCGCCCCTATTCGGTACTATCTGTTGCGTCATATGCCTGTGGGGATCGATCTGTCCCCGATGGTGTTGATTCTTCTCCTTGTGCTCATTCAGAGATTTTCCATCCCAACGTTGATGGAGCTGGCGATGCGCTTACCCTGAGATGCTGTGTCCTGAAGAGTTCATGCGGCGCGCCTTGGAGCTGGCCGAGCGCGGTGCCGGCTGGACCAGCCCCAATCCCATGGTTGGAGCTGTCATCGTCAAGCGCAATATTATTCTCAGCGAGGGCTGGCATGAGAAGTTCGGCAGCCCGCACGCTGAGTTTGTCGCTCTGCAGCGCGCGGAGGCGCTCGCCCGCGGCGCTGATCTCTATTTGAACTTAGAACCTTGCGTCGCTGCCCCAGGGAAACGCAATCCCCCTTGCGCTGACGAGATCATCCGTGCAGGGATTAGAAGGGTCTTTGTCGCGCTGCGCGATCCCGACCCGCGCATCAACGGCAAGGGCATAGAAGCCCTGCGTCGCGCGGGCATCGAAGTCATCGAGGGGCTGTTAGAGAGAGAAGCCCGCAAGCTCAACGAAATTTATCTGAAGTTTAAGACGACGGGAAAGCCCTTCGTGACGCTGAAGATGGCCATGACCGCCGACGGCAAGATCGCTACTCACACCCGAGACTCCCAATGGATCTCGTCACAGAGATCTTTAGAATTCGCGCACGAGCTGCGTCACCGCCATCGGGCAATTCTCGTTGGGATTGAGACAGTGCTTGCTGATAACCCTCAACTGACAGCGCGCTTGGCGAAGAAGACGCGCAACCCCATCCGAATCGTGCTCGACTCTCACGGGCGCATCCCCCTCGACGCTGAAGTCGTGCGTTCAGCGCACCAAGTCCGAACGATTCTTGCGACGACGGATGCGATCCCTGCTGAGAAAGAGCATGCTCTGCAGCAAGCTCACGTTGAAATTTGGAAGCTGCCCGCCCGCGATGGGCGCGTCGACCCTTGTGCCGTGATAGAGAAGCTTGCGCAAGAGCAGCTAGACAGCATGCTTATCGAGGGCGGCTCGGAGATCGCCTGGAGCTTCTTAAGCCAAAGACTGATAGATAAGATTCTCTTTGTGATCGCGCCCAAGATCGTAGGGGGTCGGACAGCCCCTAGCCCCGTGGGCGGCATCGGGGTTGAACGCGTACGCGACGCAATTCACCTGAAAGAGATCACAATCTCTCGTTTGGATGGCGACATACTCTACGAAGCGTACGTGAACAAAGAAAGCACCTTCTCTTCATAAGTTCTCCACAATCTGTGAGTAAAATTGCATAAGTGTCCGCAGCCCTTTATAATCGCGTAGGTACTCGCACAGGAGGTTGAACTCTATGAAGAAAGTGATACTGATTGTCAGTGTCATAGCGTTGGCCGTCTTGGCCGGCGTTGCGATAGAGTGGGCATGGCATCGTCAAGGCACGCTCGTGCCGCAAACACCGTCGGTGACGGAGCGCCCTCAAACGCTCCCTCAAGTGCTTGCGACATCGGAGAAGCAAGTCGTCCTCGCTCAGGCGACAACGCCCGCAAGCGCCGATCTCTTCGCGCAACTGACCAAGGAGCAGATCGAACAATTGATCGTCGCTGCGGGGCAGAACGCCGTCAAGACCGCCATTAAGAAAGCCGGCCCGGCCGTCGTCCAGCTCGAAGTGATCAAACGGAGCTCGATCCGCAGCCCGTTTGAAGACTTCTTCGATGACCCCTTCTGGCGGCGCTTCTTTGGGGAGCCCTTCCGTGAGCGTGGCATTGAACGCTCCTTGGGGAGCGGGTTCATCATCGACTATCAGGGGCAAAAGATTATTATCACCAACAATCACGTCGTCGAGAACGCCACGAGCATTCGGATCACGCTTCCAGAGGGACGCACTCTTGACGGCGAGCTCGTCGGCGGCGATGCGTTCCTCGATGTCGCTGTCGTGCGCCCTAAGGGCCCCAACGTCGAGCACCTCCCCACGGTCGAGCTGGGGGACTCCGATAAGATCGAGATCGGCGACTGGGCCATCGCTATTGGGAATCCTCTAGGATTCCAGCACACCGTTACCGCCGGGATCATCAGCGCGCTCCATCGCGACTTCCCCAAGCCCGATGGCTCTGGGCGCTTCCAAGATATGATCCAAACCGATGCCGCTATTAATCCGGGCAACTCCGGCGGCCCGCTCCTAGACGCCCTTGGACGAGTGATCGGCATCAACACGGCGATCGCCGTGAACGCTGAGGGGATCAACTTCGCTATTCCTATCAATGCTGCCTTGCGGGTGCTGCCCAGCTTGGTCGCTTCCGGCAAGGTGACGCGCGCCTGGCTCGGTGTCGTTATCCAAGAGCTGACAGAAGAGATCGCCCTGGGGTTTGGGGTTGAGCCCTACTCAGGCGTCCTGATCGCCGACGTGCGCCCCGATGGGCCATCTTACGGGATCTTGCAGCGGGGCGATATCGTCTTGAGTGTAGACAGCAAGCCCGTCAAGCGCGTCTCCGAACTCCAACAAGAGATTATGTATCGTCCTGTAGGATCGAAAGTGCAGCTGGAGATTCTGCGCAACGGGACGCGCCAGATGGTCGAAATCACTCTTGGGGAGCGCCCCAGCGAGCAAGCCCTGATGGGGACTGCTCCAACTGTGCCGGGCCAGCCCATCCCGCAAGGGCAGGGCATTGAAAAGTTTGGGCTGAAAGTCCAAGCGCTCACGCCGGAGATCGCGCGGCAGCTCAACCTGCCCAGCACGGCCGAGGGCGTCGTTATCAGTGAAGTGCAGCCGGGGAGCCGCGCGTTCTGGGCTGGCCTGCAAGTCGGCGATCTGATTATCGAGATCAATCGTCAGCCCATTAAGAGCTTAGACGATTGGAACAAATTCGTGAGCGAGCTTCCTGATGATGCTCGCGTCGTCTTGACGATCATCCCGCGTGGTGGGGGCAGCGCGCGGTTTGTGCCGTTGCGGTAGGGGAAGTTTTCTTCTACAATAATAAGCACCCCCCAGGCTTCGCCTGGACCGTACATCGTGCCGCCTCCGGCGGCACGGCGAACAGTCCAGACGAAGTCTGGCGTCAGGCGGGGTAAGGGCCAGAGCCAAAGTGCTCGGAGAGTGGCGCAGCCTGGTTCAGCGCGCACGGTTCGGGACCGTGAGGTCGCGGGTTCAAATCCCGCCTCTCCGACCAACGACAGTTTCCAGTTAGACAGTTCTCAGTAAACTGGGAACTGTCTAACTTGGAACTCTGAAACTGTTCTTGCTCCTTCCCTCTCACCCCTGGTAATATCAGGAGCATCATGAGAAGGCTCTCGCTGCTATTTAAGTTGGGGCAGCCTACGCGAGATCTCCTCAGCTGGGGAGATCTCATCGTTCTCGCTATCATCGCGGTACTCATCTACGCTGGGGTGCGGCTGGCTTGGAGAACACCCTCTGTCATTGAGGGCCCTGAGATCTCTCTTGCTCCGACGGCCTTGCCGTGGTACGCCCTGCTCTCAGTGGGGCGTGTTCTCGCGGCATATGGGCTCTCTTTGCTCTTTACGTTCACCTACGGGTCGGCGGCGGCGCGGAGCCGCCGCGCAGAACAGATCCTCTTGCCGTTGCTCGATGTGCTCCAGAGCGTCCCGATTCTCTCGTTTCTCCCAGTAGTATTGTTGAGCTTCAGCGCCATCCTCCCCACCCAGATCGCCACGGAACTCGCTTCGATTGTGCTCATCTTCACCAGCCAGGTCTGGAACCTCACGTTCGCATGGTATCAGTCATTGAAGACCATTCCCGCGGAGTTGCGCGAGGTCAGCACGGTCTTCGGGTGGAACCGCTGGATGCGCTTCAGATTTCTAGAGCTGCCCTTCGCTGCCCTGAGCTTGATCTGGAACAGCATGATGAGCTGGGCTGGAGGCTGGTTCTTTCTTATGGCTGCAGAGGCGTTCACGGTTGGTGAGCGCGACTTTCGTCTTCCCGGCTTGGGGGCGTATATTCAAGAGGCTGTCGCGCAAGGCCACTACGACGCCTTGGTGTGGGGCATCAGCGCGCTGATTCTCGTGATCGTGCTTTTCGATCAGTTTGTGTGGCGGCCGCTGCTGGCGTGGGCCGATCGCTTTAAGCTCGAGATGGTCAAGAGTGAGCCTCCTCCCAGCTCGTGGTTCTACGAAGCTCTGCGGAGCTCGCGGCTTCTGCGATGGCTGAGCGAACACTTGTGGAGGCTGATCTTTGAGCGTGTAGATGCGCTGCTTGGGCGTCTGGCTCCCCACGAGCCCCACGGTTCCTTGGAGATCTCATGGCCAGGGAAGATCCTGTGGGGGCTCGTGGGTGTGGGCTTACTTATAGGAGCATACCGTGCTCTGGAGATGCTGATCCGGGTACCGCTCGAGCAATGGGGCGTGATCGCGATGGGGCTTGGGGCGACACTGCTGCGGGTCAGTGTGGCATTAGCTCTTGCGCTCGCGTGGACGGTGCCTATAGGAGTGTTTATTGGGATGAACCCGCGCTGGGCGGCCTGGTTGCAGCCTATAGTCCAGATCGCTGCTTCTGTGCCAGCCACGGCGTTCTTCCCCCTCTTGGCTCTGATCTTTCTTGGGCTCCCTGGGGGACTCAATATCTCGGCTATTCTCTTGATGCTCATGGGTACCCAATGGTATTTGCTCTTTAATATAATCGCTGGGGCAGCAGCAATCCCCCAAGATCTGAAATATACGACGGTGCTCCTCCATCTGGGGCGATGGGAGCGCTGGCGCACCTTAGTCTTGCCGGCACTTTTCCCGTATACTATTACTGGGGCAATCACAGCCAGCGGCGGCGCGTGGAACGCCAGCATCGTCGCGGAATATATTGAATTTGGAGATCGAACCGTGCATACTCTCGGGATCGGCGCAGTGATTGCCCAGGCGACCGTGTCAGGAGATTATCCGCTGTTGTTGGCAGCGACGCTCAGCATGGTCGTAACGGTCGTCTTGATCAATAGACTCTTCTGGCGACGGCTTTATCGTCTTGCCGAAGAACAGTATCGTCTGGAGTGAGTTATGCCTGCGCCCTTGCTTGAGCTGCGCCACGTCACGCAGGTCTACGGGACACCCCCGCGGCAGTTTACTGCTATTGAAGATATTAATCTCACGATCTCCGAAGGGGAGTTTGTGACGCTGGTGGGGCCTTCAGGGTGTGGGAAGAGCACGCTGTTGCGCATTATCACTGGGCTGCAGCGCCCTACTCGTGGCGAGGTCCTCTATCGCGGGATGGCCCTAGACGGAGTCAACCCCCATGCGACTATCGTCTTTCAGACGTTCGCGCTCTTCCCGTGGCTGACCGTGCAAGAGAACGTGGAAGTCGCGCTCAAAGCGCGCGGGGTTCCCCCACGGCTCTGTGCGCAACGAGCTATTGAACTGCTCGACCGTGTGGGATTGGACGGCTTCGAGAACGCCTATCCCAGAGAGCTTTCTGGGGGAATGCGCCAGAAAGTGGGCTTTGCCCGCGCTATGGCCGTCGAGCCGGAGCTGCTCTGTCTCGATGAACCCTTCTCCGCCCTCGATGTGCTCAGCGCGGAAGCCCTCCGCGGCGAGCTGCTGGAGCTCTGGACACGAGGACAGATCCCGACGCGTGCCATCTTGATGGTCACGCACAATATCGAAGAAGCCGTCTTCATGGCGGATCGCATTGTCGTGATGGACAAGGACCCTGGGCGGATTATCGCGGACTTGCGAGTGGCATTGCCCCAGCCGCGGCCGCGCAAGGCCGCAGCATTCTTGGAGACCGTTGACCGCGTCTATGCGATTCTTGCTGGGCAGACACAGCCAGAACCTGTGGAGCCGAGCCGCCCACGTCCACTCCCCAGTATCAGTTTGAATAAGCTCGCCAGCCTCTTGGAGCGCCTTGCTGAGATGCCTCAATCCCGCGCCGATCTCTATCGGCTTCCGGAAGAGCTTGCCATCAGTTCTGACGCGCTGCTCTCCTTGACAGACGCGGCAGAGCTTTTGGGGTTTGTCACCGTCGCTCATGGGGATATCGCGTTGACGCCGCTGGGGCAAGCGTTCGCCGAGGCGAGCATTCAGGCGCGCAAGGAGATCTTCAGCAGCCGGATTCGGCGGCTGCCCCTCTTCAGTTGGCTGCTGGAGATGCTCTGGGCCGCGGAGCACCATCAAGTGCCGCGCGACGTCGTCCTGAATGCGTTGGAGTCGAGGTTTCATCGCGAGGAAGCGGAGCGCCAGCTCGAGATCGCGGTGACCTGGGGACGCTATGCAGAGCTTCTCGCGTACGACGATAGCACTCAGACGATCTCGCTCGATCCCACGGGGATTACAGCACTAGTGCAGAGCGAGCTCGCTAAAACCCTGCAGAAATGAACGTCCGTCTCCCCCACGACGAAGCGACAGTGTTGGGGCGTGCTTGTGCTCTGCTGGCCGTATGGTCTCTCCGATGAGATTCATCAAATATGGGTTCCGGGGCGCAGCGCCGATATTCTCGATGGGCTTGTAGATGGGCTAGGAGTCTTTACGGTGGGCTGGCTGTGGATGCACTGGCGTCGGTTGTGAGCAGCACACGGGCGTCTACAGCGAACGCGCCCGATGATAGCACGATCAACGGGTTGATCTCCAACTCAGCAATCTGCTCGTTTTCCATCATGATACGAGAGATCGTTAAGATCGCCTGGACGAGCGCCGCGCGATCAACAGCATCTCGGCCACGTACTCTCTCTAACAGAGATCTCCCACGTAGCTCAGAGAGCATATCGTCAGCGTCTTCAGGAGTGAGTGGGACTACGCGAAATGCGACATCGTCGAATATCTCGGTGAAAATCCCGCCAAGCCCGACCATCACTACCGGCCCAAAAGCAGGATCACGCTTGCCCCCAACGATCAGCTCTACCCCATCGGTGACCATCCGTTGAACCATAAGTTTTGCTGGGAAGCGAGTCAGCAAAGACTGCGCAGCACGACGCACTGCGTCAGCGCCTGAAAGATTCAGCGCGACACCGCCCACGTCTGTCTTGTGAGTTATCTCAGCAGAGAGAATCTTGAGCGCGACGGGATAGCCGAGCTGCTCTGCTGCACGTATCGCTTCTTCTGGGGTCTCTACGACCTTCCACGGCGCCACGGGAATCTCATACTCTTGACAGAGCTGCAGCGCCTGATCAGCCGAGAGCACCTGTTTTGCCAAGAACGAGGACCGAGGTCGCGTCAATGGGGGAGCGACAATTGGGAGTGTATGGCGCCGTGTCTGCCATTGGTACCAACGGCGCGAAGCTGCTAAAGCGCACATTGCTGACTCGATCTCCATGAAGACGGGAATGCTGAGCTCGCGTTGCAGCTCGTGCGCTTCATCTCCTTGGGCGAAGACACACAGCGCGATGGGTGTCCCCGAATCATTCATAATCTCTTCGACGCGATGGGCGAGCCTGCGCGCCCGCTTCGCTTCTAAGACGCTATACGTGTTGATGAGCACGACGGCATCTGGGGCAAGAGTCTGTAAGCATTCTTCGACGATATGGGCGTAGAGATCGAAGTCAAAGATCGTCCCAAGATCTATAGGATTTGTTAAACGAATGACATCAGCGCGGAAGAGGGCGCGGACTTTCTCCGTGAGATCGCGCGGCAGCTCTGCCAGGCGAAACCCGTAGTGTTCTGCGGCATCGGCAGCAACGACGGCGTGGCCGCCTGATCGCGAAATGATCACTGCAGTGTCACCACGCACAGGCGGGAGAGTCAGCCCTTGGGCCATCGCTACGGCTTCATTGAAACTCTCGGCGCGTAAGATCCCGCCTTGGCGAAATGCCCCCGTCACGATGCGATCATCGCTCGCTAACGCTGCCGTGTGCGAGAACGCGATACTCTGACTCGCTTGACCGCGATTCGCTTTGTGTACGATAATGGGTTTTTGAGAGAGGCGTGTGCGCTCCAACAACCTTTGTCCATCACTGATGGATTCGAGATAGAGACAGACTATCTTCGTCTGGGGATCGTCGAGGAGATATTCTAAATAATCAGTCTCGTCGAGATCGGCTTTGTTGCCGATGCTGATCACTTTGCTGACGCCCACACCAGCCGCGGAAAGCTTATCTAAATATGTGATAGAGATGCCGCCGCTTTGGGAGATGACGGAAGCAATCCCGCGCCGCGCACTCTGCGGATCGATCGGCGCGAAAGGGAGACAGAGCCCTGCGTCGAGATTAATCACGCTGATGCAGTTTGGGCCGACAAAGCGAATCCCCCAGCGCCGCGCTATTTTTTTCACTTCTTCTTCGAGTTGGCGCCCGCGCTCAGAAAATTCACTGAAGCCGCCAGACTCGATCACGATCTGCTTGATCCCCTTGCGTCCACAGACATCGACGAGCGCGGGCACGGTCTCGGCTGGGGTGAGGATGACCGCGAGATCGAGCCCATCGGGCACCTCATCGAGCGACGTCACAATGGGGACATCGTAGACTCGCCCCGGCTGGCGTCCTACAGCGTAGAGTTCACCCTGATATCCGAAAGCCCGTAAGTTCGCGATGATAAAGCGCGCGAGATTGTCTGGGCGCTCCGAAACCCCAATCACGACGATACTTCGCGGGGAGAAGATCTTTTGCATACATTCTTGAGCGCTCATAATTTACTCAATATAGTACTGCACAGGGGAGCCTACGGGCAAGCTTAGAACACTGTAGATTCTTCTGACAGGGCATAAGCGATAGCGTCTTCGAGTTTCATCGCGTAGCCATCGGCCCACGCTGCCGCAAAGAGCTCCTCACCAAGATGCTCGTGAGCCCCTGTGAGTGTTTGCTCGCGCCCCTCGTGCTCGGACGGCGGCAACGGGGCACCGATCGCTTCGCGGAGGGCTTCTTCCGCGCCCAGGAGCCGCGCCGCACGCTCCCAGTCCCCGTGGGCCGCTGCTACTTGCGCAAGCCGATCTAAACAGAGCGCGATGTGCCACTTGTCCCCAACGTCGCGATAGTGTGCTAAGCTCTGGCGGAGCAGGGTGCCCGCGCGCTGCGGGTCCCCTTCGCGCAGGGCAACCATCCCTAATGAGTTGAGTACTGAGGCCAACCCTGGCACAGCTCCTAACCCACGATAGAGCTCCAAGCTCTCTTGGAGCAACGCTTTAGCTCGGGCACGCTCGCCCTTCTGAAAGAACACTGCCCCAAGACGCCGGAGCGCTAACGCTATCCCTTGATCGTCTTGAGCCGCCCGTGAGAGCGCCAAGCTCTCTTCCAAGAACCTCTCAGCTCGTGCCAGATCTTTTTGGTACATCGCGATGTTGCCCAGTTCGCTCAGCGCCGAAGCAATCCCAACTCTGTCTCCCAGCTTCCGGAAATGCTCTAAGCTTTCTTGGTGGAGCTCTGTGGCGCGGGCGTAATCCCCTTGAGCAAATGCGATCATGCCCAGATTCCCCAAGGCCAACGCCACCCCACGATTGTCCTTGGCAGCCCGATACAGGGCCAAGCTCTCCTCTAAGAGCGTTGTCGCGAGGGCATAATCATCTTGGGCACGCGCGAGCATGCTCGCGCCATAGAGGGCCTTGGCACGCAGCGATGAGGGCGCTTGCGTCGCTTTCTCGAGAAACTGATTGAGCCACTCGCGGCCTTCACTGACATACCCGCGCAAGTACCAAAAGAGCCAGAGAGCACTGGCTAAGCGCAATCCCGTCTCCGGATCGGTGCTGGACCATTCTAATGCCGCACGGAGATTATCGTGTTCAGTCTCGAGGCGCTTGAGCCAGAGCGCTTGATCGGGGCCTTGCAAGGCGCTCTCGGCACGCTCAGCAAACGCTAAAAACCAATCGCGATGGCGATCGCGCACTCGCGCCGCTTCGCCCGTCTCTAAGAGTTTGTCTCGCGCATATTGTCTGACTGTCTCTAAGAGTCTATAGCGCGCTTCTTCATCGCTGAAGACGACCAGCGATTTGCTCACTAAGTTTGTTAATAGATCTATGATCTCATGCGAGGGGATCTGGTCATCGGCGCAGATGGCCTCAGCGGCCTCGAGGGTGAATCCCCCCGCAAACGCTGATAATCTGCGAAAGAGCGTGCGCTCGCGCTCATTGAGCAGCTCATAGCTCCAGTCCATCATGGCGCGGAGGGTCTGCTGTCGGGGCAGGGCCGTGCGACTTCCTCCAGTGAGGAGACGAAAGCGATCATCGAGTCGTGCCGCGATCTGCTCAACTGAGAGCGCCTTGACACGAGCCGCTGCGAGCTCAATAGCGAGGGGGATCCCATCGAGCCGCTGGCAGATCTGCGCAATCGCTTTGATATTGTATGGAGTGACTTTGAAGTCCGGGGAGGCGGCCTCCGCACGCTCGATGAAGAGCCGAACCGCTTCGTATTGGGTGATGCGAGCGAGGGAGTCTGTTTGCGCGAGCTCATGGGGCTGGGGCAGTGAGAGCGACGGCACTCGCCAGGCGACTTCACCGGCGATGCCCAACGCTTCGCGACTGGTCGCTAAGATTCGCAGATTTGGGCATGTCCGCAGCAGCGTCTCCGCGAGCTGTGCACATGCTCCAACGAGATGCTCGCAGTTGTCCAAGATCAGCAAGAGCGTGCGGGGTTTGAGCGCCTCGGCGAGCGTGGTGAGGGCGGGACGCCCGGGCTCTTCGTGAACTCCTAAGGTCGCTGCGACTGTCGAGGGGACGAGCGCGGGATCAGCCAGCACAGATAGATCGATAAACCAAACGCCGTCGGGATACTCTTCTAACAGATCGGCAGCGATTTGGAGAGCTAGGCGCGTCTTGCCGCACCCGCCGGAGCCCGTCAACGTAAGCAGCCGTGTCTGTTTGAGTAGTTCTTTGACCTCTTTCATTTCGCGCTCCCGCCCGATGAAGCTCGTCAACTGGATGGGCAGATTATTGGGCACGGCGTTGAGCGTGCGCAGGGAAGAGAACTCTGTGAGCAGTTCCGGGTGCATGACTTGAAAGATGTGTTCGGGGCGCTGAAGGTCTTTGAGACGATGGAGTCCTAGCGAGCGCAACGAGACCCCATGAGGGAGAGCATCGCGCACGAGCTCTTCCGTGGCAGCCGAGAGCAGGATCTGGCCGCCGTGAGCGGCGCTCAGTAAGCGTGCGCAGCGATTGAGCGTCGGTCCGAAGTAATCTCCGTCACGCACCTCGGCTGCGCCGGTGTGCAGCGCCATGCGCACCCGCAACGGACCGAGCTCTCCCCACGAGCGACGCATCAGCTCCCTTTGGGCTTCTATCGCAGCGTTGAGCGCATCGATTGCCGTATCGAATGCTGCGTAGACGGCGTCGCCCCAGAGTTTAAAAATATAGCCCCGGCGCTCCTCGATCACCCGACGAAGGAGCGCGTTGTGCTCGGCGAGCGCTTGCGACATTGCGTCGGGATATTGCTCCCAGAGCTTGGAGCTGCCCTCAATATCAGTGAAGAGAAACGTAACAGTCCCTGTTGGTAGTTCCATAAAGTAAATTATTATAGCAAATGAATCTTGTACATGAGGCCGAAAATGGGTACACTGTTCTATCTTGCAGAGGGAGTGACAGCATGGCTCAGCACCCAAATCGTCTCATCCATGAGACCAGTCCATACTTGCTCCAGCATGCGCACAACCCCGTTGATTGGTACCCCTGGGGCGAGGAAGCCCTCCAGAAGGCCCGCCGCGAAGACAAGCCTATCTTTCTCTCTCTCGGGTACTCATCGTGCCATTGGTGCCATGTCATGGCGCATGAGTCCTTCGAGAACGACGAGATCGCCCAGTATCTTAATGAGCATTTTGTGAACATCAAAGTTGATCGTGAGGAGCGCCCCGATCTTGACGAGATCTATATGACAGCAGTGCAGGTGTTGACGGGCCAAGGCGGCTGGCCATTGACAGTCTTTCTCACCCCAGATCTGAAGCCCTTCTACGGTGGCACCTACTTTCCCCCGGAGGACCGCTGGGGCCGACCAGGCCTGCTCACCGTGCTGAGAGCTATCGTTGAACTCTATCACAAAGAGCGTGAGAAGATCGTCGAACAAGCCGAGCGACTCACTCAATATCTGGGGGCATTACAACAACCCAGACCGAGCACAGGGCTGCTCACCCACGAACTCTTACAGCGGGCTTATTTCAGCTCGCTGCAGAGCTTCGACCGTGAACACGGGGGCTTTGGCGACGCGCCGAAGTTCCCGCACAGCATGGAATTGAGCTTATTACTCAAATATTGGCGCCGCACGCAAGACCCCGACGCGCTCCATATCGTTGAGTTCTCTCTAGAAAAGATGGCACGTGGTGGGATCTACGATCAGCTCGGTGGTGGGTTCCATCGCTATTGTGTGGACGCCGCATGGCGCATCCCGCACTTTGAAAAGATGCTCTACGACAACGCGCTTCTCGTCTGGACGTATCTCGAAGCGTATCAAGTCACGCAAAAGTCGCTCTACCATCAGGTAGTCGAAGAGACGCTTGAGTATATCTTGCGCGAGATGACAAGCCCTGAAGGCGGCTTCTTCGCATCTCAAGACGCCGACAGCCCCGAGGGGGCGTTCTACATCTGGACACCTGAAGAGATCATAGCTGTGCTCGGCCCTGAAGATGGGGCACGAGCGTGCGAATACTTTGGAGTTGTGGAGTCGGGCGCGAACGTGCTGTACCAGCCTTATACATCCGAAGAGTTTGCTGCTAAGATCGGGATGACACTGTCGGAGTATGAGGCTTGGTTCGCCCGTGTCAAAGAGGAGCTCTGGAGAGCGCGCGAGCGCCGAAGAAAACCCGCTCGTGACGAAAAGATCCTGACGGCATGGAACGGGCTGATGATCTCAGCGTGTGCCCGGGCGTATCAGGTCTTAGGGCACGAGAAGTATCTCCGCGCAGCTCAAGACGCTGCACGCTTCTGTTTGACACATCTTTGCCAAGGCGGGAGGCTCCAGCGCAGTTACAAGGACGGTCAAGCCAAGCTCAAGGCATATCTTGAAGATTATGCGTTCTTTGTGATCGGTCTGCTTGATCTCTATGAAGCTGATCCCGATCAGCAGTGGATCGAAAAAATAAAGTCCCTGAGCACAACGATGATAGAGAAATTCTGGGACGAACACGCTGGAGGGTTCTTCTTCACCAGCATCGATCATGAGAAGCTTCCCGTGCGCCCCAAGAGCTTCTACGACGGCGCAACGCCATCGGGGAACTCGGCGGCAGTCTTTGCACTGCTACGTCTAGCAAAGATGACCAACGACGAGACCCTGCGAGCGAAAGCTGAGCAAACCTTGCGCTTGTGCCACGACTTTATGGAACAAGCCCCACAGGCACTTTGCTATATGCTGAGCGCGCTCGATTTCTACCTTGGGGAGAGATAAAAACTTGGCTGGGAGAGGAGGATTCGAACCCCCACAAGCAGGTCCAGAGCCTGCTGTCCTACCGTTAGACGATCTCCCAGTGTATCGTTATGATAGCGCAGCAGCGCCCGATTGTCAAGAGCCGGGAAGCTTGACAACACTCCGCGTTTTGCATTACTCTAAAGTATGATACGCAGCATGACCGGCTACGGTCACGCCCAACGCCAAGGCCCCACAGAGACGATCACCGTCTCTGTGAAGACCCTCAATCACAAGTATCTCGATCTGAAAATCTCTGGGCTGGAAGCCTATCCTGCCCTGGAGCTGAAAGTCCAAGAGAGCGTAGGGCAGCACTTTGCGCGTGGGCGCGTCGAAGTCTCGATTCAGATCGGGCGTCCCGGTCTGGCTCCGCTCGTTATTCAGAGAGAGATCGCTCGCGCTTACAGTGAAGCCTTGCACGAACTCAGCAGGGAACTCCAGCTTCCTGGGAGCTTCTCCCTCGATACTTTGCTTAGGCTCGAGGGCGTCCTGCAGCGCTCCGAAGAACCCGAGACGGAGCTGTGGGAGCGCATCGAGCCAGTTCTCCAAGAAGCTCTCGCACACGCTCACGAGAGCCGTACTCGCGAGGGCCAACTCCTTGCCCAGGAGCTCTTGCAAATTATCTCGCTTTTGGAAGGCAAGCTTGCTGAGATCGAGCAGAGCGCTCCGACTGTGAAAAAACTCTATCACGAGCGTCTGCGGGAGCGTGTGCGCGAGCTCACTGAAAATGCTGTCGAGCTCGACGAAGGGCGATTGGAGATGGAAGTAGCGCTCTTGGCCGAGCGCTCAGATATTACTGAAGAGATCGCGCGTTTACGGATGCACCTGCAAGCAGCGCGACACGCCATAGCCGGGCCGGAGCCTGCCGGACGGCTCTTGGACTTCTTAGCTCAGGAGTTGGCCCGTGAAGCCAATACGATTGCAGCGAAAGCCAAAGACGCCCAGATTACGTCGTGCGTTCTGGAGATGAAGTCGCTCATTGAGAAATTCCGTGAGCAGGTCCGCAACGTCGAGTGAGAGCTATGACAAAAAAGCAGGGGGTGTTCTTTGTCATCTGTGGCCCTTCAGGAGCGGGCAAGACCACGCTCGTGACTCGCGTGCGCCGGCGATTCCCTGATTTGGTCTATGTGCCGTCGTACACCAGTCGGCCTCCCCGAAGCCCTCAAGAACTCAAAGCCGGGCGCTATCGGTTCATCTCCAAAGAAGAGTTTGAGCGTCGTATTCGTCAGAACGAGTTTCTCGAATACGCGATCTACGCGGGGAATTATTACGGCACATCGCGTTCAGAAGTGCAAACGCTGTTAGCATCTGGGCGCAACGTGATCAAAGAAGCTGATGTGCAGGGGGTGCGACAGTTGCGGCGGCGACGCTTCGGAGGCCGGCTCGTGGCGATCTTTATTGTGCCGCCATCGTTGAAAGAACTCGAGCATCGCTTGGGCAAGCGGGGCACCGAGAGCAGCATCGCGCGACGGGAGCGTCTTGCGGCTGTTTTCGATGAGCTGGGCGCGCTCGATCTCTTTGATTATATCGTGATCAACCGTCGCATCGCTCAGAGCGTGGAGCGTCTGAGCGCGATTATTCGTGCTGAGCGCTCCCTCTAGACACAAGACTTGACTTCCCCTCCCCCGTCGGGTACAATACGATGACCAAGGTGGGATAGAGTATCCCACGTCGAAAAAATATCACGGAGGTCGTATGCGCGCTCGGTGGCTTGTTGCTGGCATCGGTTTAGGATTGTTTGCGTCTTCTTGCGGGCTTGCAGCTCCGGTAAGCGGCAGTTGGGACGCACAGCTTCTGTTGATCTTAGACGGGCCACAGCCCAAGATCGTTCAGCCCCCGTTTGCTCTTGACAGCGTGCTCCGGCTCGACCTGAGCGTCAGTGGGCTGCAGATCAGCTCACTCACGGCCCTGAGCACTGTGGGAGTCGAGGCGCAGGTCTTCAAGCTGAGTGTGACACTCGGTGCGCTCTCGTTGACAGATATCTTTCTCTTCTCGCGCAACATCGTTGAAGCTGATCAGAACTATCAAATCACGTTCGTGTTTCCCAACCCTGGTGGGATCGTGGGACAGTACATCCCTATCTTCTATAAAGACTTGGTGACGCCCTACGCGCAGCTGGCGCGGCTCTTGGGGCCGACACTGACAGAATCTGTCACACTGCGCAAGAAGATCGTTGAGGCGCAGCTAGCTCTCGGCGGGGTGACGGTCAAGGCTGTTGGGCTGTTTGCGAACTTTGGCTCCGCGATAGCCCCGCAGTGGGAAGTCGGCACAATCCTGATGGTGAGCGGACAGACGGTGTCGGGAGTGACAGTGCGCTCGGAGACATATATTGGGGCGCGGCGCGGCTTCGAGTGCGTCGGAGAATGTATTCCCGAACTGCAATTCTCTCAGGGGCGCGTCGTATCGGGACTGAATTTCGAATACGAGCGCCTCACCGTGAGCAACCTCAAGCTCGCGGGCGTGACGATCAGCGTCGACATCGCGGTTAAATTCAACGACAGCGAAGGTCCCGCGGGAATCGAGTATCTGCAAATAACAAGCTCCGGACGCGTCGAGTCGCTGGCGCTCGACGTGACAGATATTCTCTATCTGAACTCGGACTTGGTGCTCAGCTCGCATACGCTCATCACGAGCTGGTCTGTGGGTAATATCTTTGTCACAGCGATTTGGGTGGACACCTTAGGGGGTATGACGTTTGCGCTGCGCGAGTTCATCGCGAGCTTCTCGCTTGAAAATATGAACGTCACCAGCGATCTGTTTACGTGCTTCAGTCAGCCGGGGTGCTTCGGGCTTGACCCCATCTATCAGCATGACGTCCAGATTGCGTTTAAGAATGGGCCTTGGGTTGTCGATCTGCTCGTGGTGTTTTTAGGGTTGATCAAGCCGCTGGATAAAGCCGTCGTGACGCTCTCTTATACAGAGAAGAGCTGGGGCTGGCGCGCTGGCACGGCGATCCAGCCTTCCGGCCTCAAAGTTCAAGAGTTCTATCTCAATCTCAACTTCTAAGGCCGACAGTATTTGTCGGCGACCTGATAGGCGTCCATGGCGCTGGCGACGGCCCATCCCAGATAGAGCGCCGGCGCAGCAAGCAAGAGAATATAGCTCAGCATGGGGACGACCGGAGCAAGCAAGAGCGCCCCAAGCCCAACTGCTGAAGGTAACACGAGCGCGATGATTAAGTGTGTAAAGCCCTTGCCGTCCTCACCGTTGAGAAATTGTCCCAACCCAGGGATAAGAAAAGACGCTGCCCCCGGCAATAACGGATCAGCCTTGAGACGGCACTTCACTGCACCCCCTTGGGCCCACACTGCCGGCCCGCCTGCCCAGAGTAACGCTACGCTCACAAGAAGAATTACCGCCGTGCGCATAGTACCTACCTCCTAAAATAACTTTAGCATTTCAGGCCGCGTGTAGGCAAATCCGCGAAAAATCTTCCACCTGTTTTTCACCCGAATAGCACAGACCCGTCACACCAGGGACACTATAATCACTTATACCGAGATCAACCGAACTAAGGAGGTTGCTATGACACGCAAAGCTGTTCTGGCCTTTGTCTTCTTGTTCGCCCTCGCAGGGATCTTCTCGTACGGCCAGCAGGGGCTCAAGCCAAGCGTGACATTGTCCCTCTCTGGGGATATTGTGGGATTGGCCTCGTGTGCTGGCGGCAACGGGCTCGTGGCTGCGAGCCAGTCCGGGGAAGGCACGATCCTGCAGCTCATCAACACGTTCTCGAAAGAGATCGCTGCCAGCGTGAGGGTTGCTGTCGCGAGCCCTAGAGCGTTGGCCGTCAATCGCGAATGCACGACAGCATTCGTCGCTGATGATGCAGCCAATAAAGTCCTCGTCGTCTCCATGCCCAGTGGGGATATCCGCGCTGAGATCGCTGTCGGGACAAGACCCATCGCGCTTGCTCGCGCAACCCATAACGCCGATCTCTACGTGGTTAATGCCGACGACGGCTCCGTTGCTGTTATCAACACTCAGACCAATGCCATGAAAGCGGTCGTGAAAGTTGGCACTCAGCCCAGCGCCATCGCGCTCTACTCATTAGGCGCTCATAATCGAGCATTCGTCACCAACAAGGGCAGCAACACAATAAGCATTATCGACATCAATGACGATCCGTACAATGAGAATCGCTACAAAGTCATCGCGACCGTGCCGACCGGCCCGCAGCCCAGCGCTATCGCGACCACCGTGGGCTCCTGGCTTGGCGACATGTACGCGTACTTTATCAATCAAGGGGACAACACGATCAGCCGCGTGACGATTACCGCGCCCCATATTATAGATTCGACGGTGCCTGCCGGTGGCAAACCCGCGACGATCTTCTTAGATTCCGTGCGCTTCTGCGCGTACACGATCAATTCGGGAGATGGGCAGAGCGCTATTGCCGTTGCGGCCGCGCAGCTCATCAGCAGCCCTAATCCCACAATTCCTACGGGCAAAGACCCTTATCATACGGTGACGCCGTACCCAGTCAACGAGCAGCTTGGTGCTGTAGCGCTCTTTATCCCGTTGACGATTCAAGAGTGGGTGCCGGGGAATCCAGAGCTCGTCAGCCGTATCCAGCGACAGCTTTGGGCAGCGAACACGGCGAAGCCCGGTGAGCTTGATCTCTATATCTTAGACGGGCTGTGCCCACAGTTGAGAGGGGACGAGCCGTAACGATCCGTCGTCGTTGCTCCAACAAGAAAAGAGGGGAGGAGCTAGCTCCTCCCCTCTAAATTCATGCAGTCTTTGGAGTAATCAGGGCGTTTTCTAAACTGCGCAGCTCGTCTGCCGGCCCAAGAGCGCTTAAGCTCAGCCCATCTCGCCCAAACAGATCACGCGCGATCTCTTGAATCTCGTCAGCCGTCACGCGCTCGATCTTCGTGATCAGCTCCTCGACCGGCGCGTGAATATTATAGAGCTCGCCAATCCCAAGACGCACCATCCGCGAGTGGCTCGTCTCTAAACCCAAAAGAATATTGCCTTTGAGCTTCTCTTTTGCTAAACGTAACTCGCCCTCTGAGACGGGTTCTCTCACGAGACGCTCGATCTCTGCGAGAGAGATCTCGACCGTCTGGCGGGCGTTCTTCGGCTCCGTGCCCACATAGACGATAAATATCCCGCTGTCCTCAAAGAGACTGGCGCTGCTGAAGACCGCGTACGCTAAGCCCAACTCTTCGCGAATCTTCTTGAAGAGCCGAGAACTCATCCCCCCGCCCAAGATCGTGTTCATCACTTCTAACGTGAATCTTCGTTCATCATGCCGCCCGAGGCTGGGCACACCCAAGACTAAATTCGCTTGCTGGGAGTCACGATCTTCGATGTAAAAGTGTCTGTTGGGCTGTGGGGGCTGGCGCGATGGCGCACGCATCCCCGGCTCTAAGTCCCCAAAGACGCGCTTCACAGCGTCCAGAACTCGCTCCGGCTTGACCGCTCCTGCCGCCGTCACGATCAGGTGCTCCGGCTGATAGTATTTGTAAAACTCGAAGATCCCCGCGCGGTCGAAGCACCGCACTGTTTCAGCTTTGCCCAAGATAGGCCGGGCCATCGCGTGCTGGTGATCCCAGATGCGCTCCACAAAGAGATCGAAAACTTTCTCTTGGGGGTTGTCTTCGGTCATGCGAATCTCTTCTAAGACAACCCCTTGCTCTTTACGAATGTCTTCTTCGGCAAAGCGTGGGTTTTTCACCAAGTCTGCTAAGATATCGAGTGCAGCCTCTAGATGAGCTGGGAGCACATCGATGTGAAAGAGCGTGTACTCTTTGTGGGTCATGGCGTTGATGTACCCGCCCATGGCGTCGACTTCCTCGGAGATCTGGAACGCCGTTCTGTTCGTCGTGCCCTTGAAGACCATATGTTCGATAAAATGGGCCATGCCGGCCAAGTGAGCGGGTTCATCGCGGCTGCCCACGCGCACCCACACGCCGAGAGCCAACGGGCGGTCTTCTATGGGCTCGACGATCACGGTGACGCCATTCTCGAGCTGCGCCGTGTAGCAGTTGGGATAGAGTTCGCGCATCAGGTCTTGATCTTCAGGCCTTCCTTGCCCAAGCGCTTGAACGAATAGCGCCCTTCTTTGTCGATTCGAACGACTTGGACCAAGACGGTCTCGCCAACTTTCACGACGTCCTCGACACGCTCGACGTAGCCGTCAGCAAGCTGCGAGATGTGAATCAGGCCGCGCACGCCAGCCTCGGTCTCGACAAATGCCCCATAATCGGCGATCCCCACGATCTTCCCTATGAGCACATCGCCGACCTTGATCTGCGCGGGCGAAGGCGCAGCCTTGTCCCGAACCAGTTTGAGATTGATACGGTTCATCTCATCTACTTCGATCACTTCGACGTTGACTGTTTCACCGATCTTGACGACGTCCTCGACTTTCTTCACATAGCGATCCGACAGATCAGAGATGCGAATCAACCCCTGAACGCCGTTGGGCAGCTCGACAAACGCCCCGAACTTTTCGATGCGCGTCACCTTCCCCGTGTAGCGATTGCCGACTTCTATCTCTTCGGTGAGCTGCTCGATGCGCTCGCGGGCCTTGCGCACCATATCTTTATCATGCCCGGAGATCTTGACAACGTTCTTCTCGTCGTCAATGTCGATCTCGGTCTGGGTTTCAGCTTGCAGGGCGCGGATGGTCTTGCCGCCCGGCCCGATGACCAAGCCGATCTTCTCCGGGTCGATGGGGATGACCTCTAAGATCGGGGCAAAGCGGCTGAGCGTCGGACGCGGCGCAGGCAGTGTCTTGTCCATAATATCTAAGATTTGCAATCGAGCCTTGCGCGCCTGCATCATCGTCTCTTTCGCGATCTGGAGAGTAATCCCGTGAATCTTGACGTCCATCTGAAAGCCCGTCAGCCCATCGCGCGTGCCAGCTAATTTAAAATCCATATCGCCGAAGTGATCTTCGTATCCGGCCAAGTCCGTCAGAATCATATAATCTGAGTTATGGGTGAGCAGCCCCATGGCAATCCCAGCGACGGGCTTTTTGATGGGCACACCCGCGTCCATCAACGCTAACGAACTCGAGCAGACTGTGGCCATCGACGACGACCCGTTCGATTCTAAAATCTCTGAGACGACCCGAATAATATAGGGGAATTCGTCTTCGCTGGGGATGACGGCTTTCAGAGCGTTCTTGGCTAAGTTCCCATGGCCGATCTCGCGGCGGCCCGGCGGGCCCAAACGCCCGGCCTCGCCCACGCTGTACGGCGGGAAGTTATAGTGCAACATAAAGCGCTCCCGCCCTTCTTCGAGCATTCGATCTATGATCTGTTCGTCTAAGCTTGACGTCCCCAACGTCACGGTGCCCAGGCTTTGGGTCTCGCCGCGGGTGAAGAGCGCCGAGCCGTGCACCCTGGGCAGAATCCCGACTTCACACGAGATCGGGCGCAGCTCATCGGCGCGCCGCCCGTCCATTCTGATTTTGGTCGTCAGGGTGCTCACGCGCACGAACTCTTCCAGAAGCTCTGTGAAGATCTCTGTGAGCTGCTTCTTGAGCGTCTCGAGCTCTGTAGCATCAGTGACGCCCGCAGATTGCTTTTCCGCGAGAATCTTTTCGATAGCTTCGTCTCGAAGGGCGTCGGCCTTGGCCTCGCGCTCGAGCTTTCTCATCGGCCCGCGCAAGCTCTCAAAGCGATCCCACACTAGGCTCTTCAACGCTTCCCGAAGCTCGCTTGTATCAGCGGGCGGCTCGGGTTGGACCTTCACCGGTGGAGGGAGCTTTGCCAAGAACTCTTCTTGCAGCTCAATGAGATTTCTGATCTCTCCTTGGGCGAATGCCAGGGCCTCTAAGACTTCATCTTCGGGGACTTCGTTCATTGCGCCCTCGACCATCAAGATCTTCTCTTTGTTCCCAGCGACGACGATCTCCATGTCGGACTGCTGCAGCTCCGCGTCGGAGGGATTCGCAATCAGCTCTTTATGGATGCGCCCGACGCGCACTCCAGCGATGGGTCCCAAAAACGGGGCACCGCTCATCATCAGTGCTGTCGAGGCCCCCAAAAGCCCCGCGATCGACGGGCAGTGCTCGTTGTCTGCTGAGAGCACCGTCGCCACGATATGAACTTTTTCACGATAATTGGGCGGGAAGAGCGGCCTAATGGGACGGTCGATCATGCGGGCGCTCAAGATCGCCGCTTCGGAGGGCTTCCCCTCGCGCTTTAAGAACCCTCCGGGGATCTTCCCCGTGGCGTAGAACTTCTCTTCAAAATCCACCGTGAGTGGGAAATAGTCGAGATCTTCAGCCTCACCGCGCGTCACCGTCACCAGGACAACAGTGTCGCCGTACTCGACCAAGACCGCCGCGTCGGCTTGACGCGCGACCTTCCCCGTGGAGAGCTTCCATGGCCCTCGCTGCACTGCAACGACTTCTGTCATGCTGAACATCTCCTTTTAGCAGCCGGTGCCAGGGACAAGTAACAAGTTCGAAGGTGCTCGCAAATGCCCTTCACGGGCACCTTACAACTTGCAACTTGCCCTGCTTCCGGCTGTTCATAGTCTTGATTAGCCGCGCAACCCAAGCTGCTCGATCAGCTGCATATATTTCTCCGGCTTGTTCTGGGCTAAATACCGCAAGAGCCGCTTGCGCCGGCCGACCTTCATCATCAGGCCACGCTGCGAATGAAAATCTTTTCTATGGACCTTCAGATGCTCCGTGAGCCTCCGGATCTCTTCAGTCAGCTGCGCGATCTGGACCTCTACCGATCCGGTGTCTTGGAGATGAATCCGGAACGGCTCGGCGATCTTAGCCTTCTCCTCTTGGGTGAGTGCCATCTTCGTTCCCCCTTTAATGAAAGTATTTCTTACTCAGGACGCGTATCTTCTCTTTAGCGCGCTCCTCATCGAATGTGAGGATCTCTCGATCTCTCATGACGATCCGCCCAGCGATGATGACCGTTGTAACGTCGCTTGCGTGGGCAGCGTAGACCAAATCCGACACTGAGTTATACCCCGGCTGCCAGTGAGCGCCCTGGGTTTCTACTAAGATAATATCAGCTTGAGTGCCTTCAGCCAAGTGCCCGACCTCCTCGAATCCGAGGATCTGGGCTCCGACGCGTGTGGCCATCTGAAGTGCTTCAGCAGCGGGCAGCGCTGTGGGGTCATCGCGCTTGGCGAGCAACGCTGCCAAGCGCAGTTCTTCGAGCATATCTAAGTTATTATTCGACGCTGCGCCATCAGTGCCGATCCCTACGCGCAACCCCATCTCTTTATATCTTTTGACTGGCGCGATCCCGGAGCCCAATTTGAGATTGCTCGTAGGGCAGTGGGCCAGCCCGACCCCGCGCGCTGCGAGAATCTTCACGTCGCTATTGCTCAAGTGCACGCCGTGTGCCACGACCGTCTTAGCCCGAAAGACCCCGAGCGATTCTAATCGCTCTGTCGGGCTTTTCTGATACTGTTTCAGCGAATCGCTCACTTCAGTAACAGTCTCCTGGAGGTGTGTGTGGATGAGTGTATTATACTGAATCGCGAGTGTAGTTGCATCCCGCCAGACTTCATCACAACACGTGTAGGGCGCGTGGGGGCCGACGGCAACTCGGATGCGCCCCTCGGCAGTATTGTGCCAATCTTTGAGGAATTTTTCGGTGATCGAGAGTTCGCGCTGGGCCTTCTCTCCCGGCTGGGGCGCGATGATCCC
Source organism: Candidatus Bipolaricaulota bacterium (assembly GCA_938091745.1). Taxonomy (GTDB): domain Bacteria; phylum Bipolaricaulota; class Bipolaricaulia; order RBG-16-55-9; family DRXL01; genus JANXCC01. Next base: position 47,495 of record CALLJK010000024.1, read on the forward strand.
ATATGAGAGTAACGCGCGCATCCCTGATTCTTTAACAGCTTGGGCGACGGCGTCCATGAAAAAATACATATCTGAAAACGCCGTCGTGCCGGAGCGAACCATCTCAGCGATCCCCATTAGCGACGCCCAGTAGACGTCTTCTTCTGTTAATTTTCTCTCGGCGGGCCAGATGTCTTGTTCGAGCCACTCTTGAAGATTTCTGTCATCAGAATAGCCCCGGAGCAAGACCATTGCTAAGTGGGTATGGGCGTTGACGAAGCCGGGAAGCGCAAGCTTGTCTTTGCCGTCAAGTACGGAGTCAAAGCGTTGGCCCTCGAAGTCTTTTGGGTTCTCGCTGATCTTCGTGATCTTGCCGTCCTCGATGGCGATGGAGACCCCGTGACGCACGAAGGGGTCACCCATAGTGATCACTGTGCAATCTCTAATGAGGATAGTCATAGCGCTGGCTTTTCATTATAGCGTAAGGGGTGTGCTGGAGCAACGAGTGACGATTGATAGCTTTGAAGCTGTCAGCACGAAGTCGGCACGACCCA
>CALLJK010000025.1 GCA_938091745.1 Candidatus Bipolaricaulota bacterium
CCAGCGCTGCAGCCAAGTTGACGGCGGTCGTCGTCTTACCGGAGCCGCCCTTCTGGTTAGTGATCGCGATACATCGCATAAGTTCCCGTTTCCCCCTTTCCCAACGTTGGAGCTTTCGTAGACGTATCATACGGGAGAGGCTCCCGGGCAGTCAAATAGGGGGCTACTTTAGGCGGGTCTTGGCCGTACGTAAGAACTGGAGAAAGCTCCCAAACGCTTCTTCGATCTTGGCAACGTTCAGTGAATAATATTTCGTCTGGCCCTCGCGGCGCGGAGTCACAAAGCCCTGTTGTCGTAAAATCGTGAGATTGCGCGAGATCGTGCTGGGATCGCGATCTTCTATATCTTCGCCCTGAAACGCCTCGACAATCTGCGAGACGGTCATCTCCCCGTGCGCTGCTAACAGCTCCATCAGCCGCAGCCGCGACCGGTGCGACAGACACTTAAAGAGATAAATATACTGCGTGTAGATCATCTTTGGCTCCTTGTGATCTCCATCCCTTGACAAAGGGCGCGTTTAGCATTATAATATATAAGCTATATTTGTGCAACTGCGCAGATGCGCAGCTTTTTAGAAACATGCGCGGAAGGAGGCTGGAGACCGTGCAACAAATGACTGCCTCGCGTGTGAACGCTCGCCCGCGCGCCCAGAATCGGGACAGGGTGGAACTGGGCTGCCGGGTCACGGTCATAGAAACACGTTCGCGCCGTGCGCACCAGCTCACGCTCGTCAGCCCCGGTGAAGCAGATCCTGAAGGGGACCGCATCTCGACAGAGTCCCCGCTGGGACGAGCTTTACTGGGGCGTCAGCTCGGTGAGTCTATCACTGTTCACGCGCCCATCGGCGAGCTGCGTTATCAGATTCTCGAGATTCTCTAAGGGAAGGGCTGGCCCAGACTCGTTCAACGTCCGGCAGTCGGGGGGAAGAGCCCCCTAGAAATCTGGCTCCCAACCGTCTAGGGGGTCTTCCCCCACCCTCTCTTCGTGAGCTGTCAGTTCCCTCACTCTGTGTGCTACAATATCCCTCGAAAGCTTTTCTCAAGGACGGTGTCCACGATGCGCACAAAGATTTTTGCTCTGATCTCTCTTATGCTCCTCACACTTGCGGTCACGGCGCACGCGACCGTGACGGGCGCGTACAGAGCAACCGTCGCGCCTGGGGAACTCTATGAAGTCACGTTCGTGCCCACAGCACCCGGCCCAGTGCGTGTGCACTTTGAGCTGAGACCCTTAGAGTTATGGGCTTCAGCACAGCTCTACAAGCCCACCCAAGACCAGCCCATCGCGCTCACGATGGCCCATAGCTCTTTCGATCTGCTCGCCGAGGCCGACGCTGAAAATCTCAATCAGCCCTGGCGTGTCGTGCTCTTGCATACGAACAGCGTCGCGCTCACCGTCGAGCTCAATATCACGTTCCCCAAGGCGTTCTGCGTCGAGATCGCTGCAGAGCTGAGCATTTATATCTCTTATGAAGAAGAAGCGGGCGAGCTCGAAGACCATCACTGCGACCAGATGTGGCGGGCGCTGCGTTCGCTGAGCATGCGCCTCACCGAAGGACTGCGCAAGATCAAGTTCTTGCCCCCATCTGATGAAGTTGAAGGGCGCTTTCTCTATGCCGAGCGCACCATTGAGATGTACCGCATGACGCCGGGGCGGCGTTTTACGGGGGTCTTCTATCACGAGCTGGCGCACTTTGTGCACTTCATTAAACTGGGCGCATCGCTCAAGCGCGAGTGGAACTCGCTTCACAGACAATCCGGATCCGATATGGCCAATTACGTGCGCGAGCCCTTCGGCGGCCCGCCCAATTACGCTATGACCAACGAGTACGAAGACTTCGCTGTGACGTTCTCGGCCTATATTCTCAATACAAAAGATCTCTTTGATCTAGGGATGGCGCGGCGCGACGCGGGAAAGCCCATTCTCTTAGAAAAAGCAAAGTTAATGGCTCAAGTCTTCTTGCACTACAAAGACGAGAAGCCCTATACGTATATCTATCGTTTAGGGTCTGGGTATCCGGTCATCCCTGTAGAACGAGCAGAAGTCCCGCTGACAGCAGAGGGCTTGCCCGATTTCACCGAGCCGATAAATTGGGAGAGATTTTAACACAGAGGCCCTCACCCCTGTAGGGGCAGGTCTGAGACCTGCCCCTACCCCCTCCAAGGGGAGAGGGGTGGCCGCCAAGGCCGGGGTGAGGGCCTTCCCCGCTCACTCGACCTTGATCTCGATGGGCTTCTCTTTCTCTTTGAGCGACTCCCGCAGCGGAACCGTCACCTTCAAAATCCCGTCCTCGAAGCTGGCCTTGATCTTCTTGGGATCGTCGGCCTGTTCGGGGAGCGGGAAGACCCGCTGGAACTTCCCGTAGTGACGGCCGATGCGGAAGTAGTTCTCCCGCTCGATGCGCTCATCGCGCTTGACCTCGCCGCTGATGACGAGCCGGCCGTCTTCGACCTTGATCTCGATGTCGCTCTTCTTGACCCCGGGCAGCTCGGTCTCGTAGACGAGCTTTCCGTCTTTCTCATAGATATCGGTCCGCCCGAAGGTCTCGAAGGGCGTCCAGTCGAAGAACAAGCTGCGGTCGAAGTCGGCAAACAGTTCGTCCATCAGGCGGCTCAGCCGCGTCGAGAGCGCGAAGGGTTCCCTCCAGAGTTCCGGCAGTCTGGTCATGTGACCCACCTCCTTTGCTCTTCTATTCTTACTTTTCTCGAAATTAGCAGACTTGACTCTAGTCTGCTAACTGTATTATAGCAGAGGGGGCCGAGTTTGTCAAGTTTTCAGACTGGAAGCGAGAAATTCTTCTACTTCGTGGGCTGAGCCAGCCTGGCCCGCAGCGCTGCCAGCTCCGCCTGCCGTGCGTAATCTATAGCTTCACCCAAGATCCTTGCAGCTTCCTGGGGGCTGTGAAAGCCCATACTGTTCTCAGCGGAGATGAAGTCCCAGCGCATCTGCGCTCTCCTGTGTAAGAGACGTGCTTCTTGTAACGCTTCATCGCTGGCCCCAGCTTCCTTGGCGGCTTTGATCGCATCAATAGCAGCAATAATCGCTTCTTCGGCACGTACCATCAGATTGTGCGTTCGATCTTGTATGCGCTCGACACGCTCGCGCAACTCTTGCTCCGAAGCCCGATGGCAGGTCATGCACGAGCCGGCAATATTCAAGAGCGGGCTGCGCACCCAATGATCGCTAATTTTGATAGCACCCTCGCGCTTGTAAGGCATATGACAGTCGGCACATGAGACCCTGGCTTGATAATGAATCCCCGTTGTAAACAGTTCAAATTCGGGGTGCTGCATCTTGAGCAGTGGCGCGCCGGACTCAGCATGCACAAAGTCGACAAAGCTGTACTCGTCGTAGAAGCGTTCGATGTCGTCTATAGTAAAGCCTCTGTCCCAGGGGAAGACGAGATACTTTCCTTCACCCCGGAAGTAGTATTCGACATGGCACTGGGCACAGACGAACGTGCGCATCTCTTGCCGCGTCGCCTTGGAGATATCTATTCCCCGACGCTGCATCGCTTCTAAAAAAGCTGGGCGCGAGATGCGCAGATTCATCGTCTTAGCATCATGACAGTCTACGCATGAGATGCCATGCTGCGCTTTCGCTGCCCACTCAGCAAAGGGCGTCACGTAGAATTGAGCAGGGCTGCCCGCTTCTTCTAAGAACTGTGGGACGTTACCGCTCTTGCACGTCATACACGCACCGGCTTTAGGCTCGCGTTTGGTCTCCTTGACATCAACAAAAGACCACCAGTGGCCACGCTCCTCTTTGTAGTCTATCGAGAAGGGATTTCCCGCAAAGAGTCGCTTCAGTCTCGGGTTCTCTTCGACTTTCTGATAGGGCACCGAGCCGCCGTACTTGGTGCGCTCTTTCGATTCTTGTGTTCTCAAATAGCCCGCGTACTGTCTGGGCCAGTTCTGTCCCCACACCGACGGATCTGGCTCGCTCGTGGCAATCTCGATCAAGCGCCGTGAGGCTTCTTCAGCCTCGCGCTTGCGCTCCATGATGTTCACTAAAAGAGCCGTCACCGCTGCTGTCACGCCCACGATTACAATAAAGAGCATCGCCCAAAGCACGATCCGTCTCATTACTACCTCCTTACGCTCTCTTGTGAGCTTTTAAACTGTCTGTGAACCCTGAACTATCTCACGGTCCGTGCCCCACCCCGCGATGGCACGTGAAGCACGCGCGATCAAGATTGGCTTGGTGCACGATCTCACTCACGATCACGCTATGACAGTCAATACAATTCGCTTGCAGGATCTGCTGGTTGGCTACGCTGATGCGGATCGGCTCTGGGAAACTCTGCAGCGTGAACGCCACAGAGTGATTGAATCCGTTGCGTGCCTTGGAGAGCCATTTCCCAAAGAAATCGTGGGGAACGTGACAGGCGTTGCATGTCGCCACAGCTTGATGGCTGGAACGCGACCAGGAGTTATAAACGTCGTTCATGATATGACAGTTGACACACGCTTGTGGGGTGTCGGAGAAGTACGAGCCTCCACGCGCATAGATGAACGTAAAGACTCCTAAGCCGACCAAGATTGCTAGAGCCGCGAACACTGCTATCTTCAGTCCCAACCACAGGCGCACGCTGATCCCTCGCGTCTGAGTTGAGACTCACTATACTGAGGAAGCCAGAAAGATGCAAATCGCTAGCTCGTAAACTTCTCTTGCAAAAACTTTAAGACCCGTGCGTCGAGAAACTGTGGATCTTTCTGCAAGCGCATCTCAAGATTCTCTGTATTGTGGAAGTCTATGAGCGCCTGGCGCGTTGCCTTGTCGAGTTTGCCGTGCACCGTGCCTTTATAGTACCCCAATGCTTTGAGCATCGTCTGGACACGCTTCGTCGCCGTCGTGTCAAGCTTGATACGCTTCTTTGTCTGGCCAAAGTACAGCTCGTGCAGATCTAAAAGCCGCGCGAGTTCCTCAATCGGCTGTGGGTGGTCGTCAACTCTTAAGTCAATCATTCGATCAGTGAATTCCCCGTAGCCGCTCTTCTCTTTCACGACGACGATGGCTGCCGACTGCTGGCCGCGGCGGTCGCCGCCGGCGCGTTGCCCCGCACGCAGAGCTTCTAATAATCTTTTCCAGAGCGGGCCACGCGTCCTCTCGAACGCCTCCGCCATCGCCTCGACTGTCTCTTGGCCCACTAAGATATTGCCCTGAACCGAAAAATTTTTGCCCACGATGTGCCCGGCCCACGGATAGCATTCCTTTCCCGTGAACGCTGCCGCGCGCCCTTGAGCGTCGACGATCCCCACTTGACGATGCTCGCGCCCTTCGTCGGTCTCTAAGAGCTTTTTCAGCGTTTCCTCAGCCGAGAAGCCCAGCTTGAGCATTGCTAAGCCTCGCGGGCCATAGCTTGTGTTCGCGTAGGCTTGCGTGGCAATCGCGCCGACGTTCGCTTCCGCCCAGGGCACAATGGAGCCTACAGCTAAAAACTTCGACTGCACTGCCACGCCCCACTCCTCCGCTTTGAGATCGCACGCGACAATCGAGAACGTCGAAAGCATCGCTTCACCTCTTAAGATCTTCTTCAGTGCCTTCCGTGCTTCTCTGTGCCTTCCGTGATTCAAGCGCCCGTGCCCGCAGTTCCCTCCAGCGCTCTAGTCGCTGCTTGATCTCGCGCTCGTAGCCAGAATCTTTGGGATGATAGTATGTCCTGCTTCGCAGACTCTCTGGGAGACACTCCAGCGGCGCGACGCCCTCCGGCAGACTGTGCGCGTACTGATAGCCCCTGCCGTAGCCCACCTCCCTCATGAGCTGCGTGACCGGGTTCCGTAAGTGCAACGGGACCGGCTCGTTGCGCGTCGTCTCTACATCGTGCTGGGCTTCGCCGAACGCTTGATACACAGAGTTGCTCTTGGGCGCGGTCGCCAGATAAATAACCGTCTCAGCCAGGGCCAGCTCGCCCTCCGGCGAGCCTAAGAAATCATACGCGTCTTTGGCTGCAACAGCGACCGAGAGCGCTTGTGGGTCAGCGAGCCCAATATCTTCGACGGCCATGCGTATGAGTCTGCGCGCGATGTAGAGCGGGTCCTCGCCGCCGGCGAGCATCCGCGCCAGCCAATACAAAGCCGCGTCAGGATCGGAATTCCGCACGCTCTTGTGCAGCGCGCTTATGAGATTATAGTGCTCTTCTCCGGATTTATCATAGATGGGGAGCTTGCGCTGCGCTACGTCTTGCACCGTCTTTAAATCAATGAGCTCTTTGGTCGTCTCGGCGGCAAGCTCCAACAGATTCAAAGCGCGTCGCGCGTCGCCGTCGCAGTATTGCGCGATAAACTCTTCGGCGTCGGGGGAGAGTTTGAGATTGCGCGCGCCCAGGCCGCGCTCGCGATCCGCAAGAGCACGTCTCAGTATCTTTTTAATATCTTCAGAGCTGAGGGGCTGCAAAACAAAGACTTGCGAGCGCGACAGCAACGGCGCAATGATCTCAAACGACGGGTTCTCCGTTGTCGCGCCGACTAAGAGAATAGACCCCTCTTCGACGTAGGGCAAGAAGACGGCTTGTTGGGCTTTATTGAAGCGATGGAGCTCGTCAACGAAGATGAGATCGCGCGCCCCGTAGCCCTGAAATTTCTGTCTTGAGCGCTCCATCGCGCTCTGAATCTCTTTTATAGACGAGCGCGTCGCGCTGAACGCTAGAAAGTCTGCGCCGCACGAGCGCGCGATGATCCAGCCCAACGTAGTTTTTCCCGTCCCCGGCGGCCCCCACAAGACCAACGAGCGAATCTCGTTCTGCTCGATCATCTTGCGTAAGGGCTTGCCGGGGCCGACTAGGTCTTCTTGGCCCACAAATTCGTCTAAGCTCTGCGGGCGCATCCGTTCGGCTAGGGGCGGGCGCTGCTTCTTGGCGCGGAAGAGCTGGCTCATCGCCTTATTGTATGTCTTTCTCCCCACAAAGACAAGGGTGTCAAGCCCCCTGCCCTGCCCAAGATTTGCGATCTTTCCGCGCGTTTGGTGGGCAAACTGTCAGATACCCTGCACAGACGCTTATAATAAAAAGCCCAGGGCGGGAGGGAATTAATGACTGGGGCCACTGAGAGATGTGCCAAGGGCTGCTTGCTGGAGGGTATAACACCTACCAACCTACAGACGAGTTGCTCCTACCATCAAGGAGAGCAGATCAGCCCCAAGAGGGATCTCTTTATAATCTGTCGTGGGCCAGTGAGCTGGACATGGGGGCTGGAGGGGAAGGGCTGTTTAGAGATCTTGGGGCCTGGGGAGATCTGGGAATGCGAAGGGAAGGGCCAGGGGCAACTCCGGGCTTTAGGGGAGGTTCGAGGGCATTGGCTCAAGCGGGAGCAGTGGCTGGAGTTATTGCTTATTCCTACCGTGGAAGAGCGCTTTCTGAGCTATATGCGGAAGAAGCTGCAGCAGCAGCACGAGTGGCAGTTGGTGTTGGCGCGGGGGAGCGTGCGGGCGCGGGTGGCCTGGCAATTATTAGATTTGGCGGAGCGGTTTGGGGAGTGGGACGCGCGCACAGGGGAGACCTTCGTCGAGATTCATTTGACTCAGGCGCAACAGGCGCAGCTCTGCGGGGCTTCGCGGGCGCGGGTGTGGCAAGCTCTGGAGGAGTTCACGAGCAAGAGGTGGCTCATCTGTAGTTCGCGGGGCTTTTGGGTGCGGGACAAGGAAGCGTTACGGCAGCAAAGCCGCGAAGCATTCTAGATTTTCCCTCCAATTGTTCCGTTTTAGACAATTGATCTCTTTTAGACAATTGTTCCAAATTAACGTCACTTTCCGTCTTTTTTATGCTATAATCCGAGCGAAGTTGATCACCTTAAGTAATGACGAAGGGAGGTGATTGGTGGGAGTCCTATCAAGATTTGTAGATGCTTCGCTCAAAACCTAATCAATCTCTCGCGAGAGAAGGAGGTAGATTCTCGTGCGCACGATCAAAGTTCTAGCGATCATCGGGTTGGCAGTGGCGTTGGTAGGAGTGCCGGCGCTGGCATTTAACGTAACCATTAGAGTTACAGGCCAAGCAACTGCACAATTCAACCTTCAGATTCAGGTTGATAACCAAAACCTGTTCCAACAATTCCCACAAGGAGTACCGATTCCCGGGGGAGCCACAGCAGCGCAAGTTGTACAGTTAATCGTCAATAACTCTGGCGGCCGAGCAACCAGGGTGGCTGATGATCAATTTCGCCTTACAGTTAACAATAATATAGCAATAGGAGTGCAAGGGCAACCGTTGCAACCGCTAAACTTGCAAGTGGGCGCAAGACTCCCTAACCCAGTGAACGGCCTCAACTTCGAAATACTCTCTCTTCCCACGCTCACTGAGTGGGGCTTGATCGCGCTGGCGGTGCTGCTGGCCGGCGGCATGGGCTATATGCTCTATCGTCGCCGCCCGGCCCTGCGCCCCGCCGCGCCATAGGACGGATCGGCTCACAGACCCTGGCACACACGAAGCCCCCGCTCGCCCACCACGAGCGGGGGCTTCTCACTGAATCACGGAAGGCACGGAAGGGAGCGGAGGACACGGAAGAGGGCTCTTCGGTGCTTTCTGTGCTGCTCCGCGCCTTCCGTGATTCAAACTCCCAGCTAAGAAGGAGGTCCTATGGCACGCAAGAAGCACAAGCACGCACATAGAGAACAGACGGCCTTCGAGCAGAAGTTCGATGCTCTCGTGACGTCCACCGTGACGCGCATCCAAAATTTCTGGCAGCGCAATAAGCTGATCATCCGCGCATGGGCCGTCTTCGCCCTGATGATCGGGGTCTTCACCACGCTCTTGCTCTTCTTGAATCTCTATACAAATTTTGACGCCTGGCTCAACCAGGCCACAGCCAGTATGCTCGCGGGAGCACTCTGGCTCCTGGGCGCCGGAGGACAAACAGTCGGCACTGTCGTCACATCAAAAATTTTCTCAGCCGAGATCATCACTGAGTGCACCGCGATCTTCCCGATCATGATCTTCTTGGCGGCTGTGATTGCGTATCCGTCGGGATGGAAGAAGAAGCTCTGGGGGATTCTGCTGGGCGTGCCCGCCATTCTCTTTGTGAATCTGATCCGGCTCGTGACGCTGTTCTACATTGGGTATTGGTTCCCCAGCGTCTTCGAGACGGCGCATCTATTAGTGTGGCAGTCGCTCATTATCTTCTTTGCTGTGTTGTTCTGGCTGATCTGGGTGGAGCTGTTTGTGCATCGTGGGCAGGTGCAACATGCGTGAGCTTTCCCTGTGGGGCATCCGAGCGATCGAGAAGGGGTATCAGACATGAGGCGTAGCGCGCGGAGGCTCTTAGCATTTATTGCCCAGTTCATTGTCTTCTTCGTAGGCTTTCTGCTTCTCTACCCTGTATTATTGCCCATTTATAATGGCTTGGCACTCAGCTTGGCCAATGTAGTTCTTGCTCATTCCTCGCTGCCACTGTACATTCAGGTCACCGCCGACCATAGCTGGGTGGTCTATCGCTTGCCTGAGAAACGCCCACTATTCACCCTGGAAGGGGCTTATCTCAGTTTGATCTATCTCAACCTTGCTTTGCTGCCAGCATTGGTACTTGCTACCCCCGGGCCGTTTCAGCAACGCTTGAAACTGTTGGGATGGGGAATGGCCTTATTGCTAGGAGTCCATGCGCTCTCGGCCATTGCTTTAACTCGTGCTGAGATCTGCGTGCATTACGATCCAGACAATATTGGATGTAACGTGGTGGAGGGCATATTTGGCACAGGAGGACAGCTCTTCGCTGTGGCCATCTGGGTCACCCTGACGTGGCGCTATTGGCTAGAACTCCTGAGCCAAGATATTAAGACATGAACGCTATCCGTGCTTTTCTACTATCAACAGCAATAGGAACCTTAATGCTGATAGGGTGGAGCATGGTAATATGGCCTCACCTAGCCGGCAGCTATGCTCAGCTTCTCATATTCTCGTTACAACCGTTCGTGACTAATGAGACAACTCTGCGGGTCACACCACATGAGATCATCGTCTATGATTATAAGGGCACAGCTATAGTACGAAAGAGCTTAAGCAGTTTAAACGAATTCGGCTTGCTTTTCGCCCTATTTTTCGCTACTTCGATCATGCCTCTCGTCCAACGTATGCGGCGCTTGCTGCTGGCGCTGGGGATTCAAGTTCTTTTACATATTGTAGAAATAGCCCTTTTGATCGGGATTGCCTATAAGTTTTACTTTGGTATCGATAAACAGAGCTTTGCTTATTGGCTGTTAAATCTTCTCATGGCCGGGAATCTCATCTTCCCCATCTTACTTTGGGCCCTGCTCACCTGGCGCTCGTGGCTCCCCAAGCCCGTTGCCCACACAGCCCAGCGAAAACCACAGGAGACGCGCCCATGAGATTCTCCCCACGCTCGCTGCTGAAGTTCTTTGGAAGATTCTTCGCCCTGCTCCTGATTTTTTCACTGATCTGGTACTGGCTCGCGCTCTTTTATGCGGGCATCTTGGTCGGCATCGGCAACAGCACCTTCACTGTATTAGGGTATCCTCCTATGCTCTCCCTGCACGACCACGAGATCGTGCTCACCGTGCTGTCGCACAACACACGAGTCTCCACAGAGATCACGTCGCTGTATGGGATCCCGCTCCTGCTCGCCCTGATCTGGGCCGCGCCGATCCCCTCCCGAAGAGCACGGGCGCGGCTCACTCTGCTGGGCTTGAGTAGCTTAGCCGTTGTCCATTGGCTCAATTTTCTCTGTCAAGCCGGGGTCTTGTTAGCTTCTCATTGGTTCTGGAAGTTTATAGCGCAACGGCTCTTCTTGGTCACCGCTCTCGGAGATATGCTCGTGCCCACTTTGTGGTGTCTGGGCTTGGTTCTACACACTTATAAGATTGAGAGGAGGAGGCCCGATGCGCAGCTGGCTCCCCTTCGCCGCTAAAGTCTTCGCGCTTGTGCTCATCTTTGCGCTGCTCGCTCCGGTGATCTTACCCTTCTACAGCGGGCTGCAGATCGGGTTTGTTCGGCCGTTTGTCAGCTCGGACTTCACGCTGCGCCTGCAGCCCGACGGCAGCATCTATGTCTATTTCAAGAACTATTATCAGAAGCCTGCGGTCGAGCGCAACGCGACGAGCTTCAGCGGGCTGGGCTTGATGATCGCGCTCTTTCTCGCGACGCCCCTGCCGTGGCGACGGCGGCTTGCACGGCTGGGCTTGGGAGCGCTCGTGCTGCTCGGCTTTCACCTCATAGCTTTGTGGGGGCTGATCGCGATCTGGGAGGCGATGTTTCGGAGCGGGAGTATTAGTGTTGGGATGCGCTGGGCATATACGCTGATTGCTAGTGGGGACTGGCTTGCGCCACTGGCGAGCTGGGGCTTGTTGGGCTTCTTGCGCAGAGAGATCACTACACAGCATAAGCACTCAGAGAAAGGAGGAGATTCGTATGCGTCGGTGTAGTCTACTGATGGTCGAAGTCGTTGGGTTAGTCTTTGTAGGAGGCTTAGGGCTTGGTGAGGCGCAGCAGCCTCAAACTATCAGCGTAGACTGCGCTAAAGAGAGCCTACAGAAAGCGATTGATAGAGCCGCACCTGAAACAGTAATCACAGTCGCCGGAATGTGTAAAGAGAACTTCTTCTATATCACGAAGAGCTTGACACTGCGCGGCCCAGGGGCGACGCTCACTTCAGCGACCCCGCACCTCCCTGTTGTCGCTGTCACCAACGGGAAAGTGCTCCTGCTTGGTGAGTCGGGCAAGCCCTTGACGATCACCGGCGGTGACCGGGGCGTTATCACCATCGGCAAGAATGCTGAAGTCATGCTTGATCAAGTGACGGTCAAAGAGAATGTCTGGGGCGGGGTTCTCGTTGCTGACGGGAAGGCCACGATTCAGAACAGCGTCATTACTGCCAACGGGGTCGGGATCGCCGTGCTCGACAGGGCTGAGATCAGCACTAATACTATCACAAACAATCGCGGCTGCGGCGTGTGGGCCATCTCCAAAGCCCAAGGGTGGGCCGTGGACGCGCAAGTCTCGGGAAGCAATAACTCTATAAGCGCCAACGCTGGGGGAGATTTGTGCCCTGCGGACTTCAAATGGCCCGCAGACTTTAAGAAGAAGTAGCGAGAGCACGCAGCTGGGCAAGCGCTGCACGCGGATCTTTCTGGCCAAAGACTGCGCTGGCGGCGACGAGAATATCCGCCCCGGCCCGCGCGATCTCCCGAATATTCTGGGCGTTCACGCCCCCGTCTACCTCGATCTCGACGCGCAGATTCTTTCGCTGAATCAGCTCTTTAGCGTGGCGAATCTTTTCGAGCGTCTCGGCGATAAAGCTCTGGCCAGCAAACCCCGGCTCCACGCTCATGATCAACAAAAAATCTAGCTGATCTAAGAACTGCTCGACAGCACGGAGAGACGTCTTGGGCCGCAGGGCGATCCCCGCCCGCGCGCCCGTCTTATGAATCGTCTCGATCACTGCGATGGGATCAGACACGGCTTCCACGTGAAACGAGATGAGATCACCAGAACGGACTCGAAATTGCGGCGCGTACTGCTGCGGGTCAGTGATCATCAAGTGAATATCGAAGGGGACAGAAACCCTGTCGCGTAGCGCGTTGACGACGACAGGGCCAAACGTCAAGTTGGGCACGAAGTGCCCATCCATCACGTCCCAGTGCAGATAATCTGAGAGATCAGCGACAGCTTGGGCTTGCTCGAGCAGCCTCCCAAAATCCGCAGCGAGCAACGAAGGCGCAAGCTTCATCTATCTCTGGGAGCTGCGCGCGATCAAGAGCAATCGGATGAGCTGCAAGACGGCCATCGCTGCGGCAGCGACGTACGTGAGCGCGGCAGCGTTTAAGACTTTTTGCACCGCTTTCAGTTCGGATCTTTCGACGATCGTCCCGCTCTCTTGAAGCACCTGCACAGCGCGCCGGCTGGCGTCAAACTCCACGGGCAGCGTGATGAGCGTGAAGAAGACCACCCCCGTAAAGAACAAGATCCCTGCCCATATCAGAGGCGGCATCTGCGCTATCAGCCCTAAGAAAAAGAGCGGAAAGGCCAACATGCTCCCGAAGCTCGCCACCGGCACTACGGCGTTGCGCACCACGAGTGGAGCGTAGCCGTGCGCATCTTGCAAGGCGTGGCCGGCCTCGTGCGCCGCTACACCGATAGCTGCTACAGAACGGCTCTCCGGCGCTGAGAGCCGCAGCGTCTTCGTGCGCGGATCATAGTGATCTGTTAACTGTCCAGGGACGGCTTCAATCTTGACGTCATACAGCCCAGCACGATCCAAGAGCCGTCGCGCCGCTTGCGCCGCCGTCAACCCCGATGCCGAGCGTTCTTTAGAATATTGATTATACGTCGACCAGACACGATATTGCGCGTAGAGCGAAAATGCCAACGCTGGGATAATCAAGACCAGAAAGTACGCATCAATGTAGAACATCCGATCACCTCTGTAGGCTGATTATAGCAGCCCTCAAGAGAGTTGCAAGTTTTCGGTCAGACTTGTATGATTATATCGCCCTTGGGGTGTGGTGCAACGGTAGCACGCCGGCCTTTGGAGCCGTGAATGGAGGTTCGAATCCTCCCGCCCCAGCCATACACAGTGAGGTGAAGTCGTGCTGCTGGGCGCAAGCTCTGTAGAGCCTCTACAGGACTTCCGCATAGCCGCACGCGCACGTGACCGAGCTGGAACGTTTGCGTGAGCGTTTAGGGCTGAGCGAGCTCCCTCTGGAGGAGCTAGAGCGCCCCTTCCGTCACAGTTCTTACGTGAACGAGCAGCCCCCGGGCTTGGAATCTAACGAGCGTCTCGAATTTTTAGGCGACGCGGTCATCGAGCTGGCTGTCGCTGAATATCTCTTTAAGAATTATCAAGACCGAACCGAAGGCGAGTTGACGAAGATCAAATCTGTCGTCGTGAGCGGCTCAGTGTTAGCCGAAAAAGCGCGTGAATTACACTTAGATCAGTGCTTACTGCTAGGGCGCGGGGAAGAAGAATCCGGCGGACGCTCGAATTCTAAACTCTTAGGCGATGCGCTGGAAGCGCTGATGGGGTTGGTCTTTGCGCATTACGGGTACGAGCGTGCTGCCCAGGTAGTCCTCCAACTGTTGCAACCAGAGATCATGCGCGTTGCTGAAGGGCGCCATCGTCAAGATTATAAGACGCTCCTGCAAGAGTGGGCGCAAGAGCAGCATCAGAAGCCCGTCTATACCCTCGTGAGCAGCGAGGGGGAAGATCATTGTAAAGAGTTTACGGTGCAAGTGGAAGTGAACGGTCTTTCGGCGTTAGGGAAGGGGCGCAGTAAAAAAGCCGCTGAGCAAGATGCGGCCCGCCGGCTCTATGCCCAGATTTTGGGAGAACCCTGTCCTTGACGGGGCACGCTCTTTTTGTTTTAAATGAAGGTCGAGTGAAGCTCGCGCCCGTAGCTCAGTTGGACAGAGCGGCGGTTTCCTAAACCGCAGGTCGTGCGTTCAAGTCGCACCGGGCGCAAACCTAACCCCTTGGCCCCCTTCCCCACAGGGGAAGGGGGAAGGTTCCCCTCCCCGCGCCGGGGAGGGGCTAGGAGAGAGGTCATAATGACCAGCGCTCAACACGCACTTGATCTTGGCCGGCTGCGCTTACACGGCTTGGCTCTGCTCGCGGGGCTGGCTCTTTTAGGGGGCTTGCTCTTCCCATGGATGAACTTCGTGCAGCTCGTGCTCAAGCATAAGATACTGACGGGTGTCTTTTTTGTCTTAGCACTCCTTGCTCTGGAGCTATCGGGATATTTTCTCATGCGCGCGGTGCGTGAGCGCGCTGTCACTCTTACGGAAGCGCTCGCGCCGCTCTTCTATAGCGCTGCTGGCGTGCTCAGCGCGATCTTCGGGTATTTCTATATTTTGCCGATCAATCCCGTAGCGACTGTCTATCTGCTTGGGGCAGCGGCCTTAGCTGTGGGCACACTGTTCTTATGGCCGCAAAGCCCACAGATCCGAGCATTACTCAACGGAAGAGTCTTTCGTTACAGCGTCGTGAGCGCTATCGCGTGCACCATGATAGCTGGAGCATGGCTCTTTTCGTTGGGCTGGGCGCAGCGCCCTATCAGTATTAATCCCCCCATTGCGGAGTTCGTCGTCTCGTCGCAAATGATAAAAGTCGGCGAGCCGATAGATTTCGACGCGAGCGCCTCCAGGGCCCGCCAGGGCAAGATTGCCAGTTACGATTGGGACTTTGGCGACGGCATCTGGCACGAAGCCCCTGCCCCACATGGCGCCACAGTCACCCACGTCTACTATGAACCCGGCCAGTACGAAGTGATGCTCCGCGTGACCGACGACCGCGGCGAGGTCAGCAACGCGTATAGTCTCTTTATCACGGTGCAGGGTGAATCTGGCTTAGAGAGCGTGATGGTGCTCCCTGGGAACAATATCTCTGGGATGACCTGGGACGGCGCGCGACTCTGGATCGTCGATTCGAAGAACAGAGTGCTCTACTCCCAACTGGGGCTTTCGGAATCGGGCGCTAGTTGGTCACAGCATAATCTCCCCAAAGAGATTCAATGGCCTGCGGGGATCGAATGGGACGGAAAGGATTTTTGGCTTGCCGACGGCGCCACGATGACGATATACCAACTCTCTTCAGAGAATTTTGAAATTCTCTCGAAGTGGGAGTACCCCGGCACCATCCCCGCCGATTTGGCCTGGGATGGGAGATTGCTCTGGGCCATTGATGAGATAGATTCTGTACTCTACGCGCTCGATCCCACCGATGGCCGCACGGTGAAAGAGATCAAGCTCGACCTGGAGATCTTCCCCAGGCCCGTGGGGTTGGCATGGGACGGCATCGCCTTGTGGGTCTCAGATATGCACTACGGGATTCGGCGGATCTCTCCAGAGAATGGGCGCGTCCTGGGGACGATGGCCGCTCCTGAGGGCGGGTCATACCCTATCGCGCTCGCGTGGGATTCGGGCAGCCAAGGCTACGGACGCTTATTAGTCGCTGATCACGACACCAAGAAGCTCTATCAGCTGCGACTGAAAGCCTGGGGCAAGGAGAAGCCGGGCCTGGGTGAAGGTGTCAGCCCCTAAGCCCCTAAAAATATGGACGCTCTCGAAGCCAAACGCTACTGGATCGCACTCACGCTCATTCCTAACTTAAGCCCACGAAAGTTTCATATTCTGTTAGAGAATTTTTCTAACACTCAAGAGATCTGGGAAGCGCCCCTATCAAGACTGAAAGAGATTCCCGGCTTCGCCGAATCGGCCCAGACCTTCTGTGCCCATCGCGAAAAAGTCAACATAGACAGGGCATTGGAGCAAATCGCGCAGTTGGGCCTAACGGTGATCGCGCTCGACGACGCACAATACCCTGAGCCCCTGCGGGCGATCCCCGATCCCCCACCAGTGCTCTATCTTCGTGGGGAGTATATCGAGAAAGACAAATTAGCTGTCGCGATTGTGGGCACACGGCGGGCAACGTCCGACGGGAAGCGCATCGCCCAGCAGTTTGCTGGAGAGCTCGGTCGCTTAGGGTTCACGATCGTGAGTGGGCTGGCCGAGGGCATTGACACCGCAGCCCATCGTGGCGCGCTCAAAGCCAATGCCCGCACCATTGCCGTGATCGGGAGCGGCTTCGCCCGACTCTACCCTCAGAGCAACCAAAGACTTCTAGAAGAGATCATCTCGAATGGGTGCGCCATGACGGAGTTCGCTCCCGAAGTCGCCCCTGAGAGATGGACCTTCCCTCAGAGAAACCGAATCATCAGCGGGCTCAGTCGCGGCGTGCTCGTCGTCGAAGCTCCAGAGGACAGCGGCGCGTTGATCACAGCGCGCTGGGCGCTAGAGCACAATAGAGAAGTCTTTGCCGTACCAGGGTCTATCTTGAGTGAGTCGCACCGTGGCTGCCATAAGCTCATCAAAGACGGGGCAAAGCTCGTCGAGAGCGTCACAGATATCTTAGAAGAGTTTAAAGACTTACGGGCGCTCTTTACAGTGCGTCGGGAAAGACCCGCTCCGGCGCAGAAGCCAACGCTCTCCCCTTTAGAAGAGAAGATCTTTTCAGTGCTGGGGTTTGAGCCGAGGCACTTCGACGAGATCGTCTCGCAAACGGGGCTCTCTGTTGGGGAAGTCTCCGAGGGCTTGCTGACGCTCTCATTACAGGGCGTCGTGCAAGAGCTTGAGGGCAAGCACTATGTGAAGTTGCCCTGAGGGATCTCCTTATCAAGCTGAATGTACGCTTGGATCATCTCATGGAGGGCATCTCGGAGCGAAGCGCGGCACTCTTCTAGAGTACGCCCCTCTGTGATGACTTCGGGCCACTCCACCAATTGCCCCATATAGCCAGATTCGATCTTCGTATACTTAGCTGTGTAGGTCATGGGAAGAGAGATCTTCTTCGTAGTGGCTGCCATAGCGCTTCCTCCGCAGTTGAATTCTAGCCCATTTTGATTCCTCGTACAAATTCGTGTACAATCAAGCCTAATTCTATAAACCCCCTGAAAGGAGCACCCTATGGAACGCACCTTCGTCATGCTCAAGCCCGATGCCGTCAGACGACGGCTCATCGGTGAAATTATTCGAAGAATCGAAGCCAAGAACTTAAATATCGTCGCTATGAAGATGATACGCATTGACAGAAAGCTCGCGGAGACGCACTACGGCGAACATCGCGAAAAGCCGTTCTTCAAAGACCTCGTAGATTTTGTCACCAGTGGCCCTGCTGTGGCGATGGTCGTCGAAGGCCCTAATGCGATCAGCGTCATGCGCGCCATGATGGGCGCGACTAACCCGTTCAACGCCGCTCCGGGGACAATTCGGGGGGATTTTGGGCTCGATCTGACCCAGAACTTGATTCACGGCTCTGACTCCCCTCAGTCAGCCCAGCGCGAGCTCGCCCTGTTCTTCCCCGAAGAGATGGAATAGAAGCGCCATTTGCACGACGGATGAGTTTTTGCTATACTTATCGGACCGATGGCGGTCTATGGGTTTGACCCGGTGAGAACTCTTTCTTTCCCAGAATTCTATGTGTTTGCTCTCATGGAGGATCCCTATGCCGTTGTATCGCTATCTCTGTGAATCGTGTGGTCATAGTTTCAGCGTATTAGATTCGTTCAACAGCCCGGATCAGCGTGAGTGCGAGGAGTGCGGAGCTCAACAAGCGCGCCGCCTCCCCTCCCGCGTCGGCATCCAATATAAAGGTTCAGGCTTCTACACCACAAACTACGGACGGAAACGCGATCATTCCCCGTCACAGAACGGTACAACGCAGCAGACTTCTACGAACTCAAAGAACTCGTGAACACTACAGCACCGCAGCACTATTGCACTGCAACACGTAAGGGGGGTCACTGTGTATAGCGGCGACGATATTGCCAAATTGCGCATCGGCTTGGCCTCGCCCGAGGAGATCAAGAGCTGGTCCCACGGCGAGGTCACCGAATCGGAGACGATCAATTATAGAACCCACAAGCCCGAGCGCGGCGGCCTTTTTGCCGAAGAGATCTTCGGGCCGGAGAACGACTACGAGTGCGCCTGTCAGAAATATCGTGGGCGCAAGTACGAGGGGATCACCTGCGAAAAGTGCGGGGTTCTTGTGACAAGCTCCGACGTGCGCCGCTCTAATATGGCCCACGTGGAGCTCGCCAGCCCCGTGGTTCATTTTTGGTATCTGAAGGGGATCGCCTCGCCCTTGAGCACACTGTTAGGAATCAAGCGTGCTACCCTCAAAAAGATCGCGTACTACGAGACAACCCCCCTCGAAGAAGAGATGTACATCGTCACTCAGTCGAGTTCTTCAGATTTTTCCAAGGGCGACATCATCTACGGAACGCAACTGCGCATCCTGGGAGAGAAGAAGAAATTCACAGCTGAGCGCCTCTACGCCCTAGAGAACGACTTTGAGATCAGCGCCGAGGGCGACGGCAAGGTCTCCTTTGAAAAGATCAAACTCGAGAACGGAGAAGAGATTAAGCTCATTAAGCTCTCGAATGCCACGAAAGCATTCCCTGTGCCTCTCAGCGCCGAGCTGCTCGTGCAATCGGGCACCAAAGTCGAAGTCGGCCAGACCCTCGCACGCTTGCTCAAAGAAGAGTATCTCACCGAGACGATGTTTAACTTCCTCAAGAGCGTCTACCCTGACGTGAAGGGGAAGAAGGTCACCGAGGCTGTGGACAGCTTAATCTATCTCGTCACCAGTGTGAAGAACCCCAATGTCCCCTTAAAAGTTGGGGATCGCCTGTGGGAGTTAGAGAAGAAAGCCTACGAGAAGCTCTATCCGGGGCAGTTTGAGGCCGAGACCGGCGCCGCGGGGATCAAGGGCGTCTTAGCTAATTTAGATCTAGCCGCCCTCGAAGCTGAATTGCATCAGCAGATCGCGCAAGAGCCCACCGAAGGCCGCCGCAAAAGACTCCTCAAGCGCTTAGAGATCGTCCAACAAGTGCGCCGCAGCGGCAACCAGCCCCAAAATATGGTCCTCGATGTCATCCCCATCCTGCCCCCGGATCTGCGCCCTATTGTGCAGCTTGAGGGCGGCAAGTTTGCTACGACCGATCTCAACGATCTGTATAGACGCATTATTAACAGAAACAACAGACTCAAAAAGCTCATGGAGATGGGCGCGCCGGAGATCATCCTGCGCAATGAGCGCCGCATGCTCCAAGAAGCTGTCGACGCGCTCATCCATAACGAAAAGAAAGATAACCCCATTCTGGGGCGCGATAACCGGCCGTTGAAGTCTTTGAGCGAGCGCATCCAGGGCAAACATGGGCGCCTCCGAAGAAATCTATTAGGCAAGCGCGTCGATTACTCTGGACGCGCGGTCATCGTCGTCAACCCCACACTCAAGCTCAATCAGTGCGGCTTGCCCAAGAAGATCGCCTTGGAACTCTTTAAGCCCTTCGTGCTCGCGCGGCTTGGCGTCAGCGCCATCTCCAACTACGACGACGTCAAGAACAAAGCCCTCTCCGGAGAGATGCCCGAGGTCTGGGATATCCTAGAGCAATTAGTCAAAGAGCATCCGGTCTTGCTCAACCGCGCCCCAACGCTGCACCGATTGGGGATTCAAGGGTTCGAGCCCGTCCTGGTCGACGGTGAAGCGATTCAGATCCATCCGTTCGTCTGCCGCCCGTACAACGCGGACTTCGACGGCGACATGATGGCCGTGCACCTGCCCTTGAGTAAAGAAGCCATCCAAGAGACACGCGAGATCATGCTTGCTCCCAAAAATATTCTCTCCCCGGCCAGCGGTCGCCCGTTGAGCATCCCCACCCAAGATGCGATCTTTGCGTATTATTATCTCTCCATCGTCGATGAGAACGGCCTCGGCAAGGGCAAGTACTTTACGAGCATCGCTGAGGCTGAGCGCGCCTATCACGAAAAGATCATCTCCCTGCATACGCCTATCAAGATCCGTATCGACGGGGAGATCAGAGAGACGACCCTGGGACGGGCCTTGCTCAACAACATCTTCCCCCCAGATCTGCGCGATTATAATAAGACTTTCGACTCCGATGCGATCAACGATCTCATCATGGAGTGTTATTTTAGGCACGGCTTGGAGCGCACTGTCCAACTCTTAGATGACTTGAAGGAGATCGGGTTCTCCTGGGCGACGCGATCCGGGTTGACGATCTCCGTGCGGGATTGCCTCATCCCCCAAGAGAAAGAGAGCATTCTCCAGGCGGCCCGCGAGCGCGTCGCTAAACTCAATGAGCGCTATGAGCGCGGGCTGCTGACCGAAGAGGAGCGCAAGGACAAAGTCATCGAGATCTGGATGAATACCGTCGACGAAGTCGCCAAAGCGACCATGGCCAACTTGGCCAAGCACCCCTTCAATCCCCTCTATATGATCGTCAACTCCGGGGCGCGCGGCAGCGCCACCCAAGTGAAACAGCTCTCGGGGATGCGCGGCCCCATGAGCGATCCCTCAGGAAGAATCATCGAGATGCCGGTCATCTCCAACTTCCGAGAAGGACTCAACGTCATCGAGTACTTTATCAGCACCCACGGCGGGCGCAAGGGGACTGCTGACACGGCCCTCAAGACCGCTGATTCAGGGTATCTGACCCGACGCCTCGTCGACGCTACCGAAGAGCTCATTGTGAAAGAAGAAGACTGCGGCACCACCGAGGGCATCGAGATCGATCCCCTCTACTTCACTAAACCCGACGAAGTCATGGAGACGATCCCGGAGCGCATCTACGGGCGGGTGCTCGCCCAGGATCTGGTCTTCTTGGGTGAGACCCTGATGAAGCGCGGCGAGATCTTCGACCGCGAAAAGACCCAACGCTTCGGCAATCTCACTGCTGAGCTCTCCCCCAGCGCTCGGGACTTCTTGGACAAGGTCGTGGGCACCAAGGCCGTCCAAGATATTCGCGATCCCAAGACGAATCACGTGATCGTCGCTCAAGACGAACTCATCACCCGGGCGCTCGCGGAGAAGCTGCGCGCCCTCACGATCGAGTCCGTGCGCGTCCGCCCAAGAATCGTCATCAGATCGCCGATGCGCTGCACCGTGCGCCGCGGCGTCTGCCGGCTCTGCTACGGCTATGATTTGAGCACCCATCGCTTAGTTGAGCTGGGCACAGCCGTTGGAGTGATCGCCGCACAGTCTATTGGCGAGCCCGGCACACAGTTAACTATGAAGACGTTCCACACCGGCGGTGTGGCCGGGATCGATATTACGCAGGGTCTGCCCCGCGCCGAAGAGCTCTTTGAAGCGCGCAAGGCCGTGCGCAGCTCCCAAGGCGAGATCGCCCCCATCAGCGGGATTGTGACCGAGCTCAAACAGTCTGCGGAGACCGGCCGGATGAGCGCCCTCTTGCACGGCGACGAGAAGCGCCTGCGGCTGCCCAAAGCCCTCTTCGTCCCACAAAAGACAAACGAGTTCGTCCCCTTGAGCGCCCTGCTCAACGGGCGCAGCCCACGCCACGGAAACGTGCATATCATCGAGACGGAAAGATCCCGCAAGCTCTATATTCTCGATGAGCACGATGCCGTCTATACGCTCCCTGAGGGGGTCAAGCCGCTCGTGCGCCATGGCCAGAAAGTCACCAAGGGCGAGCTCTTGGCCGAACCCTTCCATGAGCCCCCGGTGGTTTCCACCGTAGACGGCACGGTCGAAGAGATCATTGAGAACGACGAGCGGGCACTCATCATCAAAGAAAAAGAGGCAGGGAACCGCGTGCGCTATAAGCTCCCCTACGGGGCACGGCGCTCCGTGAACGTCGGCGATAAGGTCGTCAAAGGGGAGCAGCTCTCGAGCGCATCGAAGCCCATCGAGCTGCGCGCGCCCACCGACGGCATCGCCATCGTCACTCAGAATAAGATTATTATCTATCAGCCTCAACCCGATAAAGAGTTCACGCTCACCGAAGATCTCACGCTCTTCAAGAGCGATGGCGATCTGGTCGAAGCCGGAGAGCCGCTCGTTGGGCTGGCCCTCAGCGATGAACTCGTCAAGGTCGATGCGATCACGCCTCTCGATCCAGATCTCATCGAGATCGCGTATCACCAAGAAGCGACCGTCGAGCTGATGAGCCCGCCCACGGTGAAGCCCGGCGACAAGGTCCAGAAGGGCGAGCTGCTCTCCAAGGGCGTGATCTCACCCCACAGGTTGCTCAGCATCGCCGGCCCGGATAAGACGAGAATCTATCTGTTGGAAGAGATCCACAAGGTCTACAAGAGCCAAGGGGTCGACATTAACGACAAGCACATCGAGCTTGTCATCCGCCAGATGCTCAACAATGTGCGCATTGTCGACCCCGGGGATTCGCAGTTCCTGCCCAATGAGCTCGTGTTACTCGAGGAGTTTCAAGCGGAGACCAAGCGTCTACTGGAGGAGAACCGTCAGATTCGGCAATCTCGTGAAGAGATGATTGGGCTCACGATAGCTGCGCCGGTGACGGACAAGGCCGGGGCGGTCATTGCCGAGAAGGGCAGCACGGTGACGCGAGAGCTGCTTGAGCGGGCCCTGCGCGCCGGCGTCACGGAGATCGTGCTGGAGCGCGGGAAAGAGCGAGTCACCCAGCGCATTGCCGAGAAGCGCCTGCCCAACGGCGAGCGCGTGCTGTTGCGCATCTCCAAGGCCGCCCTGGAGACGAAGTCGTGGTTGTCGGCGGCGTCGTTCATGCGCACGACGACGGTGCTGGCTGAGGCGGCGCTCAAAGGGGCTATAGACCGATTAGAGAGTCTCAAGCCTGCGGTGATCGTGAGCAAGCGCATTCCTGCGGGGACGGGCTTCAAGCGCCCTGCACCCCCGTCTCCTAATGGGGGTGCTCAACAGCAGCAGAAAGTCGGTGCTGCAGTTGGCGCAGAAGCCCCTCGAGGGCGCGTCGCCGATGACTGAGAGCATTCTTGATCCGTGGCCCAAGCTCAGCAAGGGTCTGCGTGTAGCCCTCGGGAATAAAGATGGGATCGTAGCCGAACCCCTCACTGCCCCGCGGCGCATACGCAATCTCCCCCTCTAAGACGCCCTCGCTGAGCAACTCTGTCCCATCAGGAAAAGCAAGCACGGTGACGCACCGAAAGCGTGCCCGTCTATCTGTGTTGTCTTTGAGAGACTCCAAGAGCTTTTTGATATTCGCTTGGTCGTCTTTGTGCTCCCCGGCAAAGCGCGCCGAGTGCACCCCCGGAGCCCCACCAAGCGCATAGACTTCGAGCCCCGAATCCTCAGCGAGCACGGGCAGGGCCGTTTGAGAGCAGATCTGATGGGCTTTCTTGCGCGCGTTCTCTGTAAAAGTTTTTCCGTCCTCGAGGACGTCCGAGAACGGGCACTCAGAGAACGTGAGCAACTCTATGTTTGAAACCCCAGCGCAAATCTCTTTGATCTCTCTAATTTTATTGGGGTTTTTTGTGCCGAGCAGCAGGCGCATTCACCGTCGTTCCGCGATCTCGACCACTCCCCGCAACTGTAACGTTTGCGCGAAGTGACAGCTCACGAAGTGCTCCCCGCCAATATCTACAAACCCCGGCTCCTGCTCTTTACAGATGGGCTGCATATAGGGGCATCGTGGGTGGAAATAGCACCCCGACGGCGGGTTGACCGGGCTGGGCACGTCGCCCTTGAGAATAATTCGCTCGCGCTGGTAATCGGGATCAGGCACCGGCACCGCAGAGAGCAGCGCTTCGGTGTAGGGATGCTTGGGGTTCTGAAAGAGCTCCTCGGTCTCGGCCATCTCCACGATCTTGCCCAGATACATCACGGCGACGCGATCGCTGATATGACGTACAACAGAGAGATCGTGCGCGATGAACAGATACGTGAGCCCAAACTCTTTCTGTAAGTCCTCCAAGAGATTGAGCACTTGCGCTTGGATAGAGACGTCGAGAGCCGAGACGGGCTCATCACAGATAATGAGCTTTGGTCCCAGGGCTAACGCGCGCGCGATCCCGATGCGCTGGCGCTGCCCGCCCGAGAACTCATGGGGATAGCGCTTCATATACTGGGGGTTAAGCCCTACGGCTTCGAGGAGCTCTTTGACGCGGGCTTCCCGCTCGGCAGCCGTGCCCACACCATGCACGACCAATGGCTCCCCAATAATGTCCCCAATGGTCATTCTGGGGTTGAGCGAGCTGTAGGGGTCTTGAAAGATGATCTGCATCTGGCGGCGCAAGGGCTTCATAGCGCGTTGAGAGAGCTTGGCGATATCTGTGGGCTTGTTGTCGTTATAGAAGAGAATGCTGCCGGCGGTGGGATCGATTAAGCGCAGGATCGTGCGCCCTACGGTGGTCTTGCCGCAGCCGGATTCGCCGACTAAGCCCAGCGTCTCCCCCTCGCGAATGAAGAAGCTCACCCCGTCGACGGCCTTGACGTGTGCCACAACCCTGCGGAAGACCCCTCTTCTGACGGGAAAGTATTTCTTGAGATTCTGCACCTCAAGCAGCATCTTGCCAGTCTGTGATTTGGCCATAGGTCACCTCAGAAGCGAGCCCAGCACGCGACGCGGTGCTTGGGGCGGACTTCTTTGAGCTCGGGCATCTGCTCCCGGCAGATCTCCATCGCTTCAGGGCAGCGCGGCTCAAAGGGGCACCCCTTGGGCAGATTGTACGGATCCGGCACCATCCCCTTAATCGGCTTGAGTCGCTCTTTCTTGCGCGTGAGCGCCGGGATCGATTCCATGAGCCCAATCGTATACGGGTGCGTCGGATTGTGATAGATCTCTTTGACGGGGGCTTCCTCGACCACCTTGCCCATGTACATAATCACGACGTCATCGGCCATCTCCGCGATCACCCCCAAATTATGGGTGATCATCATCAAGGCCATGTGAAACTCGCTCTGCAGCTTTCTCATGAGATCGAGAATCTGCGCTTGGATAGTCACATCGAGAGCGGTCGTGGGCTCGTCGGCGATCAAGAGATGGGGGTTGCAACTGAGGGCCATAGCGATCATGGCTCTCTGACGCATCCCTCCCGACAATTGATGGGGATACTCGTCGATGCGCTGCTCTGGGGAGGGGATGCCCACGGCTTTGAGCATCTCGATCGCGCGCTCGCGCGCCTCCCGCTTGCCCACTTTCTGATGGAGTATGATCGCCTCCATGATTTGGTTTCCAATAGTATAGACCGGGTTGAGCGAGGTCATCGGCTCCTGGAAGATCATGGCGATCTCGTTGCCCCGGATCTCGCGGTATTGTTTCCCCTTGGGATCGAGTTTGGTAAGTTCGATCTCTTGGCCGTCTCGATGGTAGATGATCGAGCCCTCTAAGATCTTTCCTGGGGGCATGGGGATCAAGCCCATGATCGACAGCGCCGTGACGGATTTCCCACAGCCAGACTCGCCCACCACCCCCAATGTCTTCTGGCGCTCAATAGAGAAGCTCACGCCATCGACGGCTTTCACGACCCCATCTTCAGTATAGAAGTAGGTCTTGAGATCCCGAAGCTCAATTAATTTGTTATTATTTGCCATAGGGGCTCCCTAGCGCGAGGCAAAGTACGTCAGCACGAACGCAAGCACGATGAACGCCACGGCCAACCATGTGGTCGCTGTGCGCTTTGGATCGGCTTCCTCTTCACGGCCGAAGACCGTATAGGTCGACCCGGCGCCGAAGGCCCCACCTAACCCTGAATGCTTGCTCATCTGCAGAAGAATGATCCCGATCAAAGCCACGCTGACTAATACGAAGACGATCTTGAGGGGGATTTCCAGCGCTCTCAGAATATCCATACGCTCGACCTCGTTTCTTAGGTACAGGAAGCTATTGTACCATTATTGAGAAGATTCTTCAACTGAACCGTCCGCCAAAGAGCACCCCTCCCACCCAAGAGACGAGAGGAAGCAGCAGATGCTCGAGCACGCCCGCGTACAGCAAGAGAAAGATAATGACAAACCCGAAAGGCTCCACCATCACCAAGAGGCGCTTGCCCCCCTCGGGCAAGAGATACAATAAGACCCGCGAGCCGTCCAGCGGCGGCACCGGGATCAGATTAAACACAGCTAAGAGAATATTAATCACGACAAAATAGAAGACAAAGACTGATATCAGTTCTGGGAGATCGATGAGATGCCATAGCCCCACGCCAACGCCCGCTAAGAACACATTAATAAATGGCCCAGCTAAAGCGACCAGCATCATCCCTCGATACGGATGCCGAAAGTAGATGGGATTGATGGGGACAGGCTTGGCATAGCCCAAGATCGGGACGTTCATAGAGAAGACAAAGCGCAAGACAGCTAAGAGCACCGGCAAGATCACTGTGCCGACGGGATCTATATGAGCGAAGGGGTTGAGTGTCAAGCGTCGGGCATCGCGCGCGGTGGGATCGCCCAAGGCATATGCCACACGCCCGTGCGCGTACTCGTGAAAGACCACAGCCAAGAAGAACGCTCCCAGCGCCATTACTACTTCGAGGACCATATCGAACGACATCATACTTCTCCTTTGGGGGCCACCAGCAGCGTGCCCTCTTCGTGAGTCACAAAGACGAGCCCGGGACGCCCGCCCTTGCGCAAGTACTTCACCCGAGTATAGCTGACCGGGACCTTTTTTGCATCCCGCCCCTTCGAATAATACGCAGCAAGCTGTGCTGCTTGTTCCAAGACCTCACGAGGGACCTCGCGCTGATTGGGATTTTTAATAATCACGTGCGCGCCCGGGCGCTCCCGCGCATGGAGCCAGTAGTCCTCTCGGGCGGCGCGGCGCACAAGCTCGTCGTTCTGTCTGCTCGACCGCCCGACGAAGACCCGATAGCCCTTGATGACGAACTCCCGTGGCCCTGACGCTTGGGAAGATTCTTGTCTGTGCGGTTCGCGCGGCAGATACCCTGCAGCGCTCAACTCCTCGCGAATCTCAAGAAGATCAGGCTCGCTCTCGGCGTGTTCTATATAATGCTCGACGCTCTCAAGATACTCGAGCTCTTGGCGCAGCTCCTCCAAACGTTCTGTTAGTTTCTCTTGGGCGCGCTTCAGTTTCTTATAGCGCGCGAACTTCTGCTGGGCGTTCTCCACGGGATCGAGAGCCGGGTCGAGCTTTATGTTCTTTCTCGTCCCATCGAGAAAATCTTCTAGCTCTATCTCGCTCATGCCCTTCTGGAGCTGAGAGAGATGGGCTAAGAGCAGCTCGCCCTCGTGCTTCAGGTGTTCGCAGTCTTTGGCTCTCTCGAGGTCTTGGGCGACGCGCTCGAGGGCGGCGCGTCTTTTTGTAATATGCTGACGTACGAGCTGGTGAAGCTCGAGCTTCTCGTGCGCGAGGCTGTGAGGGGAGCAGAGCTCATCGAGCGCTTGAGAGATCGTGGGACGGCTCTCACAACGCAAGTGCTCGTAGAGTTTCAAGGGGACGGGAGCGACATCAACGGGCTTGTCATCGTGGAAATAGATGCATGGGGAGGGTGCGTCGCGGACGCTTTCAAAGAGCTGGCGTGCTGCGCTCCAGAGTGCGAAGCGCTGTTCGGTTGTGAGCGTAGCGACGGGCTGGGCGGGGTCGAGTTCGGCACGCAGGGCAATCTCTTTAGCTAAACGAGGTCCGATCCCATCTAAGAGCTGAAAGAGTGCTTGGGCAAGCTCCCCTCCCCCTTTAGGAGAGGGGCCGGGGGAGAGGTGCTTGAGAAACTCCTCTTGGGTCATTGTGCGGGGATCGAGCTTCCCTTGAGTCGGCGGAGCTTGATAGATCTCCCCAGGGCGAAACGAGCGCTGCCCTACTTCAACCTTGAGCGCTCCTAGCACTGTCCCATCACGCAACAGAATAACGTTGGCTTGTCTGCTCAGCAGCTCTACCCGCAGAAGATACTCATCGCCGTGACGAATACGAAGATCCATGATGCGTTCGAGATTGGGCTGGCTCACCCCGACGATAATCCCATGGCGCAGATATTTGCGCAGCAGCATGCAGAACGCTGACGGCTGCGGCGGGTTCACGAAGCGGGCATGAGTCAGATGAATACGAGGGTTCTTTTCGATCTCTATGAGTAATAGGTGCTCTTGCCCAGCCCACAGCTCGAGGGTGATCAAGCCCGGCTGAGGATGGTAGATCCCCTGGACACGACTGCCCACAAGCCCGCTCAATTCTGCAGTCAGAGCCGCGAGTGTCAGCCCATCTAAGTTCATATCTGAATTATACCGAGACTTGAGGAGCGTCGCCGTCTGTGATAAAATTGAGAGCAAGAGCGGGGAAAGCTCATATGGAGCGAAAATTCCAAAGAAAACCAGCCTAAAGTGTCATTCTACCACAAAGGGCGTGTATAATTTACACAGAAAGGAGGAATCTGCTGGGGGAAGGCAAGAGAACAAGCGTCACGTCATATAGCGATCCTGGCTGGTCTCGCGCGAACCAGACAGTTTAACCCTTTTCTACAGAAGGAGGCGAAACAAAGAGAGCTATGAAGAAAGTACTAGCGTTATTGCTTGTCGTTTCGGTGTTGGTTCCCACAGTGGCGTTTGTCGGGTTAGCTCAGCCCAAGTGCGTCCCTCAGTGTTCAGAGGAGCCTAAGGTGATGGACCGCGATATCATCGAGGCCGCAGCCGAGTTCAAGGGCGGTCAGGTCCAAGCCGGTGGG
Organism: Candidatus Bipolaricaulota bacterium; assembly: GCA_938091745.1. GTDB lineage: Bacteria > Bipolaricaulota > Bipolaricaulia > RBG-16-55-9 > DRXL01 > JANXCC01. The sequence continues at coordinate 28,883 of CALLJK010000025.1, forward strand.
CTTAAACCTATCGATCTAGAGCCAAACCAAGAAGTGACCTTCGGGTTGCCTCAAGGGACCAAGCAAGTCTCCATCACCGCTGGTGAGGGCGATCTGACGTATACGCTAACGAAAGTCGTAGGGACGGGAGCCCGCGCTCAGCGCACCAAGATCGCCGATGGGGCTGTCCCAGCGAAGCAGACTGTTACCGTTGACGTCCCAGCATTCGACCGCGCTAAGCAAGAATCTATCGAGATCGCAATCACTGCTGGCCCGAAGAAGACGTCGGTGACATTGGCCTTCCTGGGCGCTCCCGCTAATGAGACGGTGCTCCCGCGTGTGGCCGTCGAGCTGGAGATCGCCAACCAAGGCCCTGCTGAAGTCAACTATGAAGTCAAAGACGCACTCAACAGAACTGTGAAGAACGCGGGCAAGGACGTGAAGGGCACAATCAAGGCTGGCGAGAAGGCCGTCGTGGGCATCGAAGAGAGCCTTGGGCCCAATCGCGTCCTGCAGATCAGCACTAAGGGCGATACTAAGGTCGACGTCAAGATCTTCTTCGAGCAAATCCCGCAACCAGCTGAGCTCTATAAGGGCATCTACGCCACGACTTCGATCGCCCGGCCGCGCACCCTTAACCCCATCACCGCAACCGATACGGCCAGCACGCTGATCACCGATCGTCTCCACGACACGCTATTGGATGGGCCGGTGGGCGCGGAGACCGGGGCTATCGCTGCATCATTTGAGGTGACCCCGGATCGCAAGACCGTCACCTATACGCTCCGCAAGGGCGTCAAGTTCTCCGACGGCACGCCTATCACTACAGAAGACGTGCGCTTCACGTTTGAGAACTTGATCTACCCCAAAGATATCGCCACCAGCACCCGCGATACCCTCTACTGCGCGGGCGGGAAGGACCTCCCCAAGGTGAAGGTGATCGATGAGCGCAAGATCAGCTTCACCTGCGACAAGCCAGCAAGCAACGTGCCGTTCCCTTACACAGGGTTTGTCGAGATCCTCTCGAAGAAGAGCATCTTGAAGCTCGCCCCCAACGTCGAGAAGAGCCCCAAGGACTTCAACAACGTCTACGGGGTCAACACGAAGCCTGAAGATATCGTCGGTGCGGGGCCGTTCAAGCTCTCCAAGATCGACCCCAACACGGTCGTGGAGTTTGTGCGCAACCCCTATACCTTCCGCGTCGACGAGAAGGGCAATCAGCTGCCGTACATCGCGGGGATCCGCATCCTGTTAGCTCCGACCCAGGGGCAAGAGCTGGCCCTGCAGCAGTTTAGAAATGGCCAGACGGACTTCATCAACCCGCGCCCCGCGGACATCGCCATCCTGCAGTCGGACAAGGCTGCCGGCAAGCTCCCCATCAATGACGACATCGACTCCGGCACTCCTGGCTTCGGCACGGAGTTCTGGGTCGTGAGCTGGACGACAAAGAACCCGACGTTGCGCGCGGCGTTTGCCAACAAGCAGGTGCGCTTCGCCTTCTCCCACGCGTCGGACCGCGCCTCGATCGTGAAGAACATCCGGCTCGGCCTGGGTACGGAGATCTACTCGCAGTACTCAGTCCCCAGCCCGTATCACATCGAGCGGCCTGGGCAGAAGGCTGAAGTGCTCGCGCGCTGGGAGCAGGCCAAGAAGCGCTTCGATCTCAAGAAGGCTGCCGAGATCTTAGATAGCCTTGGGATCAAGGACGTCAACGGCGACGGCATTCGCGATATTCCCGCGAACTTCGCCAACGACTTTGGCCCGCAGACCAACCCCGCGGGGCCGTTCAAGTTCGAGCTGAACACCAACGTCGGCAACACCCTGCGCGAGGAGATGATCAAGCTCATCGCGTCAGATCTGAAGAAGATCGGGATCGAAGTCACCGCCGTCCCCAAGGACTTCGCGGCGTTGGTGGACCAGCTGACCGTCGGTGACTACGAGGGCATCTTGATCGGTCTGACGGGTGGCTCGGCGCCTGCCAGCGGGATCAACGTCTACACGTGCGATGGCAACCTGCACTTCTGGAACGTCAACGCCGGCGCGGGCTGCGCTAACGCCACCGAAGACGAGAAGAAGCTGGACGCGCTCTATCGTCAGCTCGCTGATGAGACTGACGAAGCGAAGCTTCGCCAGCTGGCTGATGAGGCGCAGTTCGTCTTCGCCAATCACTTGCCGTACATCCCGCTGACGGTGGGTCACGGCCTTGCGGCCTTCCGTACGGACACGATCCGCAATCACGGACGCGCTCCATTGGGCAATCAGCTGGTGCTCTTCTGCAAGGGCGGTCGCTGCCGCGGTGGGTAAAGTTTAAATAAAGAGCACATCGGTGCGAGGGTGTGAAGGTGACTTCACGCCCTCGCTTGTTTTTTTTGTAACTGGCCGGTTCTCTACTACTACTATAATACTTAGTATATATACTCTAGTAGTAGTAGAGGGGGCCAAAACCTGTGGAAAACTTTTCGACTGACCGGTCAGTCGACTGTTTTTCTTTTTAAGAAAATCAAAAAGAAAATATACTATACAAATGTAGGGCTGTGGAAATCCTGTGGAAAACTTGTGGAAATCCTGTGGAAAACCCCTGTGGAAAAGTCGGCCGGGGGAAGTTTTCCACAGGTTATCCACAGGTTTTCCACAGCTTTATCCACAGGTTTTCCACAGGACTGTGTCCCTTAGAAAAGTGACAGCAGCGGTCACCATCAGAGTTCGGTATAATGGGTCCAATACCCAAGAACAAGGGGGCTCAACTATGCGCTATAAGAATTATATTGACGGCCAGTGGGTCGACTCGGCAACGGGCAAGACGTTCAAGTCGCTCAACCCAGCGGACACCAGCGACGAGCTTGGCGAGTTCCCCGCGTCGAACGCTCAAGATGTAGAGCGTGCTGTCCAAGCCGCAGAGCGGGCATTTCGCGAATGGAGCAGAGTCCCCGCACCGAAGCGCGGCGAACTGCTCTTCGAGATCGGCGAGCGCTTCAAGCGCCACAAAGAAGACTTGGCCCAAATCATGACCCGCGAGATGGGCAAAGTCTTAAAAGAAGCTCGCGGCGACGTCCAAGAAGCGATTGACATGGCATACTATATCGCTGCGGAGGGCCGGCGGCTCTTCGGCTATACGACTCCGTCGGAGCTGTCCCTCAAGCACTGCATCAGCTTCCGTCGTCCGGTAGGGGTCGTGGGGGTTATCACGCCGTGGAACTTCCCCGTAGCTATTCCGGCGTGGAAGATCTTCCCCGCGATTCTTGCCGGCAATACGGTCGTCTGGAAGCCCGCGACCGATACCCCGCGCTGCGCCTATGAGTTCGTCAAGATCCTCGAAGACGCTGGGCTGCCTAAAGGGGTCGTCAATCTTGTCTTTGGTGGCGGCAACGACGTTGGCATCCCGTTGGCCAAGCACCCCAAGGTCGCGCGGATTTCTTTTACGGGCTCGACCGAGACCGGCCGAGAGATCTATAAGTACGGGGCGGAGAAGCTCGCGAAAGTTCACCTGGAGATGGGCGGCAAGAACCCCATTATTGTGCTCGAAGACGCCGATCTCGATCTCGCTGTAGACGGGATTCTCTGGAGCGCCTTCGGCACGACGGGCCAGCGCTGCACGGCGTGCTCGAGACTCATTGTCGAAGACGGTGTCTACGAAAAGCTCTTAGAGAAGCTCCTCGAGCGCACGAAGAAGCTGCGCCTAGGGAACGGACTCGATCCCCAGACCGATGTCGGCCCGGTCGTCAACAGATCGGCGTTGGAGAAGATCGCGCGCTACGTCGAGCTCGGTGTGAAAGAGGGCGCAAAGCTCCTCTGCGGCGGCCAGATCGCCAAAGAGGGCGACCTCGCCAAGGGGTTCTTCTTCCAGCCCACGATCTTCGCCGACGTCACCCCGAATATGCGCATCTTCCAAGAAGAGATCTTCGGGCCGGTGCTCTCAGTGAGTAAAGCCAAAGACTACGACGACGCCATCGCGTTGGCGAACAATACTTCGTACGGGCTGTCGTCGTCTATCTACACAAGAGATGTCTTCAAGGCCCATCGCGCCATGGACGAGATCGAAGCGGGCATCACGTATATTAATAGTGGGACGATCGGGGCTGAAGTGCACTTGCCCTTTGGGGGAATAAAAAATACGGGCAACGGCGGGCGCGAATCTGGCTGGACGGCCATCGACGAGTACACCGAGTGGAAGACGATCTATATAGACTTTTCTGGTCGGCTCCAGAAGGCTCAGGGGATCGACTAGTAATCTAGATCACATACAGAAGAGCGCTGCGCTCGGTATAATGGAGCCCAAAGTATAGGGGAGCCTGTAGAGTCTGGGAGTCTTATGAGCCCCGATTCTTCAGACTCTCAGAGGCTATGAACTCTTTGGACTGGACGATGCTGATTCGCGAAGGAGGTTTACCGTGAAGCCCGCTACTCTTCGCCGTGCGGTGCCCATATTCTTTTTGGTGATAGTTTGGCTGCTAGGGGTTGGAGGCGGGGCGAGTCCGGTCGTGCTGGACATCGCTGATGCCAATCAAGACGTGACGATCTTCGGCGCCAACCCCAAAGATTTTCTGACGGACTTCAATTCGATAGCCGTCGGCGACGTCAACGGCGACGGGTTCAATGATTTGATCTTAGGCGATCCTGCCGCTGACGTCGAAGAGGGCGACCGCCGCGACGCCGGCAAGGTCTACGTGATCTACGGGCGTCCCGGCTTGGAGAGCATTTATGATCTAGCGAAATCTCATGCAGACATCGTCGTGACTGGGGCGCGACCAGGAGATATGCTGGGCACATCCGTCGCTGTTGGGGACATCAACGGCGATGGCCGTCTCGACTTAATTATAGGCGCGGCGGGCGCAGATGGCCCCGATGGGCTGCCCGAACGTCGCCGCGACGCCGGAGCTGTTTATGTGATCTACGGGCGTCCCACTCCCAATAAGCTGATAGACATCTTCGATGGCGACCAAGATCTCACGATTCACGGCGAGACGCCGGGGGATCGCTTTGGGGCTTCGGTAGCTACAGGCGATCTCAACGGCGACGGCATCGCTGATTTAATTGTCGGAGCGACGGATGCCGACGGCCCGCGCAAGGAGCGTGCCAACGCCGGGCAGGTCTACGTCTTCTTCGGCAGCACGAGCTTCCCGCGCACGATTGATCTTGCTCGCAAGAACGCCGATATGACCGTCTTCGGGAGAAACTCGACGGACCAATTGGGCAACGTCATTGTGAGTGCCGACGTGAATAGTGACGGCTTCGACGATCTGATTATTGCGGCTCATCAAGCCGACGGCCCCGGCAACGGCCGAAACAATGCTGGTGAGGTCTATATTCTCTTCGGCGCGACGACGCTGCCGGGGAGAGTCGACTTGGCCAAAGATCGCCCTGATGTGTTGATTTATGGAGCTGACGCTGGCGACACGCTTGGCGTCTCGGTCGCTGTCGGCGATCTAGATGGCGACGGCGTGAAAGACGTTATTATGGGTGCGCCGGGGGCGAGCGGGCCACAGAATAAGCGTCCCGGAGCTGGCGAGGTCTATGTGCTCTTTGGCAGCGCGCTCTTGCGAGGTGTGTATGACTTTGCCGTCGGGCAGTACGATGTGATCATCTACGGTGCTGAGGCAGGGGATCGTCTTGGGCGCGCGGTCGCTTCGGGGTTGATTGGCGGAGAAACGTTCGATGACCCCTATTGGGATATAGTCTTAGGGGCAGACTCGGCCGACGGCCCAGAGAATCGTCGGCGCAACGCCGGCGAAGCGTATTTGATCTTGGGGCAAAGCCCCTGGCCCAGAACGATTGATCCCGCTGCGAGAGACGCGCCCATAGCAGCGGTCTTCGTCGGTGCCGAGGCCGATGACCGTCTGGGGAGCGCGGCGATCGCTGGGGACCTAGACGGAGACGGCCTCGCTGAAGTGATCTTAGGGGCGCTCAACGCTGACGGACAAGAGAATTTGAAGCCCGATTCCGGCGAGGCGTATATCTTCTTTGGGAGTCGGTTTGGGCCGCCCAAGCCGCCCAATCAGCCGCCCATCGCGAATGCTGGGCCCGATCAGACCGTCACTGTTGGGACGCTCGTAACACTAGATGGCAGCAGATCATCCGATCCCGACGGCGATCGTATCACGTTCCAATGGCGCTTCGTCTCCCGACCTGATGGGAGCACAGCAGAGCTGACCGACGCCGACAAAGCGCAAGCAAAGTTCACCCCTGACGTCGTGGGCGAATATATTATCGAACTTATTGTCACTGACCCTGACGGCGCAACGGGGTCTGATCAAGTCAAAGTGACGGCTCGGGAGGCGCCGCCACCTCCCCCGGCGCGCAAGAAGGGTGATGTTGACAACGACGGCGATGTTGACATCATAGATGCAAAGCTCGCTGCTGAATTTATTGTGGGGTTGCGAGACTTAGACGGCTTAGCGCGCTGGGCTGCCGACGTGCGCGCCCCATGTCAGCCCGCTGCGGGGAGCGCCGAGAACATTGACATCACGGATGTGCGCTGGATCGCGGAGTTCGCTATCGGCGTGCGCACGGAGATGTTCTGCTACGAAGTCCCCTTGCCTACAGCAACAGTGAAGACGCTCACGCCGTTGCGCGTGCGCTCACTGCATAGAGCTATCGAGTTCTCTGCACCGGCGGGCGCGCAGGTCTCAGTAAAAGTCTTCGATATGCTTGGCCGACCGATCTATCGCGCCGAGTCGACTTCTGGGAGACTGCGCTGGGCGCTAGAAGATCAAGCGGGCCAGACCGTTGCCAACGGCGTCTATCTCGCAGTAATAGAGCTGTGGGACGGGACGGAGCGCACGCGCGTTGTGCGCAAGCTCATCGTGCAACGGTGACGCGTGCTACTCTTGCGCCGTGACGGCAGTTACATACAAGCTATGCAGCATGGTCTACAATAGTAATGATGAAAAGCACTGAATAAGGCAGGTCATCGAATATGCTGAGAATACAGCGACGTGCGCTGCGCACTGGCGAAGGGAGGTCTTTCAGCGTGGGTATGAAGCAGAAATTGTGGTTGTTCGTGCTGGTGCCGATCTTGGTGTTGGGCTGGGCGACCAGCGCGTGGGCCGACGACGAGGCGGACGTCTTCAACGCCAACGCCGGCAACACCGAGCCAAACCCCAACCCCGGTGAGAACTTCGTCGTTATCCAAGATGTGATCGTCTCCGATCCGGGGCCGTTCGGCGATACGACTCCCGATAGCTTTCCCACAGCCATCGAGACCGTGACAGTTCGTAAGATCGGCGGGACGTTGGAGGATCACTTCGTCATCGCGTTGCGGCTCTATCTCGATGACGGCGATGGCCTCTTCGATCCGACAGTAGATCGTCTCTTAGGGGCGGTGAACGCGCCCAGACTCAGCGATGGAGTGGTCTTCGGGCGTCGTGGGGAGTTATTAGTTTTGGTGCCGAACAACGGATCAGCAGAGTTCTTTGTTGTGGCAGACTTTGCCAACGACGCGCCCGACGGCGCGACGCTGCGCACCAGCTTCGATCTCACTGTCGGGGATAGCTTGATCGGTGGGCCAACCACGACGTCACGGATTGACAGCGCCACGTCGCTGCCCATCTTGAATTTTGATGCGGGGCTGCCTGTGCCCACAGGGTTCATTCGCATCACGGCAGCAACGGGTGATGCCGAAACCGACGTGGTTGACGAGACCCCGGCCCGCACGGCCAAACCTGGTGATTCTGTCGTCTTGCAAGAGTTCTTGGTCTCCGATCCCGGTGTCTCCGGCGATGCCGTCCCTGATGGCTATGGGACGCTCATTCGGACTATCACGGTGCGCAAAGTCGGCGGGACGATCTCCAGCGATAAGATTCTGAGATTGAGGCTCTTCCGAGCCAGCCCGCGCACCCCGCCCGGTTGGGATGAGAAGGACGAGCTCTTAGCCGTCGTCAATTCTCCTGATCTGGAGCGCGGTGTCGTCTTCGGCGACGGTGGGCGACGTTTGGTACGCGTTAACGACAATGCTGAAGAACGCTTCTACGTCGTGGCCGACCTAGCCCCGGTGGGCTTTGTCAATGGCGACACATTGCGCACCAGCGTCGAGATCGTCGCTCGTGACGACAAGACCGATCCGGGCGAACTCTCTTCAGCGATTGAGACGCCCATGCCCGTTGTCGCTTCAAATCAGTTAGTCGTTGAAGTGCCCCCGCCAACGTTGATCATTGGCTCGGCTTCGATTGTGGGCAAGGCGAGAATCCCCATATCGATTCGCTTTGTGCCCGCGCCGGGGCTGGGCGAATTACAGATCGGTCCCGACGGCGCTCTCACCTTCGATCCGACTGTCGTGCAGATTCTCAACATCAGGGGTGTGGGGCCGTATATGGTCGATTCGGTGAATATCGATTCGCTCGAGGGGCGGGCGCAGTTCACGCTGACGCTCAAGCCCGGACGCACCCCGCTCAACGAGGGCGTCATCGCTGAGATCGAGGTCGACAAAGCTCCTGATGCCCCGCCGGGCGAGTCCGTCAGAATAGATATCGAAGACATCGAGGGCATTGAAATTGTCGATGTCTTCCGGGATGCTGCAGGACGTGATCTGCTCCCCGATATCGTCCCGGGCATAATCACGATCAAGCTCATCAAAGGCGATGCTGATGGTGATGGCGTCGTCACCATGAGTGATGCGCGCTTGGTCGCACGATTTATCTTAGGTATGGAGACGCTCACTCCAGAGCAAGAGGAGGCCGCGGACGTCGCGCCGCCCTTGGGAGTCATTGACGCGACCGATGTGCGCTGGATCGCTCAAGCCGCTGCGGGCCTGCGCAAGCTCGAACAGTCCAACGCTGCGCTTACCCCGTTAGCCGCACATAAGCCCGCGCGTGCTGTGACGGCGAAGCTGCGCGCCGGAACGCTCGAAGTGCGCGTCTCTGGGCAAGGCGTCGCTCAAACGACCGTCAGAGTCTTCACGCTGACGGGCAGATCTGTGACGACGGTGCAAGCATCTGGGCCGACGGTGCGTTTAAGCGAGAGCGATCTCGCTGCCCTGCCCAACGGCGTCTATCTCTATACTGTAACAGTGCTCGGCCCTGATGGACTCTGGCAGAGCGACGTGCGCAAGTTCTTATTAATACGCTAGTACCCACGCGGCGATCCCTCACGATAGCGTCAGAGCCTGCGTTCGTGCGGGATCGCTCTGTTTTAATCAGGCCATGTGCGAATACGTAGTCGCCCTTCTGCTAAGACTGCTATGAATTTTTGCACGTTGAGGTTTTTTAGCTCGCTTAAGGCTCGTGAGACATCAGCGATTAAGATCGTGGGGATGAATGTCTCATAACGCAGGAGAAGGGCGCGGTGACGGTAAGGGGGTGGACAAAATTCAAGTAGCCGTCCGAAATCTTTATCTTCAGTCAGGATCAGAGCGTGCTCTGCACGAGCACGTTGCAAGATCTCTTCATCAGAGGCGCCTGCCATACCAAGCTCAACGACGGTGATAACTTCATGGCCAGCTTGTCGCAAGGCGTTCAGCAAGACCTTCGGTATGTGTTCATCAGCTAAGATCTTCACGATTGGATGGGCTCTGACAAGGGAACGACGCGCTCGCCTTCCAGAACCTCAGCTGCATAGGCGAGTGCAGCTTGTATGCCCTCTTTTGTCAGGTGAGGGTAGTTCTCCAGAATCTGATCTGTCGTCCAGCCTGATGCAAAGAGCTTCAGGATGAAAGCCACAGCTATGCGCGTTCCTCTAATGACTGGCTTTCCCCCAAGGACATCAGGGTGGCTTACAATCAGTGAATGCTCCATAGCCTTGTCCTCCTTGCAGCAGTCCTCTTCAATAAGTGTAGCACAAACTATCTTTGCTGTCACTCCTAGGGTGACCAGGGTAACTGACGTCGCACTTTCGGTAGAGTATCATAACGAGGGTGATTCGTAATGAGACATGCTACGAAAGCTTTGAGTCAAGCGATGCTCTTCGTTGGATTGGTTCTGTTGGCGGGCTGTCTTCCCGGTCAGAAGCCCGGCCCGCAGCCCCCACAAGCGGCTTTTTCGTTCACGCCCCTCACACCGAAAGTCGGCGAAGAAGTCGTCTTCGACGCTTCGGCGTCGAAAGATCCCGACGGCCAGATCACAGAATATCTGTGGGACTTCGGCGACGGCTCTCCCGCCGAGACCGGCCCGGTCGTCATTCACGTCTACGACGCTGTGGGTCAGTACACCGTGAAGCTGACGGTCACCGACGATGCGGGGCTGTCGAGCAGCGCAGAGAAGACCATCACGGTTGTGCAGAGTGCCGTCAGCGCCGTGAAAAAGTCTCTGAGCGCTCCGGGGCGAGGCCCCGTGGGGATCGCCTGGGACGGCGCGGCCCTGTGGGTCGTGGACACGCTCGATCTGGAGAGCTATAAGCTCTATAAAGTTGACCCCTCAAGCGGGAGCGTCTTGAATGCGTTTGAAGCCCCGACGATCATCCCTGACGGCTTGACGTGGGACGGCAGCCGGCTCTGGCTGGTGGACGGCGCTGAGGGGAAGCTTTTGCAGATCGATCCGTCCAACGGCAAAGTCTTGAAGACGCTGGCGGCGCCGGGGACGTTCCCCACGGGGATCGCGTGGGACGGCAGCGCGCTGTGGGTCGCTGACGCCGATACGCTCAAGATTTATAAGATCAATCCCGTCACGGGCAAGGTTATAGACTCTTTTGACGCTCCGGGGGACTTCCCAACGGGGCTGGCCTGGGACGGCAAGTACTTATGGCACCTAGACACCGTGAGTATTTATAAGCTCGATCCCAACAGCGGGGCGGTCTTGGCTGAATACGAAGCCCCGCGGGAGCAGCTCTCCGACTTGACGTGGGACGGGCAGTCTCTGTGGGCTACCGACGAAGGGAACAAGCAGCTGGTGCAGCTTGGGTTTTAGGGATCGCGCTGAGGGACGAGCTTCAGACGTTTGAGATCAGCGAGGCTCCAGCCAGCAGCTTCGATCATCGCTTTGCGGGCCTTGGGCGAAAAAGTATCGCTTTCCTTGTGGAAGACGACTTCAACGCGTCGGCCATCGGGATGGCGGAATATGCGGTGACTGCCTTGTTGACGATCCAGGAGAAAGCCCTCTTTTTCTAGAGCACGGACTATCTTGCGAGCCGTTAGATTTTTTAAGGCGAGTGGCAGAGCCATTATTTTTATACTGTTACAGCCACCAAGGGCTCTGGGGAGACTTGGACGACTCCCTCTGTTGGCACCGGCTCTCCGTGAGCTATAAGGGATTCGATGTAGACTTGAACGGCTTCTTGGATATTTTTCAGCAGCTCTTCTTTGGTGTAGGCCCAGGTGTGGCAGCCGGGCAGGGCGGGCACGGAGGCGAAGTAGGCCATGCGCCCATCCTCAAAGGGGTCTTCCTCGATGACGACCTTGAAGATGTACGTTCTCATGGCGCACCAATATAGCACACGCGGAGAATCCGATGCAAGTCTTCCGTGCTTTCCGTCTTTTCCGTGCCTTCCGTGATTCAATTCCCCTCTAGTGTAGCGTAGATTACTGACGCCTGGCCCTGAGTGGGGTATCATAGCTCCATAGGAAGGTTGGC
>CALLJK010000026.1 GCA_938091745.1 Candidatus Bipolaricaulota bacterium
GTGTCTATGGAGCTTCAGCCGGATGAAGCGGTCGTCGGCGAAGTCACGGCGATCAAGCCCTATGGGGCATTTGTGAAGTTGGTCACTGGTGACATCGGGATGATCCATATCTCGGAGATCGCCACAGAATACGTGCGAGATATCTCGCAATATCTCTCGGTGGGCCAAAAAGTTGTGGTAAAGATTATAGGGCGCAACGAGGAGGGCAAATACAATCTCTCGCTGAAGCGCGTCTCGCGCCAAGATCACGATGCCGCGCTCTTTCATAGCGAGGTGACTCAAGTGAAAAGAGCGCTCGATGAGCGATTGGCGGCGTTCGACGAAACCGTGAAGGAACTCGTAGCACGGCGAGGCAAGCAGCCTGAGAGGGAATCGCTTATGGCATGGCTGACGAGCATCAAAAAGGAGAAGCAAGAGCTGGAGCGGCGCCAAGAGCGGCGCTTGCGCTTCTACGAGCCCGACTGGGCGCAGCTTGCTGAGGAGAGCTCAGCGGCATCTGCACCTGCTCAAGAAGACGAAAGCAAGGGCGAAGAAGAACCAGCAGAAGGAGAAGGCGATGAGTGAGAAGCCCCTCGCCTCGCAGCGGGTCTTTACCGGCAGGTTACTAAAGGTGCGCGTTGATGAAGTCGCCCTCGAAGATGGGCGATGCACGACGCGTGAGATCGTAGAGCACCCTGGTGCTGTGGCCATTGTAGCTGTTCACGGGGAGGGTGATGATGCTCAGGTTGTGCTTGTCCGGCAATTTCGGAAGGCCGTTGAACAGTTTTTATTGGAGATTCCCGCAGGGACGCTCGAGCCCGGCGAAGAGCCCCTCGCCTGTGCGCAGCGCGAGCTCTTAGAAGAGACAGGGCTGAGTGCACAACGCTGGTCGCATTTGCAAACGTTTTACACAGCTCCAGGCTTTTGTACCGAAAAGATGTGGCTCTATCTTGCTCAGGACTTGCGCTCTCACCCTCAACACCCAGAGACTGATGAACAGATCGAGGTCGGCTTTTACAGCCGTTCCCAAGTGAGAGAGCTTCTGCAAACCCACCAGATTCAAGACGCTAAGACGTTAGTTGGGATCTTCTGGTGGCTGTACACCCTGTAACGCTATGCGCATTGTCTCTCTTGCGAGCGGGAGCAGCGGGAACTGCACAGTGATCGTCTCTGAGCACACGCGACTGCTGATAGACGCCGGGCTCTCCCGGCGTCGGATCATCCAGAGGCTTGAGAAGATTCTTGGCTTGCTTCCGCGTATCGACGCTATACTTGTCACTCATGAGCACTCCGACCACATCAGTGGGGTAGGGCAGGCAGCGCGCGCGCTTCAGTGCCCTATCTACGTCAGTGAGGGCACAGCGCCGTTCGTAGAGCATATGCTGATGGGAAGGGAAATGGTGCTCACGTTTAGGCCAGGGCAGGGGTTCCACGTGCGCGATCTCTTTATTGAGCCCTTTCGCATCCCGCACGATGCCGCTGAGCCTTGCGGCTTTGTGATCGAAGAGGAGTCGCTTTTTGCTCACTTCAATAAGCGCATAGCTGTCGCCACAGACTTGGGGACGGTCACCGAAGGGATTCGAAAGCGCCTCTTAGCGTGTGATCTTGTGATGCTGGAGTCCAATCACGATATTGAAATGCTCGTCAATGGCTGGTATCCCGAAGATCTCAAACAAAGAATTCTGAGCGACGTAGGGCATCTCTCCAATGATGTTGCCGGGCAGACATTTCGCTATCTCGCTGAGCGAGGACGCTTGCGCACAGCCGTCTTGATGCATTTGAGTAAGAACAATAATTATCCCAAGCTGGCTCTCGAGACAGTGCAGGAGTACTTAAAAGGCACAGACGTGACCGTCGCGGTAGCACCGCGCGACCGCATGAGCGCACTCTTTACGGTCTAGGCGGGATGCGGTCCAGTGCGATGAGTCGCTGCGCGATCTCTTTGAAGATAGGCGCGGCTGTTTCGCTCCCATAATACTCGCGCCCACCGGGCTCATCGAGCACAACCAAGATGAGATACTGTGGGGCTTCGGCGGGGAAGAAGCCCTCAAACGACGCAACATACTTGCCCTTGACATAGCCCTGGCCAGGCACGGCTTTTTGCGCTGTGCCCGTCTTGGCTGCAATAGCATATCCATCGATCTGCGCTAAAACCCCCGTACCGGAGCGCACCGTCTCGATCATCATCTGGGTGAGCTGGCGGCAGCTCTCTTCGGAGACGATACGGACTGAGGACGAGCTGGAAGTGAGAGCTTTCACGATGTGGGGCTGAACAAGTTTGCCCCCATTGGCAATCATAGCCACGCGTGACGCAAGCTGAAGCGCCGTCACTGAGAGGGACTGCCCAATGGCAATCGAGCCGATCTCCAGGGCTGACCACGACTGCACTGGGGGTAGATACCCAGAGACTTCTCCGGGCAGCTCAATCCCTGTCTTTTGGCCAAACCCGTATTTTTTGAGAGCGTCGTAGAGGCGCTCTGCACCGATACGTTGGGCAATACGAATCATCGCGGTGTTAATAGAATTTTTGATGACATCTCTGGGGGTGACCATGCCGTACTCGCGCCCGTCAGCGTTCCGAAACGTATGATGCGCGATCTGATAAGTCGCGCTTCCGGAGATGCGCTCATCCAGCGCAATGACGTTATTCTCTAACGCTGCGAGCATCGTAAAGACTTTGAACGATGACCCTGGCTCAAAGGGATAGACAACCGCGAGGTTCTGTCTTTGTTCTGGACGTGATGACTGAAAAGTATTGAGATCATAGCGTTTGTCTTGAGCCATGGCTAAGATCTCACCCGTCCACGGGTCGAGCACGAGAGCAATGCCAGCCTTGGCTTTGTAGGCACGCACGCCGCGGGTGATCGCGCTTTCGGCGATATACTGAATCCGGCTGTCTATCGTCAGCGTCAGATCGCGTCCAGGCTGGCCGGCTTGGATCTGCCGACGCTCGATCTGAGTCCCATCGGCCATGCGCACAAAACTCCACAGAGACTCTGTCCCCTGGAGCTCTTTGTCAAAGAAGAGCTCGATCCCTTCCAGACCCTTTCCGTCAATCCCTACAAACCCGATGACGTTCGAGGCGAGATCTTTATGGGGGTACTGGCGCTTGCGGTCTTCGAGGAAGATGAGCCCTCGAGCGCCGGCCTTGCGGGCGGCTTGGTGGAGGGCCTGCGCTTGATCTGGAGGGATCGCACGAGCAATCCACGTGAAATAGCTAGGACGGTAGAGCTTCTCTCGTATGGTCGCTCTGGGAATTTTTAAGTGAGTGACAAGCAATTCTTCCAGGAGATCTGGGCGCGTCATAGTATAGTTATCCACGGCGACGGAGAGAGCGCGGACGTCTTCAGCGAGCAGGACGCCATTGCGGTCATAGATGCGACCACGGAAGGCAGGAATGGTGACCGTGCCCTCTTGGAAGCGCTTGGCCAGCTCCCTCCACTGATTGGCCTCGACAATCTGTAACTGGACGAGCCGGCCAGCGACGATCACGAAAAAGCCCATCAAACATAGAAATACTACTGTGGATCGTCGGTTCATGGTGGTGGAAGCTGTAGAGTCTTGGGAGGGACTTTCTTCATTCCCAGGCGCTCTTTGGCAATCCGTTCGATGTTCTCCAATGACCAAGCTCGGATGACCTCGAGCTTTAGGCGGTCTCGTTGAGCAAGTAACTCATCCCGCTCCAGCCGACTTGCAATGACTTTGCTGGACAGATACGTAATGTGCCATCCCTGCCAGATGTACCAGAGGGTGAGCCCCGCAAACACAACAAGAGCCAAAAAGATGAGCGCGGATCTACTCATACTGAGATGTAGCGTACTGAGCTATAAGTTCTCGCTCAAGGACGGGGGTTACTCAAGAAGAGGGAATTACGCCCGCAGACGCTCAGCGATCAGCTGTAAGATCATGTGGCGCTTGGCGTGAGCCTGAGCAGAGAGTCTCTCTCGTTCTTGACTATGCGTGTTTATGAAAGCCTCGTTAGAGATAGCAGCGAGATTGATCATGACGTTCAGCAGCGCAGCTTGCAGGGCTCCTTCAGCGAGACACGCTGCCGTGCCGCTGTCGCTGAGCGCGCTCTTGTTCCCTTTCGTAACGACAGTCTCAGCAAGCTCTAAGACGCGAGAGCAGTGCAACGCCGTCTGATGCGGGATCTCTGTTGCTCTCTTAAGTGCTGCTTGGATTGTTCTCTCTCGCTCAGCACGATCTGCTTCGGTCTCTTTGGGAAGCTTATACGCAGCCATCACCGTATTGAACGCTGCGCTGTCGCGATCAGCCAATTCTACAAGCTCGTCACGGAGCTTAAGCGCTTCGGTGAGTACATCGCGCATCTCGTGCTCGACAGACTGATATGCTCTCTTCCCAACAGTAAGTCCTGCGACCATGGCGACCAAGGAAGCAGCTATACTACCGACAAGAGCTGCAGCACTGCCTCCCCCTGGCGCGGGTGTCGCCGCTGAGAGCTGTTCTAAGATGGCAGAGACGTTCTCATCGCGAGTTGGCATTGGTTTTATTTGGGCTTGGGCTGGTCATCGCGGTGCCAGTAGATCCGGGCAAACCGATCGCCTTCGGAATATTTGATCTCAAGCTCGCCCTTATGGGCCTGGTGGATTGACTCGCCTATGCGACGCGCTAAGTGCACATTGGTTGTGGCGATCTCGAGCCCGTCGCCATTGGGCTTGATCCACATGATGCGCTGGAGGGGTCGGGATTCACGCGCGAGCTTCTCTTGATTTTTCGCAGCATTCAGAATCTCTTCACGGTGAGTTTGTAGGTATGAACCGTTTAGGTAGACGACGCCGCCGGGGTTGCGGTCTTGAATGCGCTTACACGCGGGGCAGAGCTCGCGATTGGCCTTTGCTGGCACTTCTAAGCTATTTGTCCAGCGCCCTTTGTGATAGACTAAGCCACATTCGGAACAGACCGTTGGCTCAGGGTATTTACGCAGCTCATAGTAAGGGCTCCCTGTATCTTCGGCGAGGATTTCGCGACGGGTCGTGTTCCGCATACCTGTCACCCTCCTAGATATAGCTTATCACTATAACCGTAGGGCAGAGATCTGTCAACTCATACGAATAGAAGCAGATCTTGCACATGCACCCGCTCAGGTGTACAATAGTCGCGGAGGTGGGAGATGGCATCCCACGTTACTGCGCCCCTGCGCGAGCATATTGCGTATCAGTTGCTCTATGAACTGAGAAACGCTCCCGTGGGGCGACGCACACTCGTAGATCGAACGGGGCTGACGGAGAGCGTCGTGCGTACGGAGCTCGAAAAACTCGAAGCCCAAAAATTTGTCTCGTTCTCAAAACTGGGCACGGCGCTCACGGTTCGTGGACGGCGATTTCTCTCTGAAAGGTTAGGGATGATCGCAGACGTCCGCGATGCCCATCTGAAAAACTTAATGCTTGATCGTCACGGACGAATGGCTCATATACGCGGAGGGGCTGATGGTTTTCCCGCATGGCTCTATCGCGACATTGCCGTGCGCGAGGGCGCGACGGCGGCGCTCTTTCTCACCAAGCGCAAGAACGCACTCTGCTTTGTCGAGGAGCGTGAGGCACTGGCTGCCAAAAACCCCGACGATAGTCGCATGCTAGAGCAAGCGTTCCCCGATCTCAAGAATGGCGATCTCGTCGTGATCGTCTTTGGCCCGGAGAAGGGGATAGCGACGCGCGGGCTGTGGGCCGTCTTGTGGGAATTGGTCTCGCATATCAATAGATAACTCTTAAAGGAGGAGATGTATGCGCTGGACACGATGGAAGTTGTTCGGGCTGGTCGCGTTGTTACTCGTCGGGCTGGTGGTACCGTCATTAGCGGACTATCCAGTCAAAGTTACTGATGACCGCGGCAAAGAGATCACAATCCCCAAGCGTCCGGAGCGCATTGTCGTCGCCGGAACGCCGCTCTACACGGAGATATTGATTGACTTGGGCGCGCTCAATCGCATCGTTGGGGTAGCGGAATCCGCAGACAATCCAAAAGAAGTCGCGAACATTCCGCGCGTCGGGCCCGTATTTAATCCCAATGTTGAGGCAATTCTCGCGCTCAAGCCCGACGTCGTCTTCGGGGCTATCGGTGCCGTGCGCGACACTCTCGAGCGCGCCGGGCTGATCGTCGTCTCGCTTGGGAAAGTCGGCACCGGCGCGATTGATAGCGTCACAGAGATCTTTAGGACAATTCGCTCGGTGAATCTCGTTATCGAGGGCGACACCAAGAGAGCCGATACGCTGATCGGGAGGATCGCTGAAGATATTGTTGTCACCGAAGGGACGGTATTAGACAGATTCAAGCCGACGGTGGCGATTCTCTATCCCACTGGGGAGCAGCCGCCGTTTGCTGCCGGCCGTGGGACTCCCGAGAACGAGATCGTGCTGCGCGCCGGGGGTATTAACGTCTTCCCTGACGTCGCTGACTATAAACAAGTGAGCTTTGAGGAGATTGTCAAGCGCGATCCCAGCGTGATTTTTACTGATCCGTTACTGATCCCGCTCATCACGCAGCATCGGGTCTTGCAGCAAGTGAAGGCGGTGCGTGAGGGGAAGGTCTACGGGATTGGGGCGTCGCAATGGGTCAGCTCGCGCATCGCGCAGACGATCAAGACTGTTGCGGACTTATTGCACCCGAGTCGTTAGGAATATGTGGCCCTCACCCCCAGGCTTCGCCTGGACCGTACATCGTGCCGCCTCCGGCGGCACGGCGAACAGTCCAGACGAAGTCTGGCGTCAGGCGGGGTGAGGGCCAGGGGAACGTGCATTATGGAGCAATGGAAGGGCCCAGTGGCTCTTGGTAGCTTAAGTCTCTTGCTCGCAGGAGCCTTAGCAATGGGCATAGCTCTTGGGGCTGTGCCCATCTCCCTCTTTGACCGCGACCCCACGAATCTCTTCATTCTCACGCAGATTCGGCTCCCTAGGGTGCTGCTTGCTGCTCTTGTTGGGGGAGCGCTGGCCCTGTGTGGAGCCGTGATGCAAGGGCTCTTTCGCAATCCGTTAGCTGACCCGTATCTCTTGGGGATCGCCAGCGGCGCGACCGCTGGAGCGGCGCTCGTCATCGCGCTCCGTCTTGACATCTACTGGGGAGCTGTGCCCATGGGGGCGCTTCTTGGGGGGGTGCTCGCCGTCGCCATCGTCTATCGTGTGGCGCAGACGCGCTGGGCCCGGCTCGACAATTATGCGCTTATCTTGTCGGGGGTCGCGCTCGCGGCGCTCTTTTCGGCGGTGACGAGCTTTCTGCTCTTTTATGGGGGAGCCTCCCATGACGCGCGACGGTTAATATTTTGGATCTTAGGCGGGCTGGGCGGCGCCCAGTGGCTCTACGTCCTTGGGCTGCTCGGAACCCTTCTCGTAGCCGGAGCAGTGCTGGTGCTCTTCGCTCGTGATCTCAATGCGCTGGCGCTCGGCGAGGAGATGGCAGCGCACTTGGGTGTTGAGCCAAGGCACTTAAGAAAGATCCTGCTCTTTGCTGTGACATTGCTGACGGCTGTCGCCGTTGCTGTCTCCGGGACGATTGGGTTTGTGGGGCTGATCGTGCCCCATATCTTGAGACTGATCGTGGGGCCGGATCACAGATTGCTCTTGCCCGCAGCAGCACTAGGGGGAGCTGTTCTGTTGACGCTCTGCGACGCTGGGGCGCGGACGGTGCTCGCTCCGGCGGAGCTGCCTATCGGGATCATCACAGCGTTGTTAGGTGCACCGTTCTTTCTCTACTTGTTGCGGCGGCGGGCGCAGCTGGGAGCGTCGCTATGATTCGCTTAGAAAGCGTACAATTGGGCTATGACGGGCGCTTGGTGCTGCGCGATCTGAACGTGGAGATCGTGCCTAGGGAGATCTTCG
This sequence comes from Candidatus Bipolaricaulota bacterium, assembly GCA_938091745.1. Taxonomy (GTDB): domain Bacteria; phylum Bipolaricaulota; class Bipolaricaulia; order RBG-16-55-9; family DRXL01; genus JANXCC01. Next base: position 7,809 of record CALLJK010000026.1, read on the forward strand.
GGCTTGTGGGACCCAACGGCTCTGGCAAGACGACGCTCTTGCGTGCAATCTCCGGGAGACTGCCCCCACAGCAGGGCGCGATCTATCTTGATTTTCGTCATCTGAGCGATTTGTCTTCTCAAGAGCTGGCGCGCGAGCTGGCAGCACTCGAGCAAGAGATCTCGTGCTCGTTCGATTTCACAGTGAGAGAGGTTGTTGAATTGGGGCGACTGCCCCATCGAGAGCGCTGGCAACGACTCTCCGCGCAAGATCGCGAGATCGTCACTCGCGCACTGGCACGGACGCATACCCTAGAGTTTGCTGATAGAGGGATTCACAGTCTGAGTAGCGGGGAGCGCCAGCGGGTTTGGCTTGCGCTCGCTTTGGCTCAAGAACCCAAAGTCTTGCTGCTAGATGAGCCGACAGCTCATCTTGATTTAAATTATCAGATTGAGATCATGGAGCTGGTGCGCTCGTTAGCCAAAGAACAAAACTTGACGGTGCTCGTCTCGCTGCATGATCTTAACTTGGCGTTGCACTATACGGATCGTGTTGCTCTGCTTAGTGAGGGGCGAGTCGTCGCTCTTGGGGAGCCGGAGCGCGTGCTTACAGAAGAACTGATCGAACAAGTCTTTCGGACACGGGTGCGCATCGTGGACGGTACAGGGGAGAGATATATTGTCCCTCTGGGGAGCCGTCAGGGAGTTCTCTCATGAGGATCGTCTCGCTCTTGCCCAGCGCCACAGAGATCGTTTATGAACTGGGCTTGGGAGACAGATTAGTTGGGGTCTCGCACGACTGCGACTGGCCCCCCGAAGTGCTGCACAAGCCCAAGCTCAGCCAAGCCGTCGTGCACTCTGATATGCCCAGCGCAGAAATAGACCAGATCGTGCGCGAGCGGCTTCACAGCGGGCTGAGCGTCTATCACATTGACGCTGAGCTGCTCCAAAAACTCAAGCCCGATCTGATCTTGACGCAGGAGCTGTGCGAAGTCTGCGCGCCGTCGTTTGATGATGTACGTCAAGCCGTCAAGCTCTTGCATGGGCAGCCGAAGATTGTCTCGCTCGAGCCGCACACTCTCGAAGATATTTTTGACAATATCTTGACCGTCGGCGAGGTGACGAGCAGAGAATCTCTAGCTGAGCAGATCGTTGCGAAGTTGCGGCAACGCGTTGAGCGCGTTTGCGAGCAGACGGAGAGAGTAGAGCATCGTCCGAAGGTCTGCTGCATCGAATGGCTTGAACCTATTATGATCGGCGGGCACTGGGTGCCCCAGATGATCGAATACGCCGGGGGCGAAGATTGGCTGGGCGAGATCGGCCAGCCGTCGCGCTACGCCGACTGGGAGGAGATTCTCACTTATAACCCGGATATTATCGTGCTGATGCCCTGCGGGTTCTCCATCGAGCGCACGCTCAGAGAGATTGACGTGCTCACGGAGCTTGACGGCTGGGAGGAGCTGACGGCTGTCAAGAAGAACCAAGTCTTTATAGTCGAAGCATCGGCATATTTTAATCGTCCCGGCCCGCGGATCGTGACGGGGTTAGAAATCTTAGCGGAGATCATTCACCCGGAGATCTTCTCTGGGCTGGCGCCGGCGGACGCGATGATGCGACTCTAGAGGAGGAACTATGGAGCTAAAAAGCGAGATGGGCTTAGTGCAGATGTGGTGGGGGGACGGCAAGGGCAAGACGACGGCTGCTTTAGGGATGGCGCTGCGCGCGCTGGGGCGGGGCTTTCGCGTGCACTTGATTCAGTTTCTCAAGGGCGGGATTAAGGGGATTGCGGCGTTTGAAGAGTACGGCGAACTGAAAGCCCTCAAGCGCTTTGAGAATTTTTCGTTTGAGCGCTACGGGATGCCGGAATGGCTCATTGGCAAACCCACAGAGGGGCACATCGAAGCCGGGCGAAAAGCTCTCGAAGCGACAGCGCGCGCTCTCTCGTCGGGACAATACGATATGGTCATCGTTGATGAATCTCTCTACGCGGTGCAGATGGGCGTGATCTCCTCTGAAGACTTAATCAAAGTCGTCAAGAGCAAAGCGCCCAAGACCGAGTGCGTGCTCACGGGAAGCCACAAGAGACTTCCCGAAATTGAAGAGATCGCGGACTTGGTGACTGAGGTGCGCAAGATCAAGCACCCGTTTGATCGAGGGATCAAAGCGCGGGCGGGGACGGAGTTTTAGCCGTCATGGGGAAGCTCCTCGAGAGTGAGCTTGTTCTGCGCCGCATCTATTGTAACTTTGAACCGATCGAGAAAGTCAGCCCTGCCCAGTAGGAATGGCGCACTAGCGGCATCCACAAACAAGCAGCGCACAAGCAGCTCTACAGGGCCGATCCGCACAGGGAGATTCCCCAAGCGCGCGCTTGTTCCTCTCAGTTCTATGCCGACAACCTGGGCTTCAGCCAGGGCTTCCCAGTCCAACCCAACTTCTTCCGCCAAGTGCCGTGGGGCGAGGGAGAAATCGGCTCCGGTATCGAGCAAGAACCGATAGATACGCCATCCATGTCGCACGTGCACAGCTACAGGAATCTTTAAATCAGGCAAAACTCCAAAAGGGGTTTGCTTGCGCCCTAGAGGGAATTCAATAAACGTAGGCACAGTTGGGGCGTTCCACGTACTCTATGATCAGATCTTCGTCGTTGTGGACCTCCAGAGCCTCGAGCTGGTTCTGGAGGGCTTCATAGGTAGGCGCACTGGCCAGAATTTGGCTGTTACGATAAGCAATAAATTGTCCGCCGTAGCGCGCTTGAATCTGCACGTAGTCAAGCTCAGCCATGACTTTAATATATATCATTGCGAGGTACTCGTCAAGGCGGGGAGCCTAGTGTTCAGCGTAGAGCTTGCCGGCAAGGAAATCTAACGTTAAGCGCTTGAAGCCTTGAGCTTGGAAGAGGCCACTCCCAACCAAGATGGCCCCTGTGAGTTTTCTACCCCCTGCCTTGCCAGAGAGAGCAGGGACACCCCTGAGCTCGATGGTGCCAAGGCGCAGCTGCCGGATCCGGCGGCCTTCCCGCCAGTCCAACTTCGGAATGAGATCATCGCCTATTCCCGCAACTGCAGATCCCCCTGTGTCAATGAGGCAAGGGAATGGCCCAGCCTCTTCTACAAAGCCCTCAACTATGGGCATAACGCACCGGAAACCAGCCCACTCTTGCTCCCTCAGCTTTAAGTCTGCGAAGAGAGCTCCAGAGGAGGGCACATATGGGATCAGCTGGAAGAGAACCGTCCCACGCCTATAATCAAGAGTGATCGCCATGTGTCTTAGGGGCTCCATCCCCAAGAAGCCGTCCAAGGACCAGACTGGTATCCCCAAGAGCTTCAGGACCAACTGCTTGCCTAATACTAGTATCGGGACTCCGTGGCATTTGAGGCCATGCAGATTGAGTTCGTGGAGCCATCCCAAATATGTGGGAGTCTCTTGCCCCTCTATGAGCACGTGAGGGCCCTGCTGTGCTAAGAGCACTCCTGCTGTGATGGCTACCCTTGGGCTGAGGGTGGTCAGCACCGCGCCGGTATCCACTAAGAATAGAGCTTTCACGCCGTTCACGCGTGCGGGGACGAGAAAAGCTCCTGCATAGACTCTTTGGGCTAGGAGAGACCATAGGGAGCGAACTACAAAGCTGGCCCAATGGGAATTGAGCCGCTTTACCAGCTAGCGACACTGTAATCGGGCCTGTATCTTTCCATTCACCTCTAATTGGTAGCTTAATTGAAGAGACTTCAGCTTCCAGTTCTACCACTCGAACTGGAACTGTCCTTGGGGCTATCTGCGCCCAAATCCAAGCGCTCAGTGCTCCTAACACCACAACTGTAACTGCTTGCTCTTTAAGGAGTGCATGTGCATCTCTGGGCCCGAGGCCATCGACAGCTTATATGCGCCCAAGCTCAAAATTTTAGAGAGTTTAACTGCACGGGCAAGACGACAGCGGGGTTCGAGTTGGGCGCAGCTATGGATTAATTGTGAGTCCTCAGAAACTCCAGTACATGATAAGAAAAGTTCTCCGTCTCGTCGATAAAGGGGTGGTGGCTGCTCTCCTCGAGGATGACAAGCTTCACGTTCAAGCCTAGGCTCTCAATTTGATTTGCAGCTCTTGGCCGTGTATTATAATGAGCTGCAACGAGGATCATGGAAGGGCTATTTCTTCTTGATCACATAGAGCTCCCCTTTGATCGTGCGCGTGTTCTCAAGTCACTGGTGCGCATCACCCCGCATATCTACTTTGCTGCGGCAGTCTTCGAGCGTGAAGAAGATGCGAAAGCCTTTCGCCCGCCACAAGAGAAGACTTTTCTCGCAGAAGGGGCGGTACTCTGGCATGTAGCGCTGACGAAAGATCAGCTGGAGCAGATACGCGCCGCACCTGGCTTGCAGCTCCAGCCGGGTTACTTCGAGATCGCCAACGCTTTCGAGGGGGTGACAAGCTTCCCTAGCCAACGGATCGTGCGCTTAGAAGGGGCTGCCGTAGGGTTCTTCATCTCCCCTGAGGGGCTCTTCCTCACCAACTACCATGTGATGCGCGAGGATATCGAAGCTGCAGGCCGCACCGCCGGTAGCGCTGACGAGTTTGTCTGTCGCTTCACGTCGTTTGAGGTGCCCATCGTGAAGCGTGGGCGGATCATGGGCTGGAAGCCCCTCAAGGGCGTGAAGCTCATAAGAAATCTCTCGGCGCAGGAGTGGCAGCAGGGCTACGATGCGGCGCTGTTGCGCGCACCTATCAAGGCCCAGGCCTATCTGCCCGTAGCGCATCGTCAGCCCATCTTAGGGGAGGAGATCTGGAGCTTTGGCTTTCCTGTGCGCACCAAGCGCGCTCCTGAGCGCCTGCAATCTGTTGGTTACCCTGATGCTGACGGAAGCCTGCGGGTCTCTTATGGCAAGATCACGGAGATCCCCAGCGATCATACGTTTGTCTCGGACAGTGACGGGTTCAACGGTAACAGCGGCTCGCCGGCGCTGACTCGCGAGGGGAAGGTGCTGGGCTACGCGTGGAACGTCTACCCCGAGGGGGAAGCGAACCGCCGCGCCGTAGTCTTTGAAGGCGGCACGATCCATATCACCATTGGGCCGGTGATGGAGAAGTTACACATGACCAAAGCTTGAGAAGTTAGAGCACTTCTGCGTGCTGCTCGAACTGCTCCAGCGACAGCCAGAGCCGATGCCCCATCGGGGTCTGTAGCAGAACTTTTTCGCTAGTGTAGCTGAGGACTTCATATTCGCAGCTACCCAACTTGACTTGGCTGCCCACGGGGCAGATCGCCTCAAGCCATGCGCGTGTCGTTTCCTCTAACATGGGCAAATCTTTCACAGGCATTAGGAATCACCCTCTCTTTCTCCGGCAGACCGAGGGCTGGCCGAAAGCCCGCCCGCCAAGCCCAGCGCTGGGTCAGCGCCACATGCAAGAGATCTACACAACCTACATGATGGCGGAAATCACGCTCCAGCGCCTGCAAGATGGTCTCAGCAAGACAGGCGAAGACGACACCCTTGGGAAGGCCAAGATCGAATCTCATCTCCAATCCCGGAACTTGGATATAGCCTCCATTGAGATGCTGCACTCTATCGGACTGCCAAAACGAAGGATGATCAGCATTCGGCGGTTGAGCTAAGTCATATACGATTGCCCCTGGCTTGAGCATCTCAGCTGTGAGCTTTAAGCTGGGGCTGTTGGTGACTGTTATGACAATATCGGCTTCATGAAGGGCGTCAAGGTCTGTAGAGATCATCGTCTCCTTGTCCAAGTAGCCCTTCATGCGATCTAAGAAAGCGAAGAGCATCTCTGAAGCCCGCCCTATCAGCATAAGCCGGTGGCGCCGCCCTAAGATCTTCGTGAGCGCCTCGCCGATGTTGCCGTAGCAGCCGACGACCGCGATCAGGGGATCTACTAGAGCCAACTGAGCAATGAGCTGCTCAATATCTCCACACGCCACGGCGACGGTGTAGGCGTTCCCAGTAGTTAGAGCGAGCTTGGTCCGTCCCACAAGCCAGGTGCCCGCCTTAGTCACGGAGGCTGTCAGGGCACCCAGGCCCACGATCTTGCAGCCCAGCTTCTCCGCGAGCTTGAGTGCTCTTAAGATCTTCTTCTTTGCCACGATACGCTCAGGAAGCATTTGGTCAGCCGTTAGCGAGATGCTGATGAGATACCCTGTGGTGCGTCGGCCTAGGGCATCCCGCACAGAGATCTTATCGAGCACGACAGGCCAGTGATAGCGCAGCACCCACTCGCGTACCTGCGGAGATAGCTTGCGAAAGAACGGGTAGCGGCGCTCGACGTCATGCAGATCGCGGGGGTGGACGAGAAACGCAAAGTCTGCTGGGCCGTAGAGTCTGCGCACTAAGAAGCTGGGCAAGAGCAGGGCCAGTCCGTCGCGCAGCGAGCACAGCAATGGGCACAGCCACTTCCGCCAGAGAGAGTTGGGCATAGCGACTCCTTGTGCTTTAAGGGTAGCTGAGGGAATGATCAGGCGCTTTGATGGGTATCAATTTATAGCTTGGGAGAGATTGATTTCTGTTAAGAGCAGTCAGCGCTCAGCGTAGAGCTTGCCGGCAAGGAAGTCTAACGTGAGGCGCTTGAAGCCCTTGGCCTTCAAAAGGCCCGCCCCCAATATAACGTCAATGCTCCCCTTGGGCAACTTTCCTCCAAGTATGACCTCAAGGTTGATCGCGGGCAGATCCTCCAACTCGATCTCCCCTAGCTTTAAGCGTTTGATGCGGAACCGCCCTCGACCCTCTCCATAGGCTTGCGCGATCTGGCCCGAAACCAAGAGCACAGGAGTCGAAGCACCGGTGTCAATCAGCAAGCGGTAGGGCCTAGGGTCCCCGTTCAGAAATCCCTCCACGTAGTAAAAGCGGACGCGCTCGCCTTCGCTCTCAAACTCTGCCTGCTGGAGCGGCGCTGCAAGCCCCGGCCTCTCTATCACCTGGCGCTGGAGGTGCAACCGATGATGCTCTAGGTCCCAGGTGGCAGCAAACTGCTTCAGAAAAGAGAGCCCCACAAATCCCTCGACTTGGAAGAGGGAAAGCCCTAGAGCCTTCAAGCGATGCCGGGCAGCCACGACCCGCACCAAGGCCCGCTCTACGACCAGCTCTCCCAGCTCGAGCCTGTTCACCACACCACGGAAAGAGGGGAATTGACGACCACGCTCAGGGGGGTGGATAGGCGGAGCTTCCGCGATGAGCCGGGCATCTACCGCACGGGCCCTATCCGCATAGAGCAGAAGGAACTCCTCAGCAAGAACGCCCGAATCCACAACCAGCGTGACATCTTGGTCGTTGATCTTAACGTCTATCAACAGCACGCCAGGGAAGAGACGCGAGGCCAGCCAATTCCATCGAGAACTCAAGACTCCTTCGGTGCCGTGAAAGACCATCTCTGCTTCGGGTGCGGAGCGCACAGCCTGTCGAAGGGCTTCCAGCTCTTGGGGCGTCAACTCTTCCCAGACGAGGCGAGCTTGAGTGACGAGCAGGATCAGGAACCCAACGAGCGCTAGAAGGAGCCCTACCGGTATGAACCAAAAAGCCATTGGACGCTTCATCCCCATCACATTATTTATTCGCTGCAGAACAATTTATTATATCCTCAAGATGGAAGAGAAACAAGGGGCTACTTCAAGTAGCCCCTTCCTTCTCCGTCAAGCTGCTGTGCTCTACTCCAATCAAGCTTCAGTAGATAGTTTTTCCATCACCTCCCCTTGAGGAGTCCGGAGATAAAGAGTAGGGATTCCCTTGCAACATGACGCATACCTTCATCGGTGATTTTATGGAGGTTAGATAGGAGTTTTCTAACAAATGCATCAGTAGCACCTGGAACGGCCCGTATGTTAATGTTCCAGATGATGCACCAAATTTCAGGTTCCGGCTCGATCGGTGGTTCGCCGGTCGAGGCGCGTCGTTGTAATAGCACTCTTACGCCTTGTTCTACTGGGTTTGGAAGATTCTTGAACCCGAGCATGGTCCCAAAATCTCCAAAGGAGACATCGGCTGCGATCACATCTTTGCCTAAAAACCCCCAAGTATCGAAATATAGTGTGAAAGGTTGTGGAATCTGATCCGATCTTACTCGCACGATCCAAGGCAAGTGGAAGAATCCCTCTTTGTCTATTTTCCCTATTTGGGAAGCGGTTCTCATACCTGTCTTCGTCGGGAACCGAATAGGTTCATCATCTACACCAAGAACAGTGAGCTTGGTTTGAACGAAACTCACGTTCCCCTTATCGTCAGCGACCGGTATAGCACCAACTAACTCAAACTGTGCATCTCGAACAAAGATCTGTCCATCTTTGTCTACTCTCACTATGGCAAAGCCTTGCTCGATCTCCCAAATATAACCTCCTGGAACCGGGATATCCAACAAGGCAGCAGTCACGGGTATAATCTTCCAGCCTCTCGTATCTAAAGTGATATCAAACGGTGCTAACTGTTCGAATGCAGCCACCGGTGGTAGCGAGTTCTCCGTGAAGATAGGCACAAGGGCACTTCGAGTCAGCACAACGCTACTTGGGGCCTTTTCGTTCTTAACGCCTACTACACCAAGGCCAATGATTGTGATCGCTACAACCGCCAATGCCACAAACGCTAACGTCACTAACTTCCTTCTGCCGTTGAGGAGCTTGCGGAACATGGTGATCCCTCCTTCGTAGATTCTGTAGATTCTGTTTGCCGCAAAGCACTCTGCCAACTCCTTCTCCATGATCTCTCTCCTTGTGCTTCTTATTGATCAATCTCCTGAATCCGTCCGCACACGCTGAAATGTCTGATGCTCTGCTGCTCTCACCCCCTTTGAATCTTAATCTTCTTGCTCGCCTTGCCCTTGACAAACCACTCCACCTGTGGCACGCCAAGGGTCACCGAGCCGGCTTCCACAGTAATATGCCCATTGGTCTTGCTCTCGCTGATCGCCTTCACCAATTCTTCAATGCTAGTGACACTGCGGCGCTCCTCCTCGCGCCCGCCCGCCGCCCGCAGCGTCAGCGTCTCCCCTTCCAGCTCCTCCGGTAGCCTCAAGCTCCCTTCTTGCGTAAAGGCAGCCCCGCGGAAGGGCCGCAGGATCACCTTGAACTTGACCTCCTCCCCAGGCTTGTATACCTCTTTCTCTGTCTCTAAACCCACGATCTCTGAGACTTTCGGCTCTTCCGTGAATTCTAAATCGACGATGATCTCCTTGAGATCCACGCGTTGGAAGGGGTTGAACGCTACGTTGGCAATGATCTGAGCCAACTGTAAGCTGGGCGCCAATGCCACGTCTTGCCACTCAAAGAAGATGTCACGACGAATGATGCTGAGCGGTGTGCCGTTCTTCACCAAGCGCACCGTGTAGCTAGCTTTCACCGTACCCCCGCTCACGCGATTGAGCGCGAGATCTAACGCATTCGTCGTGGCCGAGAGCACCAGCGAGGGCAAGAGATCGGCCATCTCGACTAAGTCGATGCTGAAGCCCTTCTCGCTACGGCGATCGCGGTCTCGTACCCGAATCTTAAGCGCGACCTGGTCGGGCTCGGCCCCCAAGACCCCGGCGATCCCCTGAGCGCGATCTTCGCGGATCGTGCCGAGCACCACAGCGTCGGGCGCCCCGTACTTGAAGGGGATCTGCAACGTCCTGAACGTCGTGTAGATGAACGCCCCAGTCAAGAAGTACTGTGAAGGCCCCTTGAGCAAGAAGGGGTGTCCGAAGGCCAAGAGCTTGTTGCCCTCAACATAGGTGACGGTGCCGATGGAAGTGAGCGTGACGTCGCCCTTAGCAAGTAGGACAGCCAAGGCACTGCCGGGCTTTAAGTCTCGGGTAGCCTGCCAGCGGCTGCCTGCTACGCCGGTCTCTAAGAAGGTCAGCCCTTCATTGCCCAGGCGGAACCGACTTGTTTGCTCTAACGAGATGGGCAAGGGAAGCTCAGTCGTCGGCTGCAAGGCCAAGACATCGTCGCGCTTGGGCCCCGCCGTCAGCAGGGCAAAGCCCCGCGCCCGCAACCCAGAGACGAAGATCAAGTTCTGCGCTTTGCGCGCGAAGAGGGTCTGGACTTGATTGGCTAGATCCGCAGGAGCAGGCAGCTCTGTGACGAAGCGCAGCTCGCGAATGCGCCCAGAGCGCGATCTCACGGGGATCGTCCCCGAAGGTACTGCAGTGGACAGAGCTTGCCCTTCGCGCAGCAGTTCTAACATGCTCTCGATCGGGGTCACTAAGGCTAAAGCATCTTGCGGGACCGCCCAGGCCGCCGCCATGCTAATCGCTCCGATCAACTTTCCATCCACAAAAACAGGGCTGCCGCTCATTCCCTGGGCGATCCCGCCGGATTCCTCAATTGCTTTGCCGGCGGCTTTGATGAGGATAAAACTGTTGAGCAATTGCGGCCCCTCGATCACATCAATGACTTCGATGAAAAAGTCTTCAATTGTTGTGCCGCGCACGACCGTCTTGCCGATCCCCTTCATCCCCGGCTGCACCTGCGAGAAGGGTAAGATTGGGGTTGAAACTTGACTTACTATCTCATATACTGAGGAGAATCCGAAAAGCAGTAGAGCACTTAGAAAGATCAACAAGCTATGTTTGGTGCGCATAATATCATCTCCTTGAATCGCTTTAGCTTAAGTGACGGTGAGCGTTCAGTTCATTGACGGAAATCAATTGAAAATGAATTATTCTCTTGATCTTTATCAAGGTCAGCATTAGGCAATAGCAATAATAGAATGAAATGAATTAAAATGGCAAAAAATAAAGAGCAGTGGCAACTGACGATCTATGTGCCCAAGGGCTTGAGACGGGAGAAGCCGCTGGAGCGGTTACGGAAGTTAGCCCGCCAGCAGCGCCGCTCTCTAAACTTCCTCGCCCTCGAGGCGATCTTAAACTACTTGCAAGCCCAGGAGTCGAAGCAGAGCACGATCATCCCGAACTAAACTGAAAAATAATGAAGGGGGGGGGTAGTATGCGCTCACATATACGACTGTCCGGCTTGCCCCCTCTCCTCAGTGAGAGGGTCTTTACAGTTCTGTAAGCAGATGCGCTTTCGTAAGGGCGAGACGATCTTCGAGCAGGGCGATCCCGCCTTCGGCTTCTATTGTTTGTGTACAGGAGTGGTGAAGCTGTGGCGGCGGATGCGCAATGGCCGCTGCCAGATTCTCGCTCTCCTGCGGGAGCCAGGGTTTCTGGTAGGCATAGAGGCCCTCGGCGCAGAGAGGAGAGACTACACTGCTACGGCTCTGGCGGAGAGCCGGCTCTTCTTCATCGCTCGCGAGGATTTTGGACGGCTGCCGGGACTAGAGCTGCTGAACGCCCTTGTTCAGTTGCTGCGCGTGATGGAGCAGCGGCTTATCGATACGCTGGGCCGAGGGGCGCGAGAACGGCTGGCACGGCTCCTGCTCGCTCAGCCCTGTGCGCTCACGTTGCAAGAGCTTGCTGGGCTCAGCGGCCTCAGCGTGAAGCACACCTGTCGGGTGTTGAAGCGCTTCGAGCAACGCGAGTGGATTTGCCATGACGGTCGCATAGTGGAGATCCGTGAGCCACAAGCTCTAGAAAGCTCTCTGTAAGTCTCTGGCGTGTTGGCGAGAAGTCTCAGAAAGAAGCCAATATCATCGGCAATAGCTTCAGCTCGCCCAAAGCTTCGATAGAGTAAATTGCTGTTTCGCATGAGGCTTGCCCCCAAAATCTGTTTCTGCTATATCAGATTGGACTTCCCTCAGGCAAATCTGGTATGATCAAGTTATGACCAAAGCGCTTTATCCCGGCAGCTTCGACCCCATTACGTATGGGCATATCGACATCATCCGAAGAGCGAGAAAGATCTTCGATGAGCTGATCGTCGCGGTCATGCGCAACCCCACTAAGCCCATGCTCTTCTCGCTCGAAGAGCGCCATCGCTTAGTGATCGAAGCCCTCCGTGAGGTCGGCCTGGACGACGAGATCACAGTGATTGCGCACGACGGGCTGTTAGTGCACTTAGCACGCCAGCTTGGGGTTCAAGCGGTCGTGCGCGGATTACGAGCGAGCACCGACTTCGAGTATGAGTTTCAATTGTCTCTGACCAACCGCGACCTGGACCCGGAATTTGAGAGCGTCTATCTGATGACCAGTCGGGATTTCTCGTTCATCAGCTCGAGTATTGTCCGTCAAGTCAGAAGCTACGGTGGGGATGTCTCGCGCTTCGTTCCCAAGTGTGTTGAGCGTGCCCTGGCTGAAAAGCTCTCTAGAAGCGCACCGTAAAGAGGGGGAGCCTCCACGTCAGTGCACTCATGGACGGCTTTAGACTTGGCTGGGCTACAGAGTTGAACCCTACGGTGCCAAACAATGCCGCGTAAAGGATAGGCAGGGAGACGCGTGTCACCGTGTAGATGGCCGTGACGTTGAGATCCCATCCTAAGTTCTCCATCAGAAGTTCTGAGACCTTGACGATACCGACGGCATTGAGCCAGCCCGTCCATGATCCGACCATGGCAAAAACGTAGGTCGAGAGCCAATCAAGGAGATCGCTTCTGATACCGCGCCAGGCCCCAGCAAGAATAATTCCCGCACTTGCTCCTGCGGGAAGGGTGATCGTATAGACAGCGATCTGCATCGCGGCAAACCCCAACCCATGACAGAGCTCAGGGTTGGGGGCTTCGCGGCAGAGCGTCGTCACATAAATGAGTTCGACCGTTGGTCCTCCAACAAACCCCCCAAGCAACCCAAACACAAATTGCTCCATGAAGAAATCGCTTGGTTGGGGCTGCCCTAACGCTTCCCCCCAACTCCAGAGAATCCCTAACCCTATATACGCAGCTATGAGCAATCGCTTCATAGACACTCTAGTTGTACTATGAGTCGCTAGATCTTGTCAAATGCGTTCTGCTTCGTTATACTGCAGGGCGTGGACCGCGCACAGTTTGAGAAGCTCGTTTGGCAGGCTGTCGATAGCCTTCCCCAATTCTTCAAAGAGCGTTTACAGGGCATCATGATCGTCGTTCAAGACAGCCCTGATCCTCCTGATGAGACTCTGCTAGGACTCTACGAGGGAGTGCCCTTGACAGAGCGCTCTGTCTTCTCTGATCAGATCAGGCCCGATATTATCTATATCTTTCAAAAGAATATCGAATCGCTTGCCCAAGGCGACCCAAACGAGATCCGCCGCCAGGTTCGCATCACCGTCATTCACGAGATAGGGCATTACTTTGGCCTCGACGAAGCCCAATTAGCAGCTTTGGAAGACGAATCAGACGCGGCTCCCTCTGCAAGGTGAGAGCAGAAATGGGCTGAAGATCGAAGAGCTCATTGCGTCGGACATAGCTGAAGAGATGGTCTTCGATATAGTGCATTTGGGAGCGATAGCAGTGTATAGCGTGGCACTTGCGTTCAAGCTGTTCAGCGCGCAGCTCGTGAGTGATCCAGTGAGCTCCTTGTTGCAGCGATCGTGGGGGGAGCAGCGGCTTATCCAAGCACTTCCCCGCAGGGAACGGCCAGGCTCCATAATGAACGAGATAGTGTCGGAGTTGCGGGTGCAAGCCGCTCTTGTGCAGCGCGGCGCGCGTGAAGAGATAGACAGCGTGATGATCGCCGTGGCGATCTCGTGGGTGCGGAAGATAGATCACTTGGGGGTGCTCTTTGATCATGATCTCGTGGAGGTCAGAAGAGAGAGCTTCGTGGGTGTAGGGAGCGCCTGGCCGATAGGCCCACTCGTAGGGAACTGCGCAGGCTTTCGTATAGGGCGACGTATGGGGCTTGGAGCTATCAGCCCACAGATGCATTAAGCTTCGGTCTGGATACCCCAACGCGATGACGCGCTTCTCGTGCACCCCAAGAATCTGAAGCGCTTGGAGCGATTCACGATAGCGCCGCTCTCCCAGGCGCAAGAAGTGCCGTGAAGACAGGAACAGCCCGCGGCGCTGCCCGTCCCCGCAGGTCACCAATAAGACTTTGACAACATGCCCCTTGCGCAAGTGCTCTTGGATCACCCCGCCGGTAGCCAGCACTTCGTCATCGGGGTGTGGGGCGATCACCAGCACGCGCGGAGCCCTTCTTTTTCTAGAGGACCGCGACATGGCGTGGCAAAGCGATCTCTAAGACTTGAGAAATCTCCTCGACAAACTCAAAGTGGAGCGCTTCCTTGACGTTCTGCGGGAGCTCTTCTAGATCTTTCTCGTTGCGCTTGGGCAAGATCACTGTCTTGATGCCGGCGCGATGAGCTGCTAAAACTTTCTCGCGAATCCCTCCGACGGGCAAGACCTTCCCGCGCAACGTGATCTCGCCGGTCATTGCTAAATCAGCTTGGACAGGGGTGTCGGTCAACAGTGACGCGAGCGCGGTCACGATCGTCACCCCTGCTGATGGCCCATCTTTAGGGATCGCGCCCTCCGGCACGTGAATATGAATATCGTAATTGGCGAAGAAGTCCGGGTCGATCCCGAACTGTTCAGCATGAGCACGGATGTAGCTGAGCGCCGCTTGCGCCGACTCGCGCATCACTTCCCCAAGTTGCCCAGTGAGCTTAAGTTCGCCCTTACCCTTCATCTTTGTCGCTTCGATGAAGACGATATCTCCGCCAACTTGGGTGACCACGAGCCCAATAGCGACCCCTGACTTGGTCAAGCGCTCTGCAACTTCAGAGAAATACCGCGGCGGACCCAGGAGCCTGCTCAGATCTTCTGGTTGGATGAAGCGCTTGGAGCGATCTTTTTTCTCTGCGACCTGGACCGCGATCTTCCTGCAGATCGCTCCGATCTCCCGCTCAAGGTTTCTCACCCCGGCTTCGTGAGTATAATCCCGAATGATCTGGCGCAGCGCACCATCACTGAACTCAACTTGGTTGGCTCTCAGGCCGTGAGCTTTGATTTGCTTGGGGATGAGATATCTCTGGGCGATCTGAACTTTTTCATCTTCAGAATAGCCAGGGAGTTCGAGCACCTCCATACGATCCAACAAGGGTGCGGGAATCGTATACAAGACGTTTGCCGTGGTGATGAAGAGCACGCGCGAGAGGTCAAACGGCACATCGAGATAGTGATCGGTGAAATTATTGTTCTGTTCCGGGTCGAGGACCTCAAGCAGTGCTGACGCAGGATCGCCGCGGAAATCGCTGCTCATCTTGTCGATCTCGTCGAGCATGAAGACGGGGTTCTTCGAGCCAGCGCGGCGCAGCCCCTGAATGATTCGTCCTGGGAGTGCCCCGACGTAGGTGCGGCGATGCCCACGAATCTCAGCCTCATCGCGGACACCCCCCAACGAGATGCGCACGAATTTCCTTCCCAACGCGCGGGCAATCGAGCGCCCCAGGGACGTCTTCCCCACCCCGGGAGGGCCCACGAGACACAAGATAGGGCCCTTCATATCTTTCTTGAGCTTCAACACTGCTAAGTACTCCAAGACGCGCTCTTTGATCTTCTCTAAGTCGTAGTGATCTTCGTCGAGGATCTGGCGCGCCCGCGCGATGTCGAGCATATCTTTCGTCGTCTTTGACCACGGGAGCGCGATCATCCAATCTAAGTACGTGCGCGAGACCGTGTACTCCGCCGAGCTGGGATGCATTTGTGCTAAGCGTTCGAGCTCGCGGAGGGCTTCTTTCTCGATATCCTTGGGCATCTTGGCTTGCTTGATCTTGCGGCGTAATTCTTCGATCTCCGGGCCCTCTTCTTCGCCGAGCTCCTTCTTGATCGCTTCAAGCTGCTCGCGTAAGATTCTCTCTCGCGTGGACCGCCCGATCTCTTCTTGGACGCGCGTATGGATGCGCGAGCCAACTTCTAAGATCTCGTTCTCTTCTTCGAGGAGGCGCAAGACGAGCGTCAGGCGCTCCTTGACGTTGAGGGTCTCTAGGACTTGCTGCTTCGCTTCAACTTCGATGTCGAGATTGGCTGCGATGAAGTCAGCTAATTGCCCTGGATCGGTCAGGCTCGCAGCCATAGTATGGATCTCCATCTGGGGGTTGGGCAGGAGCGAGAGCATCTTCTGGAAGAGCGCTGTAACTTGCTTGCTGAGCGCTTCCGTCTCAATGTCTTTTTCAACGATGGACTCTAAGAGCTGGATCTTTGCCGTCAGATAAGGCATCTCGTTGGTGAACATCTCGACGGCGAAGCGCTGCAGCCCTTGCACCCATAACAGCAGCGCGTTATTAGGGGTCTTGGTCACGCGGGCGATCCGACAGACTGTGCCCACGGTGTAGACGTCCTGAGCAGAAGGATGCTCGATAGTGGGATCACGCTGGGTGAGGACTCCAATGATCTTCGTGCTGGCCAGCGCATCTTCGATCAGTTTGACGGAGCTTTCACGCCCCACCGCCAAGGGCAAAACAGAGTTTGGGAATACAACGGTATTTTTCAGGGGCAATATCGCGATGATCTCGGGTAAATCTGCTTTCTGAGGTTCTGTTAACTCAAACCCTGCCGGAGTCATCATGGGAGAATCACAGAGAGATTTTACTTTGGCTGTCGGGACATGTCAAGACATCCCTTGCTAAGATCTTCTCGACACGGTATAACAGAGTGATCGTTATGCAGACGCTCACCCTAGAGACAATAGTCGCTTTGATCACATTTTTTGGGTGCTTCTATGGGTATCACTTTGTCTATTTTTATCTGTCGCGTCGGCACACACACGCGACGCGCAAGGGCCGGATGCGCCAGGCCGTCGCTGGCGCTCTTCTGCAAGCCATCGAAGAGGGCGATCACCTTTTGGTCGTGCACCAGTTGCGCAATATTATCATGTCCGTGACGTTTCTCGCCTCGGCGAGCGTACTGTTATTGAGCTTTATTATTAGCTTTAGTGGCGTCTGGGAGACCATTGTCGAGCTACCCCAGATCCCCAGTCGCGGGCTGCGCCCCCAAGATTACCCCATCTGGACTATTATCTTTACGCTGGCTGTCTCGTTCTTCAGCTTCTTGACAGCTCTGAGATACTTTAATCTCTTGTCGATGCTCATCAGTGCCCCATCTAAGGCCCTCTATGAGATGGAGGGCACCGAGCCTGCCAAATATCTGACAGATCTATTTATGCGCGGCAGCGATAGCTACACCCTCGGACGTCGTGGGTTTATTTACAGTGTTATTGCAGCTGTGTGGTTTCTTGACGTCTGGATCTTCATTGCCGTCACAATTCTGGGGACGGTATGGGTGGCGATCTTCGATCGCTAGGCAGCAGATAAATATCTGAAGCAGCAAATCCCACCTGCACGACGTCGCCCTCATGGATTGAGCGATCGCGCGCGTTGGCTTTAATGATAAGCGTGTGACCAGCGGCTTCGACGTGCACCCATTGGGAATCTCCAGCGAACTCTATGCTTGTAACCTTCCCCAAGAGCATATTCTCTGAGTATTGATTAATATGGATTCTTTCAGGGCGTATCAGTGCTGTTACGGATTGTCCGATCTCACCGGAAGCAGCGCGAGCACGGATTAGGCTGTCTCCTAAAGTGATCACAACGCTCTGCTCATCATGGCGCAGAATCTGCCCCTCTAAGAGATTGCCCCGCCCGATGAAGCGCGCGACAAACTCCGTTGCCGGAGCGTGATAGACTTCTTGGGGTGTCCCAATCTGCTCGATATGTGCCATGCTCATGACTGCGACTCTATCAGCGACAGCTAACGCTTCTTCTTGGTCGTGGGTGACGTAGAGTGTTGTGATTTTCAGGGATTTTTGAATCTTTTTGATCTCGAGGCGCAGGCGCTCGCGCAGTTTCGCGTCGAGAGCACTGAGAGGCTCATCGAGCAGGAGCACTTTGGGATTGGGAGCGAGCGCACGGGCGAGCGCAACTCGCTGCTGCTGCCCCGCTGAGAGCTCTGCGGGCATGCGGTGCTCGAGCCCCTCAAGCCCCACAAGCTCCAGCAACTGGCGCACACGATCTCCCACGTTTACAACAGAAGATCTTGTGAACTTCAGCCCATAGGCGACGTTCTGAAAGACATTCATATGGGGGAAGAGCGCATAGTTCTGAAAGACCAGCCCGACCCTGCGCCGCTCCGGCGGCACACTGAGCACGCTCTGCCTATCAAAGAGAATATCTCCCGAATCGGGGGTCTCAAAGCCCGCAATTACTCTGAGAATTGTCGTCTTGCCGCAGCCGCTGGGACCGACAAGCGCCATCAGTTCCCCGTCGCCTACGTCCAGAGAGATATTCTCTAGGGCGACCGTCGCGCCGAATCGTTTCGTGATATTTCGCAGCGTAACTTGCATAGACTTAAAAGCGTTGGAGCGCGCGCTCTCCCCAGCGCTCGAGCAGGATAAACGCGAGCGCCGAGACCGCGATCATCACGACGCTCATGGCGCTGGGAGCCCCAAGGGAGTGCTGACTTAAAAAGCGATAGACGGCAACGGGCATCGTGTTCAAGCCTGGCCGAGCCAGCATAAGGGTCGCGCTCATCTCGCCCAAGCTGAGCGCGAACGCGAAGACCGCCCCAGCCAGCAGCCCCGTGGCCACGAGGGGCAGTTCGATCTCGCGCAGCGCCCGCAGGCGCGACGCGCCTAAGCTCTGTGCACCCTCGATCAGCTTCACATCGAGATTCTCCAAGACCGGCACAAGCGCTCGCACCACAAACGGAAAGATAATGACAGAATGTGCGATGATCACGGCGTATGGAGTGCCCATGAGTCTGAAGGGGGGCGCGTTGAACGCCCGCAGCAGCGCAAATGCTAAGACAATCGACGAGGTTGCCAGCGGGGCCATGAGCAGCGTATCAAATATTCTGCGCCCTCCCCAGCGCAGTCGCGCGATCACGTACGCGAAGATCAGCCCCATGGGCAGTGCGATGAGCATCGCTCCCACACCAAAGCCAATACTGTTAAGAATCGCACGTAAAGGCGAATCCCCTAAAAACGCCTCGTACTGGGGCGTGAAGATATACGCATACCAGCGGAGCGTCCAATGCCCTCCAAAAACTGTCTCCTCCCACAAAGAGTCGGCGAGGATCGCCAGCACTGGGCCAACGAATATCAGAAGACTCACAAGCACATAGACCCAGAGCAAAAGCTTTGTCGGGCGCAGAAAGTCTCTTACTCCAGCAAAGAGCGGCACGGGAGGGCGCGGGCGCAACTGCTCGAGCTGACGTGCAAAGCCCCCTTGCACACGAAGATAGATATATGTCATAGTGAGAGAGAGCGTCAGCCCGATGAGCGCCAGCGCCGCACCGATCTTATAGTTTGTAAGTTGAGGATCGAGCATAGTGACGACGCGGGTATAGATTTCGACTTCGATGGTCGAGAACCGTCCACCGCCCACGGAGAGCACTATAGGGAAGCTCAAAAAACAGAAGATAAAGACGAGCGCGGCGCCGCTGAGCAGCCCTGGGAGAATCATGGGCAGTGTGACATCTTTGAAGACGTAAAAGCGCGACGCGCCGAGCGCGCGAGCGCTCTCTTCATAACGCGGGTCGAGGCGCTCCCACGCGGCGTGCACCGTGCGCGTGATGATCGGCGCGTTATAAAACGCGTGCGCGAGCACGATCCCAGCTAAAGAGTACATAATGGGCAGGGGCGGCTCGCGCAGCCCAAAGAGATTCATCAAAAATTGATTAAGATAGCCGTTGCGCCCAAAGAGCAACGCAAACCCTAACGCGACTGTGATCGCTGGCAGCACAAAGGGCACAATCGTTAACGAGCGAACTGCTCTCTTGAGCGGGAAGTCATAACGCGTGAGAATATACGCTAAGGGCAGCCCCAGAGCGATGCTCGCCAGTGTGCTGAGAAGCGCTTGCCAGAACGTAAAGAGAATGACGTGCTGAAAGTACTCGTCCGTGAGGATCTTTTGCACAAACTCTAGGGAGAATGTGCCGTCTTTAGTGAGGCCCTCGCGGAGCAAGTTTGCTAAAGGAGCGTAGAAGAAGAGTATGAGAAAGAGTATGGGCAGGAGGAGCAGACCTAACCTCCATGCCCCCGACCTCTCCCCTACCCCCTCCCCTAAAGAGGGAGGGGAATCCCCCCTTCCCTTTAGGGAAGGGGGCATGGGGGTTAGGTGAGAAGGGGCTGGGGGAGAGGTCAAAGACACTCTGTTCACCGTCCCGTAACGACGAGCCTGGCCCACTCATCAAGCCAGCGGTCGTCGTTCTCAGCGACTAAATCAAGGGGCAGCATCACCGGATTTGGCGGGATAACGGCGCACGTCCGCCATTTCTCCGGGAGCTTCGCTTGTGAGTTCGCTGGGAACATCACTTCGGTGTCGGGAAGCTTCTCTTGGACTTCAACCGAGAGCAAGAAATCCAAGAACGCTCGAGCCAGCTTTGGGTTGTCTGTAGTCCTGACGATCCCCGCGCCGAAGATCGTGCGATAGCCTTGATTGTTGGGCAGTAAGGGCTTATAGCGTGCGTCGAAGCACGCATCGGTCGAGAAGCTCACGACCATCGGGGCTTCGCCCTTGGTGAAGAGCTTATACGCCGCACTCCAGCCGGGCTGGATCGTCAAGATCGTGGGCAAGAGCTGTTTCCAGTAGTCGAGATAGCCTAGATTCCCATAGTTATAGATTGTCCAGAGCAGGAAGGCGTGCCCGACGCTCGACGTGCGCGCGTCCTGGATGATCAGCTTCTTCTGATATTGAGACTTCGTTAAGTCGGCGAACGTCTTGGGCAGCTCTTCGGGCTTGAGCTTTTCGCTGTCGTAGACGAGCGTGATAAACCCGTGCTCGTAGGGGATGAGCGTCCGTTCAGGGTCAAATAAGAGCGATTTCGCGACGGTCTTTAGGTTGGGGACGTCGCTTTCGCCCAAGGGCACGAAAAGCCCAAACTGTTTGGCTTTGGGGATGTCGTTAATCTCGCCCATGAAGACGTCAGCGGGGGTGCCGCCGGATTGGATCTCTTGGACGAGACGAGCGAGCATGGCACGGCTTGGTCCTGTAGCAACGAATTCGACTTCGACACCGGGGTTGCGCTTCTCGAACTCAGTCTTGATGAACTTCGCCGGGCCCCATGAGACGAAACTGTCATAGACGTAGACGACAAGCTTCGAGCCTTCGCCGGCCTGAGCTACCGAGAAAGAGACGCTCCAAGCCAGCACCGATCCGATGAGCAGCGCGACGAGTGCTGCACGACGCAGCATGATGATCCCTCCTTTGTACTGTTCTAAGGAGAGACCTCGGGAGGACGCTGAAGGTTCCCTACGCCGGTATTACCCGGATCAGGTTCCAAGGGTCGGTCTCAGAGTAGAGACCCTCTCAGCCCGGTTCCCCGAGCTCCCCTATGACATAAAGAGTTTAACATGCTAGATAAGTCTTGTCAAGCAGCGCCGAGCTGCTGGAGGAGCTCAGCTTTCAGCGCGACAAAGTCTGAATGGGTCGGGTTACGCGGGCGCTGAAGAGAGACGGTAAGCACGGCTTTGACACGCGCCGGGCGCTCCGAGAGCACATAGACCCTATCAGCGAGCTTGAGAGCTTCTTCAACATCATGGGTGACGAAGAGCGTCGTCTGCGGGGATTTCTCCCAAGCTTTCAAGAGCCAGTCGTGCAGCTCAGATCGCGTGATAGCGTCGAGCGCCCCGAAGGGCTCGTCCAGTAAGAGAATCTCTCTCTGAGAGAGCAGCGTGCGGATGAGCGCGACGCGCTGACGCATCCCCGCTGAGAGCTGGGCAGGGTATACCCTCTCAAACCCAGACAAGCCGAACTCTGCAAAGAGCTGCTTCGCGCGAGCTTCAGCTTGTTCTCTCTCTTCTTGAGAGATTTCCGGACCAAGCAGAGCATTTTTAAGCGCCGTGCGCCAGGGCAGAAGTAAGTCTTTTTGCTGCATATACGCGACATGGCGCCGACAGTCACTCACGGGAGAGCTGTTCAGAAAGATCGTCCCCGAATCGGGGCAAATCAGCCCGGCAATGATGTGCAAGAGCGTCGTCTTGCCGCAGCCGCTGGGGCCTATGAGCGCGACCAACTCCCCGTGCTGGACTTCTAAATCGATCTTATCGAGCACCGGCAACGGCAGCCCGTCACGGGCAAAACTCTTACTGATCTGCAGGAGCTGCAGATGGGGCGACATACAGTTATTCTGGATGCTTATGGGTCTCGATCAAGCGCACGCCTGCTAAGATAATGAGAACAATAGCTGCCGAGATCGCGGCTAAGAGATACTGCCCCAGCCCTGCGGCCATGCCAATAGCAGCTACCGCCCACAATCCTGCAGCGGTTGTCAGCCCACGCACGACCTCCCCCTCGCGGAAGATCGTGCCTGCCCCTAAAAAGCCAATGCCTACGGCGATGTTCGCCGCTAAGCGCCCGGGATCCGCGCCTGGTCCAAAGGCTGTGACCGACAGGACTGTAAAGAGTGCTGAGCCGAACGCCACCAGCATATATGTTCTCAATCCTGCCGGGCGCTGCGCGCGCTCGCGCTCCCATCCCACCAGCGCCCCTAACAGCGCTGCGACTACCAAGCGTATGGCTAATTCCCAGTTCAGAGCCATAGATTGATTTTCACCGAAATTCCATTCCCATGTCAAGCCCTTTGCGTTACAATGGACTGAACTTATGCGCACGCGCCAGATTTTCTATGGGATCCTCGTGCTCGTCCTGCTCGCCATTGTCCTAATTTTTATCAGAATATTCTTATCTGGCTG
This sequence comes from Candidatus Bipolaricaulota bacterium, assembly GCA_938091745.1. Lineage (GTDB taxonomy): Bacteria > Bipolaricaulota > Bipolaricaulia > RBG-16-55-9 > DRXL01 > JANXCC01. Next base: position 30,252 of record CALLJK010000026.1, read on the forward strand.
CGGCATCTGGCGCATCCCCTGCTGAAGGGCTTCATGGACTGCTGCACGTGCTAAAATATCTAAGGCATCATAGACCGGCCCGTCGAAATCCTCTTGGCCCACGACAAGGGAGAGTTCAGTACAGCCCACAATGAGGGCTTGTGCCCCGCGCTTGTGTAGACGCGTGGCAATCGTGCGCACATCTCGTTTCATCTCGAGATCGAAGCCCCCACCTTTGAGCGCATAAATGATCTCCATAATGCGAGTTTGATCGTCTGAAAAAGGCGCAAGGACTTCGATTCCATAAGGCTTACAGGCATCGTGATAGAGCCGTGTGCGCACGGTTGTCTCAGTCGCCAGCAGCCCAACAACGGGCTCGGTGATGCTCCGCGCTGTCTCAGCGATCATATCTATGAACGGGATGCGCACAGCTTTTCTCAAGTAGGGCAGAAAGACATGGGCTGTATTGCATGGCATAGCGATGAAGCTTGCGCCCATGCGCTCGAGTTTTCTGGCGCTGCGGCAGAGCGCCGGCCGGGGATCGGGGCCGCCGTGCAGAATGAATGGCCCGCGATCAGGGATCTTGGGGTTATTGTCAATCACGATGGGAATGTGATCTTGATCACATTGCGCGGGGGTCTTCAAGACGATGCGTCGGAAGAGCTCTACCGTTGCGGCTGGCCCCATACCGCCTAGAATTCCAATGACCTTCGTGCTCATGTGAGGCTGATTGTACGGGGAAAGCTTTGGCCCGCGAGAGACAAGCGTCCAATACTATCAGGGAGTTGGTCTTATGGGGAAGGGTCGCGCTCTCTTGGGAGGAGTCTTTGAGGGGCGTATACTCAAAGGTGCTATGCGCCCGTGTATGGCAGAAGCTATCATAGATCTTGAACAGCTCGCGCGCAACATCGCGACGGTGCGGGCGCGCGTTGGGGAGCGCATAAAGATTCTCTTCCCCGTCAAGGCTGACGCCTACGGGCACGGCGCTATCGGGATTGCTCAAGCAGCCGAGAAGACGGACAATATCGACTATTTCGGTGTCGCGAATATCGCCGAAGCCCAAGAGCTGCGCGAGGCTGGAATCAAGGCCCCTATTTTGATTCTCTCTTCTTCGCGGGTTGCTCATATTTCAGAGTTGGTGCGCACTGACGTTGACGTTACGATCTCGAGCTTAGAGTTTGCGCGAGCGCTCGCCTCTGAAGCGCAGCGTCAAGGGCGACGCGTGCGCGTCCAAGTCAAAGTCGACACGGGGATGGGGCGCAACGGCGTGCTCCCCAAAGACGCGCTCGCCCTCTGTCGTGCTATAGCTCAGATGTCATCTCTTGAGTGCACTGGGATCTTCTCGCACTTCGCTTGTTCCTACAGCGAGAAACCCGAAGACCAAGAGTTCACGCGCCGGCAGATCGCCATCTTCAATGATCTCTTAGCCCAACTCGACCGGGAGGGGATTCTGCCCCCGTTGCGACACATTGCCAACAGTTCAGGCTTTGTACAGTACGAGAATGACGTGACGACGGGGTATTATAATATGATCCGTCCGGGGATTTTGCTCTACGGCTACCCTGAAGTGCGTCGCCCCTGGACTGAGCCGATCAAGCCCATTCTGAAGATGCGCAGTTGGATCGTGACGATGAACGAGTTGCCCGCAGGGAGCTTTATCGGCTACGGGCGGCGGTTTCAGACAAAGAGACCGTCGAAGATCGTCACGATCCCTGTGGGCTACGCTGATGGAATCAGTTGGTTATTAGCGAACGTCGGCGAAGTCGCGATTCATGGCCAGCGTGCTCCCATGGTCGGCGCGATCTCGATGGACCAGATCACCGTTGACGTGACGGATATCCCTGAAGTCAAAGTAGGGGATGAAGTCGAGCTGATCGGCCCGCACATGACAGCCGAAGAGATCGCGCGCAAGCTTGGGGCAAATTTTACAGAAGTCATCCTGACGGCGCTGTCCAAGAGAGTCGTGCGGGTGTATAAATAAATTCAATTCTTGATACACACGCGATTTCCGTATCATCCTCTTGACTTTGCTCTCCATTTGTGGTATATACGAGGTGAGAGTTACCCTTGGCCTCCAAAGTTTAAGAAACCTCAGGAACTGTGGAATCATTATGTTCAACCTAATAGACTACATCAACGTGCTGCTGTTCATAGTACTTATGGGGGTCGAAGCTTTCGGTGGTCCAAAGATAATTTCACAAGCGCTTGTTCTTACTATATTTATTATAGGGGGCTGGTCTTTTTATCGAGATTTGCAAGCCAGTCAGATACGTCTTGTTTGGATAGGAGTGGGCCTCATCGCTGGAATGGCTATTGGTATTGCCCTCGGGATCCTTTGGGTAACTTCAGGATTCTTCAGAACTTTTTCGGCTAGTCTCCTAGTGCTTCTTATTGTGCTGAAAGCGATATACATAAGTCTTTTTTCTCGTTACCCTCAGCACAAACGATAAGCCAACAGGTGGAAGATGGGCTACTATATGGAGCCATTGATTCTAAGGCATAGCACAAGGCTGATTTTTGCTGCGCTTATAGCATTCGTGTGGGGAGTAGTAAGCAGTTATCCTGGAGAGCCTACCACTCTCTGGGTCGATGACGACGATCCCACCTGTGGTGGCCATTCGCCTTGCTATCAGACCATCCAAGAAGCTGTCGCCGCTGCCCAACCTGGGGACACAATCAAGATAAGACCAGGGACATACCAAGGCCAGATCATTATCTCGAAAGATTTAACGCTCTCCGGTGAGTCTCGAGAGTTGGTGTTCATCCACAACCGAGATTGGCTTGGAGAAAGACCTTGGGAGGCCATAAGGGTTACCGGACGTGCTACGATCACCATAGAGAATGTATCAATCATTGACAGCCTTATAGGTATTCTGGCTGAAGAAGCTCACGTAACCCTCAGCCGCCTTCAGCTCTCGAAGAATTTCATCGCTGTTCGGGTTTTTAAAGGGCAGTTGACTCTCATGGAGAATCGGCTCTCCTCTAATTATTATGTAGGCGTCCATGTGAATACGGACAGCTCGCTGCCAAACTATATCGAGGGCAATCAATTCCAAGAGAATGAAAAGGCTATCTACGTTGACAGGGCTAGTCACATGATCATCCGGGGCAATGAGATTCATAGCGGGGGCATAGGCATAAATCTTGCAGAGTCGGTTGAGGCCTTCCTCCAAGCCAATACTATTCGGAATAATACAATTGGCATTTACGTAGACCAAAGTTCCAGGGCTTCTCTTGAGGAAAATCAGATTCTAGGGAACGCACTCAATGGGGTGGTCGTGCGTGGATCTGCGCAAGCGACCTTGGTACGCAACCATATTGTGGGCAATGGCTTCTCCCTTTCTTTTGCTTTTGTTTTAGCCCAGGTGTTCTACCCTGAGGGTTTTGGAGTCGCTGTCGGTGAGTCGGCACGTGTTGAGCTGACTGAGAACCGCTTTGAGGGCAACATGTTTGGCCTGGGAGCTACTCAGGCACTCGACCGTGTTTCTGCAAGGCAGGTTTTAACCCCTCAGATCACCGCCCAAAGGAATGAGATTATAGCTAACGGCTGGGGGGTCTTGCTGCAAGGTGCGGTCGCTACGTTGAGCCACAACGAGATCGCGCAGAACGATATAGCAGCTCTGGTAACTAACTCCATTCTTCTCTATTTTGATGCGATCTATCCGTCATCGGGGGTACTGGTACAAGCAGGGCAACCGCTGTTGGGGGCAAATCACATCACACAAAACCGCCGTGGTGTTGTTCTGCAGAGGGAGGCATCCCCGACCCTGCAGAGCAACCGAATCATGAAGAATATAGACTACGGGGTTGCTCTGTACCGCCGACCATGTTTTGACTTTGGCCAAGCTGATGATCCCCTATTGATGTTCCAGGGCAAAGTATTTGGGGAAGGCAACGAATTATCTGGCAATGGCAAAGCCGACCTCTGCCCACCTGACTACCCCTGGCCGCCGGGGTTCAGAAAGTAAGCTGTAGTGATCAGCGTTCAGTAATCAGCTACCCGCTCCGCCCGCGCCCTTATATTAAGTAAGCATAGAGCCTCTCTTGCACACGAGCACAAACGTTTCTACAATGACAGAGCCATGGCGCTCATTACATTGCTCAGCGATTTTGGCTCAGCTTCGGGGTACCCGGCAGCGATGAAGGCTGTGATTCTCTCGCTTTGCCCCACAGCCCAGATCGTCGATATCAGCCATGATGTCGAGCGCCATCACGTTCGCGCTGGAGCATTCTTGCTCTGGATGGTCGTCCCTTACTTTCCAGAGAAGACTGTGCACTGTGCGGTAATTGACCCCGGCGTGGGCACAGCCCGGCGTGCTCTCGTTATTGAATCCGGAGGCCAACTCTTCGTCGGCCCAGATAACGGGCTGCTCATCCCCGCGGCAGAACGACTGGGCCGTCTCACGGTCTTTCATATCCAGAACGAGAGATTCTTTCGTGCCCCGGCCTCGCGGACCTTCCATGGGCGCGATGTCTTCGCCCCGGTTGCGGCACATTTAGCTGATGGGCTTGCCCCTTATGAGCTTGGGCCACAGATCGATGACTATATAAAACTATCGTTTGGCGAGGGCGTCCGCCGCGGGCGCGTCCTCGAGGGGGAGATCATCTACATTGACACGTTTGGAAATCTCATTACGAACATCCCCGGTGAGTTCCTCCAAGATATAACCCTTGGGGCCTCGGTAGTCGTCGAGGTCTCGCGAAAGGCTGCCTCGGCTCGGTGCACACACACGTATGCTGACGTCGAGCAGGGCGAACTGGTGGTCGTAGTGGGCAGTCACGGCCAAGTCGAGATTGCGACAAACTTGGGCAGTGCTGCCCAGCGCCTACGCGCCCATACCGGTGAAACTGTGCTCATTAAATTATGACCATAGATACGGAGCTGATCTTTCGTGCCCATCCCTTCGCTCGGAAGATCTTAGAGCGCTTGATCCAAGCGGGCTTTGAGGCCGTCATGGTCGGGGGAGTCGTGCGCGACGCAGTGCGCGCCCAGCTTGAGCCCGACTATGAGTTCACCCCAGAAGAGGTCGACATCGCGACGTCGGCGTATCCCGATGAGATCAAAGAGCTCTTTAGAGATTGCAAGATTTTTGAAGTGGGTGAGGCCTTCGGAGTCGTGGTCGTCGTTGCGCCCGATGGGCGTTCGTACGAAGTCGCGACATTTCGTACCGAGAGCGACTACGACGGGCGCTGGCCCGCTCGCGTCGAGCTCGTGCGCACTCTCGATGAAGACCTTCAGCGTCGCGATCTGACGGTCAACGGCTTGGCTGCGACCCTTGAAGGGCGCATCATTGATCGCGTCGGCGGGATTGCTGATCTGCAAGCCAAGCTTATTCGAACCGTCGGCGACCCCGATAAACGTTTCTCTGAAGATTATCTGAGAATACTGCGGGCGATTCGTCTGGCGTGTGTTCTCGACGGCGCGATCACTCCTGAGGTCAGTGAAGCGATGCGTCGCCACCGCGACGGACTAAAGAAGATATCAGCAGAGCGTATTCGAGACGAGTTGCTCAAAATCGTAAAAACCCCGCGCGCGACCAAGGGGGTGCAGCTCCTCGACGAGCATGGGATCTTAGAGCTGATTTTGCCTGAGCTCGTCGCATGCAAGGGTGTGCCCCAACCAGAGAAGTACCATCCCGAAGGGGATGTCTATACCCATACGCTCTTGGCGCTTCAATGTGCGGACGCAATACTTCGTGATCCTTTAGTGAAATTTGCGCTCTTGGTGCACGATGTGGGTAAGCCCATCGCTCTACAAAAGAATAATTATGAGCATGCTGGAGGTCACGAATTCATTGGCGAGCAGATGGCCGAGCGAATCTGTCGCCGGCTGCGCTTCAGCACTGATGAGATCAAGCTTATAAAATTTTTAGTGCGGGAGCACCTGCGCATTGGGAGATTCTCTGAAATGAGTCCAGGCAAGCGTGCCACGCTCTTGAAGACTCACGAGAACCCTGAAGCCCCGTTCGAGCATCCGGCGGAGCGCTTCCCGTTCTTTATGAAGCTCGTGGCGCTCATGATCTGCGACTGTGAAGCCAGCGCGCACAAGTCCTCGGGCTGGCTCCCCGTCGTGCAAGCTCTCCCCCCGTTATTGCTCCGGGTGAGAGAGCTTGCGGAGCGCGAGCGCGCGCGCAAATTTCTTGATGGCCATGACTTAATAAAGATGGGGCTTGCTCCCGGCCCGCGTATCCGCGAGATCTTAGATGCCGTCTACGAACAAATTTTTTCAGGGAAGATCACAACCCGTGAGGATGCGCTTGCCCTCGCGCAGCACCTGCTCCAAGGGTTTGTAGATCCCAAGGGGAAGAGTGCATCGGCTTGACTTGGAGGCCTTGTGCCTACTTGGTATAATTACCCATGCAGCCAGAAGAAGGGGGACCGGGTCAGTCCTTCTCAGCGACAAAGTCCCCCATTCCTCTCACCACCCTAAGGAGGACTACCCGGTCCCCGCTTCTGGTTGTGTCTGACGACCATTGCCAAAGAGCGTGTTGAGTAAGTGTACCAACCCCATACCGATCGCCGTTCCCAGGGCGACCCCCTCCATGGTTCCCTCAAACTTCGGTTGAGTATAACCGCAGTTGGGGCAGAGCAGATACGTCTTTCCACCGCTTTCTTCGATCTTCAGAGTGTTTAAATCGTTCTTGCAGATGGGACACTTGGTGGGATTGAGGACAGACTCGGGGAGGCGTCCTACCCCCTTGCGCATGAGGGCCAGCTCCGCCTCCTTCGCATTAATATATACCCATGCCGGCACTTTGATCGTCTTATAGGCCTCTGGGTCCTTTACCATCATAGTTCCGTCACCAAGGTTGCCTTTGTCTGCTAAGTAGAATTATAACCATTGTGTTATTATTGTCACAGGCTACCAAGATGCATTATACTACTTTTCTACCACGTTGTCAAGTCCACCCCGCACTTTATCTAAAGATAGAATTTATTATGCTTTTCAGCGGATAGCCGCCCGAAGCTTCTCCCGCAGACCCTCGTAGAAGCTCACAAACGAGAGAGCTTGGTCTATCTCTATCCACGCAACGGATTCGATCTCGTCGGGGGCAGGGCGAAAGCGCTCGTGTTCTAGTTGTACTTCATAAAAGAACGTATGCCAATGATAGTTCGTCGTCCGCCCCAGATGCGATTCCGTCCCTAAGAACCGCACGATCCGACACGGGACGCCGGTCTCTTCGGTCGTTTCGCGCAGGGCGGCTTCTTCTGGGGTCTCGCCATACCCCACAAAGCCCCCGGGGAGAGCCCACTGCCCGGCGTTGTAGCCCCGCTTGGGTTTAACCATCAAGAGCTTGTTCTCTTTGAGAATAATAGCTTTTGCTGTCAAGCGCGGTAGGGTCGCGCTCACGGCCAGTCTCACTATGGGCAAGGCTTCATCGAGGCCGGGAATCTGCTCTTTATGCCACCAATCTTCGGGATGTCTGTCCAGATGGGGTTTGCAGAAATGAACCCTCTCCCCGCGGAGATTCATCGTATGGACGATCTCAAACTCATAGGGGATCTCCGAGCGTGCCGTAGGGAAGCGGAGCCGCCCGCCCTCAGATATCAAGAAGACTTGGCCGTCTCGTTCTAAATAGTAATGGTCCATCCCTCCTACTATACTCGAGAGCACAGCAGTCACGCAAGGAGATTAAAAGAGCGTGAAGCGAATGACCAGGCCCACAAAGACCAGCGCGACCATGGACATTAACTTAATGAGAATATTGAGCGACGGGCCGGAAGTATCTTTGAACGGGTCGCCCACCATGTCACCGACGATCGCGGCTTTATGCGGCAGCGAGCCCTTGCCGCCATAATGGCCCTCTTCGATATATTTTTTCGCATTGTCCCAGGCGCCGCCAGCGTTGGCCATCAGCAATGCTAACACGAACCCGGATACCAACGCCCCAACAAGAACGCCCATTACCGCTGTCACTCCAAAGAGAATCCCCATTATTAATGGAGAGATGATCGCCAGCAGCGCCGGCATGATCATCTCTCTATGAGCTGTCTTGGTGGCGATCTCCACGGCTTTGGAGTAATCAGCTTTGGCTTTGCCTTCCAAGAGCCCAGCGATCTCTTTGAATTGCCGGCGCACTTCCTCAACGATGGCCCCGGCGGCCCGCCCTACCGAGCTCATGGTCATGGCGCAGAAGAGAAAGGGCAGCATCGCACCGACAAAGAGTCCCAACAGCGCATAGGGATTGGAGAGCGAGAACGCTTGATCAAGCTGAGCCAGGTCGATAGGGCGCTTCGTCAAAACAGTCACGGCCTTGCCACCAAGATCGCTCAATTGCAGCGCGATTTGGTCGCGATAGTTGCTGATGAGCGCCATGGCGGTCAGGGCCGCAGACCCGATAGCAAAGCCCTTCCCAACGGCAGCATTAGTATTCCCCAATGCGTCGAGCGCGTCGGTGCGCTTGCGTACCTCGGGTTTTTGATGAGACATCTCAGCGATGCCCCCGGCGTTATCTGCTACTGGGCCATAGGCATCGCTGGCCAACGTAATACCCAAAGTCGAGAGCATCCCCACGGCAGCGATGCCGATCCCGTAGAGCCCCATCTTCATGGGATCGAGCCCTGGTAAAGCAGCACTCGCGGTTGAAGCCGCCCAGTATCCGGCGATGATCGCGATCCCGATAGCGATCACGGGGATAGCCGTCGAGCGCATGCCCGTAGCTAGCCCGCTGATGATGACCGTCGCTGGGCTGGTTTGCGCGGTCGTTGAGATCTGTCGCGTCGGTTGGTACTGCGATGACGTATAATATTCTGCGGAGAAGCCGATCACGAGCCCTGCGGCCAACCCTAATACCAACGCAACATATAAGCCCCAGTAGCTCCAGGACCCAAAGAGTAAGATCGTAATGAGCAAGGACAACAGAGCGATGAGCACCGCGCTGGAATAGACGCCGCGGCGCAGGGCGCGCAAGAGTTCGCCTTGGGAGGCTTCTTCGCGCGCTTGGACCAAAAAGCTCCCAAAGACCGAGCAGATAATCCCCACAGCAGCGATGAGCATAGGATAAGCGACACTCTGCATGACAAGCTCTTTGCCAACAAACGCGGAGATCCCCAACGCCACGGCAGCAATAATCGCCCCAACGTATGATTCGTATAAGTCGGCGCCCATCCCCGCGACGTCACCGACGTTATCGCCGACCTGGTCGGCGACCACGGCAGGGTTGCGTGGGTCATCTTCGGGGATTCCAGCTTCGACCTTGCCGGAGAGATCCGCTCCGACATCAGCAGATTTCGTGAAGATCCCTCCGCCCACACGGGCAAAGAGCGCCACTGAGCTCGCTCCCATCGCTGACGTTAATAACACCTGGGCGATCTCTTGGAGTCCAACCCCAATACTCGAGAGAATGATAAACCAGATTGTAATGTAGAGCAATCCCAACCCAACGACGGAGAAGCCCATGACGCTCCCAGCCTCGAAGGCGACTCGGAGAGCTCGGTTGAGGCTCTGTTTGGCGGCGGCCGTCGTGCGTCCGTTGCTGGCGGTGGCGATCTTCATCCCTAAATAGCCTGCGAGTCCGGAGAACGCCCCAGCGGTCAGAAATGCCCACGGCGCCCAGGGACTGAGCAGCCTGCCAAAGCTCATGAGTAACAGAATGACAAAGAGTGCCAGCAGAAAGATCGCGACGACCATATACTGCCGGCGCAGGAAGGCTTCAGCTCCCTCGCGCACATATGACGAGAGCTGGCGGATACGCTCCTCGCCCTCGTCGAAGCCCCGCAGGCGAACGACCAAGTATCCCACGTACCCTAACGTCAGCACGGCGACCACACCCGCTGTGTACACGAAATCCAAACTCATAGAGTGAATTGAACACCCCTTCGTACAAAGTTTCGCTCATTATACGCGAAAGCAAGGGGACGGTGCAAATAGACTCTCATTTGCGTTTTAGAGCAAAGTGTGCTATGCTGCCTAGGGAAAGGGAGGTCTTTCGATGAGAGTAAGGGTATTGTTTGTTTTCAGTGTGCTGATCGGCATTGGGCTGATGGGGTGCAACCCGGCGGAGCCTCTTCCCCCAGGAGCGGCACGAGAGTTTGTTCTCATAATGAATGATATGCGCTTTATCGGGGAGAGTCCTCTCGCGATCGCGGGCGTGGAGAACCCTGACATCGTCGTGCAAGTTGGGGATAAAGTTAAGATCACTCTCAAGAACAAGGAGAGCCAGCTGGTCTTGCACGATTTTGCAATCAGCAACCACGACGTCAAGCTCACGCAATATCTGCGCCCTAACCAGACTGTGACCGTAGAATTCATCGCGCCGCGGGTCGGAGAGTTTCTCTATTATGACCCGCTCAATCCCACCACGATGAAAGGGCGGTTTATCGTGATTGGGCGCTGACTTGAATTTTCCCTAAAAGTTTTCTAAACTCAGGCGCACCAAGGGGTGATCTGTGATGAGAGCCTTGTGGGAGATCGAGTTGAAGAAGCGTCCTTGGGATGACGAAGACGACGAGGACGAAGACGACTGGGACGACGAAGATTGGGATGACGAGGACTGGGACGAGGACGAAGACGACGAGTAGAGTTTAGAGTCTCCCACGGATCTGCTCCTCGCCGAGTCGGAGGGCTTCATCTAATCCTTGAGGGTTGGAGCTGCCACCCTGGGCAAAGCGTGCGTTGCCTCCGCCGCCGCCGTCGATCATGGGTGTCAGCGCTTTGATAATTTGCCCGGCGTGAAGCTTCTTTGTCAGCGCTTCGCTCACTTTACACACGAGCGCGGCCTTCCCCTGAGAGACCCCGCCAAGCAACGCAACCCCGGGAGCAATCTCCGACTCGATCAGGTCAGCAAGAGTCTTAAGGTCCTCCATGGGAAGATCGAGCCGCGCACAAATTACTGACGCTTCGTTAACTGTGCGGCGCTGCTGTAAGAGTTTATCTTTCTCAAAGAGAAGGAGTTGGCGCTTGAGGGCATCGCGCTCGCGCAGGAGTTGTTCGTGCTCGGCGAGCACGGCTTCGAGCTTCGTCGTGAGCTCTTTTTCAGACGTTTTGAGCATCTGGGCGAACTGACGCGCGACGCGCTCGTGCTCCTTGAGATACTCTAAGAGATTTTCCCCGACGGCGACGTGCACTCGTCTGATCCCCGCGGCGACGCTCTGCTCGCTGAGAATCTTGAACAGCCCGATCTGGCCCGTTCTCTGGACATGCGTGCCGCCACAGAGCTCGACGCTGAAGGGCTTCTCGTCGCCGGGCAATGGCGCAATTGTCACGACGCGGACTTTCTCCTTCCCAGCGTAGTCTTCTGAAAAGAGCGCCATAGCGCCGTGCGCTTTGGCTGTCTCTAGGGGTTCTTCAGTGATCGTCACGGGCAGATCAGCGAGAATGGCGCGATTGGCAAGCTCTTCTATCTGGGCGATCTCCTCTTGAGTCAATGGTGCCAAGTGTTTGAAGTCGAAGCGTAGCTCATTAGGGGCGACGAGCGAGCCCGCTTGAATCCCTTGGGAGTAGCCTAGGACTCTTCTCAGTGACGCGTGCAGTATGTGCGTCGCCGTGTGGTTTCTCATGGTGCGGGCGCGGCGCTCCGCATTGACTTTAAGCAAGCACCGATCTCCAGCGCGAAATTCTCCCTCTGTCACGCGCACGCGATGAAGATAAATTCCATACTCGTTCTTTTGCACGTCTACGACTTCGGCCTTGCCGTGGCGCGAGAGATTTTCAATCCAGCCGGTGTCGGCCACTTGTCCGCCGGCTTCCGCGTAGAAGGGCGTCTCGGCAAACGCCCAGAGTCCCTCTTCGACCATCAGAAGCTCCGCCTCATGCTCCCATTTCTGATAGCCCACAAACTGCGTGGGCGGGAGGGTATGTCGAGTGAGAGGAGTCTTGGCTCGCGACTCAGTACTGCGAGAGCGCTCGCGTTGCTTCTCCATCTCGCGCTCAAAGCCCACACGGTCGACGTGCATCCCGTGCTCACGAGCAATATCTTCGAGCATCTCCACAGGGAACCCGTAGGTGTCGTGCAAGAAGAATGCCTCCGGGCCAGGGATAAGTTTTTCTCCCTTGTGCCGTAGCTCTGAGATGATTTTCTCAGCGCGCTCTAAGCCCTGATCGAGCGTGCGCTCGAAGCGCTCTTCTTCGTGAGCCACAGCTTTGAGAATCAAGTCTTCCTGGTCTTTCAGCTCCCTGTAGTGCTCACCCATCGTCTCGATGACCAGCTGGGCGACGCGGGGCAGGAACGGCGTGGGCAGCCCGAGCTTCTTCCCGAACCTGATCGCCCGACGCATGATCATTCTGAGCACGTAGCCCTGCTTCTCGTTGCTCGGCAACACCCCATCGGCGATGAGAAACGTCATGGCCCGCCCATGATCAGCAATAACTCTGTACGGGACGTGGTGCTCGCGCATCTGCTTTGTGCTGTGTTTTGTCAGCTTACGCAAGCCTTCAAAGATTGGGGTAAAAATATCAGTATCGTAGTTACTCGGAGCGTTCTGCAAGACCGCGACAATGCGCTCTAATCCCATGCCCGTGTCCACGCCTGGCTTGGGAAGAAGCGTGCGCGTGCCGTCGGGCTCTTGATTGAACTGCATAAAGACTAAATTCCAGACTTCAAACCAGCGATTGCAGTCATTGTCGAGAGCCGGGGAGCAGTCAGGGCGTTTACAATCGCAGAACTCTTTTCCGCGATCCCAGATGAGTTCTGTGTTTGGGCCACAGGGGCCGGTCTCGCCCATCATCCAAAAATTTGTCTTCTCCCCCATTCGGTGAATGCGCTCTTTTGGTGCTTTGGCGATCTCTTGCCAAAGCTGAAAAGACTCTTCGTCGTCTTTATAGACTGTGAAGTGAAAGCGATCTTTGTCTAAGCGATAGACTTCGGTCAGCAACTCCCATGCATAAGAGATCGCCTCGCGCTTGAAATAGTCGCCGAAGCTGAAGTTGCCCAGCATTTCAAAAAAAGTATGATGTCGTGGAGATGGACCAACGTTCTCCAAGTCGTTGTGCTTTCCCGACACGCGCATACATTTCTGCGCTGTCGCTGCGCGAGTGTATGAGCGCTTTTCCAAGCCAAGAAAGAGCTTCTTGAACTGTACCATCCCCGCGTTCGTGAAGAGCAACGTTGGGTCATCGGGCACGAGCGACGAGCTTGGCTCAACTGTATGGCCTTTGGCATGAAAGTACTCTAAGAACGTCTGGCGCACTTCAGCAGCGGTCCATCTCTTGTCCATAGGGATCAGGTCTTAAGTGTAATCGAGCGAGCACAAGCGTGCAAGCCCGTTCGCTTCTCGTTATAATACCCCCTATAACTCTTTCAAGGAGGCCAACGCTATGGAACCTCGCTCGCTCGATTTTCTCAAACGACTCTTAGCAACCGTCAGCCCTTCAGGCTACGAGGACGAAGCTGCTCAAGTCTGGGCTGCTGAAGCGAGAACATTTGCCGACGAAGTGCGATCTGACACTCAGGGCAACGTCATCGCTGTCGTCAATAAAGGCGGCAAACCCAGAGTGATGCTCGCCGGGCACATGGACGAGATCGGCTTTATGATCACTCATATTGACGACCAGGGCTTTCTCTACTTTGGGCAGATCGGCGGCTGGGACCCGCAGATCGTGCAAGGGCAGCGCGTCTGGATTCGCACTCAACACGGGAAAATCCCCGGCGTCATCGGCAAGAAGCCCATTCACTTAATTAAAGAAGAAGATCGCAATCGCGTCACGAAGATCGAAGAACTCTGGATCGATATTGGCGCGCGCGATAAGGCCGAAGCGGAAAAGCTCGTGCGCATCGGCGACCCCGCTGTTGTCGATTACGGCTTTCTGGAGCTGAGAAACGGGCTTGTGGTCTCGCGCGGATTTGACGACAAGGCCGGGGCGTTCGTCGTTCTCGAAGCTGCTCGAATGCTCGCTGCGCTCAAGCCCAAAGCCGAAGTCTATGCCGTCGCGACCGTGCAAGAAGAAGTTGGCTTGCGCGGTGCGCACACCAGCGCCTACGGCATTGACCCATTAGTAGGCATCGCCGTGGACGTCGGGTTTGCAACTGATTTTCCTACGATGGCCGAGGAGCAGAAGCGCGTCGGCGCGGCGAAGATCGGCCAAGGGCCGATGATCGGTCGCGGGCCGACATATAATCACAGAGTCGTCGAACTCTTACTAGAGACAGCGCAAGCAAAGAAGATTCCGTATCAATTGAACGGCGAGCCACGCGGGATGGGAACCGACGCGTATGCGATGCAGATGACGCGCGCGGGGATCGCAGCAGGACTCGTCTCCGTGCCCAATCGTTACATGCACAGCCCCTGCGAGATTGTCTCGCTCTCGGATTTAGAGAACGCGTACACGCTCATCGCGCATACGGTCGCTCAGATAGACGAGAAGATGAGCTTTGCGAGATTCTGATTTGCCCAGACAAAAACAGTCTGCTATACTAGCCAAAGCTGATAGCTGATCGCTTGTGAACGAAGGAGGCACCATGGCGTTTGTTATTTGTCAGCCGTGCATAGATAAAAAGCATACTGACTGTGTGCAAGTCTGTCCTGTTGATTGCATTCATCCGCGCCCAGACGAACCCGACTTCCCTAACGTGCGTCAGCTCTATATTGATCCGAGCACGTGCATCAACTGCGGGGCGTGTGCCGCTGTTTGCCCAGAGCAGGCGATCTTTCCTCAAGAAGACGTTCCTGAGCAATGGAAGAATTTTATCGAGATCAACGCGCAGTATTATAAGAAATAGCAGTCGTTCACTTTCTGAACCCTGGCGGCCAGGGGTAGCTGAAGATCACTTACCGGGCGTGGAAGCTCGCCCGGTATGCTGAAGATCGTGATGGAACATTGGCCAAGGGGAGTCTGCTAGTCCCAAACTACTCGAATGCAAAGCATAGAGGTACCTGCCTACGCCGAAGTAAACCGTGCCATCAGCCACTATAGCTGGAGAAGAGTTTATAGGGTAGCCAGTGTTAAAGCGCCACTTTTCCTTACCATCGGGAGCAAGAGCATAGAAATAGCCCCCAAGTGCTGAGCCAAAATAAATGATGCCATCAGCCCCTACAGCTGGAGAGGAGAAGTCCACACCATGTACATCCTCAGTTTTGAAGCGCCATTTCAAGGCTCCATCAGGATTGAGAGCATAGAAGTAACCATCCCATGAGCCGAAGTAGATCGTACCATCGGGCCCGATGGCTGGAGAAGAGTCAATGTTACTTGCTGCTTTGAAGCGCCATTTCAGAGTTCCATCGGGATTGAGAGCATACAAGTGATCGTCCGTTGAGCCGAAGTAGATCGTGCCATCAGCTCCTATTGCTGGAGAGGAGTCCACCAATCCCTCAGTTTTGAAGCGCCATTTCAGGGTTCCGTCAGGATTAAGAGAGTAGAGGTGAAAGTCTTGTGAGCCGAAGTAGATCGTACCATCGGGCCCGATGGCTGGGGAGGAAATAATACTGTAACCCGTTTGGAAGTGCCACTTCTTCTTGCCGTCAGGAGCAAGAGCGTAGAGACGGTAATCAGCCGAGCCAATATAAATCGTGCCATCGGCGCCGATAGCTGGAGAAGAGTATATCGAGAGTCCGGTTCCAAAGCGCCACTTCATGGTCCCATCAGGATTGAGAGCGTAGAGGTAAAAGTTCTCTGCGCCGAAGTAGATCGTGCCGTCGGCTCCTATAGCCGGTGAGGACCACCCACCCAACGGCAACGGTTCATCAGGCTGCTGGAAGCGCCACTTGAGAGTCCCATCAGGATTAAGAGCATAAAAAGATCCTACTTCAGTCAGGCTACCAGCTGCTGCACCAAAGTAGATGGTGCCATCAGCCCCTATGGCCGGTGAAGACGCCACGATATATTCAGTTTGCCCAAGTTGAAAGCGCCACTTCAGCGTGCCAGGAGCAGGCTGTGCTGCTTGGAATAGATCTGGACCTTTATCTGTAGCCATGACCAACAAGGCCAAGGCTAGCCCCAATCCCCACAACTTACTCATTGTGTTTCCCATCTAATCTAATCCTCCTTGCTACTGCGGCCAAGATCTTAGCAAGGCATGAGTGCCTTCAATCGGGAGGCTGGCTCTGCTCCCCTATATCTCTGGCAGTTAGCTGCAGCGTTCTCATTGAGCCACTCTTTTATACTCTCTGCGATCATAAGGATGCAACCTAGATCTCCTCCACAGATCCCGAAGGCGAGATGCCAAGCTATTCGGAAGCTTACCCCTGGGAATGCCAACTGCGCAAGGATAGGGGCTTGCGCAGCTAAGAACAAAGCTTGCCTCAAGGTATCCTCACTTCCCCCCTCATAGGGTACGTTAAGGGCTTGAGCCAGAGCAGCAGCGACATTATTGAGAAAGTTCTGATCATTGGGATCACCACCAATGATCTCCCACTTCCACTCACTGCCCTCGCGGTATAGGATGATCACAGGAGTTCTCAGATCCTTTCCTGCCAACGCTTGCTGGAGAGCATTTATAGCTCCAGGCTCTACGTTAAAAGCGATCAACACGGTGACGGGGAAGCTGCCCTCTGCTCGGGTGCTGCTCCTAAGCCACTCTCGTGCATTCCTTGTGATCTGCTCAATTATGTTGGCGACTCTTGCGACTTCATCCTTTCCAAGCTTAGCCTCGACATAGATGAAGACTGTGACCGGCCTTCCATCAATAGTTGCAGTGGCAACAACATGAACGTTAGGATAGTTGAACCCACCCCAGCCACTGCCCCCGTGGATGGTCCAGCTGGTTCCTTCGCTATTACTCAATGCCACCATGGCGATAAAACCGCCCACTGCATTAGCATATGCCTCAATCATATTGATAACGGATTGTTCACTGACCATTCTTGCCAAATAGCGTATGTATCTTGAGAGCGCACCGGGGTCAACTCTCGACGGGGGCGTATCGGGGTTAGCTGCCGACGGGGAGCGATAGGCTGTTATTATCCACGCCAAGAACTCGTTGTAGAACGACCCAGTCAAACCAGCTTCTTGAGCTGGTTTCGCTTGTGCTGCTATACCGGCGACTACAATAACTTGAAGTGCCTCCATCCGAGAGTCTTGAACAGGAGTTTGGTGGACACTAGATCGGATCACGGTCTGTATAGCATTGCTGGCGTTAGGATACTCAGCCATAATGACCATCATGGCGAAGATGAACTGACGCGCTTTCCATTCATATTCAGGTAACCCTATCGGTGGCTGCATGGTCAGCACCGAGTATAGCACGCCCAACAAAGATATTGTTCCTCCTATTACCACTGGTGGTCCTGGTATCAAATTAGGAATTGAAGCTAGCAAACCTGCTATCGATATTATCAGCCCGCCTAGTTGCACATCTCTCTTTGTTAGAGCCTTGTAAAAATCCGCGAACCCTGGGTATTGTCGAAGAAGTGTGTCCACATCGCCCCTGACGAACGACGAGAGTATTCTATTGATATCCTCTGGGGTAGCATTAGGATTGCTCCGAAGACTTTCGAGAGTAAGATTAAATAGACGGAACAGTTCGTTCAGCGCTAATATAATGTTCTCAGGGTCGCCGAACTGCTCAAGCACGATGTTATCCAGGGGTTCATTCCCCAGTGCCATCAATGACTCGAGCAATGCCTCCACTTCTTCTTCAGCAGGACAGGGCATGCGGTAGAACAGGAAGTCCTGATGAATCCCGGGTATAAAGTAAATATTCTTGGCTCCTTGAGCCACTGAGATGCCTGCCCATTGATCTGTGGTCTGACAAGTTGCTAGAATAGATTGCTTCAGAATCTGTCGGTACTCCTCCTCTGTGTAGGCCTTGGCTGTGGCTGGGATCTCCAAGGGGACTTGGCCAATAAGCAACCTCACAACCTCTGCAAACTGCCCCGACTCAGTCGGGCTGAATCGCACTGGCACTTCCTTGCTCTCGCTAGGACCTAGCACAAGGGGACTCTCCAGGGCAACTCTAAAGAGCGAAGTCACATTCTGGGTTGTATTTGGTACGTCTAGAGTCACTGTCGTCACGCCCTGGTTCTTTATGGTCAGCTTCTGCTCCTCTGTGGTGCCTACAATCACGATGCCAAAGTTCAACTCTGTAGGCTGGATCTCGATCTTGTGGGCCACGCCCACAAGGGGAGAAGAACTCACGCTCCCCTGGCCACCAGTGATCCCCACCTGCACAGTCCCAGTGAAGTTCCCAGACTCGCTGGGATCAAATCGCACCACCACCTGCCCACTCTGCCCTGGCGCCAGACTCGGCGCTGCGCTCACAACTTTGTACGGCGCTGCTGTGCTCAGCGTCAATGTCACAGAGACTGTGCCCTCGTTCTTGATCGTGAGCACCTTCTCTATGGGCAACCCCACCTTCTCTGTCCGCAGCCCACACATGCCCATATTGTTGCACTGCTCTCTCAGTACCAGCAGCCCGCTGCCAAAGTCTACCTGCGCTGGGGAGAAGCTCACCTTGTGCGCCACACCTGTCGCAGTCACGGTCTTGCTCCCTCCAGTGCTGCTGATGCTCACGCTCTTGGAGAAGCTCCCTGGAGT
Source organism: Candidatus Bipolaricaulota bacterium (assembly GCA_938091745.1). GTDB lineage: Bacteria > Bipolaricaulota > Bipolaricaulia > RBG-16-55-9 > DRXL01 > JANXCC01. The sequence continues at coordinate 48,640 of CALLJK010000026.1, forward strand.
CGCTGAGCTG
>CALLJK010000027.1 GCA_938091745.1 Candidatus Bipolaricaulota bacterium
AGGTAGGTCCCATCATTGCTGATCCCCTTGCTCTGTTGAGATAACACCTCTATTGTACAAACCCAAGAAGCATCATCAAGTACCTCATACAAGCTCGGAGGTTGACCTGGCTGTCACTTGAGCTTGAGGCTCTGCATACTCTTCGGGCTCGTCGTCCTTGTCTGCCTTGATCTTGATCCGCACCTGATGGGCAATTCTCTCGTCATTCCCCTCAGCAGCTATCCCCAAGATCGCGATCTTGTTCGTCTCATCGAACAGGGCTCGTATCTTGCCCACCCGCTTGCCCTTCTGCGCCAGCTTCCCCTCAAACTCTTGGAACTTCGGCTTCTCTCGAAGCTTGCGCAGCAATTTCTCAACTTTCTGCTGGGGCAGGAACCTCACAACCCGCTCCTCCCCCGTCGCGGAGATGTTGAGGGTCTTGTTCCCTTGACGAATTAAGCCCACTGCTGCACTCTGGCCATTCGTCCTCATCCAGACCAGATGTGCGTTCTCTCCAAAGGGGATCAACACTTGCTGCCCGCCGGCAAGCTGGACCGCTTGGGCCTCATCGGTATTGATGCCAAAGCCACGACTCTCAAGCTGCGCTTTGACTGCTTGCAGCTTCGAATCTACGAGAGCTTCTTGGAGCAATGCAGAGCGATCTGGCTCAAGGATGGGGCTGGAACAGCTCTCAACAGAAGCACTCAATGGTTGGAAGTTGGCTTGGGAAGCAGAATCAGGCTTCAGCGGGGGTGACATTTTGCGCTCTTTCCCCTGCTCCCTCGAATTCATGAGCGGGAGTGAGCGGCTTTGTGGTTTATCACTCTTTATGTACCACAAATGGGGAGAAAAGTTAAGAGGGTAATACGAAAATCCTCTACAGATCGGGAGTTGGATTTAAATGCCAACGAGATAGGCCCCTCGCAAGTCCCTTCGCTCTGTGCTACAATAATTTTGGGTGATCATCGTGTCCGCGGCCACCGAAAGCCAGATACTTCATGTGCTCGATGCACTCGGCGCACCCAATCATAGCGATCTTGCGACGCGCACCGAGAGATTGCTCAACACGCTGGGCGTCTGGGAAGTCGCGCATCGGATACGCTCCTTTCTCGTCGAGCGCCCCAGCGAAGCCCAAGCGTTTCTGAAGTATCTCGCCCAAGCAGACCCCGCTGCTGCCGACAGAATTCAAATATTGCTGACAGCTACCAAAGGCGAAGACAAAGAACTCGTCACGCGCGAGTTCGGCGCAGAGTAACAAACCAATAAGGAGGTCTCTATGCAGATCACGTTCATCGGTCACGCGGCCGTCGAGATCAAGACAGAGAAGCACTCGATACTCATAGACCCGTTCATCACCGGCAACCCCGTCGCAACACATAAGCCCGAAGACTTTCACCCCGACGCGATCTTGCTCACCCACGGGCATAGCGATCACTTGGGCGACGCCGTTGCTATCTCTCAACGCACTGGCGCGCCAATCATCGCGATCTTCGAGCTGGCGACATACTGTCAGTCCCAGGGTGCCAAAGCGATCGGGATGAACATCGGCGGGCCGAGTCGCTTCTCGTTCGGAACGGTGCAGTTGACCCCAGCATTTCATAGCTCCAGCCATGACGGACATTACTTGGGCGAACCCTGTGGGATAGTGCTCACGACCCTAGAGAACAAAAAAATCTATCACGCGGGGGACACCGCGCTCTTCAGTGATATGACCCTGATCGGGAAGCTCGGATTAGATATAGCGTTTCTGCCCATCGGCAGCTACTATACGATGGACCCTGACGCAGCTGCCGAAGCCGTCCAGTTGCTCAAACCCAAGATCGTCATCCCCATTCACTATAACACCCTCCCAGCGATCAGCCAAGACCCCCACAGATTTAAGGCAATGGTGGAGTCACAAAGCAAAACACAAGTCATCATCATGCGTCCCGGAGAGAGCGTGACGGTTTAACGGAAATGGCCTACTGTTATTGAAAATCTGTGACGGCTGTCGCCCTTGACAGGGGGGTGCTCATGCCCCATAATGGTCCTCGGGAGTGTAGCGCACACCGCGTTGCGACACGCCGCGAATATGTTATAATCTACATAGGAAGAGGCTTTTCTCGACAATCGGCCCACCCCGTGTGCGACCGATACAAGGCATAAGTGATCATCGCGGCGTTGCGCAGAAGGGGGAAAATCTGAGATGGTGCAGGAGATCAGCACGGCCAAGACCACCGCGATTGCCCCAGAGACCATTGAGTTCTTCGGGGGCGATGAGCTGCGCATTCGCTGCTTTTTAGACAAATATGCGTTGCGCGATCTCTCGGGAAGGATCATAGAGAAGACGCCCCTGGAGATGTGGGAGCGCGTGGCGCGGGAGATCGCGTCTGTCGAGACAGATGCGAAGAAGCGCCGCGAGTGGGAGAAGAAGTTCTCTTGGCTCTTAGAGGACTTTCGGTTCATCCCCGGCGGGCGCATTATGTTTGGGGCGGGGCAGCCCAGACGTGCCACGCTTCTGAACTGCTACGTCATTCCGATCAAGGAAGACTCCATCGAGGGGATCTTTGAGTGGTGCAAAGAAGCAGCACGAACCTATTCTTTAGGGGGCGGTGTCGGCACCGATATTTCTATCTTGCGCCCTAAGGGGGCACCCGTCAATAACGCGGCGATCTACTCTTCAGGTTCTGTAAGCTTCATGGAGCTCTTCTCCACGACGACAGGGACGATCGGACAGAGTGGCCGACGCGGGGCTCTGATGATCACGATCAGCGTCGATCACCCCGACGTCTTAGACTTCATCGAGATCAAGAACGACCCGGAGCGCAAGAGAGTCCAGTATGCGAACGTGAGCGTGCGCGTGACTGACGAATTTATGCGTGCCGTGGAGCGTGACGAAGAGTTCGTGCTGCGCTACGAGAACGAGAGGATTGGGCGCTTTGAGAAGAGAGTGCGCGCACGAGAGATCTGGGAGAAGCTCGTCAAGAACGCGTGGGCCAGCGCTGAGCCAGGGGTGATCTTCTGGGATACGGTCAAGCGCGAATCTACTACAGAATATAACGGCATGGAAGTGATCACGACTAATCCGTGTAGCCTGACGGGAGAGACGCGAGTCTTCACCCCCAGGGGCTTGATCCGCCTCGATGAACTCGTGCTCTCTTCAACGCTCTCACAGCAGATGCCACCGGTGTTAATCGATCGCCGCGCTCAGGACAAGAAGGGCATTACCGTTGTGGCAGCAGATCGTGTCGCGTTCACGGGGATCAAGCCCATCTGGCGCGTCGAAACTTCGAGTGGCTTCGTGGTGCGCGGCACATGCGATCACAAAGTCAAGGTGCTCAACTCTCCAGCGTATGACCCAGAGCATCAGTCCTATGGATGGAAGCGCATAGATGAGCTGCAGCCTGGGGATCTGTTGGCGCTGCCGGACCTCAACGATGATGCCTGGGTCGAAAAGATCTTCGGCGAGCGTTCGTGGGAGCTACACATCGACCGAAGCTACGTTCAGCCACGCCGCCGCGATGCGCACTATCGTCTGATCACTATCCCCGCACAGTGGACAGAAGACTTGGCGTATCTGTTGGGCTACGCCGTCGGGGATGGGAGCTACACGAACCACAGGAAGCCCAAGAAGAACCTCACTCACAGCAAGCGCCTTGATCTGCACATGCACCGCTCCGAAGCCTCGGAGCTTGCCGCGATCTTCTCACGCGTGACTCGGAGCATACTTGGGCACGAGTGCACCGTGAGGCATCGCATCGGCACGCAGCATTGCTGGGTCAGCATCTTTGCCGCGCCATTCCAGTGCCTGCTCCAGCAGCTAGGGCTGCACCCAGAGAAGGGAGTAGCAAAACACGTGCCGGAGCCGATCTTCCGTGCTCCCAAGGAGATCACTGCGGCGTTCTTGCGTGGGCTGTTCGACGCCGACGGCACTGTCTCCAAGCCCTCGCAGCGCCCAATGATCTCACTCTCTTCCATCTCGGAGCAGCTCATCCGGGAGGTACAACTCCTGCTCTTGCAGTTTGGCATCTTCTCCAGCATCACCGTCTATGACGCTGAGAAGAAGAACCGCAGCCGCACGACGCCGTTCCGCTACATAACAGTCCACGGTGAAAAGCGCATCTATCGAGGGAAGCACAACGTCTACAAGCTCTGCATCACGAGCTATCCATGCATCGAGCGCTTTGCTCGCTTCATTGGGAGCGCACTCTCGACAAAGCGAGAGAAGCTCGAAGCCCTATGCGCTCATCGCAAGATGGCGCTGCGCCCCGTGACCACGACGACGGAAGTCACCCGTGTCGTTCAGGAAGAGACAAGCGAGCCGGTCTACGATCTCACAGTTTTGGACACAAAGTCATTCATCGGTAACGGGCTGATCGTGAGCAACTCGGAGATCCCGTTAGAAGCCTACGGAGCGTGCTGTTTAGGAAATATTAATTTATCGAAATTCGTGCTAGACAGCTTCGCGCCCACCGCGCGAGTGGACTGGGCTAATCTCGAGAAGGCGCTCCGCTATGCCGTGCGCTTCTTGGATGACGTGATCGAGTATAACGCTGACAAGCATCCGTTGCCGGCGCAGCGCGAAGCGTCGCTACGCTCGCGAAGAATCGGCGTGGGCTTCACGGGCTTTGGCGATATGCTCGTCAAGCTCAATTTAAAGTACGACACCGATGAGGCTATCGCGTTTACTGACAAGCTCTTTGAGCGCATCAAGCACATCGTCTACGACGAGAGCACGGAGTTAGCCGTAGAGAAGGGGACGTTTCCAGCGTTCGACTGCGAGAAGCATCTGAAGAGCGCGTTCATCAAGCGTCTGGACTCGTCTCTGATCGAGAAGATCAAGAAGAACGGGCTGCGCAACGCAGCGCTCTTGACGGTGCCGCCGGTCGGCTCTGGCTCAGTGCTTGCGGGCTGTTCGTCGGGGATCGAGCCGATCTTTTCACTCAGCTATGTGCGCAAGTCGAAGTCGCTCAGCAAGGGCGAATTTGAAGTCAGCCATCCGTTGGTGCGCGAGTACATGGAGAAGATGGGGCTCTCAAAGATTCAAGAGCTACCCAAGACGTTCGTCACGGCGCACGAGATCGAGCCGATTATGCGCGTGCGCATGCAAGCGACGATTCAGAAGCACATTGATCATGCGATCTCCAGCACCGTGAATTTAGCCAAAGACGTCTTGCCGGAGACGATTGGGGATATCTATTTTGAAGCATGGAAAGCGGGCTGCAAGGGGATTACTGTTTATAGAGAAGGCTCGCGCGAGGGGATTCTGCTCACCAAAGAAGAAGCCAAGGAGAGCGAGAAGCCCGGTCGGGCGACGCTCGTGCCGCGCCCGCGCCCCAGGGTCGTCAAGGGCAAGACGTATCGAATGAAGACGGAGTTGGGCACGGTCTTCATCACCGTGAATGAAGACGATGAAGGGGTCTTTGAGGTCTTCGTGCAAGGGCTGGGCAAGTCTGGCACCTCGACAGCAGCGTTTACTGAAGCCATTGGGCGGTTGATCTCGCTCGCGCTGCGCTCGGGAGTCAAGCCCAGCGCGATCATCGATCAACTCAGTTTGATTCGCGGCTCACGCCCCGTCGTGCAAGAGGACGGCACAGTCGTCTTCTCAGTGCCTGATGCGATTGCCAAAGCGCTAGCAGAGTATTTGAAGGGCGGGGAGCAGCTGACGTTGCTGGAGGAAGTGAAGCTGCGTCCGCCCCAGCTGACTGAAGCCAACGGCCATGACGCCAAGCGCGACGTCGAGCTCTGTCCCAGCTGCGGTGGTGTCTTGATCTTCACCAACGGCTGCTACATCTGCAGCGACTGTGGTTTCTCCGAATGTGACTAGACTTCGGTGCTGGTGGGAAGACCTCTCCCCTTGCCCCTCCCCGGTGCGGGGAGGGGAAAAGCCCCCTTCCCTTAAGGGAAGGGGGTAAGGGGTTAGGTCTAAGACTATGCCCGAACTTCCCGAAGTCGAAACGCTTCGCCGCGCCTTAGCGAGGGAACTTGAAGGGTGCACGCTCACAGCCCTAAGAATCCACGAGCCGCGCTTGCTCCAGAACGCTTCAGAGCAAGAGCTGATTCAGGCGCTCGTGGGGCGTCGTTTGCGCGCGGTGAAGCGTCGCGCGAAGTTTCTGCTCTTCGATTTTGGCCAGCACACAGTAGTGTTGCACCTGCGCATGACAGGCTGGCCTACGCTCAGCTCTATAAGAAACCCGCGATTCGTCTTTGAGTTCGCGCACAACAAAACGCTGTATTTCAGCGACACGCGGCGCTTGGCGACGCTCCATCTTGTGCCAAGCGCCCAAGCTCACAAGCTTCCCCCGCTCGCAGAGCTGGGGATCGAGCCATTCCAGCCCAGCTATACTTTTGAGAATTTTTGGGCGCTCTTGCAAACTGAGCAAGAAATCAAGAAGCTTTTATTAGATCAGCGCAAGATCACGGGCATTGGGAATATCTACGCATGCGAGGCGCTCTTTGCCAGTAAAATTCATCCGCAGCGTCCGGCGAATAGTCTTGCGCGCTCAGAAGCGCGACGGCTTTTTGTGCAGATCGAGCATATCTTGAAACAAGCGATTGCCGCGCAGGGGACGTCGGTGAGAACATATAGAGTGCTCACGGGCGAGC
>CALLJK010000028.1 GCA_938091745.1 Candidatus Bipolaricaulota bacterium
CCGCGGGGCATGATCATCCCTAGCCCTATCAGACCCATAGCGGCTATTACGAGCAGCATATACCTCATAGGTCCCATCTCCTTTTTTGCGCTCCTTCCCCTGTTCCCTCGAAGCTGTGACGGGAGTGAGCGGCTTTATATCTTTTCTCCCTCTACATAGCACAAACGGGGAGAAAAGTCAACAGGACGATGCGAAAATCACGTACAGATCAAGAGCTGGGTGTGTGATTGAAGACGTTATACTAAAGAACTGCTTTTTAAGACTCGATAAATGATCTCTTCAGAGAACCCGCGCCGCCGCAGAAACCCCGCAAGCCGCCGCAGACGCGTTTGTTCGTCAAGCGGGCGCAGCCTCGGCAAACGCTCAGCGATAAGCTTTCTCGCTATAGCTTCTTCATCAAGCCCTGCGCGTGCTAGAGCTTGCTGGATATGCTCAAGGGCAACGCCCTTGGCAAGCAGCTCGCGCTCGAGCAGCCGACGGCTCCGTGGACGACGCGCCAGACGATCTTCGACCCACAGCTGGGCAAACTTCGCATCGTCTACAATCCCCGCGCGCGCTGCTTGCTCCAGCACAGACTCAATGACCTCTCGCGAGAACCCCTTCTGTTGCAATCGAGTGAGCACTTCATACCGGCTGCGCGGACGGTGCTTGAAGAGCTTTATCAGATAGGCGCGGGCACGCTCTTCTTGGGTCACAGCTCACTCCGGCAGCAGCGTGGGTTGCTTCACTTTGCTCTTATCAAAGGGCAGGCCCACCTTCTGACGGATCGTCTGCTCTAAGTGCTCAGCAACGTCCTTGTGCTCGTCCAGATACGCCACACTATTGGAGAGCCCCTGCCCCAATTGCATCGTACCCCAAGAGAACCATGAGCCGCTCTTTTTAATAATCCCGAGCTGCTCGCCGAGCTTCACCAGCTCTCGCGAGCGCGCGATCCCCTTCCCGTAAATAATGTCGAAGCGCGCTTCTTTGAATGGTGGGGCTAATTTATTTTTAACGACGCGCACGAGCGTCTCGCTCCCGATCTTCTGATCGCCCTCTTCAATAGAACCAACTCTCTTGATCTCCATGCGCACCGAGGTGTAGAACTTCAGCGCCAAGCCGCCAGTCGTCGTGGTCGTCGGCCCCCACCCCATCCCAGAGATCATCTGACGAATCTGATTAATAAAGACGACAGTCGTCTTCGATTGCGAGATAGACGACGCGAGCTTTCTCATAGCTTGGCTCATCAGGCGCGCTTGCAGCCCCACTTGGGCGTCGCCCATCGCGCCTTCAAGCTCAGCTTCGGGCACGAGCGCTGCTACGGAATCTATCACAATTGCGTCAATCGCGCCGCTACGCACCAAGTGATCCGTGATCTCTAACGCTTGCTCGCCGGAGTTGGGTTGGCTCAAGAGAATCTTATCTAAATCAACGCCGATAGCACGCGCGTAGTTGGGATCGAGCGCGTGTTCAGCGTCAACGAACGCGACGGTACCCCCTAACTTTTGCGCTTCAGCGATGATGTGCAGGGCGAGCGTTGTCTTTCCCGAAGCTTCCGGGCCGAAGATTTCGACGATCCGTCCGCGGGGGACGCCCCCGATCCCTAAAGCGATATCGAGCGAGAGCGAACCCGTTGGAATCGCCTCGACTTCTAGATGTGGCTGCTCCCCCAGCCACATGATCGAGCCCTCGCCGTGTTTTTTCTTAATTTGGGCGAGGACGCTCTCTAAGACCTCGCGCTTGCCCATAGCACTGTAATTTTAGGGCGCGCGAGCGTTTTGAGCAAGTATCAGAAATAAAAGTGTAGTCCTAACCCTGACGTCACCCCACCCCGTGTGCCCCCTAGCCCGAAGAGCCCGATCTCGCCATTGAGTGCGACGCGCGGCGTCAAGCGCATCTCCAGCCCCACGAGCCCCTGTAACGGCGTGTAGAGCATCAGCGCGTCCTGCGGCGGCGCATACGCAAAGATCCCTACACCAAGCCCAATGTAGAGATCGGCGATCTCGAGATTAATCACTTTGAGAAACGCGCGCGGGGTGAAGCTCAACGCACTGCCGACGACAAAGAAATTCGCTTCAAACCCGTAGAAGTCTGAAACCCAAACTCTTAAGCTCATCCCCGACGCCGGCAGCGCCTGCGGCGGCCTCATGGGGAACGTCAACTGCATCCCCGTGCCAAAACCGTACTGGCTGGACAGATTCTCCAGAGCTATGACTGAAAACGCGCTCAGCGCGAGCACAATGAGCACTAGGCTCCCAATCTTGACGATGCCCTTCATCGTGTCCTCCTCATATTCGCCTTCGCAAGGTTACTCCGCCGGCTGCGGCTGAGGTGTACGCACGAAGTAATAGTGCAACCCCAAACTGACCGCTGGCGTGGCGCTCACGCCGCCTGGGCCAAAGAACAACGCCTCGCCAAATTCGAGATTGATCGCCAAGCTCGGCAGAATACTGAGCTCCATGCCCCCCTTGAGCGCGATATCGCCGACGCTGGGGCCACCCCAGTACTCCCCGATGTGTAAATTCGCCTCAAAGATCGTGTAAAAATCGAAGACGTCCGTGTCGGCCAAGCGGAGCAAGAACTTACTGGCCACACACCCGCTGATAAAATCTCCTACCGAGATCACGAAAGCATTCAGCTCTAAGCCAAAGCCCTCGGTGAGCCAATAGCGGAAGCTGATGACACACGGCGCTTGCAGCCCGATCCCCACAGTGCGATACTGCGACAAATCTTTGGAAGGCTCTTGAGCTAGGAGGGGAACGGTGTATATCCCTAATATGATCGTGCCAAGCAAAATCAGCTTTTTCATGCTCTCACCTCTCTGGCACAGTATGTGATCTTGTCAGGAAGGTCAATGGCGCACGGGCGTTTGTGCCCAGACACCGATCACCCTAGCACAGAGCTGCGCTTTTGTGCTATAGTGGGGACGCGTGAGAGGAATGGTTGTTCGGTATCTTCTATATAGTGTGCTTGCCCTTGCCGTAGCGGTTTCTATCTGGGTAGGGCTGCGGCGCATGGCGTGGGATGCCGCGTATCAGACCGTGGGCCTGGTTGTCCCCGCTCAGGAGCTGGACAGCTCTCTCAGCGAGAGTGAGTTGCGCAGCTCTCTGACACGAATGCGTGCCCGAAGCGTCGTCGCACTGAGTATAGAGTTTTCAGATTTCCCAGACTGGAACCTCCCCAAAGCAGATCTCAGCGAGAGCGCCATCAGAGTGCTTCACGTCGCTCGAGCCGTCGGTCTAGGAGTAGCTTTTGTCGTAGATGCTGACCAGCGAGAGATACCGTCAGTCACGCTGCGTCCTGATTTTGTGATACTCGTGTCGGAGCGCGGCTCTGTCGTGCCCTCGTGGGTGGCGACCGACTTTCGCGACGCAATGCTTGGGATAGTCGAATTCAGTGAGCCGTCGGAGCTGATACGACTCTATCAATGGGGCTGGCGAAACTTTGTGCGTGTCCACGCGATCAAATCGCGTGATCTAGATCGTCTGGGCTTAGAAGGCGCGCTGACGCGCTGGGAGCGCGCTGTGCAAGAGCGCACGATCAGACTCTTATGGGTCACTGAGCATCAGAGATTTCCTCTGTACATTGAGCATCTCAACCAACGGATCGCGCAAGTAGGCATGGCGGTGGGGCAGCCTTTGGCGCCCGCGCCGTTCGAGAATTCGTATTGGATCTATCTTGCGATAGGCGCGGGCTTTGTCAGCTTCGTTGTGCTTGTGTTAGCAACCGCATTTGGCCCTCACCCCCAGCCCCTCTCCCGTAGTGAGCTACGGGAGAGGGCGAGACGTTTTGGTGCAGCATCTGTTTCAGAGAGCGGTCGCACCAAAACGTCTTGGGGTGCCGTCAGGCGGGGTGAGGGCCCGCAGCTCTTTGGGGGGATGATCGGCGTGCTCGCTCTGGCGCTTCTGGGGAGCTGGGATTTCGAGCTGGCGCGCCAAGCGCTCGCCCTAATGATCGCTATGCTGGCTCCGTGGCTCTTGCTCTTGGCGTGCACAGAGAAGCTTGCGGGCTGGAAGCTGCTTCTCACAGTTTCGTTTGGCTCAAGCTGCGCAGGGCTTGCTATCGCGGCACTGCTGAGCGATCTCTCATATTTTTTAAAGTTTGCTGAATTTCGAGGGGTGAAGCTGGCGCTCACCGCGCCGTCGGTGCTCATCGCGCTCACAGAGCTATGGCGCTGGAGAGCAATGGGGTGGGACAAGCTCATAACTCAACTGAAGCGTGGGGCGTGGCTTGTCCCAGCTATCGGGTTTGGTGCGCTCTTTCTTGTGTTGGAGCGTAGCGGCAATCTCCCGATGATCCCTGTAGCTCGCTGGGAAGAACTGATTCGCGAGCGGCTCGAAGATTGGCTCACTGCCCGCCCACGCTTCAAAGAGTTTCTAGTGGGGCATCCCGCGCTCGTGCTTTGGAAGCGCGATTACAGTTTAGTTCAGCTCGGTTTGCTCGCTCTTGGCGCGCTGGGACAAGCTTCGATCATCAATACTTTTGTGCACCTGCACACACCGTTAGCGCTCTCGCTCTGGCGCACGCTCAACGGGCTGGTGCTAGGATTGTTCATCGGCGTCTTCTTGCGTGTTATGCTTTGGAGAGTCGGGCGATGGCGCCAAGCATTGTAATTGCAGGCTATTACGGCTTTGGCAACTGGGGTGATGAAGCTGCGCTCTCTGTACTGATACATGCTCTGCGCACGGCGCTCCCCACAGCGCAGTGTGTCGTGCTCTCGAATGATCCGCCGCAGACAGTCCGGCTTCACGGCATAGACGCGATCAATCGTTGGAATTTTTTTGCGATTCATCGTGCGCTCGCGCGCGCTTCCGGGTTTATTCTCGGGCCGGGGAGTTTGCTCCAAGATGCCACGAGCACTCGGTCTTTGCTGTACTATCTAAGTTTACTGCGCTGGGCGCAGCGATATCAGCTGCCCACATATTTGATCGGCCAAGGGATCGGGCCGCTGCGCTCACGACGTTCTGAGAGCTGGGTCGCCAAGACGCTGCAACAAGCGCGATTGGTTTTAGTGCGTGACCGGATCAGCTATGAGTGGGCATTGATGCACGGCGCTCGCGCTGTGTTAGGGGAAGATTTGGCGTTGCTTTATGACCTCTCCCCTAGCCCCTCCCCTAAAGTGGGAGGGGAGTCTCCCCTTCCCTTTAGGGAAGGGGAGCGAGGGGTTAAGTCACTCGGCCTTTCTCTGCGCCCTGGGCTCTCGCCAGAAAATATCACGGTGCTCTGTCGCGCGTTACAGAGACTCGCTGCCGAAGACTTCGAGCTTGTCTTTCTGCCGTTCCAAGCCGACCAAGACCTCGCTGTGCTGAAAGAGCTTGACCTCACTCCCCCTGTTATCGAAGTTCATTGTCCCAACGATCTTTTACAAGCTATGCAGAGTGTAGACGTTGTGCTGGGGATGCGCTTACATAGCTTAGTTTTCTCACTGATGTGTGGTGTGCCGTTCTGCGCGCTCAGCTACGATCCCAAGATCGAGAGTTTTCTACGTCGCATTGAGGAAGTCTGCGAATATCCCGTACAATGGTGGAGCGCGTCGGAGAGACTGAGCGAGAGCGCGCTCGTGCAGCAGATTCTCGAGCTTTATGCCCAACGAGCCGAACTTCGAGAGCGTCTGTATCAAGCGCGGACAACCTTGCAAACGGCAGCACAACGCTCTCTCGATGCAACGATGCGCATGATCGCAAGCGATCTTGGAGTGTGATGATGGAGCTTCCCCGCGTACACCAGCCTGTGATGGTCACCGAAGTCTTAGAAGCTTTAGCTGTAAAACCCGACGGCATCTATCTCGACGGAACAGTCGGCAGTGGCGGCCATGCACGCGCGATCGCGTCGCGCTTACGGACAGGGATGCTCATCGGGTTAGACTGCGACCCGAACGCCTTAGAAGTCGCCCGTGTACAGCTCCAAGAATTTGCAGATCGTGTCACGCTCGTTCATGCCAACTTCGCCCAGCTCGACAGAGTCTTAGACGAACTGAACATTCGCTCTGTTGACGGCATTCTCTTAGATTTAGGGGTCTCGCTCACGCAGCTCGATACGGCGGAGCGCGGGCTGAGCTTTCGTCTCGAAGGGCCATTGGATATGCGCTTAGACCCAACTCAAGAGCTGACCGCAGCCGATCTTGTCAACTCCCTTGCTGAGCACGAGTTGATAAAGATCTTTCGCGATTACGGGGAAGAGCGCTGGGCCGCACGCATCGCGAAAAATATCGTGCGCGAGCGCCGCGCTCACCCCATAGAGACAACGATTGATTTAGTCAAGATCATCGAGCGCAGCATCCCCGCAGCGGTGCGCTATAGGAGCCGCATCCATCCTGCGACGCGCGTCTTCCAAGCCCTGCGCATCGCTGTCAATAATGAACTTGAGAACCTTCAAACAGCTCTCACGGTGGGGCTGGAGCGTCTTGCTCCCGGCGGGCGCTTGGTGGTGATCTCGTTTCACTCGCTCGAAGACCGCATCGTGAAACGATTCTTTCGGGAGCAACTCAAAGCGAGCCGAGCCGAACAGATCTGGGGGCCAGTTCGTCCGTCATCAGAAGAGTGCGCGCAGAACCCCCGCGCGCGCAGTGCCAAGCTCCGCGCTCTGCTAAGGGCTTGACAAACCCGCTTGGAGCACGCACAATTAATCTCTGGGAGGGTTGAGCATACCTGCTCCTCCTCCCGGTGAGAGGTTCGATGAAAGCGCAATTGATCGAATTCCAGATGGGGAAGGTTCTCCCCAAGGAGGCCTTCGATCAGATCGCCCCGGCGGTGAGCGAGGGCCGGCTCGTTGTCTTCCCTACTGAAGTCTCGTATGTCATCGGAGGTGATGCGTTCAACCAGCAATTAGTCACTCGTGTGCGTGCTCTCCGCCCAGAAGCGCAAGGCCCGCTAGCACTCTACATCAGCAGCATCACGGAGTTTCGCCTCTATGTCGTGCCCATCTTGCCGCGACTGCGTCGGGCGCTGGAGCGGTGCTTGCCCGGCCCATACGGAGTCATCGTGCGCGCGACGCAAGCGGCTCCACGGGCGTGCGTTACCCAAGCCGGGACGATAGAAGTCCACATGCCTGCAAGCCAATCGTATCAGATGTTCTACGAAGCCAGCGGGCGCCCCTTGGTGGGGCTCAAGCTCGATTCTGTGCGCCGTGAGGACGTCTTAGACAGATTCGGCGAACAAGCAGACTTAATTGTGCTCACTAACGAGCCAATGAACCCACAAAGCTATGCCGTGCTCGACTTCACTCAGGACCCGCCCGTGGCTCGAGCAGGGGAGCTGCCTAGCTGGCTGAAGTCATATATAGATTAGCGAGGCTCAAAACGATTGACGATGGGCTGGCGCCAGTCGCGCCCGAAGGCCCTGGGAGTGATCTTCGGGCCGATAGGGGCTTGACGTCGCTTATATTCGCTCCTTTGGATGAGCGCGACAATCGTGCGCACGACGCTCTCAGGAAGCTGCAACGCGTGAGCGATTTCATGTGGGCTGTGGTTGCGCTCCACGTATGCTTCAATCACGCGGTCTAAATCGCGATAGGGCGCAGGCAGGTCCGCTTCGTCTGTTTGGTCTGGGCGCAGCTCCGCTGTGGGAGCGCGCTCAAAGATACTTTTAGGGATGACCTCAGATTGGGTATTGCGCCAACGCGCTAACTGATAGACTCTCGTTTTTGTGAGGTCTTTCAGAACTGAAAACCCCCCGGCCATGTCTCCGTAGAGCGTCGCGTACCCTACAGCGAGCTCGCTCTTGTTGCCCGCGGTCAGCACGAGCGCTCGGAATTTATTGGCGAGCGCCATCCACAGAACAGCACGCAGGCGCGCCTGGATATTCTCTTCCGTCACATCGGGTTTGGCCTCAGCAAATACGGGAGCAAGTGTCTGTAGAGTGCTCTCGTAGAGCGCGTCTATGTCGACTTCCAGAAGCTGAATCTTCAGATTACGGGCGATCTGGATGGCGCTGTCGCGGCTGAGCTGAGATGTAAACCGTGAAGGCAGAAAGACCCCGAGAACGTTCTCCGGGCCGAGGGCGTCGCCAGCAATGCACGCAACTAACGCTGAATCAATCCCCCCTGAAAGCCCAACGATCGCCCTTTCAAAGCCGTTCTTGCGCACGTAGTCTCGCGTCGCGAGCACCAAGGCGCGATAGATCTCTTCGGCTTCAGGCGGGGACGGCTCAATGCGGGGTACTCTGCGCTGAGCCGGGTAACGGCCTACGGCTTGCGGGAGCATGACAGCTGCGCTCGATGGCGTAGCTCGGCTCGCCGGTGCTAGCGAGAGATCAGCGATCAGCAGATCTTCTTCGAAAGCTTTTGCTCGCGCTATAAGCTTCCCATTTTGGTCATAGATTAAACTCTGGCCGTCGAAGACCAGCTCGTCCTGGCCGCCTACAAGATTGCAGAACGCGATGGCGACACGCTCTTGAGTGCTGTGTCTGGCGAGCAATCCCTCGCGTTGGGAAGGCTTGTAGATTTCATAGGGCGAAGCTGAGATATTGATGACAAGCTGAGCTCCCGCGCGCGCTTGAGCAATAATTGGGCTGTCAGAACACCACAAGTCTTCGCAGATCGTCACCCCAAACGAGAGCGTTCCGTCAGTAAAGATCGAAAAGCGCTCACCGGGACGGAAGTAGCGCAGTTCGTCGAAGACCCCGTAATTGGGCAGGCAGTGCTTGCGGTAGACCCCAATGAGCTGCCCATCGCATATGACGGCTGCTGAGTTGTATCGGTGATTCTGATCGAACTCGGCGAACCCGATGATCGCGACGAGGTCACGCACATGCGGGATGAGCTTTTTGAGCACATTCTCAGCAGCTTCGAGAAAGTCATGGCGAAAGAGCAAGTCTTCTGGGGGATACCCCGTCAACGTCAGCTCGGGGAACGCTATGAGATCAACGCTTTCGGCGCGAGCGCGCTCAAGATATTCTAAGATTTTTTGGGCATTGCCTTCAAAGTCTCCGACGGTCGTGTCGATCTGAGCGAGGCCGATTCGGACATTCATACAGCTATCTTAATTGACATTACGCGTGAGAGCAAAGCTCATAGCCTGTGGGCGTTGGGCGCGTGAGATAGACAGTATAGTTCTTTTGAGCCAACAATTGAGCAGCTTGTCGCGCTTGAGCAGACGATGCCCACGCTGCATAGTACGTTGGTCCGCTGCCGCTCATGCCCCACAGCTCCGGTCGAAGTTCTCTTAGTGCTTCTCGAAGTGTGCGAAGCGTTGGACAGAGCTCCAGAGCAGCATCCTCGAGATCATTGGCGCAATCTATATCTTCATAAAGTCGTGCTGGTGAAGGCTGCCAACCCCGACTGCGCAGCTCATCGTATCGGTGATAGACCTCAGCTGTCGAGAGCGCGCTCGCACCGCTAGGCATGGCTAGCACAAAGCTGTGTTCTGTAAAACGCTTGGGAAGCTTTTCGAGCAGTTCGCCGCGGCCGCGGCCGCGACAGAGCCCTCCCACTAAAAAATACGGAACATCGCTGCCGAGCTGCAGCGCTAGCTCATGAAGCTCACTGTCGCTGAACCTCAACTTAAAGAGCTTATTGAGCGCAACCAATGTGGCTGCAGCATCGCTGGAACCGCCACCCAGACCTGCACCTACAGGAATGCGCTTCTCCAAGAGAATCCGCACTCCCTGGTTTGTGCCGAAGCGTGAGAACAGAAGCTCCGCCGCGCGATAGACGAGATTCCCCCGCCCTTGGGGGAGCGTCCAAGCGCTTGTAGTCTCAAGAAAAATTCCGGGGTTTTCGCTTGGCTCGAGCGTGAGCGTATCGTACAGATCTATGCTTTGAAAGAGGGTCTTGATCTCGTGATAGCCATCAGGGCGCTTGCCCAAGATCCGTAAGCCCAAATTGATCTTTGCAAAAGCGTTAATGACGAGCTTGGTCTCGCTCATAGACTAAACGCCCTTGGCAGATTACGGCGCGCACGAAGCGCCCTTCATGCCCAATAAAGTACGGAATCTGTTTGTAGTTCTCAAGATCTAATACGACAAGATCGGCGCGCTTACCTGGCTCTAAGCTCCCGGTGATATGGGCGCGACGCACCGCAGCTGCCGCGTTGAGCGTCGCTGCGGTGAGTGCTTCTTCAACGGTCATCTTCATCTTGAGCACGGCCAAGGCGATCATGAAGAACATCGAATAGATGAGGCACGTGCCGGGGTTAAAGTCCGTCCCCAATGCCACGGCAAGCCCGGAGTCAATCATCCTGCGAGCGGGCGCGTACTCCGCGTTGAGCGAGAAAGCTGTTCCTGGCAGGAGTACGGCGACGACACCTGCGCGCTTCAGTGCTTCCATGCCATGCTCGGAGATGTGCAGAAGATGATCTGCGGAGACAGCCCCAAGCTCAGCTGCGAGTTCAGCTCCACCCAAAGGGCTCAGCTCGTCGGCATGTATCTTTAGGGCTAGCCCAGCTTTTCGGAACGCTTGCAGAATAGTGCGGCTCTCGTCAAGCTCGAAAAACCCTTGCTCACAGAAGACGTCACCGAACTCCGCGAGATTCTGGTCGCGCACGCGCGGCAGCATCTCTCCGATGATCTCTCCAATATACTGAGATTTTTCGACTCCGACGGGCACAGCATGCGCCCCACAAAACGTCGGCACGATCTCGATGGGCATCGTCTCGTGCAGTTTCTGAATGACACGGAGAAGCTTCAACTCGTTTGTGGTGTCTAGCCCGTAGCCGCTCTTGATCTCTACGGTTGTCGTTCCTAGCCGCAGCATTGCTGCGAGCAATTCTTTCGAAAACTTGTAGATTTGATCTTCTGAAGCTTGGCGAACTCTCTCGACCGTGGTCAGAATGCCCTTGCCGTACTTTTCGCCCTGACAGCGTGCCAAGAACTCGTCTTCGCGGGTACCGTAAAAGACCGCATGGGTATGGGGGTCTACTAAGCCAGGGATCACGACGCCGCCCTGAGCGTCGAGCGCTTCTGATATTTTGAAGTTTTCTCGCTCGTGCATGGAGCCGATCTGCGCGATTAGGCCGTGCTCGATCTTGAGATACGCGTCATATATGACGGTGATCTGGCGCATGGCGTGGCCACTGAGAGCTTGGGTTCCCGTCGGGGTAACGAGCTGCCCGATATTGATAATGATCATAGCGTTTTGATTATACTGAGAGCGTATACTGAGAAGCTAGATCCTCTCCCCCTTGACAAATGCTTCTCCTGGCGCTATAGTGCTGTAGGTGAGCGTAAAATGGAGACGATCCCCAAGCTGCCTAGAGAGGAGTTACTACAGCTTGAGGCAGAGCTGCTGTACTCGCTCTGGTATGACGGTGCAGCGAGCGTCTTGCGGCTCGAGCGACGCTTGGGGCGCCCTCCAGCGGAGCTTCTGGAAGGCCTTGAAGACCTCATGCGCAAAGAGTATGTCTACGTGCACTGGCCCTCTCTGTATAGCCCGCTGCAGTCGGTCTATTATTTGACAACAAAGGTGCGCAAGAGGATCGCGGCGATGCTCAAGGACGCCCCGCGTTATCGCATGAAGATCTTTTGGGAGTTGCTCTGCCGCGAGCAAGAGGGCCTCCCCCAGCGCGATATCCTCAATGCCCCTACCGTCTAAAAGATTTACTCAGATTAGAGAAGCTTTACTGACTTGGTACAATCGCCATCGGCGCGATCTTCCCTGGCGCAGAACGAAAGACCCGTATCGTATCTTCGTCTCGGAAGTGATGCTCCAGCAGACGCAGGTCGAGCGCGTGCGCCAGTATTACGAGAGATTCCTCAGAAGATTCCCAACTCTCGAAGAGCTTGCGCGCGCCTCGCTCGACAAAGTCCTCAAAGCGTGGGAGGGACTGGGCTACTATGCTCGCGCGCGGAACCTTCACCGAGCCGCCCAGATCGTGTTGCGCGACTACAATGGGGAAATCCCTAAAGATCGTGAGAAGCTCCTAAAACTGCCCGGCATCGGGCGCTATACGGCCAGCGCGATCTTGAGCATTGCGTTTGGAAAAGACGCGCCTGTCGTCGACGCCAACGTGCGCCGGGTCTTATCACGGCTCTTTGCGCTGCGCCAGCACCAGACGCACAAACACCTCGAGGAGCTAGCGCAAGCGCTCTTGCCCGCTGGACGAGCCGGGCTTTTCAACCAAGCCTTGATGGATTTAGGCGCGACGATCTGCGTCTCCCGTAAGCCGAAGTGTCTCATCTGCCCGCTTGTAAAACTCTGCGAAGCGCGCCGACTCGGCATTCAGAACGAACTGCCCATGCGTCCCAAAGCCCACGTGAAGCCGCACTACGATGTCGCCGTGGGGATCATCTGGAGGGGCGACAAGATTCTCATCACCAAAAGACCTGATGAGGGACTGCTCGGCGGGCTGTGGGAGTTCCCCGGCGGCAAACGTCAGCCCAATGAATCTCTTCAAGACTGCGTGCGTCGCGAAATTCTCGAAGAAGTCAACGTGCGCGTGCGCGATCTCAAGCACTTTATGACTGTGCGTCACGGCTACTCGCACTTCCGCGTGACGCTCCATGTCTTTGAAGGGCTTTACGCTGGAGGTCAGCCGCGCTGTCGAGGGTGCACAGCCTGGGCGTGGATCAGCCCCAAAGATTTGCGCAAATACCCGTTCCCGTCAGCGAACCAAAGGATTATTGCGCGACTATTTGACGCTCTTGATGGGACTACGGTAAACTTTCGCCCAAGAACACACAGTGTAAAGGAGTGACATCGTGGCGACTCGCGAAGTTTTTTGGAACATCTCGCCTTTGGGAGAGCTTCTCTTCTATCTGCTCGCTCTCGTTGCTATTGCGATTTTCGCTTATGGCATCTACGGCCATGTGCGCCGAATCCTTCAGGGTAAGAAAGTCGCTTTCACTGTGCGCCCACTGTGGGCCAAGCTCAGCGCAGCAGTAGCGAGCATCGCTGCGAATAAGACAATAGTACGCCATGACGCCTCCGCCGGCGTGATGCACTTTCTCATCATGTGGGGCTTTGTCGTGCTTTTTATCGGCACGGTCATCGTCACGATCGAGTACGATCTCTTCCAGAAGATTTTAGGGCGCGAATACGGCTTTTGGGTTGGTTCATTCTTCTTGGGCTATGAGCTGATCTTAGACATACTCGGCGTGCTCTTTCTCGTTGGGTTAGTTTGGGCACTTATACGACGCTACGGGCTGAAGCCACCGCAGCTCTCTTGGAAGCCGTTAGACTTAGCGCTGCCTCTGTGGCTATTGCTTATTGGGGTGACGGGCTTTCTCGTTGAGGGCTTGCGTCTTGCTGCAACGGCGTCGGAGCTGGGCTACAATCCGCGCTGGTCGTGGGCGGGATTTCTCATCTCTCAAGGGGTGCGGGGCTTCCCCGTCGAGACGCTGCGCGCGTGGCATCTGGCTTTGTGGTGGCTGCACGGCTTTTTAGCTTTAGGGTGGATCGCCTATCTGCCCTATGCTCCCAAAGTCATGCACATTCTCTCTGCGGGAGTCAATCTCTTCTTCCAGGATATGCGTCCGCGCGGACGCTTAGAAGTCCTCGACGTCGAGGGCGCGTTCGAGCGCAACGAAGTCCTGGGCTTTCAAACACTGAAAGACTTGACGCGCAAAGATTTTTTGGACTTAGCAAGCTGCACCGAGTGCGGGCGCTGCGAAGCCAACTGCCCTGCCCATCTGTCGGGGAAGATTCTGTCGCCGCGTGAGATCATTCTAGAACTACGCGCTCACGCGAACGAAGAGTTTCCCGCGTTTGGCAAGCCAAAAGAACACAAACAGATTATCGGGTACTCTATAAAGCCCGAGGAGATCTGGGCGTGCACGACGTGTATGGCGTGCGTCGAAGTCTGTCCGGTCTTCATTGATCCGCTCAATAAAATCTTAGAGCTGCGCCGCAACGAAGTGATGATCCAAGATAAATATCCAGCGGGCTTCACCGACGTTTTCAAGGGCATGGACGGACGCGGCAACCCTTGGGACATGCCGGCGTCCGAGCGCTTAGCATGGATGAAGGGCCTTGAGGTGCCTATCGCTGCAAACCTAACCCCTAGCCCCTTCCCTAAAGGGAAGGGGAACTCCTCTCCCTCTTTAGGGGAGGGGACAGGAGAGAGGTTTGAGTATCTCTTCTTTGTCGGCTGCGCAGCATCGTTCGATCCCAGAACGCAGAAGATCGCCCGCAGCGTCGTGAAGATCTTGCAGCACGCGGGAATAAAATTTGCCGTGCTCGGTGAAGAAGAGGGCTGCACCGGCGACCCCGCCCGCCGCATCGGCCATGAGTATATCTTTCAGATATTAGCGAAGCAGAACATCGAGACGTTTAATAACTATAATGTCAAGAAGATCTTGACGATCTGTCCGCATTGCTTCAATACCCTGAAGAACGAGTACCCTGCGCTCGGCGGACAGTACGAAGTCGTCCATCACACGCAGCTCATCGAGCAATTGCTCAAAGATGATCGGCTCAAGCTGACCAAAGAGATCCCCGCGACGATTGCGTATCACGACTCGTGTTATCTTGGGCGTTACAACAGGATCTTCGACGCACCGAGAAATATTCTGAAGAATATTCCGGGCGTGAAGCTCATTGAGATGGAGCGGCATCGCGAGCGCGGGATGTGCTGCGGCGCGGGCGGCGGGCTGATGTGGCTCGAAGAAGAACCCAGCAAGCGCGTCAACGAGTTAAGAGTGAAGCAAGCGCAAGCTGCGCTTGACGGTCATCTTCGCCAGACGCCAACTGGCGAAAGCGAGCAGCCCAGACGAAGTCTAGTTGCGAGCGCGTGTCCGTTCTGCATGATCATGCTCGAAGACGGGATCAAATCAAAGAATGTTGAGTTCGAGAACAAAGATATTGCCGAGCTGGTCGCGGAGGCGCTGGCTTAGAAAATCAACTACAGATGCCACACCCCTGGGATCGCCCGCCCGCAGTCGGGGCAGCGCCCATCACGAAGCCTGTTCTGCAAGATAGAAAACCCATAGCGCTCTATCAGTAGCGCCCCACAGCCCGGACAGTACGTGTTCTCAAAGCGCCCTGTCATGCCCGGCAGATTCCCCGTGTAGACAAAATGCAGCCCCGCATCGTAGCCGATCTGCGCCGCACGAATCAGCGTCTCTGCCGGCGTATTGTCTGGGTCAGTCATCTTATAGTCTCTGTGAAACGCCGTCACATGCCAAGGAATATCGGGCGAGAGCGACACAAGAAACTTCGCGATCTGGCGCAGTTCTTCGTCGGAGTCGTTAAAGCCCGGGACGACTAAAGTTACGATCTCCAGCCAAAAACCCAGCTCGTGCACCATCGCGATGCCGTCTAAGACTCTCGACAGCACTGCCCCCAGCACACGATAATTTTTATCTTGAAAAGTCTTCAGGTCTATCTTGTAGCAGTCAAGATGCGGGCGCAAATACTGCAAGACGTCGCGCGTCGCATTCCCGTTGGAGACGTAGCCTGTCAAAAGCCCAAGTCTTTTAGCTTCTTTGAAGACTGATACAGCCCACTCTGAAGTGATCAACGGCTCATTATATGAGCTGATGACGGCGCGCGCGCCGTAGCGCTGAGCTATATTAACTAATTCTTCGGGTGTGACATCGTGGGGAAGGGCACCGGCACTGTGGTCGCGCAGCGTCTGGGAGATCTCCCAATTCTGACAGTACGGACAGTGCAGATCGCATCCGAGCATTCCGAAGGTGAGCGTGCGCATCCCCGGCAACACGTGATAGAACGGCTTTTTCTCTATAGGGTCCAGCCCCAATGAACTGACATAGCCCCAGGGCACGTAGAGCTTTCCGTCCCTGTTGAAGCGCACTTGGCAGATGCCGCGCTTCCCATCAAAGATCACGCAGCGATGGGCGCACGCATAGCAACGCACTTTGTTCCCTTCGAGCTTCTCGTAGAGCGCGCCCTCGCGCGTGCGTGCGTCTAACAGCTCTTCAAGCGTGACAGACACGTATATCACCTTTCTTTGGCCCTCACCCCGCCCTGCGGGCACCCCTCTCCCGTAGGTCACTACGGGAGAGGGGCGGGGGTGCGAGCCCCTCATTCATAGAACGCATAGCACCCATAGCCGACAACTCGGAATTTATCCCCCGCTGTGTCTCCCGAATTGCGATAGTCCAAGAGCTTCGCGTGCCATCCGTGATCTTTGGCGATCCGCATGAGCGTGAGAATAGCCGTCTTCCCGCAGGCTTCAACGTGATCTTCCATCAGAGCAAAATCGAGATTTTCAATCGCTTGGTGAGCTAGAGCATCGCGCGCGACGGCTTCGTCATAAGAATAATAGTGACTCAAGTCAGAGCTGACGATGATGAGATCTATGTCGGCTAGATACGGCGTGAGCCTGCGTGCTAGATCGCGATAGTCACATTCACCCGTCAAGATTGGGAAGATCTCACAGTGTGGGAGCACAGTTTGCACGAAGGGCAACTGCACTTCTAACGAGTGCTCTGGAGCGTGAGCGTCAGAGTTATTCTGAAGATCGCCGCGCTCGAGAGCGCGGGCGATCAGATCTTGTGCGCACTTGACCAAGCCAAGCGGGGTCTGCCAGGCATCGTAGTCTGCAGTTGCTGCGCCGACGAAGTAGACGTAGTGCGCCGG
>CALLJK010000029.1 GCA_938091745.1 Candidatus Bipolaricaulota bacterium
GATCGTCGAAGGCGGGGATCTCTTCGGCGAGGGCCATGTGCCGGGGTTGAAAGAACTCTGGGCACTGCGCGATCCTCAGATCGCCAAATCCATGTCTGACGACGTCAAGGCAATCTGGGCCAAGAAGACCAGTGAAGAGAAGCGCGCTGCTGTCGCGGCTTTTAAAGAGAAATATAAAGACTATCTCGATGCGCTCATAGACTCCGATCATCCCGATCTTGGGCCAAAGAACAATCAATTAGTCTTTCTCTGGGGGCGGGTGAAGGGAGGACGGGAGCATCTCATCCGACGATTCACTGAAGATTCCTTTGGCTCGGTCAACGCCCATGGGCACACGACGGTCTGCCAAGGCTCGCTCTACTTCACAGGCAAGGCCATGAGCGAGCAATATATTGATGGCAAATGGACAGGCGGAAGCAAGTTCTACTGGCAAGCCGATACTGAAAATTCCGAGTTCTTGATCTTCGTTGGGGCGTCGCCGTTTGAAGCCAATTATGGCCCGCCGGTGCGCGCCCCGCACATCACGCAGAATCTCGTCGAGAACGGGCTGAAGATCGCGGTCGTTGACCCGCGCCTGAGCAAGACGGCAGCCAAAGCATGGAAATGGCTGCCCATCAAGCCCGGCACTGAAGCCGCGTTAGCGTTAGCCATGATCCGCTGGATCATCGAGAATGAACGTTACGACAAAAAATATCTGAGTAACGCCAATAAAGCCGCAGCCGCAGCCGATGGCGAGCCGAACTGGTGCAACGCGAGCTGGCTGGTCAAGATCGAGAACGGCCAGCCCACGACATTCTTGCGGGCTTCTGAGGCGGGCTTAAGCGAGCATGACCGCTTCGTCGTCATCCATGAGGGACAGCCCATAGAGTTCGATCCCTACGATCCAGATACCCCCGTCGAGGGCGAGCTCTTCCCTGCAGTTGAAAGCGTTATGGGGATCCCGGTCAAGACCGCTCTGCAAATACTGTACGAATCTGCCTGCATACACACCCTCGAGGAGTGGGCGCAGATCTGCGGGCTCAAAGCCAAAGATATTATCGAGCTGGCCCATGAGTTCACGTCGCATGGCAAGCGCGCCGCCGCCGACATCCATCGTGGGGTCAGCCAGCACACCAACGGCTTCTATAACGTCTTCGCGTGGTACGCGCTCAATCTCCTGATCGGCAACTTCGACTGGGCTGGAGGGATGATCAAGAAGACCGAATACGACGCGATCGGCGACAGAGACGGCAAGCCCTTCCCCCTGAAGAAGCTGCATCCGAAGAAGACGACGCCCTTTGGCATCTCGATCATCCGTCACGGGGTCACGTACGAACAGACCACGCTCTTTGCGGGATATCCCGCGAAGCGTCCGTGGTTCCCGCTCTCCAGCGACGTCTACCAAGAAGTCATTCCGTCGGCGGGAGATGCTTATCCATACCCCATCAAGGCGCTCTTTCTCTACATGGGCACTCCCGTCTACAGCCTGCCCGCTGGATATACGAACATAGAAATCCTCGCAGACCCAAAGAAGATCCCGCTCATCGTCGCCAGCGATATCACCATTGGCGAAACTTCAATGTACGCCGACTATATCTTCCCTGATTTGACGTATCTGGAGCGCTGGGAGTTTCACGGGAGCCATCCCACTATCGCGCCCAAAGTTCAGCCGATCCGCCAGCCGGTGATCGCGCCCCTGACTGAAACTGTAAGAGTCTTTGGGGAAGAAATCCCACTCTCGCTCGAAGCGCTGATATTAGGGATCGCTGAGAAGCTGGGGCTACCGGGCTTTGGGCCAGGAGGCCTAGGCGCAATGGGCAATTTCAACAGACCTGAAGACTTCTATCTGAAGATGGTGGCCAATGTCGCGTTCGGCGACGACGGCTCCGATGCTGTCCCCGAAGCCGATGACCGCGAGATCGAGCTCTTCTTGAAATCGAGACGGCATTTGCCGTCCAGCGTCTTCGATCCCAAACGCTGGAAAGCCGCCGTCGGGGAGAAGTGGTGGCGCAAGGTCGTCTACGTGCTCAATCGCGGCGGGCGCTTCCAAGACCATAAAGAGACCTACAGAACCGATGGCACCGTGGCCAACCGCTACGGCACCCTCATCAATCTCTATCAAGAGAAGACATACAAGACGAAGAACAGCATGACCGGTGAGCATTTCGTCGGGTACCCGGTATATCGGCCGGCGCCGACGGACGTCTTGGGCCGGCCCATCGACGACCGGGACTTCGATCTGCATCTCATTACGTATCGGGTCATCCAGCATACGAAATCGCGGACGATCTCCAACTATTGGCTCTTGGGGATCGAGCCGGAGAACGCGATCCTCATCAACCAGCGCGATGCAGATCGTCTGGGGCTGCGTAATGGCGATGCGGTCCGAGTGCTGAGCGCGAGCAATCCCGAGGGCATTTGGGATCTTGCCAACGGGCGTCGCATCCCCTTAGTGGGCAAGATCAAGATAGTTCAGGGCTTACGGCCAGGGGTGATCGCGTTCAGCTTGGGGTACGGCCATTGGGCTTATGGCTCAAGCGATGTAGTCATTGATGGTCAGGTGATCCCCAAAGACGAACGGCGCGCCGCGGGCATCCACGCCAACGCGGCCATGCGCGTCGATCCCGTTTTGCAGAACACATGCTTACAAGACGTGACAGGGGGAAGCGTCAGCTTCTACGATTCGGCGGTGAGGCTCGTCAAAGTTTGAGCTTAAATACGCTCACGCTCAGCTAGGACCTCTCCCCCGACCCCTCCCCGACACGGGGAGGGGGGAGGCTGATAAGCTCACGTACGAAGAGATCTATTTCTCCGTCTTGCACGGGGAAATTATCGAAGAGTACCCTGCAGACAAGCCGTATCCGAGCTGTTTGATCTACGGTCAGACGTTTCGTGGTGAGCCTATCCATAGCGTTTGGGCGTATAATGAAGAGAATGGCTGGGCTGTCTTGATCACGGTCTACCGGCCCGATCCGAATCTGTGGATCAACTGGCGAGAAAGGAGGAAGAAGCCATGATGCCCTTTGAGAAGTGCCCGATCTGCGGCGGCGAACTTGTAGAGAAAGAAGTTGAGAAACTCCTGCGCGGAGGGATTCATACGGCGGTGCTGAAGGTGCGTGCTGAGGTCTGTCTTCGTTGTGGGGAGCGCCTGTATTCCCAAGAGACCGTGATGCGGTTTGAAGAGATCCGGGCGAAGCTGGAGCGCCAGGAGACCGCGGAGTTTCAACCGTTAGGGCGCTCGTTCCAGGTGGTGTGACGCTGAAACCATCTAAAGCTTCATAAGGAGCAGCATATGATGACGCGGCAGCCGTAGCGATTGCGCTCGGTCTGCTGAGTGTTACGAGCGGGTCGGAGCCTGTAGCGCAGGGCCAGCCCGACTGCACAGTCACGGTCCAGCTAGGGCAGTCTATCCAGAGCCAGGGGGTTAGGTGCTCTTCTTGCTCGCGGCTCGTTTGAGGCGCGCCATCAGCTCTCGCAGTTTCTCCCTCTGCCGGCGCTCGGCTTCGTCCTTAGGCTCCCTTTGAGGTTGAGTGACCCGCCATGTGATCTTGCCCAAAAGCGGCTCCTCAGGATAGGCCCCAGGATCGAAGAGAGAATACCCACGAAACTCCGTAGGCCTCTCTTGATAGCACGCCCAAACAGCTCGCTTGATCAGCTCGGGGTCACCCTCGTTGAGGAGATCAATCACGCGAATCTGTTTACGAAAGCGCTCGATGAACTCTGAAGGCAGATTAAAAAGATAGGGCGTCGGGGCACTGGCCCCAACAATTCTCTTGTTCTGATCGACCCCGTTCTGCACGAGAGCCTTCAGAGCTTCACCGCTGGCATGACCGGGGGATTCTGGGCCGCAGAGCACGATGTAGCGAATATTGGTATTAGCTACAATATTGCAGACGATCTTCTCGATCCCGATGTTTTCTGTCTGCAGCGTCCCCGAGAGCGCCGCGCCGCTCTCCACCCCGACGCGAACAAGATGCTCAATATCAGGGGGGATCTTCTCTTGGTCGTGAATGAGAATCACCACGACCGCGACGGGGGAGTAGTCATTCCCTCGCAGATAGCGCCCTTCTTCTGGAGGATACTCCGGAGCCGGCGGGACCTTCAGCACACTACCTCCCACAGCAGCCGGGCCCCGCTTGCGGCCCACACGAGCTGCCTCTCCCCCTGCGCATGACCATCACCTTGCCGAAGAGCTGAGCCATCTTCTGGCTGCCGCATCGCGGACAAGTTACTTTCAATCCTTGCTCCTTCTCAGCAAGAGTCGCCCATACTTTGGTCTCCTCCCCACACTCCGTGCAGATATATCTATACGCTGGCATTCTCTTCTCCCTCCTTCACTTGCTGGGCAATCTCTCCCTGATAGCGGCCACGGCTTGCTCTGGCGTGGGAGTCCCCAGCGAGATCACCTCGTCATCGAGCGTCAAGATGGGGGTAGCCCCCGGCCCAAAAGCATGGAGAAGCCGCACAATGTGTAAATAATTGCGCATCTGCTTGCCATCCCTCACGTTGATGACCTCTACAGGACAGCTCAGCTGGCGCTCCAGCGCCTCCTTCAGAGTCTGTATCTCCTCCTCCGACTGCCCCACAGGGCCACAGCACGACGACTGCGGCCCACAGGGAAACTCCTGCGGCATCGTAAAAATTCTGATAGTCATCGTCGCTGGGCCCTCACCCCTCTGCTCCCCTCTCCCGTAGGTGACTACGGGAGAGGGGATGGGGGTGAGGGCCTTGCATCACCTCACAATGAGATTGAACAGATACCCGGCCATGACACACCCAAGAAAGCTCAAGCCGACATAGAGCGCTAACACCCTGGCGGTGAAGACCCCAGAGAGCATCGCAAGAGAGGGCAGAGAGAGCCCTGGCCCACCCAACAGATACGCGAGCGTCGCTCCCCCGCCCATCCCCTTATGCATGAGCGCTAGCGCCGTGGGGACCTCGACATACGTGCAGACATAGGCGAACACAGCGATCATAGATGTAATCAGCACGGAGTTGAGGCTCGCCCCCCCAACAAGACTGACTACAACGTTGGTCGGAATCAGCACCTTGATCGCCCCAGCGATCACCACCGCCAGCACAAGATAGTAATTGAGTTGCAAGAACAGATCCCAAGCGGTCTGGAGCATCTTGTGCACTCTTTTGAGAAGACTGAGCTTTGCGTCGCCGCTGGGCAGGACGAAGCACGCCCCTGCTGCCCCGGAAGAGCTTTCTGAGACAACCGGCAAGTGCCACAGCCCATCTTTATCGCGATCCAAGATGCCCGCCTCCGCGAGCAGAAAGAGCTTCTCTTCTGCTCCTGGGGCGAGTCTCTCCGTAGGGAGCCTGTTGGGGTTTTTAGAGAGGGCCATCCCTACTTTGAAAGCAAACTGCTGCAGCTCCGGGGAGAGATTGGGAGTGACCGCCAGCTTCACAAATCTGCGCAGCACCCGCTCTCTCCTCTGCCAATAGGAGAGCACCCCGCCAACCCCCAGGGCGATAAAGTACGTCCCCAAGATCCTGCCAAGAGCTAACTTCCAGCCCAAGACCCCAGCAGTGATGAAGACCGCGGGCAGGCTGATCATCGGCGCGGCGATGAGAAAGGCCATCGTCGGCCCCAGCGGGATGCCCGCCTGGATCATCCCTCCCAGCACCGGGACGATCCCGCACGAGCAGATCGGGACGACAGCCCCGGCCGTAGCCGCAACGAGATTGGAGAAAAACCCGCCATAGCCCATCTTCTGCTTCACCCGCTCCCACGGCACGAAGACCACCAATGCCGCGGCGATCAGCATGCCCACAACCCAATACTGAAACAGCTCCACGAGCACAGCCGAACTTTTTATAGAGATAAACCAGAGCACCTGGGGGATATTCCACGAGAGCGGGGTCTCGATCTCCACAAGCCTTGCTTCTTCACCTGTGACCCCTTGGGGCTGTAACAGCCCGTAGCTAAAGAGAGCTGTCCATGACAGATCGTTCAGATACACATAGAGAACCCCAGCGAGATAGAGAAGCCCGATGAGCACGAGATAGAGTCCTTCTTTGTGCGTTGGACGTCGGAACATTTTTCTCATCACTTCCTTGCTTTTGTTGCCCTCAAGGGGATGACCTCGCGGAATGGCCGGGCCGGATCGTAGCCGACGATACAGCGCCCCCCAACCCGCAAGGCCAGCCGTAGCTCGAGGCGTTTCCGGTCTTCTTGGGCGATCTCATCTGAAGCAGCGCGCAGCGCAGCGAGGATCGCATCCATAGACGGGGAGAGGTCCTGACGCAGACTATAATAAGCCCAGGTGCCTTCTTTGTGATCTTCAACAAGGCCGGCGGCTTTGAGCACACCGAGATGACGCGAGACCTGATACTGCGGCAGGCGCAAGGCGTCCACCAGCTCGCAGACGCAGACGCCGGTGCCCGCAGCGTCGAGCACCTTGACCAAGCGCAAGCGCGTCTCGTCGGCCAGGGCTTGAAAGACCTCTGTGAGCTTCTGCATCAGATGTCATCCCCAATATATCTCTATGCGCTTATTGGCATATATAATATCAGTTCAAGGCAAGCTTGTCAAATAGCGAGGGCTGTGCTCACGCTGGCAGCTCAGGCGGCAACCCGAGCTTCTTTTCGCAGTCGAAGCAATAATCCGTCTTGCGGTTGGTGTAGAAGACCTTGCCGCAGTTGGGGCAAGTCGTCTCTCTTGTCAAGCTGGGCTTTTTCAGCTTTGGGCGCAGCTCCGGGGGTAGGTCCTTCCATATATCCCCGCACGAGCATCCTGCTTTTTTGTCTGCCATAATGATACCTCCCTCAGTCAACGATTTGCTTGTGCCCAGATCTTATAAGTTTCGATTGGGGCAGCCAGCCCGTAGAGAGCTGCCTTACGACATAACCGCCAGGCCCAAGCACTGTCTCCATAGGACCAGTGCCACCACTCGCCCCCGTAGTTGGTGAAGCCTACAGCACTCATAACCTCGATCAAGAGCTGGCGATTGCGTCGGGCCGTTTCGCTGATCCCACTGGAGAACGTCGCGGCCACGGCATCAGCCTCGCAAGGGCCCCGCTGCCAAGCATACGGTGATGTCATATCGAGAAGCTGTCCATCGGGGCCAATGATAGTCAAGTCGAGGGCACCGCCCGTGCAGTGGCCGGGCGGAACCCGATGATCCGGCGGATGGACGAAACGGTTGGCCTCCCGGCGCAAAATGTTCTCCGGCCACTCAGGATGCTCGGACCGCAAGTGTTCGTAGATGCGGTGATACATCTCCTGCTGCTCCTCCAACGAGCGCCAAGCGCTCATGACCAGAAGCCGATAGCCCTTGGGCAGCCGACGTTGGGCGCGATTCAGCATCTCGGCGACCGTGCGGCGGGCGAGCACCTGCGGCGACACTATCTCCGGGGGTTGGAAGCTGATGCTGGAGCAATAGGAATGGAGCTCGACGAGCGGCTCGTTGTTGTCACGGATCCGGATCTTGGTCAGCTCGGCTAGCGGCTCAACCACGGCTACACGCGCCCGCCTTCGCGAGGGGCCAACTCTTATCCATCGCACTCGTCGCTTCATCTGAATTAACGCCTCGCCTTAGCCAGCTCGTCGGCGATTGCCTCCCTTTTGATATTTGGTCAGATCGGTGAACATACGAACCGCTCAGATTATGCCCTGTTTCCCTTCCGTGCTTTACGGTAATCCACAGCCCAGCTGGTGAGGGTGTAATCAGGCATTTGTGGGAAACCGATATCAAAGGGTGTAGGGTAAGCAGCGGTTTTGGCCGTGCCGCGCAGCCCCTCTAATATTTCTGAGATCAGCGAAACCGGAAAACCCACAGTGAGTTCATCGTCCTGCGCCAGGGCGGTTTTCCTGTCTCCGAAGCATGGCACAGCCAGGGAAAGGTCCTGTTTAGTGTAAGTGTCCGCCAGCGTATCGGCGCACAGGCTGTATTCACCGCCAGTGGTGAACCCGACCCGCCCGCCGCGCTTCCACAGGTATGCTTGGACGATACGCATGGCCTGCGCGGTGTTCCCATAGACCACGACGATGTCCGGCTCAAAGGTTAGTTCATTGAGCGGGGCGGTAGCCACAGCCTTGACCTTGCCCGGCGGGATACGCGGCACCAGGTCGGTGAAACGCTTGGCCGATTCCAGATCGGCATGTAGCATGGCGGCAATCTTGCCAGAAAGCATGTTCTCCGGCGGTTCCATCAAGCCGACGGCGACAGCGCCGATGACACAGGCCATGTCCTCTAAGGTGAAGTACATACTGCGACCGTAGTAACGCGTCAAAGCCGTCACCTGGCATACATTCATTGGATGGGCAGGACGATTGGTTTTCGGGGGTCGCTCGGTGAGAGTATTGTAGAATTTCACGCCGAAAGGAAAGGTCCTTGGGCGAAGGGCTGTCATGACTTCGTTGTAGAGTTCTTGATACGTGTTATCTACCTTACCGCTACTTGGTTTTTGGTTCTGTGTCATTTGAATTTACCTCCTCCTAAGACGCCATTCCAAGCTTCCTTTCGAGCCCTTGGAGACGCTCCAGTGCTGTAGAGATAGCGTCTGCAAAGAGCTTCCGTGCTTCCTCCTCTCGCAGGGTTCTCAAGCCGATCATCCCCTTCAGCTCCTCCGGCGACCGGCCCGTCTCCAACACGAGCTGCGCTGCGCCGAGCACCGTCTGGGCTGCTGCCCGCAAGGCCTTATCCGCGGACAAGCCATGTTCTATGGCTGCTTTTGCCAGAGCATCGATCAGGGGGAAGATATAAGTGGGGCCAACGGCACAAAGCGCTGTAGTCAAGTTAATCAACTCATCAGGGACTTCAAAGCTTACCCCAAGGGCGTCAAGGATCTGCTGCACTATCTGGCGTTGTTCGGCGGTCACCGAGCTGCCATAGGCTACGGCATTCATGCCTACACCGATGAGTGAAGGGGTGTTTGGCATGATCCTGACCACGGCTACGCCTTGAGGAAGCAAATCCTGTAGCCTTTTTAGGGGAACGGCCGCTGCCAGTGAGATGATTATCTTGCGCGAATCAAGCAGGTCGCGGATTTCATTGAGGACCGCTCCCACTTCACCTGGCGGCACGGCGATAACGATGATCTCCCCAAACTCCGCGCCCTGGTGATTATCTTGTGCGGTCTTTATCCCTAGTTTCTCCTGCAGCTCGGCCAAGCGCTCCGCGCGAAGGTCGCAGGCCATAACGTCCTCCGGCTTAACCACTTTTGCCTCGATAAGGCGCTCGATCCAGATCCCGCCCATGATTCCGCTGCCGATGAAGCTAATTTTCATACCTCGGAGGAGCATGGCTAGATCTTCCCTTCTTCCTTCAGTGCTCTTGTAAGTTGCTCCCAGATCCCTTGCTCACGGTAGATCCTCCGCACTTCGTCAATCTTGGGGAAGGAGATGGCCCACTGTGGGCATAGATTGGCACAGGTGGTACATCCGATCACACAGTCGTTGGGCTTAGCCACCTTGGGTCGACCATCGATCCACTGAAAGACTTTCATCCCACAGTTCAAGCAGATGCCACAAGCATTACACTTCCCTTCGTCAATGATTGGATGCCACTGGATCTTCTCCCGAGGAAATCCGACGAGCCAAGGCATCGCTCCTCCTTTCATTTCCTGTAGATTAACTCCCGAAAGCATCGATGAAGATCCGCTCAGAGGGGATTCCTCTGCGTTTGAGCACCTGGAGCACTGCCTGCACGGTCTTAAGCGGGCCTGCCACGTAAGCGTCCCGATGAGCGATTTCGAGGGGGTCAGCAGCCAGCGCATCATAGCAAGTCCCCGCGCGAAATTTGAGGCCCTCAGGGACGGTAAAGCCCGCAGAGATCTTGCGCGCCGTCAACACGCAGCGGAAATTGGGATCGCTCTTGGCCCAACTTGCGAGTAGATGCAATTCATAGAAGTCGCGTGTGTCGGTCACGCCCC
This sequence comes from Candidatus Bipolaricaulota bacterium, assembly GCA_938091745.1. Taxonomy (GTDB): domain Bacteria; phylum Bipolaricaulota; class Bipolaricaulia; order RBG-16-55-9; family DRXL01; genus JANXCC01. The sequence goes on from CALLJK010000029.1 coordinate 9,862, forward strand.
AGAAGAGCGCGAGGTTACGCTGGGGAGTAAGCTTGAGCTGCTGCTCGATCATCGCCTTGATCGGCGCAAAACCCGTGCCGCGCGCCACGAAGAGCAGTGGCTTATCCAGCGATGAGCGAATGACGAAGTTCCCCAGAGGGCCTCGTGCCGTCAGCACGTCGCCCACCTTCATCTGCTCAAAGGCCCAAGTGGTGAAGCGGCCCCCCTCGACGCGGCGCAGATGGAGCTCGATGCGACCATCCTCGCGCGGCGCGCTGCCGATGGAGTAGGCACGGGACATCCATGGGGTGCCCGGAACCCAGATCTCCAGATACTGACCAGGGGTGAACTGGCACATGCAGTCGCTCTCCCGGTGAGGCTTAAGCGTCACCAGCAGGTTATGCTGACCGATCGGTTCGATCTGGGTGACCTCCAACTGAACCAGACGGTCCGGATGGGGCAGCGCTTCCTGCCAAGATAGTTGGTCTTGGCGCGCCAGGAGTTCCTCTTCAACAACGTGATGCACTTCTGGCTTCTCCAATAGTTGCGCGATTCTCTCCAGGGGTGGGAAGCTGATGGCATGGGTAGGACAGGTATTAGCGCAGGTCGTACAGCCAATCAGGCAGTTGAGCGGCTCAGCGACCACGGGCTTCTTGCGCCCGAAATCGAAACGGTAGACGCCCCGACCGCAGCCGGTCACACAGGTGCCGCAGCCGATGCAGGCGTCCTCGTTGACCGTCGGATGCCAGTCGATCATCTCACGCGGCACGCCGTGCCAGGCTTTGGTCAACTTCGGGTCAGGCATGGAGCTCCCCTTCGGTGGCATAACCTGCTTCATCAAGCATCTTCAGAAGCTGCTCGCGCTGCTCTCGATGCTCCTCACGAAAGAGCGGCCGACATTGCTCGATCTTCACCGATTCGTTGACGAGCTTAGTGGCAAACGCCATGCACGTGGACTCACCGCACTCCCGACAGTTGGTCTTGGGCAAGAGCTTATACAGTGTGATGACAGTGAGCTTGGCGCGGCTCTTGTAACTGGGCTCGATCTCGCCCCGACGCTCATATGTTCTGTTAATCAGGTCTTTGAGGCGTTCTAAGACTTTTTCGGCTTCTTCTTGGTTCTCCAAGCGCGTGACGATCACTCTCTTGGGATGGAGAGTGATCCCGCGCCCGCCCAGCTTAAAGTTCAGAGTCTGATGGGTCTGGTCGTAGATCGTGCCCTTGAGAATCGCGTTCAGATACGGGAAGACGGCGCTGATGTCGTCGCTCAGTTCAGCGACGGCGGTCACGGTCTCGATCTCGCCCGGATGGCATGGCGGGAAGAACGTCTCAATCTTGAGAAACTCTTTGAGCAGCATCGCTGTACTCCCGAACGACGCGCAGAGCCGGACGCAGGCTCAGCAGCATCAGCAGGGTCATAATAACTGCTGAGCTCACACACCAGATGCAGACAGCTCCAATAACAAATGGCTCCAAATACGTGAGATAGATCGAAAATAGCACCCCGAAGAGCGTCATAGCTAAGACAAAGAGCGGCGCATACGTCGAAAACCGTCCCGATCCCCACCGCCCCCAGAACCACACCCCAAGAATACCAATATAGCCGAGAACACCGAGAACACCGACGGGGAGCACGCCGAACAGCTTCGCATAGGGGCTGCTCTGCACCGTATTGCAGTCTCCCACGGGGCCGCAAAAGGCCGCTACTTCTTGGGTCTCCACGTATGCTAAATATCCTGCTATGGCCATGCCAAGCACGGACAAGACTATTAAGCCCCTATCGCGCCATCGTGAGGACGACCCTACGGGAGCCCCTTGCATGACACGGACTATCTGTATGAGGACGTAGATTACGGCGAGAATCATACCGATCAAGACCGCGATAGCCAGCTCAAACCCGCGCAAGGGCGCTCCTTCAGGGAGCGGGTCTTCCGGCAACTCTGGAGTTGCTACTCCAGAAGCAGGAGATGGCTGATCGCCTATAGGCTCTGGTGTAGGCTCTTGCGCAGGAGGCTCAACGTTGGCTATCTGAGTTTCTTTCGGCTCAGATGGCTGAGGAGACGGTAAGATATCAGCAAGAGCTGGTACTCGAGGGAAATCCACGCCCCCAGATGCAAGATACTTTTCGATCAGCTTCGGCAACTCCGCAGGGATCTGCAACGACCCGATGAGCGCATGATCACCAATGACCAGAAATGGAACGCCGATGTCCCAGCGGCTCAGGCCAAACTCTCGTCCTACAGCATAGAGGCGCTCAAAGTCCTGCCGGGTTTCGACTTCGATGAACAGAATATCCAGCTGAGCACCATACTTCTCTTGGAGCGGCGGCAAGACCTTCGTGATGACCTCATGACAGTGTGGGCACGTCCGCATCCAGAACAAGACGGCCCGCACTCTGGGAGTGTCTCCTGGCTGTGAGAACGTCGCACCCACGACGATCAACAGCACCAGCGCAACATTGATAGCCAGACGCATCGCTCACCCCTTAATATAATTTATTTTAACGCATCCGCCCCTCTTGCTCCAAGGCTTGGCGGATCTTCTCCCAGATGCCCTCCCCCTTTCATCGCCCGAGGAGCGTATAGATCTTATAAATAGTCATGACCACGATGAGGACACCAAAGAGCTGCTTCAGCCGCACACTCGGCACATAGAGGCTCGTCAACCGCGCTCCTAAGAACGAGCCGACAGCCCCAACCAGTACCAGCCAGATCGTCATATTCACATCGAGATTCGCTGTTGAGAGATGCGGGATCAGTGCTGAGAACGACGGCGGAGTAACAGCAAACGCGTTCATCCCTACGGCCTGCTTCACCTCAAACCCAACAATGATCAAGGTGGGCAGCAGGAGGAACCCCGGCCCTACCCCTAAGAACCCCGACAGCACGGAGATGGGAACAGCCAAGACGAGAGCCAACGCGAAGTTCTCCTTGCCGGGACGCTCCTGCACCGGCCGGAAGAGCCGATACGCCAAATAGATCACAGAGATCAGATAGGCAGACCAGACGTATGTTTGCTCGGTGAACTGCACCAGATACGCTCCCACAGGAGCGAAGATCGTCGTGATCACTGCTAAGATCAGGGCTCTCTTCCAAGAGACGTAGCCGCTGCGGGCAAACCCCACGGTGGCAAAGAGGGCCGTCAGCCCGTTGAGCAGCAGCGCCAAGGGCTGCACCTGATGGATAAGATCGGGCAAAGAGAGCGAGAGAAAGGGAACGGCCGCAAAAGCCACCCCTAGGCCAAGCATCCCTGACAAGACAGCCAAAACAAACAACCCACTGGCAATCCAAGTCATCGTCTCCTCCTACAATATCTCAAATATATAAGCCAGCACGTAATAAATCCCTACGGCGATGAAGATGATCCCCGTGGCTCTTTTGGTGTAGAACTCTATGCGTGATAATCTGCGATAAATCGTGTGCACGTATTGCGCGCCCATAGCGATGAGTATAGCGAAAACGAACACGGGCATACCAGTGCCTATCCCGTACATGAGGGGCAAAGCGATGCTGGACCTCGCTTGGATGGCCACAGGGATGAGCCCTCCAAAAAAGAGAGCCGCCGAAACCGGACAAAAAGCAAGAGCAAATACAACACCTAAGAGCAGCGCACTGGCGATCCCAGAGTTCATCAGTTTCTTCTGTGCCCGTTCGAGGGGGGTAAAGACGGGCAAGCGCACCCTCACAAGATCGAGCACAAACATCCCGACGACGATCAGCAAGAGCCCCAAGATCTTGTTCAAATGCTGAAGAGAGTAAGACAATGCAGGAATGCCCACTACCGCCTCTACGACCAAAAAGCCGATGACAGCGTAGGTCACACTCCTCCCCAGCGTGTAGGCGACCCCGGACAAGAGGGCTAAGCCCTTCCGAGCAACGCGGGAGGAGACAAACGATATAGCCGCGATATTGGTTGCCAAGGGGCACGGGCTTATAGAGGCCGAAATCCCCAGCCATAGGGCAGTGAGCAATGCCACGATAGATTCCATCTTGTCTTACTCGACCTCCCGAAGCAGCTCTTGCACCTCGTCCCTGATATAGCGAGAGAACTCCTCAAAAGTTCTTATCTTCCCTTGGTATAAGACATCCGTGAGATTCTTGTATTTTTTCTGTCTGTCGCCTTCGAAGAGCGCGAGAATCAACGAGGGCCCGTAGAGCTGATACTCTTGAATATAATGCCGATGCTCTGGGGTTTCCACGTTCACAGCTCGAAACTCTAATCTCCCGCGCTGAAGCTCCTGGGGGAAGTATTGTGCGATGGTTTCCCGTGAGTGCTTCTCAAGAGCAAGGCATGTAGGGCACCGATACGTCCCGTGAAAATAGTATGCGACAATCTTTAACCGGCTTGTCGCCGATACAGTCGGAGCACGAGAGGAACTGTTCGCTGTGCCCTGATTGCTGAGGATGAGTTCTTTATACACGAGAAAAGCAGCGCTCAGAGCAACAAAACCCAAGAGTACGAAGGAGACCAGTTTTTTACTGTTCACGCTGTCTCCTCAAAGACGCAAGGAAGAAGTGAGGGCGGGCCATACGCCCTCACTTCTTCAAAAACGCTTTGATCTCATCTTCCGAGGGCACATGCCCACTGACCTTCACCTCGCCGTCAATGACGACTGCTGGGGTGAACATGACCCTGTATTGTGCAAAGACCCTGGGATCGTGCACATGTTCGATCTCCGCGGTCATGCCAAGCTCAGAGAGAACCTTCTGCACTCGCCGCTCGGTCTCGAAGCACTTGGGACACCCCGGCCCGAATATCTGAATCTTCATAGTGAGTTCCTCCTTCTCTCTTTAGTTTAGAAGATAAAATTCCCTGCAAACCAGCCGACCACCGTCCCCAAGACGATGATCGTCACGACGTAGACTATCGCCTTCTTGACGCCGAAGACCCGCGCGACTGCCAGCCAATTGGGCAGACTCAACCCCGGCCCAGTCAAGAGCAACGCCAACGCTGGCCCCGGCCCCATCCCCAATTTCATCAGCGTGTCTACAAACGGCGCTTCGGTCATGGTCGCAAAGTAGCTGACGCTCCCGATGAGCGTCGCTAAAAACGACGCACCCAAGCTCGACCCGCCTAGCGCCGACCGCACCCACTCCTCGGGCAAAAGCTTCCCAATGACGCCGACGACGAAGACCCCAGCTAACAATAATGGGAAGATCAACCGCACGAACCACCACGTCTCACCCATCCAGCGCTTCAGCTCCTCTTTGGGTTTCGCCCAGAATGCATAGCCGAAGACAACCATCGTCGCGACAACCCAAACGAGAACCTTGGCCCAGTACGGCCCCTTCTGCACGAGATAATTGGGCGCCAGCAGCGAGACCACCAGCAATATTAATAAGATCACATCGGAGCGTCCCATCAGATGCGTTGGTGCCGTCGCGTGCCCTGGATTGCTGGGCACAGATACGGGCTGCAAGCGTGTCTGTTCTTCACGCCGAAAGACCACAGTCATTACCCAGCCGACAATAAACGCCATCACCAGTGCTGCGACAATTCGTGTGAGCACCATTGCGCTTCCCAAGATCGCACCGGTGTACGTCAACGCTAAGATATTAGCTGCCGGGGCAACCCACAGCACGATGAACGCCGCACCGATAGCCGCGCCAGAGTAATAGAGTCCACTGCTGACGGGAATTACTGTACAAGAACACGCTGCGACAAAGAAACTCCCTCCAGCAGCCAGCGCAAATGCTTTGAGCTTCTGCGCCGCCGCGCCCAAGTAATAGATTATTGTCTCTTTCGAGACAAACGTGACCATTGCGCCGGCTAAGAGAAACGCCGGGATCAAGCACGTCAGGACGTGCAAAGCTATATAGTCTTGCAGGGCGAGCAGCCCTGCTTGGATGAGTTCCCACAGCATAAGAGAGTCAGCCTCCTTGGGCCAGAATCGTTACTTGCTTGTGCACCCGATCAGCAATCAGGCTTTGAACCAACTCACGGATCCTCCGAATGCGACGGTCACTCAGCGCGTAGCTGACTCGGACGCCTTCACGCCGGGCCTGCACCAGTCCAGCTCTCTTCAGGGCGATCAGGTGTCGCGAGATCGTGGATTGGTCGAGCGGAAATTCCGGCTCGATCTCGCAGGCGCAGCGCGGCCTCTCAACTAAAAAATCCAAGAGCTGCAGCCGCACCGGATGGGCCAGCGCTTGGAAGATCTCCGCTTCAGCTCTATAGCGTGCCTCGTGCATCGGCGTCACCAGCTTTCTTGCGTTTATGCACCTAACTGCATAATATACTATGAAGCAAGCCGGGTCAATGACGAGCATCAGGGTTGGGGCTGCGTTTGATCATAAGGGGCACTGGACAGAGGGAGAGTCTCGCTTTACAATGCTATGATATGAGATTCATTGACGAGTATCGCGATGCCAAGCTTGCGCAGCACTACGCACGCCTGATCGCCCAGATTACTAAAAAACCTTGGACGATCATGGAAGTCTGCGGAGGCCAGACCCACGCTATTATCAAATTCGGGATAGATGAGCTTCTCCCCAAAGAAATAACTCTTGTGCACGGTCCAGGCTGCCCCGTCTGCGTCACGCCCATCGAGATCATAGACAAAGCGATCGAGATCGCGTCGCGCCCCAACGTAATCTTCTGTTCTTTCGGCGATATGCTGCGGGTCCCCGGCAGCACGAAAGACTTGCTCTCAGTCAAAGCTCAGGGCGGCGACGTGCGGATCGTCTACTCCCCTCTCGACGCGCTGAAATTAGCGAAAGAGAACCCAGACAAAGAAGTCGTCTTCTTTGGCGTAGGGTTTGAGACGACAGCACCAGCCAACGCCATGGCTGTGCACCAGGCGTATCTGCAAGAAGTGAAGAACTTCTCGATGCTCGTCTCGCACGTCTTAGTCCCCCCGGCGATGGAAGCAATTCTCTCGTCGCCGAACAATCGCGTGCAGGGCTTTTTAGCTGCTGGGCATGTCTGCACCGTGATGGGCTACACCGAGTACGAACCCATCGCCAAGAAATACAAAGTGCCCATCGTCGTGACGGGCTTTGAGCCGTTGGATATTCTGCAGGGCGTCTATATGTGTGTGAAACAGTTAGAAGAAGGGCGCTTTGAAGTCGAGAACCAATACGCGCGCTCGGTGCGGCGCGAGGGCAATCTCAAGGCGCAAGAGCTGATCCGTGAGGTCTTTTGTGTTGTGCCGAGAAAGTGGCGCGGCATCGGGGAGATCCCCAAGAGCGGGCTGGGCCTGACCGAAAAATATAAAGAGTTCGATGCTGAGAGAAGATTCGGCTTAGCAGATCGCTCCGTCGCAGAGTCGTCGGAGTGCATAGCGGGGCTGGTCTTGCAGGGGGTGAAGAAGCCCACGGAGTGTCCGGCGTTTGGGACGCGCTGTACTCCCGAGCGCCCTTTGGGAGCGCCGATGGTCTCGTCTGAGGGCGCGTGTGCCGCGTATTATCGCTATCGAAGGGAGCGCAAGAATGAATGACGACTTCGCGCTGAGCTGCCCCATCCCCATCTCTGAGTATCCCCAGATCTTGCTGGCACACGGCGGGGGCGGCAAGCTCATGCATCAACTTATCGAGAAGATCTTCGGCGCAGCGTTTGCTAACGAATATCTCGATGAGCGTCACGACGGGGCAATCATTTCCCTCAAAGACCTAACCCCTCGAGGAGATAGGCCCTCACCCCCAACCCCTCTCCCGTCCGTGAAGACGGGAGAGGGGTGCCCGCAAGGGCGGGGTGAGGGCCAGAAGGGGTTGGGGGAGAGGTCCCTCGCGTTCACGACCGACTCGTATGTCGTGCGTCCGCTCTTCTTCCCCGGCGGCGATATTGGGAAACTCGCGGTCTATGGGACAGTCAATGACTTGGCGATGTGCGGCGCCCGCCCGCTCTTCTTAAGCGCGGGTTTCATCTTGGAAGAAGGACTGCCTATGGAGACCCTCTGGCGCATCGTGCAGTCAATGAAAGAAGCCGCGCAGACGGCTCACGTCCAGATCGTCACGGGCGACACGAAAGTCGTGGACAAGGGCAAGGGCGATGGCATTTTCATTAACACTGCGGGGATCGGTGTCATCGAGCATAATCTGACGATCTCCCCCAAGAGCGTCCGCCCCGGTGATTGTGTCCTGCTCAATGGAGATGTGGGCCGCCATGGTATCGCGATCATGGCTGTGCGTGAAGGGCTGTCGTTTGAGAGCGAGATCGAGAGCGACTGCGCGCCGTTAGCGCATATCGTCACGAAGCTGATCGAAGAGCAGATCGAGATTCACTGCTTACGAGACCTGACGCGCGGGGGGTTAGCGAGCGCGCTCAATGAGATCGCTCAGTCTGGGCGCGTCGCGATCTCTATAGAGGAGAGCGCTGTCCCCGTGCGAGAAGATGTGCAGGGGGCGTGCGAGATCTTAGGACTTGATCCCCTCTATGTCGCGAACGAGGGGCGTTTTGTCGCGTTTGTCGCCGCGAAGGATGCCGAGCGCGCTCTGCAGATTCTCAGGAGCTTTTCACCCGATGCCGCGCTCATCGGGCGTGTCTTGGAGCAGCCCGCAGGAATAGTTACTCTGAGAAGCCGTATTGGCGCTCAGAGAATCTTAGACATGCTCAGCGGGGAACAGCTCCCAAGAATCTGCTGAAAAACTCACAAGAGACAAAAACCAAATCGCGCTGGTTGGACAGCTCCCATCGGTGGATCTTCAGCGCCCCATACAGCGTTCAGCGGCGGCTCCTGAGCGACTCTTCTCACGCGTCGCGCGATATATCTCAGCTCCCAGAGCAGCCGCCGCGCCGCCCACGTGCGTTCAGCGCGTAAAGCTCTCTCCATCAGAGACTGATCTGACGTGCTCAGCCATCCGAGAAAATCTTCGGCATACTGCGGGATACCCTTCCCAAGGGGCCTCAACACATGAGAAGAGCTATTCTCTTCAAGGGTTCTCACGTCAGACAAGAAGAACTCCCCAAAGACGCGCGAGCGCTCTGAAGGCGTCAGATCAAGTTGAGAGCCTCTGGGAGGCTCCTGAGCGACCACCCAATGAACACTCAGATATTGTGGGAAGACCAACGAAGCCCGCCACACAAATTCATAGAGGGCATGCAGCGCACTCTGAGTTAGCTTGGGAAATCGAGCGTGGGCGTGTTGGAGAAAGCGCTGGCGTGTCTGAGAGTGCCCTGCCCAAGCACGCAGATATTTCCCGTAAGCGTCTGGCTCTGCAAGGGCAAGCGCTGGGCTCAATAAAAAAGCCAAAAGCGTCGTGCGCAAGAGGTACGTGACCCCGCCGCTCGTCGTTGGATCTGGGACTGTGCCGACAACAGTGATCAGCTCACGGCGCTCACTCTCACCAACGACAACGGAGACATTGATGTCGCTGAGCACGTCGAAGACTGAGCGTGTCAGCCCCGGCGCATCACGCAGTTTCATCTTAGAGAGTTCGTACACTGTATAAGCACGGCGCGCACACAAGCGCAAGACGTTGAACACCACGCCGCGCGTGCCGATCCACCGACGCCATTGCCGGGTGTTTGCTTCAAAAAGCACCATACTCTAGACGCGTACACCGAGCTCTTCAAGAACACGTTGGGCGAGCCGACGCACAATCTCATTAGGGTCATGCACAGCGGCATGGCGTAAGCCAACAACAATATCTTCTGAGATAGGCTGACGGGCAAGCGCCTCGACGGCAGCCACACGCACCGGCAACGGCTGCCGTGTCTGTAAGCACCGGAGCAACGCAGCAGCTGCCTGAGGGCCGCCGATCTTGCCTAACGCTGTGGCTGCTTCCATCTTGACGAACGGGTCTTCGGCGCTCTCGAGAACTATGATGAGCGCGGGCACTGCTCGCGGGTCACGCTTCTCTCCTAACAGATAAGCAGCCTCACGGCGCTTGAGCACTCGCCAGTGCGAGAGCGCTTTGATTAATCCCTCAAGATAATAGCTCATGACGGTACACTACTGCACAATGAGGATATTCGTGCGCGCGTGATCAGCGATCTTCGCTGCGGTCGACCCCATGTGGAACGGCCAAATCTTCGAATGCCCCTTGTGCCCAATAACCAAGAGATCAAAGTGATTCTCTTCGGCAAAGCGCACGATCGTCTCGACTTCGTGGCCCGCGATAATATGACATTCGAGCTGTACCCCAGCTCGCGTCGCGATCTCCTTGGCTTTCTCAGAGACTTCGTCGAAGTAATCTAATTCTTCTCGCTCGGCTTCGATCACCTCGCCTAACGACGCAGCATAATGGGGCAGATGCTCCTCCACCGAGAGCTGATGCAGCTCCGCGCCGTAGCGCCGCGCTAAGTCTACGGCGACTTCGAGCGCCCGAAAAGCGTTCTCCGAGCCGTCGTTGGCAATCAAAATCTTGTGAAACATAGACCCTCCTTGCTCTCTCGCTTTACTCTTGAGCTATCTTCTCGACCAGCGCAGGCCGCGAGGGCTCTTCTCTCTTCTGAAGCTCGACCAACGCATGATGCGGATGGAAGAATCTCTGGGCGATGAACGTCGGCACGATAGCGCTGGCTACGACGACTGCTACCAACACAGAAAACTGAAGCTGGTCAATGACCCCAGCTTCAAGCCCCGCCAAAGACGAGAGCGTCCCCATCGTCAGCCCGGTGCTCATCAACAGCGTCGTGTACATTGCTTCCTTGGGCAGATAGCGCCTAGCCAAGGGATAGACCCCTACGATCTTCGTGATCTGTTTGACAGCGAGCAGAATAAGAAAGAGTGCTGCACCCGACCATAATAACGACAGGGAGATCTTCATGCCCCCGTTGAGAAAGAAGATCGGGGTGATGAACGCAAACCCCACGACGCGCAGCTTGCGCTGCAATTGAATATTTCTCTGAAAGAGGCGCGACATCATGAGCCCCAATATAAACGCGGGCAGGATCGCGTGGCTCAGCCCCAGCTTTGCGAAATACATCAAAACTAATAAGAGCAAGAAGAGAAACTTTATCTCGGGTTCGATGACCCGATCCCCATAGCGAGCAAAGAGCTTTGGCGCGATCCGCGGCGCAAGCAGAATAATAAGAAGAGAGATCAGGGCGAACCAGAGCGTGTTGAGATTAAATTCTAAGAGCACTATTGCGAGCGCCGCTGCCGTGCCGAAGTCGGTGACAAACGTCGCAGCCATGATGAGCTTCCCCACAGGGGTGTGTGTCAGCCCGGTCTCGACCAGCACGGCGTAGACAACAGCCAGCGACGTTGTCGAGAGCGCCACACCGGCAATCTGCGCGGCCCTCCACTCCCAGCCCAACAGATAATGACAGATGAGCATCGCCCCAAGGAACGGAGCCAAAAACGAGACGCCCCCGATGAGCAGACTCTCCTTGAACTTGGCTCTCATCACATCGAGGTCGACTTCGGCTCCGGCAAGAAACGTCAAGAGGATCCCGCCCAAGCTCGCAATGTACGCTACCCACGGCAGAGCCGTGACGCCTAATAAATTCCCAGCGAGCACACCCAGCGCGATCTCAATGATAGACGCCGATAGCCCCAGCTCGACGGAGAGAATACTGGAGAGAAAGATCAAGCCCGCCAGCACCGTCCCTACATAAAGCTCTTGCACATCAACCGACCTCCTATCCAATAGAGAGTCTTGGGTAGGAGTCATCAGTCCGATGTGCTCGGACGGTTGACGGCGGACTCCATCGCCGAGTATTTTATTTTATCAGATGACGCTGGGCTCGTCAAAGAACAAAAAGAAGAGGAGCATAAGCCGGATTCTGTGCTGGCTTCTGCCAGTGAGGGCCATCTCTCTGTGCGACCTACCCGGGCACATTGGGCGGGCCACCCTTCTAGGGCCTCACGGCCCCAGTGTGCCCCTACTTGGTCTTGCTCCGGCCGGGGTTTGCCGTGCCCCCGACTCTCGCGAGCGGGGCGGTGGGCTCTTACCCCACCGTTTCACCCTTGCCGGGCCCTCACCCCCAGTCTCCTCTCCCGTAGTCACCTACGGGAGAGGGGTGGCCGTAAGGCCGGGGTGAGGGCCTTAGGCGGTCTCTTCTCTGTGGCACTTTCCAAGGATCGCTCCTTCTCGCCTTGCGACGAGCGGCCTGCCCTGCGGAGTCCGGACTTTCCTCCAGACTTCATCTGGACTGTTCGCCTTCGCCAGCCTGCGGCTGGCGAAGATGATCAAGCGAAGCTTGTCCAGGCAAAGCCTGGCGGCCCTCTGCTCCTCTTCTAAGATAATTATACCACGAATGTAATGCTTATCATAGTCTCTCGTCCCATCTGCGCGTAAGATGAGTCCCAGCACACAAGGAGGCTGGCATCCATGGCAGAAGCAGAAGCCCGCTTGGTGGGCACCATCGAAGAATGGCAAGACTTGGGCAATGGCACGGAACTCTCGTACATTCATGCCGCCGCCGAGCTCTTGGCCAACGATCTCGTTCAGTTATTGGCCCATAACAAAGAGCTGCGGACGAAATTGCAAGCCGCGGGCAATAGACTGAGTCTCTCGTTAGTCATCAGACTCGATCCCGATGAGGATCGGGGGCGTAAGCCGGAGGTGAAGCTCAAGGCAAGCTTAAATTAGCGCAAGCGGGAGTACCCACAGCGTGGGCAACTTCGGTAGACCACGCGTGCTCCCTGACGATTATATGTATTATAGGAGCGCATGCGGGTGCCACAGCGCGGGCAATGACTCCTTAATAAAGCCCGTACTCCCAAGGCGATCCCTCCCAGCCCGAGAAGCCCCGCTAGAACCCAGATCCAGAAGAAGAGCCGCCCTCCAGAGACGCTGGGGGGCGGCTGGCCATAGCTCCCCTCGAGCATCGCGTGGAGGGCATTCACCGATTCCTCCAGAGCTGTTTTGATACGCTGGCGCTCCAGGTGATACTTCAGCCCCGCGCGCATGCGCTCCAGGTGCTCTGTGTGAAAGCGCTCACGCACGTCATTCCCAAGGCGCAGCTCAAACTCCCACGTGCCCTTCGTTTGCTCCTTCACAAAGACTAAGAGCACGGTATCCGGACCAAGCTTCCACGACTCCCAGATCTTTTGTGCATAAAGAGAAGCGTTATCAAACGGGTCATAGATCGACGCTAAGATGACGATTCGGACATGGAAGTTCTCCCTGATCGTCTCGATGTGGGTTTCAAGACCCTCGCGAGCACTCCCTAGAACCGCCGCATAATCGTTGATCGCTCCCATCTGCCGCGGCAGTACGATCTCTTCGTCCTGCGCGAAGAATGCCCAAATCGATAAGAGCGCGAGGACTATAGAATGCATAGCTTACTTCACATATAACAAGCGCGAGCAGTTCTCGCACGTGACGATCTCGTATCGCACGCGCTCCGCCGTGATCTCGCTGACCCGCAAGTTGCACCCAGAGCAGACCCCGCCTAGGACAGGCACGATCGGGTCCTCATAGCGCGCACGGAGTTCTTCGTAGCGTTGCAAGAGCTGACGTGCGACGGCGGCAGTGCGCTGCGAACGCTCATGCTGGAGCCGTTCGAGTTCTCGAGAGTGCTGCGCGAGCTCCGCGTCAATCTGTGCGATATCTTGGTCGATCTTCGCTTTCCACGCGAGAAAGTCTTTCTCGGCCTTAGCTATGAGTGGGGCTTGTTCCTCGACTTTGGTGATGAGCGCGATGGCTTCGTCTTCTAACTGATCGATGCGCACGCGCGAGTGCTCCACGCGTGTGCGCAACGCCTCCATCTCTTTATAGCTGAGCAGGCCGGTGCGCAGTTTTTCTGTGTCTGCACGGATCTGAGCGTCTAAGTCATCGACTTCGCGACTTTTCTCGCGGCTTTGACGCTGAAGCTCTTCAAAGGCATGTTTCTTCGCGAGAAATTCGTGCTGTTCACGAGCGATCGCATCAAGGAGGGCCTGGCGGCGCCGCTGGAGCCCTTCGATCTTGCGGGTCTGCTCGCGGATGGCTGCGTCGTGCCGGTCTAGTTCGAGAAGCGCCTCGAGCTCTTGAGTCATAGAGTCTGAGTTCTATGATACCAAGCTTCGCCTGGACCGTCCATCTTCGCCAGCCTGCGGCTGGCGAAGGTGAAGCCCACGCGCAGCGTGCGGAGCCTGCCTTGACAGCCTCAAAAGACTCTGCTATGATAAAAACTGTCCAAACTGAGAACTGTCAAACTCAGAACTGTTCTGTGGGCCCGTAGCTCAGTTGGGAGAGCGCTTGAATGGCATTCAAGAGGTCAGGGGTTCGAGTCCCCTCGGGTCCACCAAATTTTTTAGAGCATTCCGCGAGCGCGCAGCGGCTCGAGAAATTGCTCTCGTGTGATCGTGGGAGCGATCTTGAACGCCTTCTCTAAGATCCGTTGGCGCTCGGCTTCGCTGGTCGCGGCTGCGTACTTGCGGCGCAGCTTCCAAAGCTTCTCGCGCCGATGGCGCCGCCGCGCAATCACCTTGGGATGCGTCGGTTTGCTCATCACCGATCACCTCCGCAAGAGAGTTGCTCAGCTCTAAGTTAACAGTTTTCAGTTAGGAAAGATAATAAATATTATTGAATAAATCGAGAGCTGTCAAACTCGGAACTGTTCACCTGAACTGGCTTTGCGCAATCTGTCCATGATCGCTCGCCCCAGCCCACGCTCTTCTATCTTCTCCACGACGATCACGTCGACCCCGTGGGCATCGAGCTCGCGCAGCGCCGCGAAGAGCCGCTGCGCGTATTCTGATAAATCCAAGGGCATTTGAATCACGGAAAGCACCAAAGGGGCCGGAGAACACTGAAGACGGCTCTGCCTGACCATCACTCCAACCTGTTTCCCTGCTTTAAGCAACCCCCTCACGATTTGCTCCAGCTCCCCTGACTCAGCAAGGAGAAGCTGCGCCCGCGGGGCATAGTGCCGATAGCGCGTCCCCGGTGAGCGCTTCGCGGCTTCTCGCGCTGAAGAGCTGAGCAGGCGCACCTCGCCTAAAATCTCTTGGAGCGCTTCGAGGGTGACCCCGCCCGGACGGAGCACCATTGGGGGGTCTTCGGTGAGATCCAAGACAGTCGACTCGACGCCGATGGGGGTGGGGCCGTCATCTAAGATAAGCTCGATGCGCCCATCCAAATCTTCTAAGACGTGCTGGGCTGTAGTTGGGCTGGGGCGACCGAATCTGTTTGCTGATGGCGCAGCGATAGGGCAGCCGCTCATCTCTATGAGCTTTCTCGCGACGGGATGCGCGGGCGCGCGCACGGCAACAGTATCTAATCCCCCGGTGGTGATCTCAGGGACTCTGTCAGTCTTGGGCAAGACGAGCGTCAAGGGGCCAGGCCAGAATCGTTCTGTCAAGTCCCAGACTCTTTCGGGAATAGGCCGAGCTAAGAGCGCAAGTTGCTGGACGTGAGCGATGTGAACGATCAAGGGGTCATCGAAAGGGCGGTCTTTGGCGATAAAGATCTTACGCACAGCGTCTGCGTTGAGAGCGTCGGCCCCTAAGCCATAGACGGTCTCGGTAGGGAAAGCTACAAGACCCCCAGAGCGAATGATCTGAGCCGCGCGCGCAATGCTTGCATCATCAGCACGGAGAATCTCAGTACGCACGCGCTCATTATAATCGGGCGCTAGCGCACTTTCACTTGGCCGTCACCGAAACTGAGCCCGATGATCTCAGAGTTCGTCTCTCCTCCAATGACGATGGGCGTCTGGGCGCTTGCGGCCCAGCTCAGCGTTATAATGCTCCCCGGCGCTCCTGAAACTGATAGAGTCACTCGCGCGACTGCTCCAGTGTTAATCCCTCCTGGGCTAGGCTTAACAATGGCGAAGCGCAGCTCGCCATTCTCTATCGCGAGTGCCTTGACGATGAAGCCGTTCAAGCCCGTGAGCGATTGCACAGATACTTTCCCAGCGGGATAGGTGATCCGCCCCTGGAGCGAGGCCACGCCCCCTTGGGCCGTCACATTCTGCACAAAGATATCGAGAGAACGTGTCGCGCCGCTGGGCATGGACGTCGATGTGATGAAGACCGCCGGCCCAGAGGGCGGAGGCAAGCCTGCAAACTCTGTGCAGCTTGTCAGAGTTCCTGCTAAACTCAACAAAAAGAGCAATGTCGCGATCTTTCTTCGGGAGCGCATTAGCAAGAATGCCAGCGCGGGCAGAGCCAGAGCAAACCACGGAATTCCCGTGGGCAGCCCAATCCCTTTCTTGGCAATCGCCGTCGCGTCATCCGAGTCTACGTCGCTGTCTTGGTCGACGTCAGCAGCTAAGAACTGTATCCCTGTGAGCGTGATGAACCCGTCGGCGTGCTGCTGTGCAAGACGTGCGTCAATCACGTTGATCTTCCCGTCGCCGTTGATGTCACCAAGATTCGCTACGATCACGTGCACAGCGTCTGTTTCGGTCTTTGAGCCAGCAGTCGCCGTAGCGTCAGTGACTGTCACAGAGAGATCATAGGCGCCATGAGCAAAGGGGCTGGGGAGCGTACACGTCTGAGTGTTCACCCCAGCAGTGACTGCCCCGCTGCCACAGATAGTCCCGTTCACTTTGATCTGTGCAGTGCCCATCTCATCGCTGGTGAAGCTCACGTTAAAGCTTTCGCCCTGACGGACGTACACCGGCGCAGCTGCTGTAGGACTGATGATCGTCACATAGGGAGGCTTATGGGCCTTGGGCGTGCCGTTGATCGGGTTGTTTTGAGCATCCAGGCCATTGCGATAAACCCCGTTATTGGTAGCCCAGTTTGTATCCGAATCTGGCGCGAGCAAATCTAGACGCTCCATAGTCGCTCTGGGGGAATCGTTTCCGGCGGGCCAGGGGCCGCCGTCGCCGTTGGCCGTGTCAATGATATTTCCTGACGGGTCTTTCAAGATTAGAGTCTCCCCGGAGTTCGAGAGCGCGCCACTGTAGATCTGGTCTGCCGGAATGTCGCTCACCGTATTGTCATCCGTGCGCTCCAGCAAGAAGAACCCCTGCGCAGGTATTGTGCCGACGAGCGCGATGCTCGGCGAGCCGTCAGCAGACTCTAAGCGCCAGCCGATCAAGCTGATCGCGTGATCGGTGGTGTTATAGAGCTCGATCCATTCATCGTTGGCACTTGCTTCTGTACCCATCCACGCGACCTCGCTGATCACGACGTCGCGGGCATTATAAGAGGCGCGCTGGCGCGGCGCCTTCGGCGTGCCATTGATGGGATTATTATTCGCATCCAGCCCGTTGCGATGGATGCCGTCGTTGGTATCCCAGTTTGTGTCCGAGTCAGGGGCTTCCAGATCGATTCGTTCCATGGTCGCTTTCGGAGAGGTCGTTCCTGCCGGCCAGGGGCCGCCGTTACCGTTGGCGGTATCAATAATACTCCCTGAGGGATCTTTCAAAGCGAGTGCTTCCCCACTATCGCTCAGCGCGCCAGTGTAAATACAATCAGCCGAGATGTCGCTGACAGTCACATCGCTTGTGCGTTCTAAAAGAAAGAACCCTTGTGCGGGGATGATCACGTTGCTGCAATTTGCAGTGCTAATCGTAAAATTGGGGGAGTTGTCTGACAGCGAGACGAGCTTCCAGTTGGTGAGATCAATGGGAGCGCTTGTGTTATTATACAGCTCAATCCATTCGTGGGTTGAGCTTGCTGTTGTGCCCATCCACGCGACTTCGCTGATGACGACATCACCCGTCGAAGCCGCGCGAGTTACCGATTTTTGCCCACTAAAGCCGATGAGAACCCCCACGAGAAGAGCTGCGACAATCCTTCCATAGCTCATAAGGCCCTCTGACTTTTTTATTTTTTTATTGATCTTCAATATAGCACAATCGCGATACACAAGTCAAGAGAGGGAGCTACTCATTCGTGCAATTTTTTCGGCTTGGCATGGGCGATCAGCACGTGCACTCCGCGCTCACCCAAGCGCCGCTCCACAAGCCCCTTCAGCTCGCCTTCAGAGACCTGCTCCATCTGCACTTCATCTATGGCGTCTACCCCACACGCTTCCACAAGCGCCCGCACCCGCTCCAGCCCCGGGATGGACTGCGCCCCCGGCGTCATCGCCGAAAATTTGTTGTACAGAATGATCACGAACACATTATGCCGGTACGCCACAGCGTTTAAGAGCCCCGTGATCCCCGAATGAATAAACCCCGTGTCCCCAATGATTGCTACACCCTTGTGCCCCGCTAGGCTCATCCCTGCAGCAGTAGAGATCGAAGTCCCCAGCGCATACGCCGTGTCAATGATTTGCGGCGGGAAATACCCGTGTAGAATCGAGCACCCCACATCACCCGCGACCAGATACCCCTCGGGCAAGACTTCGTCTAGGACTTGGTAGAGCAGTTCAAAGCCCCCACAGGGCAGGTCTAAAATTCCCCCGCTCACTTGAGTTGGGGTATCCAGATGGAGCTCACCGCCGGTGCGCCCCCAGGCTTCAGCTATGTGCTGCGCTTCTAACTTCCCAATTCTCGGCAGATGCCCCGTCAGCCGCCCAAAGACTTTTGTCTTCAACCCGTGCTGCGATATTAGTGCATTCACGGACTCTTCGACAATCGGCGCGATCTCCTCGACAATCAGCACGCGCTCTAAGTTTTTCAAAAAGCTCACCAAGGCCCGCTCCGGCAACGGATGCGCATACCCCAACGCAAAATGATTCTTCTCCGTCACCAACGTCGAGACGAACCCACAAGAGATGACACCAGACCTCTCCCCCAACCCCTCCCCTGAAGAGGGAGGGGAGCTTCCCCTTCCCTTTAGGGAAGGGGACGGAGGGGTTAGGTCTGGCATACTATGCAGCGGCGAGTCCTCGACCAGCTCGCACAGCTGAGGATAGATCTTTTGATAGAAATATTTATAGCGATCCAAGATGAGATTCTTCCAGGCTCGGTCTCGATCGAAGCGCGCCTCAACCGTGAGGGGGATCTCGCTGGGGCGCCCTTCGCCCTCTAAGAGACGCCCGGTCACCTGCATCATCACGGGGATGCCCAGCGCCCCTGATAGCTGCAGCCCCTCGATGGCCGCATCGCTCACGTATTGTGGGCCTGGCGGCGTCAGGACGGGGATATTGGCGAGCTTGGCGTACCAGCGCGAATCTTGTTCGTTCTGGGACTTGGCTGCGCCAGGGTCGTCCCCAGCAATGAGCAGCAATCCCGCGCCAATACCGTGTGTCACAGCGGTCATGAGGGGATCAGCCAAGATGTTCACCCCCACTTGCTTGACGATGACGACGCTGGGCAAGCCCGCTACGGAAGCACCCAACGCCTGCGCAAACGCGACCTTCTCTTCGGTGCTGATCTCGACGTGCAGCCCCTGCTTGGCACACTCATCTAAGAGGGCCGTACACGGGTCGCCGTAGACTCCCGTCACCAGCGCGATTTTATTCTTCTTCAGAGTCTGGACGAGGGCTTCGCGCGCGGTCTTCATCCCTATCACCTCACGAGAGTTTTTTCAGTTCTCAGCCTAGCTTGGCGAGGGCCGAAAGCCAATGCCGAAATCGTTCCCCGACTTGTGCTGCCCTCCCAGCTCTCTCTGCAGGACCCATTGCGACTGCAAGAACGCCTTGTACACATTCTGGATCGCCGTAAAGAGCATGTGCTTGGTAAGCCCATCGGAGAAGATCTCTTGCTGGAGCACCAGCTGTCTGAGAATACCCTGGGGATGGATCATCCCAAAACTGATGGGGAAACGATTCAACTCCAGACTCAGCTCCCGCAAGATTTTCTCGCGCTGGGGCTGAGTCAGTTTCTGAAAGAGCTGCTGCACGTCATCGGCAATATTGACGCTCACTTCGACTAAGACTCGATCTGGACTCGCTTTGGGATTGATAATGCTCACGGTCGTTGGCTGGTTCTTGGGGTGATTGGCTAACACAACCCAATTGGCGTTAGGGTGCTCGACGTAGCGGTTGAACTGCCCTTCTTCCACGAGCCAGTTTTCGATCTTCTCTTTCATAGTTTGCATTATAGATGAGATTGAGCACGATTGCACATCACAGGCCCGCCTAAGTACAATGGCAAGCGAAAGGGGTTGTGAACCTATGCGCGCGCGTATTGCGATTCTCAGTCTGTTGATGATCATCCTGGTTGGCCCGCTGGTGCTCCTCGCTCAGCAAGCCCCAGCCCAAGTCGTCTTCCCCGACGACGCAAAATTCTCTGAACTCCAAAGCGCCTTCCAAGAGAAGACCAAGATCACCGGATCTGCGTGGGCCGATGAGTTTCAAAAGCGTCAGCCGTTCGGCCAAGTGCGCAGCAGCACCGGCATCACCGGGACGCTCTTTTCGGAAGCGTTCGCACTTCCAGCTCTGCTCTTTGGTCAAGTCCCGTATATCGTCTACGGCACGATTGACATCCCCCAAGGCGCCAAGCTCGCCGGACGAGACTTTTCTGGCAAGTACGGGATCGTCGTCATCGCTAATCCGCTCGTCGCAGCGCTTCTAGATATTCCGACGGGCACCATTGGCGCGTTTGTAATACTCCCCGTGAGCGGCACGACCCCGCTCTTCCCGATCTTCCCTATCGCGCCCTTCGTGGGACCCGTAGGGATCTTTCAGATTCTCTTTTCACTGATTACTGTGCCGACGCCAACGCCTCCGGCGCCACCAGCTCCACAAATTCCGCAAGCCCCGGCGCCAACCTGCCCGCACGATCTGCCCAATAAGAGCGACGTCAACGCGCCTATGAATGCTCCCGCAGTCATCGCGACGATCTCCGACACTGCCAAACTCTTTGAGATCGGCATGGCGCCACCGGCATTCTTAACGGTGCAGTCGTTTACACAGTCACTACAGTTCTCGTACACGACGGCTCTCTACCGTCGCATTGGGATCATCATCGGGCCGGGCAGTCAACAGATCCCCGTGACGATAGATCTTCCGTTCGTGCTCTTCATCACAGCAGGGCAGAAAGCCGCGTGTCTGGAAGCAACACCGAAGCTCATCAACGGCGTGCCAACGATCGTTGGTACGCTGAGCACAAACTGAGCGTGATCGCTATGGAACAGAAAGCGTTTCAAGACTACTATCCCGATAACTTAAGCTACTGTTACGGCTGCGGCCGGCTCAACGAGCACGGTTTGCACATCAAAAGCTACTGGGACGGCGACGAAACGGTCTGCGTCTTCACGCCGAAGCCCTATCATATCGCGATTCCCGGCTATGTCTACGGCGGGCTGATCGCCTCGCTCATTGACTGTCACTCGACGGGGACAGCATCAGCAGCGGCGTATAAAGCCCAAGGGCGGGAGATGGGCACTGAGCCCCCGTTACGGTTCGTCACGGCATCACTGAAAGTTGATTATCTCCGTCCGACGCCATTAGGTGTGCCGTTAGAGGTGCGCGCACGGGTGAAAGAGATCAGCGGGCGCAAGGTGATCGTCGAGTCGAGACTGATCGCCAATGGGGAAGTCTGCGCGCGCGGGGAGGTCGTCGCGGTGCAAATGCCGGAGCACTTGCTGAAGAAATAAAGAGCAAGGGATGGAGCAAGCGGGAGATGTCATCGTCTTTGCGACCCCGGTCTTTGTCAACAGGCCTTGGAAGAAATCTAGCTGACCCTCTGTGTCCAGGCAATGAGCGCCTCGAGGAGCGCCCGCACCCGTTCGCGTGTCGACGCGTCTACAAGACGCCCTTGAGCGTCGAACTTCCCCTCAGCCTGGGAGATATAGAGTTCGGGCTTGGGCAGCACGAGCATCCCTAAGGCTACGCAGACCTCGCGCAGATGGAGTTGAGCGCGCAGGGTGCCGAAGCGCCCCACACTCACCCCAAAGAGCGCTGCAGGCTTGCCCTCACCTGGTTGGTTGGGCAAGCGTGAGACCCAATCGAGCGCGTTCTTCAGCACCCCGGGGATGGAGTGATTGTACTCTGGAGTAGCAATGAGCAGGGCATCGCTTTGAGCGATGCGCTCTCCCAAACGCTGCACCGAGTCAGGGAAGGGCTGAATATCTTCATTGTACAGGGGAATGGGAGAGAGATCGAAGGTCTCCAGCGTCACGCCCTGAGGGAGCAGCTCTTGCGCGGCACGCAGCGCCGCGGTGTTATACGAACTCTTGCGGAGGCTTCCCGATATCCCTAGAATCTTCATGCTCAAGATTATAGCGCAAGGAGGCAGGCTATGCAGCCCTTGGTGAGCGTGATTATGGGATCGAAGACTGATTGGGAGACGATGGAGCAGTGCGTCAAGACTTTAGAAGATCTGGGTGTACCCTGTGAAGTACGGGTGCTTAGCGCGCATCGCACACCCGAGGCGCTGAGTGAATATATAGAATCTGCCGAGGGTCGCGGGATAGAAGTCTTCATAGCTGCTGCAGGAGGGGCAGCGCACCTAGCTGGAGTGATCGCATCGAAGACCCTTGTGCCGGTGCTTGGTGTGCCCATGGAGTCAAAACTTTCGGGGCTTGATTCTCTGTTATCTATGGTGCAGATGCCTGCGGGAGTCCCCGTGGGCACGCTCGCTATTGGGAGGGCTGGGGCGATCAACGCGGCGCTTCTTGCAACGGCAATCTTAGCCAACAAATATCCCCAGTATCGAGAAGCCCTGAAAAGATATCGTGAATCACAAGCCAAGGCGATCTTAGAGCACCCTGACCCACGCGCTTAATCCAATGAGCGCGAGGATCGATGAACGTTATAGAGCGCGACGATCAGCACGATCCCGGAAAACACATAGACCCCTATCGGATACCCCGCGCTCAAGAGAATCTCTCTGGGGCTCATCTGGGGATTGGCTGCTTGCCATAAGCTCGATTCGAGAGTTGCCCACAGATTATTGAACCCATGAGCGGCGATCGCCGGGTAGATACTTCCCGAACGCACCGTGAGATACCCCAGATACAGCCCGGTGAAGAACGCGCCCAGCCCCTGCAAGGGATCAAGATGGATAACCCCAAATAATAGCGCCGAGAGCACGACAGCAGTTGCTGACCCGAGGCGGCTGCGTAGCCCCTGCAAGATCAGCCCGCGAAACGCTAGCTCCTCACTGAGCGCCGGCCCGACACTCAACGAGAGCGCATAGAAGAGATAGACGCTCGGCGCGCTGAAGCGCGACAGCCGCACGAGAAGCTCCAACTCTTTCGAGACGAGCCAGGGCATCGCTTCAATCACGGGCCAGAGCAGAAGCCCACTGAGCATCCCCACGGGGACGACGCCCAGCGCAGCCCAGAAATACAGAACAGGGCGCACGCGCTGCAAGCTCAGTGCTGCGCGCAGATCAAAGCCCTTGCGCTGGGCAAAGACTACCAGAGCAAGGATCATCAACGCTGCTTGCAGAAGCCCCGCGGTCGCAAAGAAAATCTGCTTATCAGGAATGACCTGCTTCAAGGGGATCGCGAGAAATCCCCCCACGAATATGACCCCCCACAAAATGATATAAAAACCGAGAGCAGCCCCTGCACCCGGTAAGGAAGCCATCAGCACTCACCTCCAAAAAAAGAGTATAGTCCTGAGGGCCAGGGCAAGCAAAATTTACAATAGACGCCGTCACTGTTTTTTACGTTGAAATCAGAAAAATCCGCGCATCCCTCGTCTCGAGAAGGCTCTGGAGGAGGCTTCCGACTTGACTTTTGGGTCACTTCTGCTCTACAATACAACTATCTTAGCAACCACTAAAGGGGGTTCACTATGAACAAAGCAGAGCTCATCGAGACCGTGGCCCAGAGGACGGGCATGCCCAAGCGCACCGCGCGCGAGGCCGTCAACACCATCTTCACCGCGATCTCCAAGTCGGTCGCAGAGGGCCAGACCGTGCGCATCACCGGGTTTGGCAGCTTTGTGGCCCGGGCGCGCCGCAGCAGCAGCCGCATCAACCCGCAGACCGGCCAGCGCCTGATGGTGCCTAGCAAGGTCGTCCCGGCCTTCCGCGCCGGTCGCGAACTCAAAGAGATGGTGCGCAAGAGGCTGAAGGTCATCGAGGCTGGCGGAAAACTCTCCGTCAAGAGGGCATAAGAACTTCCCCCCATACCCCCCTTCCCGAACCGGGAAGGGGGGTGGGGGGAATAAGTCTTTACTTTAAAGGCCGTCCACCCTTAAGCTCAGATCTTCGTGGGGGGAAGGGCTCGCCCCGTTCACGCTCGAGCTTCTCGACAGCCGCCGTGAGCGCCTCTTCAGCGAGCCCGGCAAGCGTCAGCCCCGGCGTCCAATAGACGGCGTTTTTGACGCGCTCAATCAAGTCGACAGGCAGATGGACTGTCAGTCGCTCCTTGATAATCCTTCTCTTTGGCGTTCCACTATCTATATGCTGTTGAGCTGGGATGACCGTATCAAGCGGGTTTACCCCGATGGTGCGTCGCCTGGCCATTCTACTCCCTCCCTCGCTCCTGACGGATGATCTCTACCGCGAGCGCGCGATAATCCTGAGCCCCATAGCTGCGCGAATCGTAGAGCGTAATGGGCTTGCCAAACGACGGGCACTCGGCGAGACGGACGTTCTCCCGAATGACCGTCTTATAGACAAGCTCCCCGAAACGGCTCTGGAGTTGCTCGACGACTTCCTGGGCATGACGAGTCCGCCTGTCTACCCGACACACCAAGATCCCACAGATTGTGAGCTCCGGGTTCAGCCGCTCCTTAACGACATCTATGGTCTGCAGAAGCTGCGCCAAGCCCTCCAGCGCCAGCACGTGGGCTTCAACGGGGACGAGCACTTCGCCAGCGGCCGCCAGCGCATTAACAGTCAGAATCCCTAGCGCCGGAGGACAGTCTATGAGGAGATACTCCCAGCGATCTGTGGGGAGATTGCGGACTTGCCGGCGCAAGATCGTCTCCGCGCCGACCTCCCCGGCGAGGGCCTTCTCAGCTCCCACCAGCCAGGGGCTGGCCGGGACAACCTCAACGTTGGGAACGTTTGTTTGACTGATAATATCTATAACGTTCCCGTTTTCGACAAAGGCGCGAAAGATGCCCTTATCAGTATTCTTGATGCCGAACCATGACGTGGCTGAACACTGCGGATCGAGATCCATCACTAAGACCCGACGCTTCTTCTCCCCCAGCGCTGCAGCCAAGTTGACGGCGGTCGTCGTCTTACCGGAGCCGCCCTTCTGGTTAGTGATCGCGATACATCGCATAAGTTCCCGTTTCCCCCTTTCCCAACGTTGGAGCTTTCGTAGACGTATCATACGGGAGAGGC
>CALLJK010000030.1 GCA_938091745.1 Candidatus Bipolaricaulota bacterium
CGGAAGAACTTCTTCACCTCACTCAAGACGCGCTCTTTGATCTCTTGATAAGATCGTTCATGGGCGTCGCTCTTCTCGCTGACAAAGCCCAGTTGCGTCGTCTTGGAGACGATCTGCTCGCTCCCCAAGTTGCTCGTCATCAGAATGATAGTGTTCTTAAAGTCGACGGTACGGCCATGGCCGTCGGTGAGCCGGCCGTCGTCTAGGACTTGTAAGAGAATATTGAAGACGTCGCGATGGGCTTTTTCAATCTCATCAAAGAGAATGACCCTATAGGGCTTTCTGCGCACGGCTTCGGTCAGTTGTCCGCCCTCTTCGTAACCCACGTATCCAGGGGGAGAGCCGATCAGCTTGGCGACAGAATGGGGCTCCATGAACTCAGACATATCGAATCTCAGTAAAGAATTCTCGTCGCCAAAGAGCGCCTCAGCAAGCGCTTTGGAGAGCTCGGTCTTGCCGACTCCCGTCGGGCCTAAGAACAAGAAGCTGCCTGCAGGGCGCCTGGGGTCTTTCAAGCCGGCGCGGGCACGCCGGACTGCTTGAGCAACGGCCTTGACAGCATCGTTTTGGTCGATCACCCTCTGATGGAGTCGTTCTTCGAGCTTGGCCAAGCGCTCGCGCTCTTCTTCGAACATCTGCTCGACAGGGATGCCCGTCCAGAGCGCGACCGTCTCGGCGATCTCCCGCTCAGTGACAATGGGCTCGCGCTGCACCCTCTGGGCGTGCTCGGCCTCGCGCTTTTGTTTTTCGGCTTTGAGACGCTCCAGTTCTCTTTCGAGCTGCTGGACCTCTCCCCCGGCCCCTCCCCGAAGCGGGGAGGGGTGAGACACTCCCCCTTCCCGCGTCGGGAAGGGGGTTGGGAGGTTAGGTTGGACTGAAGTCAAGTTCCTCAACCGCCCCTCTAGCAGCTTTATCTTCTCCGCGATCTCTTGAACTTCCGGGGCGAACGTCCGGTCCACCCTGAGCTTCGCTGCGGCTTCGTCCAAGAGATCAATCGCCTTGTCCGGCAAGAATCTATCAGAGATATATCGCGCGGAGAGCTGGACTGCCGCGCGCAGCGCCCCGTCTGTAATCTTTACATTGTGATGGGCCTCGAGCTTGGGGCGCAGCCCCTCTAAGATCGCTATCGTCTCGTCAATCGAAGGCTCTTCTATTAACACTTTCTGAAAGCGCCGTTCGAGTGCGGGGTCCTGCTCGATGTGCTCTCGATATTCGTCGAGGGTCGTCGCGCCGATCACTTGGAAGGTGCCGCGAGCGAGAACGGGCTTTAAGATATTCGACGCGTCAATTGCGCCTTCAGCTGCTCCAGCGCCGACGACGGTGTGCAGCTCGTCTATGAAGACTAAAAATTTCCCCTTGGCGTTCTCGATCTCATTGATGACAGCTTTGAGGCGCTCCTCGAACTCCCCCCGAAATTTGGTGCCCGCCACCAGCGCTGCCAAGTCTAACTGTATTAATTCTTTATTCTTGAGGGTGTCGGGGACGTCGCCGGCGACGATTCTTTGGGCTAGGCCCTCAACGATAGCTGTTTTCCCCACGCCGGGCTCGCCGATAAAGACTGGGTTATTCTTTTTTCTACGCGAGAGAATCTGCACGGCGCGACGGATCTCCCGCGAGCGCCCGATGACCGGATCGAGCTTTCCCTCGCGCGCGAGCGCTGTCAGATTGACGGAGAATCGCTCTAACGCTTTATAACGGCTCTCGGCTTCGCGGTCGGTGACGCGCTGGGCGCCGCGCACCCGCGACAGGGCTTGGTAGACCCGCTCCGGCGTTATATCATATTTATATAAGACTCTTCTGAGGGCCGTATTGGGGTCTTGACTGATCGCTATTAAGAGATGCTCGACCCCGATGAATTCGTCTTTTAAGCGATCAGCTTCGACTTGGGCGGATTTGACGAGCATCTCTAATCTTGGGGTTATGTAGATCTGTTGGCCGATGGTCGTGGAGACGGTTGGCTTCTCCGTCAAGAGAATCTCCAAATCTTTGAGCAAGCCGGGGATAGGCACGTTCATCTCTTTTAAGAGCTCTTGGCCGACGCCCTCCTTGGCCGCCAACGTATAGAAGATATGCTCGACGTCCAACTGATTGTGCTTGTACTTCTCTAATAACTCCGTCGAGTCGCGAAAGAGCTCCTGGGCCTTCTCGGTGAATCGGTCAAATCTGATCATCGTATGCTCACTCTCCCAATAATTAGCAGACTCATCTGTACTCTGCTAAATTATACGGGACGGACTTCCCCCTGTCAAGGGCTGCTCTGTACACCAGGGTTGGAGCGGAGCGACGCCCGTCACTCTTCTGACGGGACATACGGACTTGACAGGGCAAAAGAACGTAATCTATAATACGCCTCCGAGGCAGGCCCCAAAAACACCCGAGGAGGTTGAACAGACGAACTCGGGAGGTAGAGATGAGAAGTCTCAAGGTCGTCCTTATCGGAGTGATGGTGTTGAGCGTGGGGCTGTTAGCGTTGGCCGACGGGCAGCCAAAGCAGCCCTCCACCCCTAAGCCCGCAACGTCCAAGTCCACCCCCCACCGCGGGTCGATCTTCGTCGACGTCCCAGCCGATCACTATGCTGCCAGCGATCTGAAGTTCTTAGTCGAGCGCGGGATTATCACTGGGCTGCCCAACGGGGAGTTCCAAGGCAGTAAAGCTCTCACTCGCTACGACGCTGCCGTGCTCATCGCCCGGGCAATTCGATACGTGCAGAACGATCCGGAGAAGATCCAGCCGGCAGACCTGAAGATCCTCCAAGACCTGATCTTCAAGCTCTCGGAGCGCGTCCAAGCGCTAGACAAAGTAGAACAAGACGTGGCGGCGCTCAAGAGCCGACCCAGTACCGACACGAGCGCAGACGTCCTGGCCCTGAAAGAGAAGCTCGCCCAAAGCGAGGCCCAGATCGCGTCGTTGCAGACGCAAGTGCAGTCTCTCAAAGCTGAGCTGGCGCAGGCGCGGGCAGCCTCCTCTGGGGGCGTCGTCCCCGAAGAGGTCGAAAAGCTGCAACGGCAGATGAATAACGCGCTGCTCATTACGGGCTTTGCTGTTTTTGCCGGTGTGGTCGCAGTTATCGTGGCCCTCTTAACATAGAGGGGGGTCTTGACAACGACGGCCAAGGTGTGCTATAATACAGCCACCAAAAAACGACCTTCATAAGGAGGTGATCGCCAGACTGGGGGAACACCGCCAAAAACACACCAACTGCAGAGTCGTGCGTTCGTGCGTACGCCACAAAACCGAGTAAAAAAGGAGGTTTCTGTACATGTTTAGAAGATTACTCGCTCTGACCTGTGCGCTCGCGGTCGTGGGCGCACTCTCGTGGGGAGCGAACGCTGCTCCGATCAGCGGAAGCTTCGGCATCGACATCGTCTTCTATCCTCAAGGTCCTGAAATCAACAAGGTCGACCTCATTGATATGAAGTTCGAGGCCGATCTGATTCTGACTTTGTCCATCAGCGGCTTGGACATCACCAGCACAACGGTCTTCACCTTCCTTGGCGTTGAGTTTCAATCGTTCGTGATCAGCGCCACGGTGGGTGCCCTGACCATCAAAGACACGATCATCTTCTCCCCGACCTTCTTCGAGTTCGAGGAGACGCGCGATCAGTATGGCCGGAAGCGCTGGTGTCTACAACTTTCGCTGCCAGCTAGCTTGAACGTTGCTCCGGCAGCGTGCAACTTCCCGGCCGCCATCAGCGGCGCCATTGTTGACCCGGTCTTTGGTGTAACCCCGTTCTACTACATTTTCGGCGGCTACATCCATCCGCTCGTCCAGAACCTCGTGCTGGCACGCTGGATTGACCCGACGAATGCCCTGAACAACGTCATTCGGTTCCGCAAGAAGATCGCGGACCTGTCGCTGAACATCGCCGGGTTGGTCCTCAACGTCAAGGCGCTCTTCGCCAACGTCAGCCCCAGCCCGACTGGCTACTTGCTGCGCAGCGGCCTTGTCCTGGCGATGGAGGGCAAGACCGTTAGCGGCGTGGGCGTGCGCGGCGAGCTGTGGCTGGGCGCCAAGCAGGGCTTGGAGTGCTTCGGCGAGTGCAAGCCGCTCGAGCGCTTCTTCAACCAGATGCTCACCGGCGGTGGGTTCAACAACGTCGAGGAGGAGAAGATCTTCCTCACCAACGTCGTGATCGCTGGTGTCCGCCATGACTTCCTCGCCGAGTTCCACTTTGACCTGCGGCAGTGCACCATCGACCAGGTCGATGAAGATAACGACGGCTGGTTCTACCCCTATGACACAACGGGCGATGTGATGACCATCATCAATCCGTTGTGCTTCATGCAGCTGAAGCAGACGTTCGTCTTCACGCCGTGGAGGCTCAACGTCCAGACGGTCTGGAACTGGAACGGCAACTTCGACCTGATCAGCAACACCACGAGCACCCGGATGAAGGCCGGCGATGTCTCAGTCGCGGCGTACTTCGTCTGGCGCAATAACGGCCAGTGGTCGTTTGGTCAGCCAGCTCTCAGCGAGTTCGTCATGACGTTCGATCCGCCCGGGCTGCAAGTGACAAGCGACGTCGTCTTCTGCACCGATCCAGTCTACTGCAGCCCCGTTTGGGGCGGTGGCCCATTAATCCCGCCGGTGGTCGCGCACTATCTGGGCGTCAGCGGCACGGTCGGCCCGGTGAGCATCGCTGCGTTGATCACATTCGACGGGGGCTTATTGGGCGATTTCACCGAGTTTGACGTGGATGTCGGCTTCGCGTTCGAGCCGGTTGCCGTGACCTTCTCGGCGGTTATCTTGGCTGATATGCTTGGTGGCGTTGCGGTCAGCATGAGCACCAAGTTCTAACGGTACGGGTGTGTAAAACCAGAAAAAGGAGGTTCAGTCAATGTTTAGAAGAATCACAGTTCTGGCCTGTGCACTGGCGTTGCTGACCGGAGTCCTCTCCTGGACAGCAGCGGCGGCTCCAATCACGGGCAGCTTCAGCTTCGATATCGTCTTCTACCCGGAGCAGGCATGCACCGTTGATCTTGATACTGGGGAAATCATCTGCGAAGATCCGATCAACAAGATTGACCGGATCCTGGTCAAGTTCGAGGCCGATCTGGCGCTCACCATGTCGATCAGCGGGCTCGAGCTGACCAGCAGCACCTCGTTCACGTTCAAGGGCATCGAGACCCAGCTCTTCTTTGTCAAGGCGACCGTGGGCGCGATGGTCTTCGAGACGGCCATGGTCTTCGCACCGAACATCATGGAGTTCGAGGAGGTCCGCTCCGGCGCCGGCACCCGCTACTATTGTCTCAATCGCTCCGCACCTGATAACTATGGCGCTTTCCCAGACGCATGGCTGAATACCTGCCCCTATGGCGCGAGCGCGGGCATCCTCGACCCGGTCTTCGGCTATCACACCTGGGGCGATATGCTCATCCTGGGCGGTGTGCATCCGGCCCTCGCCAACGTGATCGTCGGCCGCTGGGCCGATGGCCAGTTCGACGCGTGGCACACCCCCAACCCGAACGTCCCCGGCTCGATGCTCGATCAGCCGCTCACGTTCCGCAAGAAGGCCGCGGAAGTGACGCTCTCGATCGCCGGGCTGACGCTGGGCCTGCGCGGGCTGTTCGCCAATTTCGGCACAGCTAATCTGCCGAGCTTCACCGTCGGCACGGTGCTCATCCTGGAGGGCACAACCGTCAGTGGCATCAAGGTGCGCAGCGAGACCTGGATCGGCGCCCGCCAGGGCTTTGAGTGCTTCGGCGAGTGCAAGCCCAATCAGCGGCTGGGCACGCAGGGCGGCTTCATCTTCGTGCCCTATCCGTCCACCGGCGGCATCGTCGTCCCCGGCTTCCAGCCTGAGGAAGAGAAGCTCTACGTCAGCGGGCTGAAGCTCGCGGGCCTCACACACACCATCGTCGTGGAGATGCAGCTTGCCGGTGCTGGCGCGAGCTCGCTCCAGCCGACGTTCGTAGCCATCCAGACCTCCACGCCGCGCATCACCCCGCTGGGGATCAGCGTCATCAACATCGCGCGGTTTGGCCCTGGATTGACGTTCGTACGCGACCAGATCTGGTTCAACGTCTCCTTCGGCGAGGCCTCAGGCTTCATCCGCTGGGACTTCCGCCCGACCGCCATCGGCGCGATGGAGACCCTGTTCAGGCAGATCTACGCAGAGTTCGATGCGCCAGGCGCCACCGCTTCGATCATGCTGCTCACCTGCGACCCCAATGAGTACGGCGGCGTCCCTGGACGGTGCTACTGGGGCAACTACTTTGCTCCTGGCACGCCTAATCCGTTCCTCGACGTCTACTACGACCTGCTCTTCGAGGTCGGGGACCTGACCGTGTACGTCTATGCGGAAATGTTGGGGAGCTTGCTGAAGAACCTGTACGGCGCCGGCGTTGAGGCCAAGTGGACGATCGGGCCGGTAACCATCTCCAGCAATACGGAGTTCCGCAACCTCCAGGCGGATCGCAACGGCTGGAACCTGCCGTTTGGGTTCGGCTGGGATGCCTTCGACGGCACGAGGCTGGAGCTGGCGGTCCAGCAGTTCAGCATCGAGATCAAGTTCTAAGGTGCGCACGTGAGAAAAACCGAGAAAAAGGAGGTTCTGTCAATGTTTAGAAGACTCATGGTAATCCTGGCGGCACTGGCTGTGACCGCAGCGGGCTGGAGCCTTCCCGCCCATGCCGCTCCGGTCAGCGGTTCCGC
>CALLJK010000031.1 GCA_938091745.1 Candidatus Bipolaricaulota bacterium
GGAATTCTTCTGGCACCCGCACGACAAAAGGCCTCTCTTGGCTGACGAGCTCCTCCCCTCTAGGGGAGAGCATACCCAGGCCTAGAAGTCCCACGATAGCTGCCACCAGCAGCATATACTTCATATCATCATCTCCTTCCAGCTGTACATTATATAGCTCTAGGAAGTAATTCACACATCGTGGGAATCCTCTGTGAATCTACTGTAATCTTCTCTTGCTCCCTCAAGGCCTTTGGATCACAAGGATATTTGGCATCCCGAGCCGATCTATGCTATGCTTCTATCTATGCATTGGCTGAGTGTAGGGGCGTTTTTTGTCAGCTTGATTGTGACGCGCCTGTGGCTTGGGATGCAGGAGCGCAAGAGATTTGGCCAGCCCATCCGCGACTACGGACCGGAGATACATACCCACAAGCAGGGCACCCCCACCGCTGGGGGCATCTCGCTGCTGCTTGCGTTCTTCATCAGTTGGGCTGCGCTTGCGCTGCTCAATCAGTCAGCTTTCAGTCCCAAGGCGCTTTTCGTCGGGGCAGCGACGTTGGGCTTTGGGCTGATCGGGCTGCTCGATGATGGGCTGAAAATTTCCCAGCGTCATGCCCAAGGGCTCCCAGGACGATATAAATTGCTCTTGCAGGGTATCGTCTGCGGGTTGTTAGCGTGGGCTGTACTCTCGCTCGATATTTTGCCCCCCCTGCGTATCCCCTTTGTCGGTGAGACGCTCGCGCTCTCACCAGCTCTGACTGTTGGGCTGATCTTTCTTATCTTTCTCAGCACGGTCAACGCATTCAACGAGACCGACGGCTTAGACGGGCTCCTAGCTGGCGTGACGCTCATCACTTTAGGAGCTTATGGGGTCATTCTCTATCTCCAGAACGAAATCGCGCTTTTGCAGATTGCTACGCTCGCGGCGATGGCGCTGCTCGGCTTTCTCTGGTGGAACGCGCACCCAGCAAAAATTATCTTGGGTGACACGGGGTCATTTGCGCTCGGAGGGCTTGTGGGCGCACTCGCGCTCGTGACCGGCACAGCGCTCTTTTTGCCCCTCATCGCGCTCATCCCCGTCATCGAGACGCTCTCGGTGATCATTCAAGTTCTGAGTTTCAAGCTCTTCAAGAAGCGCGTCTTTAAGGTCTCGCCGTTGCACCATCACTTTGAGAGAGCCAAGGGCATAGACTATGAGTATCTGCTGCCCAACCAAGAGTGGCCCGAAGTCTTAATCACCCTGAGATTTTGGATCATCGCGGCTCTTGGAGCAGTGCTTGGGCTGGTGGCGTATCGGTAGTCAGCACAGTATACTGGAGAACGGCTATGGCCCTCTTCGAGCGACGACCAGAAAAGTACTTTCAGTTCTACGCCCAAGTGCACTTTCTCACTTGCGAGACGTGTTTGAGCCATCACGGGGAGATCTCTGAAGACCCCCCATACAAGCCCCCACTTCACCCCGATTGTCGCTGTCATCTGCTGGAATTCCCCCCGTCGCAGCTTGAGTATTACCAAGAGCAAGCCGAGCGGATGAAGCTCCGCGCTCAGCAAGAACTCACGCGCCGCAAGTTGTGGAGAGAAGCCATCGCTAGCTTGAATGGCACTGATCCTTCTCAAGCCGAAGCGCTCTTCCGTCAAGCAGCCCAAGTCGAATTTTACTTAGAAGAAGTCGAGCAGCTCTGCGCGGAGAAGCGCGAGCTTTTCGACAAGAACCCGGAGCTACGCACCCGGCTGCAGAAGCTCTTCATCAGATTCTATCGCATGAAATTCAGCTTAGATAAGTATCGCTCGATGCCCCCCAAGCTGATCTTGGCCTGGGAGACTCAGGGGATCGAGCGCATCAAAGAGCTGCTGCCATGATGCTGAGAAAGACAGACCAGATCGTCTTAGTCTGCTTGATCGCTGTGATAGTAGCGATAGCTTTAGGGACGCGAGCGGCGTTCGCCCCAGAGACACAAATAGCTCAGTTTGTGCAGAGGCTCACCGAGCCGCTCGATCTCAATACAGCAACTATAGAAGAGCTCATAGATCTGCCGGGGATCGGACCGGTCTTAGCTCGGCGCATCATCGAATACAGAGAAGCGTACGGGGGTTTTAAGACTGTCGAAGAGCTTTTACAGATTCGCGGCATCGGCCCAAAGAGATTGGAACAGATCAAAGAGCGCGTGCGCGTCGGACCCTCTTCATTTGCACACCCTAGCTCCAGCCGCTAAGCTAATCCCGTGTCCTTCAGATTCTCGCGCGCACAACGCATTCGCCAGCGCCGTGATTTTGAGTATATCTATAGCCATGGACAACTCTATCAAGACGGGTTCTTTCGCATCTTTTACGTGCGTAAAAGCCCAACGGAGCTGGGGCGCCTCGGCATAAGCACTAGCAAGAAACTGGGCAAGGCCCACGTGCGCAATCGCATCAAGAGAATCATAAAAGAGACGTTTCGTCTCCATCCGGAGCTGACTGCTGGGCTTGATCTCATCGTGCAGCCACGCCTCTCTGTACCCTCGTTAGAGAATGCACAGATTCGACAACGCTTTTTAGAAGCCCTGGACTCTATAGCTCATACAGCCCCTTGAATATCTTCGGGAATTTTGCTATAGTATAGACCGCACCGACCCTAGCATATCCCACCGGAACGTCTATAGTGTCTACGTTCCGATGAGGACCAGGAGGGGCAAGCGTATGGAAGCGACAGAAGAGGTCGTCTTAACACCGGAAGGCTACGAGCTGAAGAAGAAGAAGCTCGAGGAGTATCGAAAGATTCTCTATGAAGAGCTGCCAAAGAAGCTCAAGCTTGCCAAGGAGCACGGGGCAGAGCTTCGAGAGAACAAAGAGTATTTAGATATTAAGCGTGAGCAGGACTACTATGAAGCCGAGGTGCGCCGCCTCGAAGAGCTCTTAGAGAAGGCTGTTATCTTAGACGAGAGCCAGATCAGCACGAAGGCGGTCAACATCGGCACGCGCGTGACTTTAAAAGACTTAAAGACCAACAAGACCGAGACATTTGAACTCGTCAGCCCTGCCGAAGCTGACCCCGAACAGAACAAGATCTCGACAGAGTCTCCTGTGGGTCGAGCTCTGATGGGCCAGCACAAAGGCGCGGAGATCCACGTCGAGACCCCGCGGGGCGTCATTCGGTATAAGATCTTAGCGATCCAACGCTAGGCCCCTCCCATGGACACGAGCAATCCCCTGCGCGAAGAACGCCTGCGCAAGCTGGCGGAGTGGCGTCGTCGGGGTATCGATCCGTATCCCACGAAGTTTGCCCGCACCCATCTTGCTGAGGAATTACAGAGAAGCTTGCGAGATCTCCCCGCAGGCAACGAAAGCACTATCAGAGCTCGCGTAGCTGGGCGGATCACTGCGCGCCGGGTGATGGGCGGCGCGTCCTTCTTAGACTTACGGGATGGCTCCGGACGTATTCAACTGTACGCGACAGTAGATGTGCTCGGCCTGGAACGCTACGAGCTCTTCACCCAGATAGACATCGGAGACTTTCTCGGTGTAGCAGGGCTGGTCTTCCGTACCAAGAAGGGCGAGCTTTCTGTAAGGGTCGAAGAGTTCACGCTCCTTGCGAAAGCGCTGCGCCCACTCCCCGAAAAATGGCATGGCCTCCAAGACACCGAGATCCGCTATCGGCAGCGCTATCTCGATCTAATCGCGAACGAGCAGGCGCGACGGATCGCGCTCATTCGCAGCCGCCTCGTCAGCGCCATGAGAAGATTCCTAGAGAGCGAGGGCTTCTTAGAAGTCGAGACCCCTATCTTGCAACCCCTCTACGGCGGCGCGGCGGCGAAGCCCTTTACGACGTATCACAACGCTCTGGACATGACGCTCTATCTGAGAATCTCTGACGAACTCTATCTGAAGCGGCTCATCATCGGGGGGCTAGAAAAAGTCTACGAAATCGGTAAAGATTTTCGTAATGAAGGCATCAGCACGAAGCATAACCCCGAATTCACCCAGATGGAATGCTACTGGGCTTACGCCGACTATAACGACATGATGGCCCTCACAGAGAGAATGGTCTCCCAGATCGCCAAAGAAGTCCTTGGGTCCACACGAATTGTCTATCAAGGGCATGAGATCGACTTAGCTCCTCCGTGGCAACGCATTGCTTTTCGCGATGCGATCTTCGAGCATACAGGGATCGATATCGAGCACGTGAGAACGTTGCCGGAGCTACGTACAGAAATCGCTCGACGTCAGCTCATCGTAGACCCTCAGCCGACTTGGGGCAAGCAAGTTGACGAACTCTTGAAGACTTACGTTGAGCCCAAGCTCATCCAGCCGACGTTCGTGCTCGATTACCCTATAGAGCTTTCGCCGTTGGCCAAGAAGAAGAAAGATAACCCCAACTTCGTCGAGCGGTTTGAGCCGTTCATCGGGGCGATGGAGTTCGGGAATGCTTTCTCTGAGCTCAATGACCCTATCGACCAGCGCGAACGCTTTCTCGCGCAAGAGGCGCTGCGCCGCGCCGGTGACGAAGAGACTCAGCCCCTCGACGAAGATTTCTTGACGGCTCTGGA
The DNA here is from genome assembly GCA_938091745.1 of Candidatus Bipolaricaulota bacterium. Classification (GTDB taxonomy): domain Bacteria; phylum Bipolaricaulota; class Bipolaricaulia; order RBG-16-55-9; family DRXL01; genus JANXCC01. The sequence continues at coordinate 4,509 of CALLJK010000031.1, forward strand.
GTATGGGATGCCGCCTACGGGAGGCTTAGGCATTGGCATAGATCGTCTAACTATGATTCTCACGGATTCTCCGTCAATCCGCGAGGTCATTCTCTTTCCGACATTGCGCCCTAAGAAGGGCGAGGAGGCTTCGTGAAGTATGGGACGGACGCAAGCAGCTATTCAAAAGAGATTTCTCTCAGTCTATCACTACTTAGCTGATGTGTTGCCCTATGTAGTGCTCTCCTGGGATGAGCGCTACGTGCGCTTTGTCAGGGCGAATCGTCTTCTCAAAAAGCTCTCCCCAGCAATGGTCATCGCTACGTACTTCGGGGATGGCTATCTATGGGGACTAGTGGGGTTATTTATTCTGATCTGGGGCACACCCCTGGATCGCAAGTACGTTATGATCGCGTTTGCGATCACTATTATTAACATGGCGCTCTTTCGGTTCTTAAAGCTGGTCTTCAAGCGCATGCGCCCGCTGTACGAGACCCCACCCTATGAGCTGGGATATAGACTGCTCGATACGTACTCGTTCCCCTCAGGCCACGCAACGACATCGTTTGGTATCGCCTATGTGCTGGCGCACTTCTATCCCATACTCCCTGTACAAGTAGCTGCTTACAGTGTCGCGAGTTTCATTGCGATCTCGCGTATCCATATGGCGGAACACTACCCCTCGGACGTGATCAGCGGCGCGTTGCTGGGGATGCTCTCCAGCGCATTTCTCTTGCCCATCTTCGAAAGGATCCTGCGATTATGAAAACCCAGCAGAAGAACGCTCATGAGTTGATCGCTCAGTATGCTCCCCAAGAAGTGCACTACTACAGTGACCCAGAGACGGGCTTGAAGGCGCTTATTGTCATTCATAGCACGGCGTTAGGCCCGGCGACTGGCGGGACGCGCTTCTACCCCTATCAGAGCTGGGAAGTGGCCCTCGAGGACGCATTAAAATTAGCCCAAGCGATGAGCTATAAGTGTGCGTTAGCTGAACTGCCCTTCGGCGGCGGCAAGGGCGTTATCTTAGGAGACCCAAAGCGCGACAAGACACCCCAGCTCTTGCGCGCCTACGCGCGCATCGTCCAGCAGTTCAACGGACGCTTCACCACCGGTGAAGAGATGGGGATCAGCGCTGACGACCTCAAAATCATGATGCATGAGACACACTTTATCGCTGGGGCCAAGGGCATCGCGCACGATCTCTCCCCTGTGACTGCCCGAGGGGTTTTGTACGGCCTCAAAGCGTGCTTCCAGACGGTCTTCGGCAATAGCTCGCTCCAGGGGCGCACGGTCGCTGTTCAGGGGGCGGGCAAAGTCGGATATCATCTCATTAAATTACTAGCTGCTGAAGGAGCAAAGATCTTCGTCAGCGACATCGATCGTCGTGCTCTGGATACGGTGCACAGCGAATTTGGTGTGAAAATTGTCGAGCCCCCCGATGCGATCTATGCTCTTGAGTGCGATGCGTTTGCGCCGTGTGCCATCGGGGGGATTATCAACGATACGACCCTGCCCTTACTGAATTGTAAGATCGTCGCGGGTTCAGCGAATAACCAACTGAAGGAGCCTCGTCACGGCGATAGATTGCACGAATTTGGGATTCTCTATGCGCCTGATTATGTGATCAATGCCGGGGGGCTCATTGCAGCAGTACAAGACTTGTTGGGGGGATCTTTAGAAAAAGCTTTCCAAGAGACAGAAAAGATCTACGGTCGGTTGCTGAAGATCTTTGAGCTTGCGCGGCGCGAGAGGCTGGCTCCTCATCGTATTGCCGACCGTATAGCAGAAGAGCGCCTGCGCAAGAGACATTAAGAGTGAGAGAAGCCACACACATCTTATCAACGACAGGAGGTCATCGTCTATGAAGTACGGTCGGTTGTGGCTGTTGGTCGGGTTGGTCGGGGTCGTATTGGTGGGGCTGGGCTATGGGCCGTTGGCCCAGCAGACGGTCTCTGCTACGGCAGTGATCAGCAATCTGAGCTGTCGCGGGGGAGTCCAGATTGTGCAGTTGACTTGGCTGCAGAACCAGGCCCCCGTGGCAACGCAGATCTTCACCCCGGCGCTGCTCATCCCTGTCGAGACCAAGCGCGAATTGAAATTTGAGCTACGTGCCGTGCCCACGCATCTTCAGGTGCGTGGGGCGTTTGTCGTGACTGCAGGTCAGGCGACGGCATTGGAGCTGACTGCCCCTGTTGGTCAGGAGATCAAGTACGAATGTGGTACGATCTTAGCGACTGTAGCAGGGCAGCAGCCTCAGCCGCCGACGGGGCAGCCGACGTTGCCACCGGGCTTGCCGCCGCTCACGCCGGGAATGAACCCGCAACAGCTCATCGCGGCGCTCCAGTCTGCAGGAGTAACAGTCGAAGTCCAAGGGAGTCAAGACAAACCCAAGATCGGCAACGCCGATGACCCGTTGGTGTTAGGGGCATTAGGGCCAGGCCTTCAAGCTGTGGCGTACTGGGTTAGCTCTGGCACAGGGCAGCTCCGTGCTGCCGTGACGTATGATCGTCCGGCGGTGCCGGTCGTCTTGTGGGTTGTAGGGATTCCTACGCTCGCAACGTGTTTCTCAGTACCGCCGCCGGGGGGCGGGCTGACGGTCTTCTGTGATCGTCCAGCGCTCTTTGCCCCGTTCACGACGTTTAATGGCGGGCCGGTGCCTGGGGTTGTCTTCTTCGTGTTGGTCATCAAAGTTGGTGTGCCAACAATGCCGTTTGTGCTCTCGTTGGCTGGCTAAGCTGTCTTTCGTTAGCGAAACCTAGCCCCCGAAGTGAGGGTATATAAAGTAGCTCTCACTTCGGGGGCTACTCTTTTAAACTCAAGGGGTGATCGAGCGTATGTATCGGTTCTGGAGCGCATGGAAGCGCATGGGCGTTGTCGTGTTGGGAGTGCTGCTGCTGGCCGTGTCGGGCGTTGCGCAGCAACAACCCTTTACGGTGATCAATATTATTCCCGGCCCTATCGTCCCGTTTGGCACACCGGTCTTCATTCAGATTTCTGGGGTCTATAAGAACGCGTGCGTCCCTCAAAATCCTGTGCCGAGTATCTTAGGCGCTACGATCACGATTAACACGTCCAATCCCGGGCAGATGTGTCTGCAGGTGCTGACCTCGTGGGGGCCCTATACAATTGGAGTTGGTATTCTCCCGCCGGGGACTTATCTCGTGCGGGTGATACACTATCCCGCCGGTGCTCAGCCGGAGCTTCTTGGGACTCGTACGTTTGTCGTCGTTGCAGTGCAACCGCCTCAACCCCCGACTCCAGCTGTGATTGTCTGCGATCCCGGGATGCCTGCTGAAGGGCTCTTCTTGCGCGATGGGGCACGCTATCTCGCCACAGGAGGCACAAACTTCAGCCCCGACAAGCGCGGCGCAGACCATTGGGCCGATCTCACGGCTATAGATTCTTTGTTCTTGGCCAAATGGCAAGCATGGGGCAAGACCGAAAAGCCCTTCGAGACGGGGATGAACGACGACGCCGACTGGGTCGTCTATAGAATCGCAGCGCGCAATCAGCCCCTCACAGAATTACAGTTCTGCTTGAAGGCGACGGGAAATAAGATGGCTCAAGTCGAAGTCTTCGTCCAGACCGAGCCGACTGACCCCACGAAGCTTCCCGCACCCGATGGGGATGTGCGCAATCTAGAGGGCTGGACGAGAGTCGGAACTCTGACGGTCGCGCTGGG
>CALLJK010000032.1 GCA_938091745.1 Candidatus Bipolaricaulota bacterium
GGTGGCGGTGTTCAGCATCTTGCTATGGGGGATATTCGTGGTCTTTCCCGCCCTCACTGCTCCCATCAGCGGCGACGCGCAGCTCGATCTGGTCATGAAATCTTCAACCTGCGACGTCAACGAGGACGGGGATTTGCTCACCGATGAAGATCCCCCCAACGGCGTGGACGACGACGGCGACACTCTGGTAGACGAGGACGTCTGCCGCAAGATCGATCTGGGTATCTTCAAAGTCGAGATGGACATCGTGCTTACGCTGCGCCTCAGCGGGCTGGAGATCACCAGCACCTCGGTGCTCACGTTCAAAGGGATCGAGTACCAAGCGTTCACCATCACCGCGACAGTCGGAGCGCTTACCCTCAAAAATATTCTCGTCTTCGCGCCTAGCATTACTGAGATCGAGTTCGTGCGCACGAGCGATCTGGCGCACCTGCGCTATTGCGTGCGCCGCGCCGCCCCCGGCGATGTCACCCCGCCCTTTCGCGATTGCCCCCTGCCCGATAGCTATTTATATTGGCTGCTCGAGGACGTGGGATTCTATCATGCGACAGTAGCGAATCTCGCGCTGGCGCAGGCGTTTGATGGCGGCGGGATGCTCGATGCGGACTTAACGTTGCGCAAGAGCGTCTTCGATCTGACTCTGCCCATCGGAGGATTGCTCTTCTCGCTCCACGCGATGGCTGCAAACTTTGGAACAGCAACCCCCGAGTTTCGCACGGGCTTTGTGCTTAGCGTTGAGGGCCAGACTGTCAGCGGCCTGACGGTGCGCAGCGAAACGTGGGTTGGCGCTCGCCAAGGCTTGGAGTGCTTCTCTGAGTGCAAGCCGCTCGAGCGCCTCTACGGCGGGATCGTCATTGATGAGTTCACCCCGCAAGAAGAGAAGCTCTTCGTGCGCAATCTCAGAATCTGGGGCATAACGCTCCACGCCCGCGCCGAGTTCCAGCTCTTTGGAGAGACCGATCTCACGGGAAGGAACTGCTCCACCCAAGTGATCTGTCTTTTGGAGATCAACGCGATTGGGCAGATTCAGCCTCTCAATATCACGCTTAACAATACACTGCGCTTAGGGCCGGGCCTGGATGCGAAGTTCAACGTTCTGACCACGACGCTGCGCATCGGCGAAGTCGCTGTCGAGGCCTTCTGGGAGTTTTATCCCGACTCCATCGGGGCGTGGAAGGTCTACTTAGCCCAGATCGTGGGGAGCTTCGATCCTCCGGGAGTGCAGGTGCGCAGTGAGATCAAGTTCTGCACCGGGATCACTCTGATAATCTGCACGACCGATAATATTCTCAAGCACACGCTCACGCTCGCCTGGGCCGTTGGGGAGTTTCGCGGCGAGCTGCGGGTGATCTTCCTTGGGCTGATCAAGGACTTCTATCAAGCGTGGTGGGACGGTGCTTGGCGGGTCGGCCCGGTGGAGCTGACCAGCTCCGCCGTCTTAACCGTTGAGTATATCAGTGCTCTGGCTTGGGGAATAAAAGTGAGGTTCTAGCCATGAAGAACAGATATACGCTCTTCGGGTTGGTCGGGTTGGGGATCGTGCTGGGGCTGTGGCTCGCTCAGCCTGCGCACGCGCAGATCTACGTCACGACGACCGACGACGAACTGAATACCGATGGTGACTGTTCTCTGCGTGAAGCCGTCCAAGCAGCGAATACGAATAGTGCCGTGGACAATTGTATTGACAAATTAAAGGTCTACGACACAATAGTTCTCGATGTTGCCACCTACACGCTGAGCATTCTCGGGTTTAACGAGAACGGCAACAAGTCTGGCGATCTTGATATAACTGAAGACGTGACAATCCAAGGGGCTGGCATCTGGAAGACGGTGATCAACGCTGCGTATATAGATGATCGCGCCTTGCATATTCTGAGAGGCTTCGTGGTTTTGAGAGACCTGACGATCACCGATGGGAGCACCAACTTCGGCAATGGCGGCTGCATACACGTAAACGAAGAAAGCTCTCTTGTGCTAGAAAGGGTAGCAATCTCTGGCTGTCTTGCGCGCGACTCCGGCGGGGGGATCTACGTTGCCCCCAAAGCGTCATTATCCATATATGGAAGCAAGATCGAGGAGAACGGCGCGGGCGGCAGTGGCGGCGGGATCTTCGTCGCCAACCATGCTCGGTTGAGTATCATTGAAAATACGACGATCCATAACAATTATGCCAACAAAGACGGCGGCGGGATCTTCAATGTTGGCACGATCGATTCTATCTACAACACGACGATCAGCTTGAACAGAGCTAGAGACAGCGGCGGCGGAATCCGCAACGGCAGCAGCGGCGTCATCGGCAAGAAGGGTGGGGCTATTCTCAATACGACGATCAGCGGGAACTCTGCAGACTCTGGCGGAGGCATCTTCAATGCCGGGCAGATCTATGAAGTGATTCACGTCACTATCGCGTATAACGAAGCGTTTAAGGAGGGCGGGGGCATCCACAACGTCAGCGGCGGCTCTTTCTGGGGCATCAGAAGCTCGATCATCGCCAACAGCCTCAAGGGCGGCGATTGCAGCAATACTGGTTCGATCTCTTCGCAGGGGTATAACATCCTCAGCGATGGTTCATGCATCAAAGTTTTTACGAACATTGGAGATCTCTTGAACACCGATCCGATGCTTGGCCCACTGCAGAACAACGGCGGCCCCACTGAGACCCACGCGCTGCTCCCTGGCAGCCCCGCTATAGATCACGTGGAGGACAAGTTCTGCCCTGACACAGACCAACGCGGCGTCATGCGCCCCATAGATGGCGACGGTGATGGCATAGCTCGTTGCGACAGCGGGGCGTTCGAGTTCAAGCCGGGGGTCATTCGTGGCTTCAAGTGGCTTGACATTGACGGCGATGGCCACAAAGCCAGCTACGAGCCGTTCCTGCGCGGCATCACTATCAGAGTGACGGGCACGGACGTTTGGGGTAACCCTATCAATCTATCGGCGGTCACCGATGCCCAAGGGCAGTTCATCTTCGCGAACCTGCCGCCGGGCACGTATCTGATCTGTGAAGTGCGTCCCGATGTCATCTCGTATCAGACCTTCCCGCGCACCGGGCCGATCTGCCCCAACTCAGAGTTCCCCGGTTGGAGCGTCGTGCTCGGTGATGGGGAAATCCGCGAGATCGCGTTCGGCAACGTCTTCGATGAACTCTACTTTGAGCCGATGGCGTTGAGTAGCGCCATGCAAGCGGTGCCGCAGCGCGACGGGATTCTCTTCCGGCCGCAACACGCGTTCTTGGTGAAGGAATTCCAAGTCGAGATCTACGATCTGAACGGGCGTGTGATCTACCGCAGCGCGTGGGCCAACGACAGTATCTTATGGAAGCTCCAAGACGAGCGTGGCCAGCGCGTCGCGCGCGGCGTCTATCTCTCTGTAATCACGGTGCGGGCCATAGATGGAACGCTGCTCAAAGCGAGGGTGCAGAAGCTCATAGTGAGGTGAAGCTCTGAGCACCATGGGCGCACAAGATTCTAAAGTTGCAAGTATGGCTCGTATGCTCTAGAATCTAGCCAGGCTTCGTCTGGGCTGTACATCTTCGCCGGCCTCCGCCGGCGAAGGCGAGGCTCAAGCTCCTAGCTTGTGCGCCCGTAGCTCAGGGGATAGAGCGCTGGCCTGCGGAGCCAGAGGCCGGAGGTTCAAGTCCTCCCGGGCGTACCAGAATCCCATGCGTTTTTACATTCGTGAGTTTACCCCTGACGATTACGTCGCCATTGCCGAGATCAACAACGCAATCTACCCTGACTATCGCTACAGCGCCGACGAGATTCGCTATGACGACGAGCACTTCGACAGAACACAATATATCTTCAAACGCTACGTCGCCCAAGTAGGCCAGCGCGTCGTGGGCTACGCCGAGTACAATCACATGCCCCATATGTTCCATCCCCAGAAGTTTTGGGTCTACATCGGCGTGCACCCGGATTTTCAAAGACAGGGTATCGGGCGTGCGCTCTACGAGAGAATCGTGAGCGATTTGCTCGAACTCAAGGCCGTGCGCGCCTTCGCCAGCGCCCGCGAAGATTACCCTCGCAGCATCGCGTTCTTGCAGAAGAACGGCTTTTCTGAGACGCGCCGCACGTGGGAGTCGCGCCTGTCCGTAAACACTTTCGATTTCTCAAAATTCGCGCACTATTTAGAAAGATTCTCAGCTCATGGGTTGACGATCACAACGCTCGCTGAGGAACGCCAGAGCGATCCCAACTGTCTTAAGAAACTCCACGAACTCTACGTCGTCATCATGGAGGACGTGCCCCATCCCGATCAGTATACGCCCGTAGACTTCGAGCACTTTCTGCGCTATAGCGTTGAGCACCCTGACGCGATTGCTGAGGGGTACTTCATTGCCAAGGACGGCGAGAAGTATATCGGACAGAGCAATTTACGTCGTAGCAAGGACGAGCCGAAAGACTTATATCAAGGGCTGACGGGTGTGCGTCGCGAGTATCGGGGCAAGAGCGTCGCAATGGCGCTCAAGCTCAAGACGATCGAGTACGCGCGCGCTCACGGTTACGAGATCATCAAGACGTGGAACGACAGTACTAACGTCGGAATGCTGGCGATCAATGAAAAATTAGGCTTTGTGCGCCAACCGGCGTGGATCACGTTCGTGAAAGAATTCACATGACAGCGCTTAAGCAAACGGTATTGCCAGTGCTGGAGCTTGCGGGCACGCCCTACGAACAAGGGCTGGCGCACGGTAAACAAGCACGCGATCTGATCTCCCAGAATATAGAGATCTACTTCTATCGCTTTGAACGCGAGACGAAACTCCCCAAAGCTGAAGTCCTGCGTCGCGCCGGGCTCTACCTGCGCGTGATCGAGAAGCTCGCGCCCCAGTATGCTGCAGCGATGCGCGGCGTTGCCGAAGGCTCCAACAGAGAGCTTCTGGAGATTGCGGCGCTGAATGCGCGCTATGAGCTGATCTACAGTGAAGTGACAAAACAGGCCCTCACCCCGCCCTTCGGGCACCCCTCTCCCGTGGGTCACCACGGGAGAGGGGCTGGGGGTGAGGGCCCTGACGGCTGCACCAGCTTCGCCGTCCTGCCTCATAAGTCTGCCAACGGACACTTAATTATGGGCGAGAACTGGGACTGGATCCCCGAAGTTCGGGGCTTAGTCTTAAAGATCTATGAGCCGGGAGTACCCGAGATTCTCTGCTTCACTGAAGCGGGGATCGTTGGGGGCAAGATCGGGCTGAACTCTGCGGGCTTAGGGCTGGCTATTAACGGGCTGAACTCAGAGCACGACAACTGGGCACTGCTGGGGAAGCCCTTTCACGTGCGATGCTGGGAGATCTTGCGCTGCACTGAATTTGAGCAAGCCGTGCGCGTGGTCACTGAGGGCGAGCGCAGTGTCTCCGCGAATTTTCTCATCGCCCAAGCGCCCGATAGGGTCATTGATCTGGAGACCGCGCCAACAGGCGTCAGCCAGCTCTTTCCCAAAGACGGCTGGCTCGCGCACACGAATCACTTTCTTGAGTTGAGCGCAGCCGGGCTGACGCGCCAGATCCAAACTTCCAAGCGCCCCAGTACCGAACAGAGATTAGCTCGCGTTCAGCATCTTTTGCGCACAAGCCCAAAGCTCGACCAAGCAAGAGCGATAGAAATCTTGCGCGATCACGACGATTTTCCCTACTCGCTCTGTCGCCATCCCGACGAGAACTTCCCGCCTGAAGAGCGCTACGCGAGCGTCGTCTCGGTCGTGATGGACCTACACGAAAAGACTCTTCTGATCGCAAGTGGGCCGCCGTGCCAGCATGAGTACCAAGCTTTTCGCATCTGACTTGACCTCACACTCAAGCTCGTATAAACTGAACTGAAGGTGATACTGAATGGAACGCCTTGAGCTGCATCTAGATGAAGATACGTTGAAGCGAGCCAGAAAACTTGCAGAAGCTCGTGGCTGTACCCTTGAGCAACTGATCGCAGACTTGCTCAAACAAACAGAATCTTCTCTGCCAGCCAGTGATCTCTATCTGGGAATGTTCGCAGACGAACCGGAGTTAATAGATTGCATTGTTGAGTCGGCCATGCATGCTCGGGAAGAGCATCCATTGAGGACAGCCAGTGGATAAATCCCTTCTCGATACAGACATCTTCTCTGAGATCTTGAAGGGCGTTAATGCACACGTTATCGCTCAAGCAACAGCATATCGTTCTGCCTTTGGGCGATATACGATCTCAACAGTCACAGTGATGGAGATCGTAAAAGGGCTGCACAAACTCCAACGTGAGGACCGTATCCAGCAATTTGTTGCAGGGCTCAGTTCTGTGGAGGTACTCACACTCGATGTGAGAAGCGCCGAACTCGCCGGGCGCATCTATGCTGATCTAGAGCGCACCGGTCAACCGATTGGGCGAGCTGATCCCATGATAGCAGCAATAGCTTTGCAGCACGGTTTGGTCTTGGTAACGGGCAATCTCGCGCACTATCAGCGAATTCAGAGCTTGGGCTACGCGCTGAGGCTAGAGGACTGGCGGAATTAAGAGAGAAGCTTAATCACTGAACCCACTCAACAGCGCATGAATGTTCTTCCCCAAATCTTCGACGTTATACCCGCCCTCCAACACAGCAAACGTTGGCAGTCCTAGTCGCTTGAGACGCTGCGCAATGCGAAAGTACCCCTCCGTCGTCAGCCCCAGCGACGCCAACGGGTCTTTGTAGTATGTGTCAAATCCTGCGGAGATTGCGATCTGTTCGATCCCGCTGAGATCTAGTGACGTGAGCGCTTCGTTGAGCGTCTGCAGATAGACCTCGTCCCCACAATTGAAGGGCAGCGGATAGTTATAACAGTTCTGTTCCGAGCGCAAGCCCGTCCCCGGATAGTTGGGAAAGCTATGCAGAGAAATATAAATAACTTGAGGATCGCCGAGGAAGATCGCTTGCGTGCCGTCGCCGTGATGGCCGTCTATATCTACTATAAGAGTCTTCTTGCCCGAGGCTCTCACAGCAATCGCAATGTTATTAAAATAGCAGAACCCCGCGACGCGCTCCTTGGCGGCGTGATGCCCCGGCGGGCGCATCAGCGAGAAGCCGTGGAGCTGCATCGCCTGGATCGCTGCGCCTGCTGCAAGCAGCGCGTACTCGAAGATATTTGGATATCTAGGGGAGTCAGGGTCGTAGAAGCGCAGCTTCTTGACGTCCTCGACGTGCCTTGGCGAGTGCACACGAAGCACATCTTCTTCACGAGCTGGTTCAGCGAAGACGAACTCGTAGCCGAGCTTAGGATCACTCAAGAACTCATAGGCGCGGGCAAGCCGTTCAGGGCTTTCGGGATGCCCCGGAGCCCCGTACTCTAAACACTTGGGATGCCAGATGATCTTCATCGAGCATAGTGTATAATAAAGTTCAGAGCCGTTGCAAAGCGCCGCACTTTGGGCTACACTGTAATCCCTGGAGAGGTGTCCGAGTGGACTAAGGGGCGTGCCTGGAGAGCACGTGCCGGCGTAAGTCGGCCGTGGGTTCGAATCCCACCCTCTCCGCCAGCAGGCTTCGCCTGCACCGTACATCGTGCCGCCTGCGGCGGCACGGCGAATAGTCCAGACGAAGTCTGGCTGGGGTCGGCTCGCTGCGGAGCGGCGGCGCAGGCCGTCGAACCCCGCCAGGCCCGGAAGGGAGCAACGGTAAGATGTCCCCTGCGGGCGCCGTTTCTGGAGCGGGCCGGCCCGAGCCGATTTCCTAAAAGGAGGACCTATGCCATCGATCAGCTGGCGAGCGAAAACCGTTCAGGCTTCGCCTATCCGAAAACTCAAACCCCTCGCTGATCAAGCCAAACGTGCGGGAAAGAAGATCTATCACTTGAACATCGGGCAACCCGATATTTCTACGCCCAAAGAGTACTTTGACGGCATCCGTCAAGCGGCTCACGGCGTTCTCGCGTACAGCCCTTCCCAAGGGCTGGAGGAAGCCCTCGATGCGCTCGCGGAGTACTATCGAACTTTCGACATCGCGCTCAGTCGCGATGAGATGATCATCACGACCGGGGGGAGCGAGGCGATCACGTTCGCGTTCTTAGCTGTCACCGACGTTGGCGATGCTATCTTAGTTCCTGAGCCGTACTATACGAACTATAACTCCTATGCGCAGATCACGGGGATTGAGATCGTGCCCATCGAGACGCGCGCCGAGGACGGCTTCCGCTTGCCAGACAGACAGTCTATAGAGAGCAAGATCACCCCTAAAATCAAAGCGATTCTCTTCTGCAACCCGGGCAATCCTACGGGCGTCGTCTACACCAAGGCTGAACTGGAAATGCTCGCGGAGATCGCGCGCCAGCATAATCTCTATCTCATCGCTGACGAAGTCTATCGCGAGTTTACGTATGACGGCGCGCAGGCGATCAGCGTCTTGCAGCTTCCGGGGATAGAAGATCGCGCGATCTTAGTTGACAGCATCTCCAAGAGATTTTCGGCGTGCGGGGCACGGTTAGGCGTGCTCGCCAGCAAGAACGCTTCTGTCATGGAGTCAGCGCTGAAATTTGCGCAGGCGCGGCTGTCGCCGCCGACGCTCGAACAGTACGGGCTGATTCATCTCTTAAAGTCTTCGCACTATCAGAACTTCGTGCGCGAGATGATCGCCGAATTTGCGCGGCGCCGCGATGTCGTCTACGCTAAACTCCAGCAGATGCCCGGCGTGATCTGTGCCAAGCCTCAAGGGGCGTTCTATGTGACCGCGAAGCTCCCCGTCGAGGACGCCGAGCACTTTGCGCGCTGGCTGCTCACAGATTTTTCGCTCGACAACGAGACAGTGATGCTTGCGCCAGCAGCAGAGTTCTACGCAACCCCCGGCAAGGGCCGCGACGAAGTGCGAATCGCCTATGTGCTGAACACAGATGCGCTCAAGCGCGCGATGCGCATCTTGCGCGAGGGGCTTCTAAACTACACAAAGACCCGGTGATCATTCGTCTCTTATCTGCCAGAGCGCCAAGCCGTCGCTGCCGCCGGAAGCGAGATACTTTCCGTCTGGGGAGACAGCAAGGGCTTCGATCTTACTTGTTATAGCGTTAGTATGCCCTTGAAAGGAGCTAACCCACTTACCGCTCTCAAGATCCCATAGCTTGATCGTGTGCTCTTCTGCAATCACCACAATCTTCTTGCCAGGGACAAAAACTACTGCTTGAATAGGATTCGAATAACGTGACTCTACTTGATAGCTACGTACCTCCTGACCGTCTGAAACCCTCCAAATCTTGATACCGTGCTTAGTACCAAAGTAGTCGAAGTCAACGGAGGCCGCAACAAGCTGGCCATCGAGTGAGAAGGCAACACCGCAATTCCCTGAGCAACTACGATCTCGGATCGTGCGCACCTCTTGGCCATCACGGGCACTGTAGAGCGTCACACCGCCCCCGCTGACAGCAAGCAGCTCACTATCCGGTGAGAAGGCGATTCCTCCTCCTCGACCCCGTATGGGAAAAGGCTTGCTGCCATCTGAGACCTTCCAGACTTCGATTCGGTTCGCACAAACAGCTGCGAGGAGCGTTCCATCCGGTGAAAAAGCAACTACATAATCTGTGAAGGACTGCGCGGGACAATCGTGAGAGCGCACACGCTGGCCATCACTAACTCGCCAAAGCGTGACGGCCTTCAGATCTGCTACTGCCAAGAGCTGGCCATCGGGAGAGAAGGCCAATCCATGTCCTGAGATGGGCAACACCCCCACAAGACACCCCTCCGGCATCTGCCACAGTTTCACGGCTTCTTCGGAATAGCGTGAAAACGAAGTAGCAAGCAAGGTACCATCAGGAGAGAAAGCAAGCGATTCTATCCCTTCCGAAGCTGTTCTGAGATCATGGACGCCCCCAAGGTTCAGCTTCAAAGACCTATCAACAATATGCCAGAGCTTGAGCGTTGCTCCTCCTGAGACGAGGTATCGTCCATCGGGGGAGAACGCTAGGGGTATATCCGCCTGTTGCCAAAGCCGTCCCAGCAAACGCCCATCAGGGCTCCAGAGCTTGATGATCTCTCCAGAGCTTCCAGAAGCGAGCATATCGCCGTTTGATGAAAAGAGCACCACGGGAGGCAATCGCACGGGAGACGATCGCTCTTTGCGATGAGCCGAGATAGTCCGCACGAGACTCCCCTCAGGCAAACGCCACAGCTTGATAACCCCGTCAGGAGTTGCAGACGCAAGCAGCGACCCTCCTATGGAAAAATTCACAGGACCATAAGCCTGCTCGTTGATCGTAAACAGCTCCGTTCCGTCGCTCACCCGCCAGACTTTGACAGTGCCAAGCATGTAGCTACCGGAGGCTATCAGTTGCCCATCATCGGAGAACTCCACGAAATTTCTATAGCCGAGATACCCTATAGAGATAGACCTTTCTTGGCCAGTTTCGATCTCCAATATTTTCAGGTTTTCGTGGTCTCCAAAAGCGAGCAAGTGTCCATCAGGCGAGAAAGCCGCTCTCCTACTACCACATAAAGTGCACGAAAATCTCTGTATAGTCTCCCCAGTGGCGAGGCTCCAGAGCCGAATCTCTTCTTCATCTCCAGAAGCCAAAAATCGCCCATCGGGCGAAAAAGAGACCCATTCGATTGGCTTCTGATGTCCCGCCAACATGCGCACCAAGCTACCGTCTTGCGCTCGTAAGATCCCGATCACTCCAAAGCCCATCGGCACAGCTATAAACTCCCCGTCAGGAGAGAACGCTGCACTCCACGCAGAAAGCCGAGGCTTGATCCACACCGCACCGCGCAGCCAGTCCTCACTTGTCTCCAATCGAATCGTTACAGGCTGATCGAACAGATACGTGACCGGTTTGGTCTGCTGACGCTTCTCGATCAATATTTGTACCTTAAAGATCAGCACGATTACTAAAAAGATTCCTAGAATGCCCATGATGAAGAGCCCCGGTGGGTATCGTCGCTTGAGCCACATATCAATCGCCCTCTGCACAGAGTATAATGAGCTTGTTCAAGCAATTCAAACAGAGTCATGACAAAGAAGCGTCTGGATCTTCTGCTTATAGATCGCGGGCTTTTCCGTTCGCGCGCTCAGGCGCAACGGGCCATCTCTGCTGGGTTGGTGCTTGTCAAGGGCCAAGTTATAGATAAGCCCGGCGCTCAAGTGCCCGTTGATGCCCACATCGAAGTTAAAGAGAAGTCGCGTTATGTCAGCCAAGGTGGCCTCAAGCTCGAACACGCGCTTCGGGTCTTTCACATAGACGCCACAGACAAAGTCTGCGTAGACGTCGGCGCTTCAACTGGGGGCTTCACAGACTGTTTGCTCCAGCACGGCGCAAAGAGAGTCTACGCTGTGGACGTCGGCAAGGGACAGCTCGCGTGGAAGCTGCGTACCGACCCCAGAGTCATCGTCTTAGAAGAGCTCAACGCTCGATATTTGAAACCCGAACAGATCGGCGAACTCGTAGATATAGCAACCGTAGATGTCTCTTTTATCTCGCTGAAGCTGATCTTGCCCCCGCTGAGAGAGATCGTCACGCCCAAGGGCGATTTTATTTGTCTAGTCAAGCCCCAGTTTGAAGCGGGAAGAGAACACGTCACGCGCGGCGGCGTGGTCAAAGATCCTTCAGTGCATCAGCGCGTTTTAGAAGACCTCGCGCACTTTGTTGCCGATCAGCTTGAGTTGTCACTCATGAACGCAACGTACTCTCCCATCAGAGGTCCTGCAGGGAATATCGAGTTTTTTATGCACATTCGGAACGAATCATCTCACAGCGCGCCCATCGACTGGGCGCGACTGGTCGAGCACGCCCATAAAGAATTATAATAGCTCTATGGCCCAACTCGTCTTCGACATCGAGACCGTGGGAATGCCTATCGAATCCTTCGACGAAGCCCAGCAACAGTATCTCTTAAAGCTCGCGGAACGCGAGGAGACCCCGGAGCGCCAAGAGCGCAAACGCGAAGAGCTCATCGCTCAGTTCAATCTTTACCCGTTCACAGCGCAAGTCGTCGCCATCGGGATGCTCAACGTCGAAACCCGTAAAGGGCGTGTCTACTACCAGGCCCCAACAAAAGAGTCCTGGCGCTCCGAAGACAATCTCATCGAGTACGAGTCGGGCAGCGAGATAGAGATCCTCAAAAAGTTCTGGGAGGACGTGCGCCCCTACAAGCAGCTCATCACGTTCAACGGCCGGGGCTTCGACTGCCCATTTTTACTGTTGCGCTCAGCGATATTGGGCATCAAGCCCACCCGCAATCTGATGCTCTCACGCTCCGACACTGAGCATATAGATCTCTTAGAGAAATTGACGTTCTACGGCGTGACTCGACGGTTCAGTCTCGACTTTTACTGCAGAGCGTTCGGCCTCCCAAGCCCCAAGGAGCGCCTCTCCGGCCCACAGATCAATGCGCTCTTCGCTGAGGGGAAATACCGTGAGATCGCGCAGTACTGTTTTGACGACGTGCGCGCCACGGCCGAACTCTACCAACGTTGGCGCGAATTCTTAAGCTTTGAAGGCTAAGCGAACTCACAGCATGTTGATCGTTGGTTTAGCAGGCGGCATCGCTACAGGCAAGAGCCTCGTCGCCCAAGAAGCTGCGAAGCTCCCCGGTGTTGCTGTCGTTGACGCCGATAAGATCGCTTGGGAGACGTATAGAAAAAGCACTGAGACTTACCGAAAGCTTGTCGCACGCTTCGGCGCAACGATCCTTGCAGAAGATGGCGAGATCGACCGCAAAAAGCTCGGAGCACTTGTCTTCTCCGACCCAGAAGCGCGGGAGTTTGTGAACGCAACAGTGCACCCGGCGGTCCAAGAAGCTCTAGAGAAGATCGCCGAATCGTATCGTGCTCAGGGCACGAAGCTCTTAGTGGTCGAAGCAGCACTCGTGCTCGAATCGCCTTATGTCCGGCGCGATTTCTTCGATTATATTGTGCTCGTGAGCGTCCCGCGCGAGGCGCAGATCGAGCGCCTCATAGCTCGGGGCAATCTCTCTCCTGAAGAGGCCCGCCGTCGAGTGGAAGCCCAGATGCCCCCAGAGCTTCTCGCCCCCAAAGCTGATTTTGTGCTCGACACGTCGGGCACCATCGAAGAGACGCGCGAGCGCGCACGGACGCTCTTCAGGGAACTGCTTGCCCGCGCTGGGTGATCCCCGTTACACGCCCCTGTCCCCAGAAAAAGTCTTGAGTTCATACACTCAGAGCAGACACGGCTCCTCTCTTTTGTTTTGGGAGACTCGTATACTAGAGCCGATCTTCTAAACATTGGCGGAAACCTCCGATCAGCAGCCCCCTGGCTCACGCACGGCCGGGGGGTCGCTCTTTTTTAGAGAAGTGTCGAAAGCCCCATCGTAACCTGTGTCACTATCTATGGTGTCGGACTTCGTCACGAGAGAGGGCCTTTCTCATTTGAGTGTAGCTCTATTTCGCATAAGATGACCACGCTATGAAGAAGACCAAGCGGGCACAACGCGGGAGCGTCTTGTTGCTCATCATCGCGATGATGGTGCTTCTGGGGTGGTCCGTCTCTCAGCCCATGCCCCAGCAGCCCTCCGACTTGCCGCCTGGGACCGCTCCAGCGCAACTCACTGAGCCTGCGCCTTCCACCCCCTATGACAGTGGGGATGGCTCAGACTTCATTGACCCGCTGCGCTTCCCCGCTCGACCCCCGGCCGAAACAGTGCATAGTTCCAAGTTAGAAGTGCAAAGTTCGAAAGGACTAGAAGCTATCCTCCCCGGACGCGCCATCCGGCTGGAACCGTTAGGGGCACTCACTATTCCCGTTGCAGGGCGCATCGAGTTCGCCGCGACTCTTATCAATATTCAAACGAGCGATTGGCGGGTCATCGGCGAGCTCTACGTCACCAAGGGAGATGGCACGAGCGAAAAGCTCTTCGGCCCTCGAGCTATACGTCTTGGGCCTGCGCAGACGCTACGCCTGCCCGTGGGCTTTGCCGCGAAGCGCTTTCCCCCTGGACCTACCCAGTTCACAGCTGTTCTGAAAGACCAAGCCGGGCAGATCATTGACCGAGCAGTTCTCACATTCACCATCGAGGGGCAGTGACGCTCAACCCTTCTGTAGAGCTCTTTCCAGCTCCGGGTCGGCCTTGGAGACCAATCCCCACGCCTCAGCTTGCTTCGACCACGGGCGCGCCCGTACCCCTTCTACCGGGCTGCACGTCGTCGAAAGCCCACACAAGGGTGATGCCTCCATCTCGTAGTGCAGCACGTGCTTGAGCGCCCGCTCAAGACGCCTCTTGAACTCCGGCGTCGCTGGCCCATGCTCGCGCTCGATCTCCCCAAGTGCTGCCTCGGTCAAGCGCTGCAAGAACAGCTCGATCCCAATGCCGTCGCGCAAACGAAAGCCTGCCATCGTCACCTCCTTTCTCGCTTAGCCTCACGAGCGCTCGGCAACAACGTCACTTATTATACTATACTGAAATCTGGCCGGGATATGACGAAGAGCAGTTTTTCAGATGCCTCAGATCATTGAGTTTCTCACCCTAGCGGCGTTAGGATGATCGTGACGGGAGTTGATCCCAATGATTGAAGTGCGGTTTCACGGGCGGGGCGGGCAAGGGGCGGTCGTGGCCTCGGAGATCTTAGCCACAGCTCTCTTCAAAGAGGGTAAATTCGTTCAGGCTTTCCCGGCGTTTGGGGTGGAGCGCCGCGGCGCACCCGTGATGGCCTTCTTGCGCTTTGATGACGCTCCCATTCGGCGACGATGTCAAATCTATGAGCCCGATCACGTCGTCGTCCTCGACCCAACGCTCTTATTAGCCGTAGACGTCACAGCGGGGCTCAAGCCCCACGGAACTATTCTGATCAACAGCGACTCTCCCCCAGAAAGCTTTTCAGCTCTGCAGAAGTTTCTAGTCGCGACGGTGCCTGCAGGGGAGATCGCCGTGGCGCACAACTTGGGCACGCGCACAAATCCCATTGTGAATACAGCGATCTTGGGGGCGTTCGCGCGCCTGACGGGCTTTGTCAGTCTAGAGACACTTCTCGACGCGATCGCCGAAAAGATCCCAGAACGCCAGCGCGAGCGCAACCAGGCCGCCGCCTGTGCCGCGTACGAAGCCGTAAAGATCATGGAAAGGAGCGCTCTATGAAAAAGCCCATCGTCTTCACCAGCGAGCGCGAGATGCCCCCTATGGCCGTCTCGCTCGCCGATATGGGGCACAACCGCACAGGAAGCTGGCGGTATCTCCGCCCGGTCTATCGTGAAAAGATCGCACCGTGCAAGAACGCCTGTCCCGTGGGCAACGATATTCCGAGAATTCTCTCGTTAGTATCTGAAGGGCGCTATGAAGACGCCTGGCGGCTCTTCCGCGAGACTTCGCCCTTACCTGGTGTCTGCGGTAGGGTCTGCTATCACCCCTGCGAGAGCTTCTGCAACCGCAAGAACTTCGACGAGGCGCTCTCCATCGCTTCTCTAGAACGCTTCGTCGCCGATGCGTGCTTCGATCTTGAAGACAGAATACCAGAGCGCCCGAAGCGATCCGAGAAGATCGCGATTGTCGGCTCTGGGCCGGCGGGGCTGACGTGTGCGTATTTCTTAGCAAAAGATGGCTACGCCGTGACGGTCTTTGAAGCGGCGAGCCAGCCTGGGGGGATGCTGCGCCTGGGAATCCCACCCTATCGGCTCCCACGAGAAGTTTTAGATCGCGAGATCGAGCTTATAGCTCGCTGGGGGGTCGAGTTCCGCACCAACACGAAGATCGGACAAGATATATCTATCGAAAAACTCTGGGAGCAGCATGATGCTGTCTTCATTGCTACCGGGGCGCATCGCGGTCGCGCGCTCAATATCCCCGGCGAAGAGCTTGCTATCCAAGGGCTTGAGTTTCTCAAGGCCGTCAATGTTGGGAAGACAATCGCTCTTGGCAAGCAGGTGCTCATCATCGGTGGGGGCAATACAGCCATGGACTGCGCCCGCACCGCGCTCAGACTCGGCGCTCAGCCGGTCGTCGTCTACCGCCGCACCCGCGACGAGATGCCGGCTATCGCTGAAGAGATCGAGGAAGCCGAGCACGAGGGAGTGCAGTTTGAGTTTCTCGCCGCGCCCGTAGCCCTTCGCAGGCTCAACGGTAAGCTCGAAGTGCAGTGTATTCGTATGCAGCTTGGCGAGCCCGATGCGAGCGGGCGGCGCCGGCCAGTTCCTATCCCTGGCTCGGATTTCATCATGCGCGCCGATGCCGTGCTGAAAGCCGTGGGCGAGGAGCCCGAGCTGTCGTTCTTGTCGGAGCATGTAGAGACAAGCGAGGGCATTGTGATCGAGCGTGCTCACGGGATACTCGAGCGCGCGGGGATCTTCATCGGCGGTGACGCCCAGACCGGCCCGAGCACCGTCGCCCAAGCGATGCGCTCTGGCAAAGAAACCGCGCAAGCTATTAAGAGTTTCTTGCGCGGCGAGCGCAAGCCAAAGCCGAAAAAGCTCGAAGAAGCGTTGCGCGTCAACTTCAGTTACTTCGTGCACCAGCCGCGAGTCCCCATGCCCCACATGCCAGTTGCCGAGAGAATAACGAACTTTTCGGAGACGAAGCGCGCGATCTCTTCGGAGCGGGCGCGAGCGGAAGCCCAACGATGCTTCTCCTGCGGGGTCTGCAATAGCTGCGATAACTGTTGGGTCTTCTGCCCCGATGCGGCCATCACCCGCATAGATGGCACCTACGAAGTCAACTACGATTTCTGTAAAGGCTGTGGCGTCTGCGCCGAAGAGTGTCCGCGCAACGTCATCTCACTGGTCGAGGAGGAGCTATGACGCCCACGCTCACGGGAACGAAAAAAGTCGTCACGGGAAATCACGCCGTCTCGTACGGCGCGATGCTCGCGCGGGTGCAAGTCATCTCGGCATATCCCATCACGCCCCAGACCCAGATCGTCGAACTCTTGAGCGAGATGTGCGCCAATGGGACCCTGCGCGCTAAGTTCATTAAAGTCGAATCTGAGCACTCGGCAATGGCTGCCCTCATCGGCGCAGCAAGTGCCGGAGCACGAGCGTTTACAGCGACGAGTGCCCATGGACTAGCTCTCATGCACGAGATGCTCCACTGGGCTGCAGGCGCGCGACTGCCTATCGTCATGGCCGATGTCAACCGAGCGATGGGCCCGCCTTGGTCGGTCTGGACCGACCAGAATGACAGCCTCTCCCAGCGCGATGTCGGCTGGATGCAAGTCTACTGCGAGAGCAACCAAGAAGTCCTGGACACGGTCATTCAAGCATACAAAGTTGCTGAGAAAGTCTTGATGCCCGCGATGTTGGTCTTAGACGCGTTCGTGCTCTCGCATACTGCCGAGCAGATCGAGATTCCCAATCAAACGCTTGTCGATCAGTATCTGCCGCCGTATCAGCCCGTTTATAAATTGGACGTGAACGATCCGCGCTCGTTTGGAGCGCTCGCCCCGCCCGATGTCTATATGGAGCTGCGCTACAAGATGCATCAAGCGATGGAAGAAGCGCTCACGGAGTGGGCTAAGGCGGACGAAGAGTACTATGAGCTGTTTGGGCGACGCTACGGGTTGATCGAACCCTATCGCGCTGATGACGCTGATCTTATTCTCGTGACGTCAGGAACAGTTACGAGCACCGCTCGGGAAGTGATCGACGAGCTGCGTGCGGAGGGCCGTCGGGTCGGATTGCTCAAGATACGAGTATTGAGGCCGTTCCCAGCTCAGCTTGTGCGCGAGGCTCTCGCAGACGCTCAGAAGGTCGCGGTCATAGACAGAAATATTAGCTTTGGGATGGGCGGGATTTTTGCTCAGGAGATCAAGTCGGCGCTCTATAACACACACGATCGTCCGCCGATCTTCGGGTTTGTCGCCGGCTTAGGGGGGCGGGATATCACCCCGAAAGTTATTCAAGAGATCATCGAGTACACCGAGAGCCACGACGAGCCTGAAGACTTGATTTGGGTGGGGGTGAAACGATGAAGAACTTCACGCTGCCGTCCGAAGAGCTGATGGGGTCAGGGCATTTGGGCTGTCAAGGCTGCGGCGGCGCTCTAGCGATGCGCTACGCCCTCAAAGCCGCAGGGGATAATACGATCGTCGTCATTCCCGCGTGTTGCTGGACGATCATCGCTGGGCCGTTTCCGTATACGTCGTTGAAAGTCCCAGTGCTGCACACAGCGTTCGAGACCGCAGCAGTAGCAGCGTCGGGTGTACGCGCGGCGCTCGACATTCAGGGCAATACCGAGACCACTGTTTTAGCATGGGCCGGCGATGGCGGCACCTTCGATATCGGGCTGCAGTCGCTCTCTGGAGCTGCCGAACGCAACGAAAATATTATCTATATCTGCTACGACAACGAAGCATACATGAACACGGGGATCCAGCGCAGTGGTGCCACCCCGTATCTAGCGTGGACGACGACAACTCCCGAAAAGACCCCCAAAGCCGAGCCGAAAAAAGACATCATGGCGATTATGATCGCCCATCGCATCCCCTATGCCGCGACAGCAACTATTGCGCACCCTGATGACTTCATCCGCAAAGTGCAGAAAGCGAAGAGCATCTACGGCACAAAGTTCTTGCACGTGCTGGCACCGTGTCCGCCGGGCTGGAAAGCCCCCTCAGAATGGGCAGTCAAGCTCTCACGGCTGGCCGTGCAGACGCGAGTCTTCCCGCTCTATGAAGTCGAAGACGGCGAGCGCTACATCCTGAACGAACCCAAAGAAGATAGAGCGCTCCCTGTGAGTGAGTACCTTAAGCTTCAGGGACGGTTTAGTCACTTGACAGAGAAAGATATCCAAGCGATCCAAGATCTCATAGACAAACGGTGGCAGCGGCTGATGCGCCAAGTTCGTGAGTCATCATGAGCGCTCAAGCGATCTTGATGTCGGGCAATGAAGCGATTGCCCGCGGGGCGTGGGAAGCGGGCGTGCGCGTCGGCTGCGGCTATCCTGGCACCCCCAGCACCGAGATCTTAGAAGCCCTCGCGCGGTATCCCGAAGTCGATTGCGAATGGTCGACCAACGAAAAAGTCGCTTTGGAAGTTGCGGTCGGCGCGGCCATCGCCGGTGGACGCGCCATCGCCACAATGAAGCACGTAGGGCTGAACGTCGCCGCTGACCCGTTCTTTTCTGTCGCGTATATGGGGGTCAACGCTGGATTAGTCGTCGTCTCCGCTGACGACCCGGGGATGCATTCGTCCCAGAACGAGCAAGATAATAGACTCTTAGCCCGAGCAGCTCGTGTTCCACTCCTAGAACCATCGACGGCCCAAGAGTGCAAAGAGTTCGCTCTCGCAGCGTTTGAGATCTCTGAACGCTATGATACGCCCGTCTTGTTACGCACGACAACGCGCATCTCTCACGGCAAGGGCTTAGTGACGCTGGGGGAGCGCCGTGACGTTCCGAGAAAACCCTATCGCAAGAATGTCCAAAAGAACGTGGTGCTCCCGGCGCACGGGCGTGTTCGACATCAGATCATAGAGACCCAGCGCATTCCGGCTTTAGAGAAAGAAGCTGAACGCTGGGCACAAATCTTTGCAGGCTCCGACGACTTAGCGATTATCACGTCCGGGGCGGCGTTTCTCTACGCCCGCGAAGCCTTCCCTAACGCGACTATCTTAAAGCTGGGTATGACCCATCCCCTGCCCAGAGAACTCATTAAGAGATTCTGTGAGGGCAAGAAGCGCATAGTCGTTCTGGAAGAGCTTGAGCCCTATCTCACTGAGCACGTGCGTGCGTTAGGGATTTCTATTGAAGAGATTCCCCTCCCGCGTTTTGGCGAACTGTCGGTTGGGTTGGTGCGGCAGGCGGTGGAGCGCGCCCGCGACGGGGCTACCCCTCCCCCCGTCGAGCTACCCCTCCTGCCGCCACGCCCACCGATCCTCTGTGCCGGCTGCATGCACCGCGGGATCTTCTATGTGCTCAAACAGTTAGACGCTATCGTTTCAGGAGACATCGGCTGCTACACGCTCGGCGCGCTCGCTCCGCTCGACGCCATGGACACCTGCATGAACATGGGCGCGTCGCTCTCGATGGCTCACGGCATGGCCAAGATCTTCTCCGAAGAAGAGAAGAAGAGACTCGTCGCGGTCATCGGTGACTCGACGTTCTATCACTCTGGTGTCCCCGCGCTGATAGATATTCTCTATAACGGCGGCCAGACCGTGACTATTATTTTAGACAATCACACAACGGCCATGACCGGCCATCAAGAGCACCCCGGCACCGGGCGCACGATTAAGGGCGAGCCAGCACAGATCATAGAACTCGAATCGCTCGCCAAGGGCCTAGGGATTAAGAATGTGCAACGCGTCGACCCCTATGATCTCTTGACAGCCTGGCGCGTTGTAGATATGGCTCTCCATCGGAAAGAGCCGTCGGTGATTATTGCCGATGCGCCCTGCGTGCTCAAGGAGAAACGTCGCTTCGGCGAGATCGTCTCCGTCGATCACACCAAGTGCACAGAGTGCTTCGCGTGCACGGAGCTGGGCTGCCCCGCTATCGAAGTCCGAGACGGGCACATTGAGATCAATAAATTGCTCTGCATCGCGTGCACGCATTGTCAGCAAGTCTGTGCTGACTGCAACGCCGGGATCGACATCCCTCAGGTCTTAGAGCTTGTCCATCAGAAGCGCTATGCAGACGCTTTCAAAGTTTTGATGCGAGCTAACCCGTTCCCAGCGGTCGCCGGGCGGGTCTGCCCACACCCGTGCGATCACGAGGTGAACGCGTTGGGCTGGCCTCAAGAAAAGCTCTATGCTGAACGTTACCCAGACTTAGTCAAAGAATTTGGGACGCCGGGCCATCCAGCGAAGCTCTCTGTGCGCGACGTCGAGAGATTTTTGGGTGACTACGGGATCGAGAATTTCTCTGGCGCGGAGTTTGCACCTAGAGAAGAACGCCCAGAGAGGGTCGCGATTATTGGCGCTGGGCCGGCGGGATTATCAGCTGCGTTCTATCTGCGACGACGCGGCTTTCGCGTGACAGTCTTCGAAGCATTTGAAAAGCCCGGGGGCATGATGCGCTACGGCATCCCTGCATTTCGCCTCAATAAAGAGATACTAGATCGCGAAATAGACAGGCTCTTGATGATGGGCGTCGAAATTCGCTGCAATGTGACGGTCGGGCGTGATGTCAGCTTCGCTGAGCTTCAGAGAGAATACGACGCTGTCGTGATCGCTGTAGGAGATTCGGCTCCTCAAGAGTTAGAACTCGAAGGCACAAGTGACGTACAAGAAGGGCTGCTCTATGGCGTTGAATTTCTCCGGCGTGTCAATCGCGGGCAGAGCGTAAGAGTCGGGCGCAGGGTCGCCGTCATCGGTGGCGGCAACACAGCGATAGACTGTGCGCGCTCGGCCAAACGATTGGGCGCTGAAGTCACAGTCTACTATCGCCGTACGGCCCAAGAGATGCCGGCGATCCGCGATGAGATCGATGAGGCGATCCTCGAAGGAGTCCACTTTGAGTTTCAGACGAATCCCATAAGAGTGCTCGCTCACGGTGGGCGCGTCTGCGGGCTGGAGCTGATCCGGATGGAGCCAGGCCCGCTCGATAGAGACGGACGCCGTCGGCCCATACCCATCCCCGATAGCGAATTTTCCATCGACGTCGACACAGTGATCTTGGCTATTGGTGAGCGCGCCGATCTGGAGTTTCTCAGGGAGACAAAAGTTCAGTTCGCTGAGAAGATCCGGACGACGTTTACAGGGGTGACCTCGCAGTCGGCAGTCTTCGCTTGCGGGGATGTTGCGTTTGGCTATGGCACTGTGACGCAGAGCATCGCCACGGGGCGGCGCGTCGCCGGGGCGGTCGCCGCGTATTTGCAGCGCAAGAACACGGCTAAACAAGGGACTAAGTGATAAGCCCAGCTATGGTCACAAATATTATTCTCGTTGGGGTAGGAGGGCAAGGGTCTGTACTTGCCGGGCAGATCATCGCGCGTGCGGCAGTGCTCGCGGGTGTCGCGGTAGCGACTTCAGAAGTGCATGGCATGGCGCAACGCGGCGGATCTGTCTTCTCTACGGTGCGCTACGGGAAAGACGTGCTCTCGCCCACTGTGCCCGAAGGTGCCGCTGATGTGCTGCTTGCGTTTGAAAAATTAGAAGCCCTGCGCTATCTGAATTATCTCAAAGCTGACGGCTTGGCGCTCGTCAACGATCAGCGCATCGTGCCCAGCGTCGAGTCGCTCAAGCTCGCGCCATACCCCGACGACAAGACTATAGAAGAGACGCTGCGCCGTCGCGCCCGCGAAGTGCTTATTGTGCCTGCATTAGAGATCGCACAACAATTGGGCAATCCCGCGCTCACCAACACGGTCATGCTCGGCGCGCTCTCCCACTTTCTTGATCTTCCCAAAGATAGATGGCTTCAAGCGATCACTGAGCTTGTCCCCCCCAAGACCGTCGAACTTAATCTCTTAGCATTTGACGAGGGACTCAAGTGGGCCAAGCGCTGCGCCCGTGCCCCTCTGTAGCTGGACACCAGCTCTTCTGTCTGTTAATATAAAAAACACCGTGTGAAAGGAGGCCAGAATATGGCGTTTTCTTTACCACCGTTGCCGTATCCATACGACGCTCTAGAGCCGCATATCGACAAGCTGACGATGGAGATCCATCACACCAAGCACCACGCTGCGTATGTGAATAATCTCAATAAAGCGTTAGAGTCTGCCCCGGAGCTGGCCAACAAGAAGCTCGAAGAGCTTCTCGCGAACAACTGCGCCATCGTCCCAGAAAAGATAAGAACGGCCGTGCGCAATCATGGCGGCGGGCATATCAATCACTCGTTCTTCTGGGAGATCATGGGCCCCAACGCCGGCGGCCAGCCCACAGGCAAGATCGCCGAGGCGATCACTCAGACTTTTGGGAGTTTTGAGAAATTCAAAGAGAAATTTACAGAAGCAGCATTAGGACGCTTCGGCTCTGGATGGGCGTGGCTGGTGCTCACCCCCTCTAAACAACTCGAAGTCTACTCGACGGCGAACCAAGATAGCCCGCTGATGGAAGGCAAGATCCCCATCTTGGGAATCGACGTCTGGGAGCACGCGTATTATCTCAAATATCAGTACCGCCGCGCCGACTACGTCCAAGCGTGGTGGAACGTCGTGAACTGGGCCGCCGTCGAAAAACGCTTCACTTCCATTTGATGGTACAGCCCACTGGCTGCGTCTCTTTGAAGTCGGGCTCCCTGCCGGCGAGCACGGCGTCCAGGGCATCTCTAAGATAGCGCTTGGTCACTTTATTGGGATCTTGATAGTTGTCGTCAATCGTCCCGTGATAACGTAGTTTCATCGCTGAGTCGAAGAGAAAGATCTCCGGGGTGCGCTGCGCTCCGTAAGTTCTTGCGACTTGTTGGGTCTCGTCGTGCAGATACGGAAAGGGGTAGCCCTTCTCCTTGGCGCGCTTCATCATGTTGTCAAAGCTATCTTCGGGGAATTTCACAGGGTCATTGGAGTTAATGAGCAAGAACTGCACGCCTTGGGGCTCGTACTCTCTGGCGAGCGCGATTATCCGATCTTCATACGCTCTCACATATGGGCAATGATTGCAGCTGAAGATCACAGCGACGGCTTTTTTATTCTTATAATCTGAGAGCTTATAGATCTTGCCGTCGACGCCTTTGAGCTGAAAGTCTGGGGCTTGGTCGCCATACTTGAGCATGAGCAAATCACCTCAAGGGGGTAATTATAACTGCTTTGTGCTGGACGAGCCAGCGTCTGCTCTGTACAATACTGATGCTATGCCCAAGCCTACGATCACTATCGAGTACTGCGACGAGTGTATGTATCTGAAGCCGGCCCTGGAGGCTGCCCAGAAAATCCTAGAGAGCTATGCCGACAGAGTCGCAGCCGTGACCCTCAAGCCTGGACACGACGGGGTCTTCCGCGTGACAGCCGACGATATTCTCATCCTCCAGATGGGCGACGACGGCCTGCCCAACGCCGAGCGAGTCGCTCGCGCTGTCGAGGAGTTCTTCGTATGAAGACCAAACGCGGCTTATTCTTAGGACGCTTCCAGCCCTATCATAACGGGCATCATGCCGTCATCAAACAGATCTTCCAAAGCAAGGAGATAGACGAATTGATCATTGCTATTGGCTCTGCCCAAGAGAGCCATACGCTGAAAGACCCCTTCACCGCCGGCGAACGCATCATGATGATCACCAAAGCGCTCGAAGACCTAAAACCCCCGATCACGACCTATGTCTTGCCCATCGAAGATATCGAGCGCAACTCGCTCTACGTTGCCCACATTCGCAGCTTGACCCCACCGTTCGAGATCGTCTACTCCAATAACCCTTTAGTGCAGCAGCTCTTTTCCGAGCGCGGGATTACAGTGCGTCCGCTGTCCTACGTCGAACGTGCCCACTGGGACGGCACGAAGATCCGCGAGCTCATGCTTCAAGGCGATGAGTGGAAATCCTACGTGCCCTCAGTCGTTGCCCAAGTCATCGAAGAGATCAAGGGCGTGGAGCGCCTCCGCCATATCCACAAGACCGATAAGCACTCCTAAGCTATGGCACTCAACATCCCTGTTCGAGAGAACAAGAGACTCGAAGCCATCGTCGCCCGCATCAACGAGAACGTTACGCTCAATACGTATTGGTACTGCTCGAATATCAATGCGATTGACAGATTAGGGATCAACGATCACGGGCCAGTGCATATCAGAATTGTCGCGAATCTCGCGCTCAAAATCTTGCGAATGCTCATCGAAGCTGGTGTGCGACCCAGCGTCGAAAAAGATCATAAGCTCACGAAAGACGACGCTGAAGTGATCGTCGTTCTTGGGGCGTGCCTGCATGATATTGGGCATATCGTCCATCGTACCAGCCATGAGCCGTTCTCGGTCGCCCTGGCTGCTGATCTACTGCCCGATCTTCTCAGAGATATCTATGCGGAGCGCGAGCGCGCTATTATCACGTCAGAGGTCTTGCACGCGATCTATGCGCACGAGACCAAGATTGAGCCGTTGACCGTCGAAGCTGGGGTCGTCAAGATCGCTGACGCTTTAGATATGGAGGAGGGCCGCGCGCGCATCCCGTTTCAAGCTGGCTCGACGACGATTCACGCCGTCTCGGCATTAGCGATAGAAGATGTGCAGCTGCGCAAGGGCGAGAAGCGTCCTATCTGCATTGCTATAAAGATGTCCAACTCCGCAGGGATTTTTCAGATTGATAATCTCTTAAAAGAGAAACTTAAACACTCGGGGCTTTCGGAGTACTTTGAGATTCGCGCCGAGATCGCTGGGGAAGAGAAGAAGCTCATCGAACGCTACGAACTGTGACCGCGTTTTTGCTATAATGCTCCCGTGGTGAGAGAGTTCTTCGTGGGGTTGACGAGCAGCCTTGTACTTACGGCGCTCAGCCGATATATAGCTCCACGGCTTGGTTTGCTCGATTTCCCCGATGACGCGCACAAGACTCATGGGTGCACCGTCGCGATTGGCGGCTGGGCCATCGCCTTAGCTGTGCTCATCATTATCGCCCTTGCAAATGTCGCAGAGCTTTGGAAGCTCGCTGTGGGGAGCTGCGTCGCATTGCTGACGGGCTTGCTTGATGATCGCTTCGGGCTCAGCCCCAAAGCGAAGCTTTTTGGACAGATTTTGTGCGCGCTCGTCACGGTGCTCGTTATGAAATGGACAGTTCAGTCAGTAGATCTCTTTGGAATCGAGCTTGCTTTGGGTTGGCTGGCCGTCCCGTTCACGCTCTTTTGGATTGTTGGGGCGATCAATGCTTTTAATCTCATAGACGGTCTCGACGGCTTAGCTACGGGAAGCGCTGCTATCATCTTTGGCGCGACAGCGTTTATCGCAAATCAGTCGGGCAACGGCGTCGCGCTTGCGCTCTCGATGGGCTTTGTCGGGGTTTTAGTGGGCTTTTTGCTCTTCAACTGGGCGCCAGCAAAAGTTTTCTTAGGCGACGGCGGGACGCATTTTGTCGGGTACTGGCTTGCGGTGCTCTCTCTCCAAGCAACGCGGTCAACTCTCAGCACGACGCCCAGCGATGTGCCGATTCTTGTCTCAATCTTACTGTTGGGTGTGCCGATCTTCGACACGACTTGGGCGATAGTGCGCCGTCTCAGACAGAAGAGATCGATTCTCCAAGCTGATCGTGGGCATCTGCATCACAGAATTTTAGCGTTGGGGCTGAGCGAGCGCGTGACGGTTTTGCTCTTATACGGGGTCGTGGCGGCGCTGTGCGCCGTAGCAGTTGTGATCTTTTAAAATCCTACTTGCACGCCCAGCCCCACCCCCGGCCCCTGCCAAATCACAGGCCAGCCCCATTGCGCAAATGTCACAAGCTCGCCAAAGAGCGAGATCAGCCCAACGGTTAGACTCGCTCCCCAGCGAATCGTCGTCCTTGGCACGGCCTGCACCGTCGGAGAGAGCTGAAGACTCACGGGCGCGATGGCCCCGTACAGCTCGATCATCGAGAGCGCTGATAATCTCATCGCACCGGAGGGCACAAGCTGCGTCGAGTTCGAGAGGAACCATAGATCGAGATCGGCCCCGACGAACAGAATTCCCACGGAGAGCCGCACGATGGGTATGACGGGCACGCTCGATCCTAAAATCCCGGTGACGTCAACGAGCGCGCCGCCCCCAAGTCCGATCCATCGAGCTTCTCCGACAAAACTGAAACTTCCCAGAGCGAGCAAGCTCAGCAGAGCGATTGCGAGTGCTGCGCGCATGGGTGTCTCCTTTCGCAACGGAAACATTGTAGTCTCTTGGGGAGGCCCTTGACAAAATGGGCCCCAAAGCTTTAGCATACTCCCAGCTTTATGAAAACCCTCACGGTCTTCGGCACGCGCCCGGAAGCGATCAAGCTCGCCCCGGTGCTGCAAGAGCTTCAGAAATTTTCTGAGATTCAATCTCGCGTCTGCGTCACCGCCCAGCACCGGGAGATGCTCGACCAAGTCTTAGAGATCTTCGAGATCAAGCCCGACTATGACTTGAATCTTATGCGTCCCAATCAGAGTCTCTATCAGTTGACAGCCGACGCACTCGTCGCATTAGAATCTGTGATTCAACGAGAAAAACCCGACATAGTCATCACCCAGGGGGACACGACGACCGCGTTCGTTGCGAGCTTGGCTGCTTTTTACGCGCAGATCACAATCGCTCGTGTCGAGGCAGGGCTGCGCACCTTTGACAAATACAGCCCATTTCCTGAAGAGATCAATCGTCTGCTTGCCGATCAGTTAGCTGATCTGCACTTTGCCCCCACGGAGCGCGCCAAGCAGAATCTCTTGCGAGAAGGGATCCCTTCAGACAAGATCTTTGTCACGGGTAACACTGTCATTGACGCGCTTCAGTATACGTGGGCGCGCGTGAAAGATCGCGACTTTTGCGAGAGCTTTTCTATCCCCACAGAGATATGGTCGCAGATCGAGCACGGTAAGAAAAAGCTTGTATTAGTGACAGGCCACCGGCGCGAGAGTTTTGGGCCAGACTTTGAGAGCATCTGTCTAGGGCTGAAAAAGATCGCGCAGAATTACCCAGACGTCATCTTGATCTACCCCGTACACTTAAACCCCAACGTGCGCGCTCCAGTGCAGAAGATTTTAAGTCGGACAGATCGGGTCTTTCTGATAGAGCCGTTAGATTACGAAAAATTCGTCTGGCTCATGGGTCAGGCGTTTTTCATTCTGACCGACTCTGGGGGTATTCAAGAAGAAGCCCCAGCGCTGGGCAAGCCCGTCTTGGTGATGCGCAAGGTCACCGAGCGCCCCGAAGCCCTCGAAGCCGGCACGGCCAAGCTCGTCGGCACTGACGCTGAGAATATCTTCTGCGAAGCCGCGCGACTGCTTGAAGACCGCAACGCTTACGACCAGATGGCGCACGCTGTCAATCCTTTCGGCGACGGCCACGCCGCCGCGCGCATCGTCAAAATTGTGCGCGAGCGTTTTTGACGCAACAAGCTGATTTATGATATCGTGTGCACACCAAGGGAGATGAGAGGATGGCCGCTGAACGGCGATGGATCTTTCTTGTGACGGTCTTGGTCTTTCTGATCGGCTCGACGATCTACGCGCTGCGCCAGCCGTTGGAGTTTGAGACGGGCGCAGTGGTCCGTGTGAAGGTCCCACCGCTGCCCGCGGAGTTCTCAGCGCGATTTCACTGGGGCGCGGACTTTTGGCGCAGCCCGGATTTGGCTGTTCAAGTCGCGAAAAAAGTCAGGATCTCTGACGAGCCAGGTGATACCTGGCCTGTCGTCTCCTGGTTGTATGAGAATCTGGAGATCAGCGAGGCTGAGGGTTTGATCATACTGAAGCTGCGCGGCGGCTTCACCCAACGCACCGTGCGTGACGCCCTCGCCGAGTATATTGAGCAAGCGTCAGAAAAGCTCAAGAGCGATCTGCGTTCGGGCATTGAGAGGGAAAGCCACCGGCTGAACGCGCTACAAAAAGCCTTAGAAGGCCAGCGTCAGAAGGTGATTGAGACTCTTACGGCCCAACTCGAAGAGCGAAAAGCCCTGCTCCAAGCACAAAAGGGGAGCATCGAGCAGGAACTGCAAGGGCTGCTCAAATCTCGCCAGATGCGGGTCGGCGAGCAGGGGGCGACGCTGGAGAGCTGGTACTACCGCACGTATCTAGAGTCTCTCCTGAAGCGTCTTGGGGAAGCAGAGCGCGAACTCGATCTGTTGGGGACTCAGGGGGTTCGCGCGTTCGAGGGGTATCAGCGTGTACGCGAGCTTGAAGAGCGTATGGAATCGTTATCGCAAGCGCAAGTGGAGGCGCGTCAGATCCTCGAGAGCTGGGAGCCAGTGGAGTTGGTTACGCCGGCGCAGTTGCCGCAGGGGCCGGTGGGGCCGGATCGGACACGGACGATCTTGTGGGGAGTGGGAATCGGGGTTGTTGTGGGCTTTCTCTTGGCGATCTTCTCCCCGCGCCAGCGCGAGCCCAAGCAAGCCGTAGATCGCAGTCAGCGATAGGGCAGCTCGTCTGGGTAGCTTAGGAACTTCAGAAGTTGAGGGGTTTTGATCAGCTCATAGATGGGCTGGCCGTGGCGCAGCCCCAGCTCTGGGTATTCATGCGCTGAGACGACACGCAGTGGGGGAAGAGAGTTATAGCGCGGGTTGGGGATGAGAAGGCCCTCACCTCCGACCCCTCTCCCGTAGTCACCTACGGGAGAGGGGGGCTGTAGGTGGGGTGAGGGCCTCACTTCAAAATAAGCCCCGCCGCCCTGGGCTTCAAACGGCTCGTAGGAGCTCTGAACTTTTGTGGAAACCCAGTTGGCCATCTTCAGAATTTTTTCGGTTGGATTAATTGTAATGTGCCCGTAGTTGGGCGGCACCAACACGATCTGCCCTTCTTGAGCGATCACGAGCGCAACGTCACTGATAGTCTCGCCAGAGCGTCTCTGCAAGAGTATATGGGCTTGGCCCTCAAGCACTTGATAGAGCTCGGGGTAGCACAGCCCCGGCTTGTATTCGGAGTGATAGTGCCCTTTGGTCTTATTGAACTCGCATCCTAGGCGCACGGGGAGTAAGACCGTAATATCGTAACGCACGGTAAGTTGCTGAGCGATCTGACGATCTTCAGGGAGCACGCAATCGCGGTACATCAGATAGAGGGTCTGGTCGAGATCTGCCGTGCGCAGCCAATCTTTATCAAAGACGACCGACTGCATCTCGCGCAGGGTGCGGGCTTGTGGGTATATTTCGCGATCCCCACAGCGCAAAGCGTCCATAGTAAGAGTAACGATAGCAGCTAGGCGGCGGTTGCGCAAGCACTGGTACTACGCCCGCAGGGCTATCAATGCTTGCAAAGCTTCTTTGGTGATCTGCATCGCTTGCTCGAGGCGCTCGGGCTGGGACTCATCCAGCGTCTCGATCAGTTGCTCTAATAAGATCTTGATCGGCGTCACCCGAAAGAGCTTTTCGGTATAGACGAACGCGCTAATCCGTTGGCGACGCAATAAGATATTGAGCGCATCAGTCAGTTGGATCTCGTTGTTCTTATCAGGCGTAGTCACTTGAAGGGCTTCAAAGATTTGCGGCGTCAGCACGTACCGGCCAACGATGGTCAGCCCACTGCGTCGTCCTTTCGTCGGCTTCTCTTGGAGCTCTTTTACGAGATAGACGTTCTCGTGAAGAGATTTGCCCAGCTGGGCGATCCCGTAGTTTTTGAAGTCCGCTGCCCCTTCGACGCCCGTCACGGCCAGCACGCTGCATCGATATTCTTCATACAAAGCGAGCATCTGGCGTAGGCAGTTGCGACCCTCGCCCAAGAGAATATCATCTGGAAGGATAACAGCGAACGGCTCATCGCCCACGACCCCGTGGGTAATCAAGATGGCATGACCCAGCCCTAACTGAGGCTCTTGTACAACAGTGCGCACTTTCAGGCTGCGGGGAAGCTTTAACGTTGGGACAACCTTGCCCGGTGCGAGCACCAAGATGACTTCATTCAAGCCCGCCAAGGCCGTCTCTTCCAGAGCAGGGCGGAGCATCTTGCCCAGCTGTTCTGGGGAGAGCAATCGCGG
Source organism: Candidatus Bipolaricaulota bacterium (assembly GCA_938091745.1). Lineage (GTDB taxonomy): Bacteria > Bipolaricaulota > Bipolaricaulia > RBG-16-55-9 > DRXL01 > JANXCC01. The sequence goes on from CALLJK010000032.1 coordinate 30,344, forward strand.
TTGCCAACCCGCTATAGGGATGACGACGCGGCGCACACGCTTGTGGCGCAACTCTCGCCAATGTCCGATCATTCGAGAGAACTCTTCGATCAATTCGTCGCGCTCCGGCTGGGGGAGCTCCGCGAGCTGTTCGCTCAGATCGCTCAGGCGTGGCATGATCTCTCCCATAGGCTGATAGCCCCCGGCTCGAAGGAGCGCTCGTCTCTCAGAGGCTGTTAGGTCGAGCGCCTGCATCAGGCGCGTGAGCATCGTGAGGGAGGGCCGGCGCTGCCCTTTCTCGATATATGTCACGAAGCTCGCCGAGACCCCAGCGCGCTGTGCGAGCTGCGCTTTGGTGAGGTTCATCCGTTTGCGGTAGTCTCGCAGCAGTAAGCCGAGCTCTTCTAAATCTCGGACAGCCATGGTCCCTCCACTTCGTTACTAAGTTTAGCCCGCAGATATTCACTCTGTCAAGGATATGAGAGGGAAGCATCCGTTGATTGCGCTTCCAACGCTTGGGCCTTCAACGGATATTTTTGATAAAAAGCGCCTTTCCTCAGCGCTTGATTTCACTTTGTGAATATTTTATACTGTTAGTAATTCACCAAGTGATGAATAGAAGGAGGCAGCCAGTGAGGACCATTGCATGGTTGGATGAGGTGGGGAGGTCTGATGTGGGCTTAGTTGGGGGCAAGGGGGCATCGCTGGGGGAGATGCGCAAGGCCCTGCGGGGCATCCCCGTGCCCGATGGCTTCGTCGTCACTGCCGAGGCGTTCCGCGCGTTCTTAGAGCGCACCGGCTTAGATACTCGCATCCGCGCGCTCGTCAGCGAGCTCGATACGCATAACGTCCAGATGCTCGCAGACTACGGGCAAAAAATCAGAAATCTCATCATTGAGACCCCACTGCCGTCTGATCTTGAGGACGAGATCCGGCGTGCCTATCACAAGCTCATTGAGAAGACCGGCAGCACCGACGTGGCCGTGCGCTCCTCCGCCACGATAGAAGACTCTGCAGAGCACTCGTTTGCCGGCCAGCACGATACGTTCTTGAACATCAAGACCGAAGAGATGCTGTTAGACCGGGTGCGCCGGTGCTTCGCCAGTCTCTTCACGGATCGCGCGATCTCGTATCGGCGCGACCGCGGCTTCACTAACGGCGACGTCGATATCGCCGTGGTCGTCCAGCAGATGGTGCGCTCGGACTTAGCTGCTTCCGGCGTGCTCTTTACAATTGACCCTGAATCGGGCGCGGAGAACGTCATCTATGTGACGTCGTCCTATGGGTTTGGCGAACTCGTCGTGCAGGGGCGAGTCAACCCCGATCAGTTCTACGTCTTCAAGCCGGGGCTGAGAGAAAATTATAAAGCGTTAATCGAGAGGCGTCTCGGCAGCAAGCAGAAGAAGCTCGTCTGCGCCAACGGGGCGCTGCGCGAAGAGAGCGTCAGCCTTGAGGAGCAACAGCGTTTCTCCATCAGCGACGACGAGGTGTTACAGTTAGCGCGCTGGGCATTACAGATCGAAGAGCATTACGGACGCCCGATGGACGTCGAGTGGGCCAAGGACGGAGTGACGCAAAAGCTCTTTATTGTGCAGGCGCGGCCGGAGACCGTACACGGAGCCAAGAGCGCAAGTAAGCTCGAGAGCTATGTGCTTGAGGAGACAGGGAAGCTCTTGGTGCGCGGTGAGCCGGTGGGCAGCAAGATCGGCCAAGGCAAAGCCCACGTCATTCGTGACGTCTCCGAGATCGGGCGCTTCCGCGCTGGCGAAGTCTTAGTGACTGAAATGACCGATCCCGACTGGGAGCCGATCATGAAGATCGCCTCGGCGATTGTCACCGAGCGCGGGGGGAGGACCTGTTTCAGCGGCGACACGAAAATCCTCACTCAAGAGGGGTTTAAGACCCTCGGCGAGGTCTACGAGGAAGTCTATCGAGGCAAGAGCTTGTACACACTAGCTCTCAATCCTCAGACCCTCCGGATAGAATGGAAGCCCATTCTCTCCGCAATGCGGCGTGAGGCTCCGGTGTGGCGCGTAGCCTTCTCTCAAAAGGGCTTAGGAGTACAGAACACCCTCGACGTGACGCCAGATCATCGCATGGTCACCCTTGCAGATCGTTGCATCGTCGAGCGCCCGCTGGCAGAATTATTACAGCGGCAAGAGATGGCCCTGATGGCGGATCGTATCCCGGGCCTGCATAATGCTTATGGAGATCCGACGCTTGCTTATCTGTGCGGCGCGCTCTTCACCGATGGTCATATAGCGCTCTCATCGCGTCGCGGGAGTGTGACTTTTACTCAAAAAGCAACTGTGGAGCGGCTCTCATTCATCGAGGCCGTGCGCGAGCACTTTGTTCAGGCCTTCGGTACCCCCCTCAGTTCAGGACGGCAAAAGTATCGTAGGGGGATCGTGCGCGAACGCCCCATCGCCGGCTGGGCCACCGATTATCGGTGCTATCGCAAGGCCCCCGCGGCGCAGCTCTCGCATATCTATAAGAATCTTGTGCCGTGGGTCTTGCACCTCGATGAGGAGTCGTTGTTTGCTTTTCTCGCCGGGGCTGTAGATGGGGACGGCACCTATGGGTCCAACTGGGGGAGCGGGCGTGTGCATATCTATTGCGGTGATCCGCAGCTGGTGGAGGGCTTGATTATAGCGGCCTTGCGCTTAGGCATTCTCCCCAGCGTCAGCGTTCAGCGCGGTCGGTGCTATAACATACAGATAGTGGAACGGCTCAAGGAGCTGCTTGCGCGCACGAAGCGCGTTCGGGGTCCTGTGGGCGAGAAACGATTAGGAACACGCCTCTTGGCCGCACGGCAAATCCTTGGGGATATCGCTTATCAAGTCAATGACAAGGGGTATCTGCTCACATATGTGCAGCAGAACCGCTTGATTGACGCACGCAAGGTCCGCGAGCGGGTGCTGCCGCGAGCACCGCACGCAGCCCAAGAAGAGCTCCAGCGTATCCTAGAGGGCGACTTCCGCATGTGGCGTGCGCGTAAGATAGCGGAGCTGCCTGCTCAACCCGTGTATAACATCGAGGTTCAAGATCATCATACGTATGTGGTCTTTACGCGAAACTATACACCGGTCATCGTGTGGAACTGTCACGCCGCGATCATCTCGCGCGAATTGGGGATCCCCTGCGTCATCGGCGCTGAGGGCGCAACGCACAAGATTCAGACCGGCCAAGAAGTTACTGTAGACTGCTCCCAGGGCGAGGGGCGCGTCTTCGCTGGACGATTAAAGTTCCGAGTAGATCGCATAGATGTCGCGCAACTCCCCAGAACGCGCACAAAAATTATGATGAACGTGGGCATCCCAGAGACAGCGTTTGCGCAGGCGCGCATCCCCAACGACGGTGTGGGACTCGCTCGCGAAGAGTTTATCATTAGTTCTCATATTGGGATTCATCCCAAGGCGCTCTTAGAATATGATGCTCTTAAAGCTCGCGCCGCTCACGATCCCCAGATCGCTCAGATCATTAAAGAGATAGACGAGCGCACCGTGGGCTACGCTGACAAAGCTCAGTTCTTTGTGGACAAGCTCGCGTCGGGGGTCGCCAAGATTGCTGCAGCCTTCTGGCCCAATGACGTGATTGTCCGACTCTCGGACTTTAAGTCGAACGAGTACGCGAGTTTGATTGGCGGCGCACTCTACGAGCCCAATGAGTCAAACCCGATGATCGGCTGGCGCGGCGCGGCGCGCTATTATGATCCCAAATACAAAGACGCATTTGGGCTGGAGTGCCAAGCGCTGAAGAAAGCCCGCGATGAGATGGGCTTAAAGAATATCAAAGTGATGATCCCGTTCTGTCGCACTCCAGAAGAAGGGCGCAAAGTCATCGAGACGATGGCGGAGTTTGGGCTGCGCCAGGGCGAGAACGATCTAGAAGTCTACGTGATGTGCGAGATACCTAGCAACGTCATCTTAGCTGAAGAGTTTGCGGAGATCTTCGACGGCTTCTCCATCGGGAGCAACGACTTAACTCAATTGACGCTGGGCTTGGATCGCGACTCGGAGCTTGTGGCGCACATTTATGATGAGCGCAACGAAGCCGTGAAGCGCTTAGTCAAGCACGTCATTGACGTGGCGCGTCGCAAAGGGCGCAAGATTGGGATCTGCGGTCAGGCGCCGTCAGACTTCCCAGAGTTCGCGGAGTTCTTAGTCGAATGCGGGATTGACAGCATCTCGCTTAACCCAGATACGGTGATCAAGACGCGTCTTTTAGTTGCGGAAAAAGAGAAGGAGCTAGCGCGAGGAGGACTTGCCATCACAGTAAAATAAACAACAGAAGAATATTGGTCATCCCTATCCCCTTAGCTTACTTCATAAACTGCACTGTGAGGACCGATGTCGTGAAACAGCACTTCGTTGCCGTATGGGATGCTTCATCAACGCAGCTCGCGCAGAGACTTGATACGGCGTGTGCGACCTTGCTGATGCTCGTGCCTGCCTTGGGCAACAATCTGCTGAAGCTGCACTTCTGTAGAGCAATGCAGTTGCGTCTATGGTTGCCAATCACTTCCCCCACAAGCTCACACCAATATCAATGCCAATGATAATACTGTTTTTCCTGTGCCGAGCACCAGTGCAAACCAAGTCACTACGAGTATCCTGGGCATCATCTGCTCACTCCCGCCGGTTACCAGTAGTGCTAAAAGCTCTGACTACTTTTTGAAACACATAAAATTATCACTCTTCGGCCAGTAAAAACTGGCGTGACTGCCATAGCTTGAGTAGTTCTAATAGCTGAATATCAGTGATCACTGCCGCAATGCTAGGCACCGGTGCCCGACGAATCCATAAGTCTAGAGCCCTTAAGATTTCAAGGTCATCGAGAAAGCCGTTGTTGTTGGTATCTAGCGCTCGCGCGATGTCCAGCGTCTCTTCTACGAAAGGCCCGGTCTCCTCCAGGATGACGGCTTCGCGCGGAATCTCCAGCTTGGCCAGTTCTCGCTCAACCAAAGCAATCGTCTCGGCATCCATCTTCACTAGCCCTATCTTGAGACGGTTGCTCAAATCATCGATGTCGCTCATAGTCACGTCGGGCATGGTATGCAAGACCCCTATGCGATCAAACCACTCCTTCAGTTGCAGAAAGCTATAGTCTGCCTGAAGCACGCGGATCTCGCGCGGGGGCAGGAGATCTGGATAGATAGGGGTGAAGACGGTCATGATGGCCCGCATCGCTGCGTCTTTGTGTGAGGCGTCGAGCAAGTATATGGAGAGCACCCCCGTATAGTGATGACCCTGAAACTCGAAGAACATGCCGCCGAAGGCTGGAACCTGCCGCGCTACACGAAGGAGGAGATCATCATAAGTCTCGAGGGCTGAGTTGGCTTGCGGTTGCAGTATGGGTTTCTGTTCCCCTGCTTCCAAGCTCATCTTTGTGACCGCACACCCGACGGCCGCAAGCGCAGTTACGAGCAAGAGTCCCAAGTTAGTACACTTCTTCAGCATCTCTATTACACCCCCCTCCCCCACAAGCTCACGTTGCCCTTGGCGAAGCGCTCTGCTTCATCTAAGACCTCGCGCACCTTGTCGAGCGAGTCCAGCTCGCAGTAGAGCCTTAATAACGGCTCTGTCCCGCTGGCACGCAACAGCAACCACCCGTGCGGGAAGCGCAGCTTCACCCCGTCGAGCATCTCTGTCTTTATGACTTCCAAGCCCGCGATTTGTTTTGGTGGCCGACGCTTCACCCGCTCGACAATCTCTAGTCTGCTCTCTAAGTGTAAATCACGTCGGTCATACCAATGTGGGCCGACTTCAGCTAACAGATCTTCGACGATCTCACTCACGGGCTTTTTCGACTGCGCCACGATCTCGCAGAGTAACAGAGAATTGAGCACGCCATCTCGTTCGGGAATGTGATTCTTAATCGCGATGCCCCCGGATTCTTCGCCCCCGATCAAGACGTCTTCGCGGACCATCTTCTCGCAGATATATTTGAACCCCACGGGGACTTCGTCCAGCTCTAAATTATTTTTGACAGCGAGTGTGTCGATCATATCTGAGAGCGCAAACGACTTGACGACCTTCCCCCGCCAGCCCTTCTTCAGCAAATGCTTCAAAAGCAGGGCAAAACAGCGATGGGAGTCTATCACGTGTCCGCGCTCGTCCATCGCCGCGACTCTATCGCCGTCGCCATCGGTGACGACCCCAAGCAAGCGCTTGGCACTCTTCGATCTCTTGAGCCGTTCGCTCGCGAGCACTGCCCGCAGCGGGCTTAAATTCTTCTCGATGGGCTCAGGGTTCTTCCCGCCAAAGCGCGGATTGTCCCCGTGGCGCACCGTGAGAAATTCTACCCCTAGCTCTTTAAGAATCTCGGCGACGTACCCCCGTGCGGCCCCATACATCGCGTCAATCACGACACAGAGATCGCTCTGCTGCAGCAACTCTGCGTCAATAAGTTGACGAATTCTGGCAAGATAGGGGCTTTTGAAGTCTGCAAAATTGAGCTCGCTCTGTGGGGTCTTGGGCGTCGGCACTTCGTGGGGGACGAGAGACTCGATGAGCTGGGTGACGCTGGGTGGGGCGGAACTCGCGTACTCTATCTTTATTTTGACGCCGTTGTATTCGGGCGGGTTGTGGCTTGCCGTCACCATCACGCCGAGGGCAGCCTGATGATGAGAGACAGCATACGAGAGCGTCGGGGTGGGCACAGGCTCGTGCGCGATCCAGACGGGGATTTCTGAATCTTGCAAGATGCGCCCAATGTGCACAGCAAACTCTTTGGACAGAAAGCGCGTATCGTAGCCGATGACGACGCCGCGCTCGGGAGGACGATACGCCACGCCCCATTTTTTGTAGACTTCCAAAGCGCGCCGCTGCGGGCTTTTCAGATACTCAGCAATCGCACAAGCGACGCGGCCGACATTGGCAAACGTAAAATCGCGCGCGATCACGCCGCGCCAACCATCGGTGCCGAAGCGAATCTCGCTCATACGAGAGAGTCTTTCTGTTCGGGCTTCTTCTGCTGGGCCAGAATCTGCCCGTTGGGCCCTATGACACGTTCGACGTGCGGCGGCAGCTTGATCTCCATCGTCTCAAAGACTTCAATGATGAGATCGCGCGGCAGCCCCAGCTCCATCCACAGGGCTTCGAGCGTCACCACGCCGTTGACGACGGGAACCTCGGCGAGCGTTTTTTCTATCGCCCGCGCGTAGTTCTGCATCGCGTTCGGCAGATACGGCCCATCAGGTTGCGTCAGAAATTCCTCCATAGCATTAGTACTTCCACTCGACAGTATACGTGGCTTTCGCGGCGTCGTGCGCCTTCACGGGAACTGTGAAGAGCACCGTACTTGCGTCAAGCTTTTCGTAGCTCGGCTCGCTCGATACGATCTTCCATACGCCCTGAAGGCGCTCTTTCACTTCGATCACGACGTTAGAATCTTTCTGATTGCGCAGCGTGATTTCATACGTGTCGCGATAGAGTTCGCGGCCTAGCTCGTCGCGCCCAATGATTTGTCTGTCTTTGAGAACTCTTTCGGCTTTCAGATCAAAAGCCATCCCCGGCACGAGCGCGACTTTTTCGCCTATGGGCGTATGGCCCACAGAATCTTCACCGATCAATTGTATTGTGTCTTTGGTTTCTTTGTAGAGCCGGACGACGCCGGCAGGCAGAGGTAAGCCAAGCCCATCGGCTTTCTCGTTCTTAAAGCGAATCTCAACGCGCACCTGGGGCGCGAGTGCTGCCTCGTAGACATAGTGCTTCGAGACCGTGACCGCATCGGCTTTCAAGAAAGAGAGCTGAAGGGTCTGTTTATCTTTGAGCGTCGTCCGATAGGGAAGGCGATACTCGTGATATTCGAATGCGGGTTTGGTCTCGATCTCTTTCTCTTGGGCGGCGAGGGGAACGGCTCGCGGCGCAGGCATTGGTGTGGGTGGCGTCACGCGGCGCAACTCCCCAGCGATGAGGGTCAGCTTGGCATTTGGGTAATCGCGCCCGCTCATGTTCTGCACCGTTGCCCAGCTTGCGAGCTTCATTTGATTTTCAGCTTCGTTGAGGATCGCTGTGTAATACGCTGACCAGCTCAGCCCGCTGACAAGATAACTCAAGCGCCCCGGGATTTCGCGAGAAACAGCGCTCTGGATGCGCCAGCGCAGCGCTGGGGCTGTGCGATAATCTGCAAGCTGAGCTAACGAGACTTCACTGAAGTCTTTGAGAATCTGAATCCGCCCGGTCACTTCTTGTAAGACAATCCCGTCTTCAACGCTGAGCAGTGTGCCACGGTATGTTTTAGGCATCAAGCCACGGGCCACCGTTACTTCGACTTCTTGACCCACAGCGTTCTGCAGGAGCTGCCAGCCGGTCAGGTCTTGCGCAGGCAAGAACTCCTGCTCGACGATCTGGATATCGTTGAGCGAGCGGAAGAGCACAGAGTCGGGCAGAATGCTCTTGGGCAAGTCTTCGAGAAGGTAGTCGCGCTCCCCCTCAAGGACGCTGATAGCGCGCATCTCCTCGACGAGAGCCAAATCGCTGTAGATCGTGACATTCGGGCCGAGGGGCTGCTGTGCCCCGCCCAGACCGCCCATAAGAAGAGCAATCAAGACACTGCCAATCGCGAGACGTTTCATATAAGGGCCTCCTTGCTCTTTTAAGTTTAGCTGAAGATACGAGCGCTTGCCAAGCTGGGGACTTGACAGGCGGGATGGGGAGCGCTACAATAGCTTTGCTTGTGGCGGCGTAGCCAAGTGGTAAGGCAAGGGTCTGCAAAACCCTAATGCACCGGTTCGATTCCGGTCGCCGCCTCCACGGGTGGTTAGCTCAGCGGAAGAGCGTCTGCTTGACGTGCAGAAGGCCAGAGGTTCAAATCCTCTACCACCCACCAAAAAGATAGTTCTCAGTTAAAAGTTCAGAGTTGCGATTCTGAGTTCGCACTTCGAGAATTTGAGCTTCCCCTAAAGCTGTATCTACTGTGACGAACGAAATCTTCTCTGAGCGCGGGTCGCTCCAGCCGTCACTGAATTTCTCTTTCATCGCTTGATAGATCTCATAGCGCCCATCAGAATACCCGCGCTCGTGCAGCGATGCAGCACGACGCGCTTCCAAGCGCACTCGCACGATCTCTTCGGGACACGTTACGAAGACAACCCATAGTGAAGCGTTCTCACGAAACTCTGCGAAGAATCTCTGACGTGTCTCATGGCGCAAGAACGTCCCGTCTAAGACGACAGAACGGTGCTTACGCAAAGCGCGATGCGCACGGACGATCATATACTCATAAACTTGGCGATAGTACTCGTCATCGTAAGAGCGATTCTGCCCGAAGAGCCGATAGCCCACTCTGTCAGTGCTGAGATACTGTGCCCGCAGCTCGCGCGCGATCTGACGCGCAATAGTCGTCTTACCCACGCCCACCAGCCCGCAGACCATCACCAGCCACGGCTCTGGCAATTCGCTCAGAAGATCGCGCCAGCAGATCATAAGAGAGAGTAAAGCATCACCCCCGCGCCGTTGTCAAATCGAGGGCGCAGCGTGTACACTGAAAGCTATGCTGCGAGAAGATGAGGCAGGCGTAGTGCTAAGAATTCGCGTCAAGCCGCGGGCGCGCCGCACCGCGATTGTGGGGGTGCGTAATGATTCTCTCTTAGTTGAAGTGACGGCGCCGCCGGAGCGCAATAAAGCCAACGACGCTGTGATTGCACTATTGGCTGACGTCTTCGATCTTCCCAAGAGCAAAGTCGAGATTCTCTCCGGGCAGAGCTTTCGGGAGAAAGTCGTGCGCCTGTACGGGATCAGCGCATCTCAGTGTCGTGAGCGTTTGAATGCCGAGAGAAGATCTCTGCGATAGCGCGACGGCGAAAATCAAAGATATATTCAAGCTGACGCCGCACCCACAGCGCATGAGCAAGCTTCCCTAAGGGTCCGAACGGCAGCGCATACGTCACGTGATCTTCGACGCGTGTCCCCTCTGGAGTGGGTGCGAAGCGATGCTCGTGATACCAGAACGCATAAGGGCCAAAACGCTGTTCGTCAATGAAGAGCCGCTTGGGCTCGACGTGGACGATCTCCGTCAGCCAGTGCACGACTATGCCCGGCACAATTTGAACGCGATATTCAATAAGCTGACCGGGATACATGGGCTCGTCGGCTCCAGAGAGAATAGTGAAGTGCATCTCCGGAGGAGTCAGTCTATTTAAGTTGCGTGGGGTAGCAAAGAACTCCCAGACGCTCTCGAGATCGGCCGGCACAACTTGAGCACGTGATAGTCTATAGATCTTTGGCATAGGCTCACTCATGGAATACGCGGTTGCGGCGTCTTCAGCCATCGAATGGCGAAGGCGAGGGCTGCCCCGGCAGCATCCAAGCGCACAGAGAGACTCTCTGAGCGCAAGGCGCGACGTAACGGCTCTAGAGCTTGCCCATCGCCCACACGAGCGAGCGCTGAAAGCGCTGCGACGCGCGTGCGCGGATCACTGTCTGTGACAAATGGAGCAAACAGCTTGGTATCATCAGGCGTGGCCCAAAGAGAAAGCCCTTCGAGAGCTGCACGGCGTACTAAAATATTCTCATCCAAGACGTATCTGAGAAGCACTACTCGTGCTTCAGCTTGATAGACGGCTGAAAACGCCGCGACCCCTAACGCGCGCACGAATGGGCTAGGGTCTCGCAAGAGCAAGTCAAACAACTCCGGGGCAGCACGCCCAACGATGCTCAACGTCTGCACAAGATCGCTCTCAGCGAAGACAAACAGAAACGGGAGCGCCTCGCGCAGAGCATCGAGCGTCGCTCGAGTCACTTGTAAAGCGAGCTGAGCCTGACCGAGTTCTGCCAGCGCCTTGAGGGTCTCGAGCGCAAGACTCCCACACGAATTCGGATCGCACTGTTGGAGATAATTGCTCGCAAGAAAAGCGAGCACGGCTTGCGTCGCTTCTCTTCCCTTGATCTGGCGCAGCGCTCGCAGAGATGCTTGGCGCACCGTCGGCACGCTATCAGTGAGCAGCGCTTGAGCCAGCGCTGACACAGCTTGACTGCCTAACAGAGCAAGCGCGTTAGCGGCAGCGATGCGCGCCTGCGGCGAACGCCCCATGAGCAAAAGATCACTCAAAGCGCCCAGAGCCGCGGGATCGCGCAGCAGCCCCAATGCCCCGGCAGCGCCGACTTGAATCGCTTCTGAGTCCAGAGATAGCGCTACAATTAGCTGCGGCACGGCGTTACGCACCTCTAGGGCTCCCAAGGCGAACGCAGCCGAACCGCGCACGAACGGGTCTTCTGTTGAATCGCTCAAGGTCTGAGAGAAGAGCACAATGGCTGCTAGGGAGCGAAGCTGCGCGAGCGCCTTCAGCATCGCAGCGCGCTCGACGACATTGAAAGCCTCACGATTGGGAAAGGCTAATAGCAGTGCGGTCTCTGCGGTGGGCCACAGAGTTCCAGGAAGACGTGCTGCAAACGCTGAGTCTTGTAACGAGACGGCTGCGGCGGCGAGCGTCTCCTGCTCAGCGAGCAGTTCCGTGATAACATTTGGGTCTCTGAGCGAGATGGCTGCGGCCCAGCGGATGCTCGCGACGCTATCCGTGCGAGCTGCTTGACGCAGTGCGGCTGCAGCGTGCACGGAATTAAACCGAAAAAGCCCTTCAGCTGCGGCGCGCCGCACAAACGACGCATCGTCTTTGAGCAGGCGCTCGGTGAGCAGGGGCACGACGGAGTCGTCCCCAGAGCGCACAAGGCTATTGACGGCGCTGAGGCGCTCCGCGGCGCTCCCGTCTTTGAGGATCTCAGAGAAGACCGCGAGCGCCTCGCGCTTCAGTTCTGTCAGCTCACTGAATAATGGGACTTCTTGACTCGTTGCCGTCAAGCCCACCAACAGTGTTCCCACTAAGAGCATCCACCGTGCTCGCACCATGCTCACTTCCCCAATTTATTAGGGTCAAACAGATCGTTGGGAAGATCTTTGGCTTCGATCTTGGTGATCGTCAAAAGCGTCTTATTCGTCTTAATAAGTTGGTTCTCGATAAGCTGTTTCTTGACGTACTCGTCCTTGTCGAGCGTTGCGTACTCTTGATACGTGACGTCATTGAGCGGGTCGCCGCTGAGCGCAAAGAGCCGCGCTTTGACCGGGCGCAGCGTGGCTTTGTCAGCGGTGACAGTCACTTTCTGAAACGCTACGCTCTTCTCCGTCGCTTCGAGGTCGACTTCCAGGCCGGCTTTGTTCCCTGGGAGCGTCACATCTTTGCGAGCCTTGACTTTGTAATCACCCTTAAACTGAATGCCCACGGTCTCGGACACGCTGGAGTCGCCGAAGACCTGTTGACGTCCGCTCACTTTGAGCGGCGTTGCTAATCCCGGCTGCCAAAAGAACACCCCATCCGGCGTGCTCACGTAGACTTGGCCCTTCAGATCTTCTGGAGCGAGAAACTCGATACGCGCGTAGCGCTTCCCGTTGATCTCTTTGAAGTAGAGCTGCACGATGGCTTGTTTAGTGCCATCAGGTCTATCAGCGACAACTTCGACGGTCATCGTGAACGACGGGGACTCGACAAAGCGCGCTCTATCGAACGCCTCCAAAAGCTGATCGTCAGTAGGCGCAGGCTGCGCCACGAGAACGATCCCCAACACCGCGGCTGCCAGGGCAGCCAACAGAACGTACTGTGTGAGTCTCTTCATAGGTGCTCCTTTCTTGAAGTTCTCAGACATAGCTTAACGCTTCAACGATATTTTTCCGGGCGGTCTGCCACGCCGGGTAGAGCGTGCCCAGGAACGTCGAGATCAAGGCTGTTAAGAATGGCACGACGGCAACGGACAGATTGACAGCGATCTGTACTGGAGCGGGATCCAGCGCCCCCGGCGGCAGCCATTGGATCGAAGCATTGTTCAACCATAGCCCCAAGACTGTACCCAAGGCTACTCCCAGCAACCCCCCAAGCACTCCTAGGATCGCCCCTTCCGTGACGAAGAGCCGAAAGACTTGTGATCTGTTCGTGCCGATGGCCCTGATCGTGCCGACTTCACGGGTGCGCTCCAAGAACGACATCGTCAAGACTTCTAAGACGCTGAAGAAGACCAATACAAAGACCCCCATCGTTGTGAACGCGGCGAAGACGCCCCAGAACGCGCGAATCGAGTCATAAAACGTTGTGAGCTTCTGCCACGGGCGCGCGTCGAGCGGGATCTTTAGGGCAGCAAGCCGTGCTCTGATCTCTTGGGCGAACGCTTCAGCTTGGTCTATATCTTTGAGTTGGACGATGACGCGCTCGACCCCCTGGGTGCGCAGAAGATTCTGGGCAAACTCTAAGTTGACGATCCCGATCTGGCCCTCTTGCGTGATATTATTGTAACGAATGGTGCCGACGATTGTCGCACTGGCGGCGTTGAACGCGCCGCTGGCTGTGCCGCTGGCAACATTGATAATATCGCCGGGACGGACGTTCAGCTTCTCGGCGAGTCGGCGCCCAACTAAGATCTGGGGGGTGCCGTCGTTGGTGAGCGGGCGTCCGTCCACAACGACCCGGCTGTAGTCTTCTATAGGGTTACCGGGGACCAGGCCGCGCCCCACTACTAAAGTGCTATTCTTCTCGTTGCCGATCAACCCGGCAAAGCCTAGCGTCCATGTGTACCCAGTTACGCGGGGATCGTCTTGCAAAAGCGCTAGGATCTGCTCAAGGGTCTGGGGCGGAATGAGATACTCATAGCGCTCAGTTTTATTGTCAAAGAGCTTTGCATCGGCGATCTGCACCGCGCCGATCTCCTGCGCGAGATTGATCTTGATAGACTCGAAGCTCTCAGTGATAAAGCCCACGACGAAATAGAGAATAGCGACGCCGAGGGCAGTCACGCCTAAGCTAAACGCAGTGCGGCGCTTATTGCGCAGGACATTCCGTGCAGCAATTTTCAAGAACATCGTTCCATCTCCTTCACTTGGACGCGAGCGCTTCCACGACGTTGAGTCGTGCCGAATGTAAAGCCGGGTAGAGCGCCGAGAGCATTGTCGCTACCGTGCTGATGACCAACGGCGCGATCGCGTTCTGCAGCCCCAAGCGCACTTGTACCGGGATTGGTTCGATCGCCCCCGGCGGCGTCCAGCCTATCCCTACCGAGTTAAAGCCCTGCCCGGCCAGCCAGCCCACTACGATCCCGACGAGGCTTCCCAACACTCCCAAAAAGACGCTCTCCATGAAGAACATCAAGAAGACCTGATAGCGCTTCGTCCCAATAGCCCGAATCGTCCCGACTTCGCGCGTGCGCTCGAGAAACGAGAGCGTCAACACTTGTAAGACTATAAAGAAGACGAGCACCGAGACGGCAATCGTCAAAAACCCAAAGAGAATATCGAAAAAGCCCTTAATCTGACGATAAAACTCTGCGAGCTGCTCCCACGTACGCACCTCAAAGTCAAGGCCCGCTTCAGTGAGCTTGCGCTGCACCAGCGCCGCGACGCGCTCCGTGTTATCAATAGTATTCGTTGTGACGATGACTTTTGTGACCCCGGTGGTGTCCAGCAGAATCTGCCCATAGCTGAGAGGCACGAAGATGAGCTGGCCCTCGGCGATGGCGTTGTTGAGCGTATAGATGCCTGCGACTTGCAAGGGGCCGACGTTATAAGCGCCATCGACTGTCGTCGTCGTCATCGTAAAGAAATCACCGGGCTTGAGCTGGAGCTCTTCAGCAAGAGTGCGCCCGATCAAGACTTTTGCGCGGTCGTCGGGATTCAACCCCGATCCCTCTACGACAAGATCGTTATAGTCTAGAGCTGGGTTTTGCGGCTCAAGAGCCGTCGCGCGCACGACTTTCGTCTTGCGCTCAGTGATCGCCAGCCCAGAGAGACCAAGCTGCACCGTATACGCTGTGACTTCAGGGATCTCCTCGAGAATAGCGCCAATACGCGCCACACTCTCAGGGGGGATAAGATATTCAAAATTCTCGGTCTGCTCTGCCCACAGCAGAGGCGAGGCGATCTGAAAGTTCCCAAACTGTTTCACAGTGTTCGCGCGATAGCTCAAGATACTATCGTCGACGTAGCCGCGCACGGCATAGATCATCATTGTCCCCAGGGCAATGATCGCCAAGCTCAGCAGCGTGCGTCGGCGATTGCGCGATAAGTTTCTTAAAGGGATGAGCAGCTTAAGCTCCATTGGTGCGTCCTCCGTCGAAGAGTTGCCCATCGCGAATCTTGACAGTGCGTTGCGCGTACTGCGTCACCACGGGATCGTGGGTGACGACGAGAAACGCCACATGGTGCTCTTCGTTGAGCCGTCGCATAATCGACATCACTTGCTTGCCTGTCTCAGAATCTAAGTTCGCTGTAGGCTCGTCAGCAAGCACCAACTTCGGGTTAGTGACTAAGGCGCGGGCGATAGCGACACGCTGGCGCTGGCCTCCCGAAAGCTCATCAGGCCGACGCTTGGCTAAGTCTTTCAACCCAACTTCCTCCAAGAGCGCCATGGTGCGCTGGTAGCGCTCTTTTCGACCCACGCCCAAGAGAATGAGCGGGTACTCGACGTTCTCATAGGCCGACAAGACCGGGATGAGATTGAACGTCTGGAAGACCAAGCCGATCTTGCGTTTGCGCAGCTCCGCTAATTGTCCTTCGGAGAGTTGGCTAGTCGGCTGCCCGTCAATATAGACTTCCCCAGACGTGGGCTTGTCAATGCACGCGATTAAGTTTAAGAAGGTCGTCTTGCCCGAGCCCGATGGACCGTTGATGACGACGAAATCCCCGACGTCAAGCGCGAAGTTAACCCCGCGCAGTGCAGGGATCTCCTCTTTGCCAACGCGATAGACTTTCGTCAACTCTTTTGTTTGTAAGATCATGGGAGCTCCTTTATAGTCGTTCGATCTCTGAGATGAGTTCGCGGCACCATTGCTGTTGGACTTCTAAATTTCTTAGCCCTAGGCGCACTGTGGCGAGCAAGAAGGGTTTATGAGCACGTAACCCTTGCTCGCGACAGCGCTTGGGCAGATACTCTTGAATCTGTTTGTAGATCTCGAGGCGCTCGTGCAAGGCTGCATCGAAGCGCCGCAGATGTTCTAATACAGTCTCTTTGGGCAGGAGTGCCCCGAAGAAGACCTTGAAGAGAAATGGGTTGCGCACGGTGGGCAGCTCGACCGTAGGCTCGCTGAGCCAGCGTATCAGCTCGGCTCGCCCGCTCTCCGTGAGCGAGTAGATGTGCTTTGGGGGTTTGGTTTCTTGGTGCTCGATGCGCATCGTGACGAACCCTTCGTCCTTGAGGCTCTCCAAGGTGCGGTAGATCTGGCTGAGATCAGCGTTCCAGAAGTGCTGGATCGAGTTCTCAAACGCATGCTTCAGCTCGTAGCCTGTTGCCGGCCCAAAGCTTAGAAAGCCGAGCAACGCGTGTTTCAATGACACTATGATCACCCAGATATATGATTATACATATATTAGCACAAGCATATCATAACGGGGAGGGTTTGTCAAGTCTCCTGATCTGGTGCGGAAAAATCTTTATCTACGCGTGGAGGCGAAGAATTTTAAGCAAAGACCTCGTGAGGGCTGACGCAGAAGCCATTCAAGAGTTTGGAGCACGCTCTCTCGCCTGAAAGCACGAACGGCTCATAGACCTGACCGTGCAGAGTATAGACTTCTATCGAACGCTTCTCTGGGTCGAGGAGCCAATACTCGTGGACGCCGGCCTTGGCGTATTCGAAGAATTTTTCGCCGCGGTCGGCCTCGCGCGTCGCTGGAGAGAGCACTTCGACGACGAGATCGGGCACACCGCAAGCTTGCTCCCCGATGCGATCGTGGTGCTCTTTGGAGATAAAGAAGATATCGGGTTCGCGGATCTCGCCCGGCCACAGGCGCACCGGCAGCGGCGCAAAGCGCACAACGCCAAGCTGGCGACTTTCGACAAACTCATTGAGCTGAAGAAAGAGATTCTGCAACGCTGTCTGATGAGCGTATGTTGGATGCGGCGGCATGATCAGTCTCCCCTCCGAAAGTTCAATATAGCGATTTGTATCAGGGAGAGCAAAGTATTCTCGCTCCGTCCACTCCCCTTGGGGTGGGAAGAGCTCGGCTATAGCCAGTGCGTGCTCGCTGGGCTTTCTTCTAGCAGCCATGGCGATTCTATCTTACGAGTCTTGGCGTTATGACGCAAGCGTGTAGAAGGCGATCGCCACAAGCCCGCAGAGCGCCTCAAGCCCCATAAGAATCAAAACCAGGATGCGCTCGTGCAGGCCCCCACTGAACTTGAGAATCAGCTGGGCCAGCCCAACCGGCCCATGCGCGGGGCAGTAGAGCTTGCCGTCGCGATATTCTCCCCACCAGCCGGTGCTGGGGAATCTTTTTCGGGCTTTGAGGACAAAATCAAGCGCGTGCGGGATGATCACGATCACGCCAGCCCACTCGAAGTTTCCCAAGATCACCGCCGTAGCGATGACTGTACCAATGGTGAGCGTTCCCACGTCGCCGATGAAGACTTTCGCTGGGTACCAATTGAAATAGAGCGTTGCCAGAAGTGCTCCCAATGCGGCGAGCAAGAGCACTAATGATGTCACTTCCCCCAAGTGCGCGGCGATGATGGCAAGCGCGCCCACGGCGACCGCGCCCATGCCCGCCTCTAAGCCGTTGAACCCCGCCAGCATATTGAACGCATTGGCCGCGCCGGTCACCCCTAAGGGCACGAGCACCAGGGGATAGAGCACGCCCACATCCACAGGGCCGATCAAGGGCAGGGTCATCGTCTTCTGGCCTACTTCGATAACGACCAAGGGGATAGCTGCTAACGCTGGGATAAGAGCTTTCCACCCCTGGTGGACGCCAACGAGATCGTCGGTCAGCCCGATGAGCGCGATGAACAAAATAGTAGATAAGACAGCTAAAAGCTCAACGGTGCTTACTGGTGCAAGGACTTCGATCTTGAAGAACGTGCGCAGGGCAATTAAGGTGAGCACACCTGCGCTAAAGCCTCCCACAAGTCCAAGCCCGCCCATCTCCGCGATAGGGGGCTGACCCGGCTTGTTCATATCTTTCCCGACGATCCCGGCGTGTGCTAAGCGCGGGATGAGCAGGCGCAGCAGCACAAAAGCGATAACTCCTGACATAATCACTGTGATCCCATGAATGCTCATCGGCGATCAAGCACTATGATCCCATCTTTGATCATCTTATCGAGCATCGCACGCGAGTGCTCATATTCAGCATGGGTGTAGAGATGGGGCTCCAGTCTGGGGAGATTAAAAGCGTGCTTGACGAGAGCATAAGCATCGGGACGCTCTGGGCCAGCATAGACGACCAAAACGTCTATGTCACTGCCCACCGTATAGTTCCCCTTGGCATAAGAACCGAATAGCACCACAGAGACGAGCTGAAGCTGCTGCTCCAGCTCGTGCACCCCTGCTCGCAAACGGCTGATGACTTCACGTTGGCTCAGCTTGGGATAGAAGATTTTTACAGAACTCGATGATCCGCCCTGCATGGTGAATCAGCCTCACGGCTTCGTCTTTGGTGTAACGCTCTCTGGGGGAACCCGAGGGGTGAGCGTTAGGATAGCGCGCGGGAATATACGCTTTATCCAACTCCAAAGCCCCGTTGGTGAGTTCCTCCGGCACTCTACATCTGTGAGAGAGTTCCTTGAGCAAGTCCGCAACGGAATGGCCCCAGGCTTCGGCACCCAATTTTTGAAAGACAGCCTTGACGGCTTTCTCCGCAGCTTGCTGCGCAGAGAAGCACGCCCACTCATAGAAGCCGTGCTCCAGATCGTGCTTGGCATGTTCGAGATCGCCTTGAGCTTGATCCATCCAGTCGCGGCTGCGCTCCATAGAGTTATTGTAAGCCCTCAGGTGGATCAGATCAAGGCGTAGCCCTCAATACTTCTTCAATACACCGAACAATCCTCTCCGCCAGCACGGGGATGGCGTGATATTGCTCGACGTATTCGCACCCGCGGCGGCCCATTCGACTTTGGATTGGTCCCTGCGAAATCAGCCAAGCTTCTCGAACTGGCGGACTGTAAGGCCAACTTGGCGCAAGATATTCTTCAAGGTCCTTCTCTTCAGCTCTTTGTGATCAGGAACGGAGACAGTCATCTTCGGCGGTGCTTCTCTGCGCAAGATCATGTGACTTCCTACTTGACTGACGACTTCTCTCCCAGAGACGGTCGGTAACTTGGCCATGTCATACAGCAACCTGCACCGTCTCAACGATCACGTCGCTTGGCGGTATCTCATCGCCGAACTCTCTAGAGACCTCAATCCAGCCCTCAATCGCTTCTCTGATATTCTTGAGAGCTTCCTCGTATGTATCCCCTTCGCTGACACAGCCGGGAAGGGAAGGGACATAAACTGTGTATCCGCCCTCCTCCGCCGGTTCGAGGACCACCTTGTAGGAGAGCACCTTAGCCATTCTTACACACCCCTTAAGGACTAGCCTTAAACGAACGTCTCGTAAGCATATTTTAGATGGTCGATGGGATGAGATCAAGGCGTAGCTTGTAGTACCTCTTCCAGGCACCGGCTGAGCTTCTCTGCTAGCACGGGGATGGCGTGATATTTCTCGACGTACTCCCGCCCGCGGCGGCCCAGCGCTTCCAATCTTCGAGTTGTTTGAGCTAATCACTAGATAGCCCTTTGTTCAAATATCGAGCGTAGATAGCACGCATCTCTTCGAGCACGCGGTCGAGGGAGTATGCTTGAATCTTCTCTTGGCCGGCCTGGCCCATGCGGGTCCTGAGTTCGGGATCTCGGATGAGGCGCAAGAGTGCATCCGCAAGGCCCTGGGTATCGCCGAGCTTTACCAGAAGGCCGGTCACCTCGTGTTCCACCAAATCTCGGCTCCCTCGGACATCCGTGGCTACCACTGGCTTGCCCGCAGCCATAGCCTCCATTACTCCTCGCGGAAGCCCTTCTCGTCTTGAGGGATGTACTACTATGTCAGTGGCTGCCAAAATATCCGGCACATCTTTCCGGAAGCCGAGAAACTTCACCCGCGCCATTGATTCTCGAGCAACGCTTTTCTCTAACCCGGTCTTGCGCTTTCCTTCCCCTACAAGCAGGAGATGGGCGTTATTTTCTTCCGCTGCTACGCGAGACCAAACTTTGAGCAGCCAGGGGTGATTCTTGGTGGGGGTAAACTCAGCCACGTAGGTGATCACTATATCGCTGGGTTTAATCACCAATTCCTTTCGCACCTGGTCACCATTTGTATTCTCGGAAGCGAAACGTTTGAGATCAACCCCTACCCCATGAACCAAGAAGAGGTTTTTGCCTTCCTCAAAGCCCATTTGCTTAGCTCGCTCAAAATCCTCTTTGTTCATGACGATGAGGCCGTCGGTCCAGCGTTTGGCGAGCCGTTCGGCTGGGTAATAGAAGAGCCAGTAGGGCCAGGGTGCGCCCTTGTAGAAGTGAAATCCATGAGCGGTGTAGAGCACCGGCCCTTGGCCAGCCCGCTTGGCTGCGAGCCTCCCAAGCCAGGCGGCCATCGGGGTGTGGACATGGATGAGATCAAAGCGCTCTTGGGTCAGGAGAGCTTTCAGCTCCCGATAAGCAGTGAAGTTTTTCGGGTTGACCGGCGACCGTACAAAGGGAATATCCCAGCATGTGACCCCGGCTGCCTCGACTTCATCTTTATGGCCTTCCGCTGGAGATGCGGCGGCGTGAACCTCGTAGCCCCAGCCTTGGAGAAGCTTCATGAACGGGATATGGAAGGCAGCAAGGTGTGTGTAGACTGTAGCCACAAACAGAACCTTATCCATGGTTTCTCTTAGCACTGCCTAAGACCGTCAGTATAATTTTAGCAGACTTCTCAAGCAAGAGTTTGAACTTCAAGATAGCAAGGGGTAAAATTATTCTGCATGAGCAGCGAAGCGATAGAGAAGCAGCCCTCCATCTTTCAATATCGAGAGCTTTTAAAAAACTTGGTCATTAAGGACCTCAAGGTCAAGTATCGTAATTCGATCCTGGGGTTTCTGTGGTCTCTGCTCAACCCCTTGATGATGATCGTTGTCTACTCTGTGGCGCTCAAGTACATCTTGCGTGTGCAAGTGGAGAATTTTCCGCTCTTTTTGATTGTGGGGATTCTGCCGTGGAATCTCTTCAGCGGGGCAACGATGGCCGCGACAGAAGCTGTCCTGGCCAACGCGAACTTGATCAAGAAGATCTCTTTCCCCCGCGAGATCTTGCCCATCGCAACAGTCTTGTTTCACTTCGCTCAGTTTCTGCTGGCGCTGTTGGTCTTTTTCCCAGCACTGATCTTTCTCGGCGCTCCGTGGACTCCGGCGATCACGGCCTACCCTCTTGTCCTGCTCCTGCAGGTGGTGTTCACCTTCGGCGTGGCGCTCTTTCTGTCTGCTATCACCGTCTCTTATCGTGACGTCAAATATCTGACTGAGGTCGCCCTGATGATACTTTTTTGGATGACGCCTATTATCTATCATCTCTCGATGGTGCCAGAGTCAGTACGCTGGCTCTTTCAGCTTAACCCGATGGCAGCGTACATTACAGCATATCACGATATGCTCTACTGGGGCCGCTGGCCCAGCGTTCAGATGCTGCTGCTGGGGAGCCTATGGGCTGGGCTGGCGCTTTTGGTGGGCAGCTGGGTCTTTCGGCGGCGGCAGCGCTTCTTTGCGGAGGATCTCTGATGCTACCGGCTATCGAGGTGCACGACGTCTGGAAGCAGTTCATCATCCGGCACAATCGCACCGATTCTCTTAAAGAAAGATTTATTGGTCTGTTTAATAAGCGCTATCGGGAGCGCTGCGAGCCCTTCTGGGCATTGCGGGAGATCAATCTCACGGTAGAGCGCGGTGAAGCGCTAGGGCTGATCGGTCCCAACGGCTCGGGCAAGAGCACACTCTTAAGACTGATCGCGCGCACGCTCTACCC